>NZ_FIZY01000050.1 GCF_900060185.1 Grimontia marina | reverse complement strand
TTCATTTTCATCACCCAAATTGCAAGGTTTTGGAAGGGGAGGCTTAAAAAGCTTGCAATATGAGGGTAGGAAGATCGATGAGATCATCAAATAGATCAGTGTCTTATTTGTAATTCAGGGCCGACTAGTTAAAAGAAAAACATATACAGAACGATATATTGTACAGTGATCTTGTCAGTTGTAAGCGGATATAGTTTTACCTCGTTTTTTATGAGGTATTAAAGATGAAACACGTAATTCTAAACAGCAAACTGTACCGCTACTCAATGACTGAAAATAAATCCACTGAGCAAGTCGCTATATTTTTACTTGGCGCACTTCAAGATATTGAAAGTGTGAGGTTCTATTCTGAGAGTTTCTCAAAGACACTTACATGTATTACGTTAGAGATTCCCGGAACAGGTTACGCTGAGCCATTAGGCGTATCTGTTTCAATTCAAGAGCAAAGCCAAATGTTGCTTGATTTCATTAATTATATGGATATACAAGCTGCACATGTTATTGGTTTCTCATACGCAACTGCTATTGCTACAGAATTATGTTGCATATGGAGAGGTGTTAAGTCTCTTAGTATTTGTGGTGGCGTTCCTGGTATTCCAAAATCAGGTATTGCCGCAACAAAGAGAATGATTGCCGCAGCAATGCAAAGTAAACGTGAATTTGCTGACACGTTTATCAACTCACTCACTGTTGACGATCAAAATATTCCCCGATCTAAAGTCATCAAAAAAGCAATGGCAAAGAACATCTCAAACCTTGATGAAACGCGTATTAGTATGTTTTTTGATAACTCAATTAGACTGCTTGTCCACAAACCGAGCAACATTAAAAAAATTACAGTTCCAGCAATTGTTTGTGCTGCTGAGCATGATCCTTATGTCACAACAAAAATAGCCAAAGAGTTCTGCGAACAACTGCCAAACAGCCAGTACATGGAGATTAAAAACTCAGATCACTTGGCTCACTTGGAGCATCCTGAAATTGTGGCTACGGCACTTATACTGCTAGCTTCCTCTGCGGTCAATGTGGAAAAATCTCTATATAAATTATCATCATAATTATCAGAAGATTAAGAATAATGGTCAACGTAATTTGTTGCGTATTTTACGTTGACTATTTTCAATCAAATCTTTGAAATCACAGTCTTATATGTAAAGTTTTGATAAGGAGAATAGAATTTGAGAGACATGTTTCTTTTGTTTGCTATTTAACCGTCTCATCGCTTCAACGATAAGTGTGTCGCGAACGTGCTGAGCAACACGGAGGTAGTGAAATTGAGGGAAAGAAGTCATTTCGGAGGTGAAGCTTACATGGGAATTCAACTTGAACCCAAGTTTTCCCCTGAATCCAACAGCAACTGAGAAAGCAACCGGCTTATTTTCATTTTCGAGTATTTGGTATTGGTATTGCGATATGCCAAGAACTCTGCACATTGTCTCAGTTGAAATAGAGAACGCAGTTCTAAACTTTTTTAGTTTGATAGCCAATGATCGATAGTAATCTTCTCCAAATACCTCAAGATCCAACCTTTCTGGCGGGAGGAGGTTGTCGTAGTTTATACCCTGATATTCTTTTATCCCTTCAAGCTCAGAACGAAATACATCAAACTCCTTTTTGTCTTTATCTGAATAAAGTTGAGTAATAATGGTCAGGACAGCATTAAACTGACACAAAGGTATCTTTCCAGTTCTTATTAATGCTTCAACTGATGCGTCTTCCATACCACGGTAATACTCTCTCAATCTCAAACCATAGTAAAAGGCAGTCATAGGTACCATCATCATCCAGCTGAATGCAGCAACAACATGAAGAGGACGGTGGCCTTGATAAGAGGGCTGCATGTACTTTTGAAGTGTGTCGACATTGATACCGATAAACTTACTCTTTAGGTCCTTAAATGAGACTTGATGTACTCGTCTGACATAGGCCATAGACAGTGCTATGTCAGAGTCGATGTCCTTAAGGAGGAAATCTAGTCTATCAATATCTTCATCAGTGACTTCACTGGGTGGTGATTCAATCAAACTCATAGGCTCATTTTTATGAAATGGGTCATGTCTGTTCATTATCATGAAAGATCTGAACTAGATATGCACTATAAACGTCTATTTTTATTGAGATAGATATACTCTTTTCCTTCTGTACGCTAGCTGGCTCGATGCTTGAAAAGTCACTGCCTATTGATATACCCAAACAACATGAAGTAGCAGAATTCTGCTTACTCGGAGGAAGACGTTTTGAGCTTTAGCTTTCAAACGAGGTCAAGCAGGTGCTTCGCAGGAAATCGTTTTGGCAGTATTGAGTAGACTTTCTTTGGCTGCTTCGAATTGGTGTCGCTTATCCATAATTTGCTCTGCACCTGAAATGTTGATGGCTGCAATGATGTTACCCAGATAATCAGTGATGGGCGCAGCAATGGCTGTTGCGTTATCAGAGCGATTCAAGGCAAAACCCTGTTTCTTTTCTTTGGCGAGTAAGTGCTTCAGTTCTGGAAAAGTCTGGGGGTGGGGCTTAGGGTACATATCTAGATGAATCGATTGGTAGACGGCACTGAGCTCAATGTCGCTCAGTTGCTGGAGCAAAATCCGACCCATTGCATTGGTATGGCAAGGCAATCTGGTTCCCAAAGGAATATTGACTGACAACCGCTGCGAGGCCTGTGCACGATATACGTATAGCGTTTCCAGGCCATCCCTAATTGCCAAATGACAAGAGATACTGGTGTCATCTCTCAGCTTTTTGAGGTGAGGGGCCGCAATGTCGACCAAACCCTGCCCGGCCAAAAAAGAAAATCCCCTCGAAACGACCTGGGGCCCCAATGTATATGCGTTTCTGGCAACTTTTCGTAGGTAGTTTTTATCCAACAAAGTTTGGATGATTCGGTAGATAGACGACTGACTGACACCCAAACGCTCAGCAAAGTCATTGGTGCTGAGAATTCGGTGCTCTGCATCGAACAGTTCAATGATTTCCAATCCCTTTGCCAAGGACTGAACTTGATAGTCCGCTTTGCTCATATTTTCCTCACATGTAAATAGAAAATTCAAATATGAATAAAATATGTGTTTATTTTGTTTTCTTGTCCATCTGTACTGTCAATTTAATGACAATTCACATATCAAATCGCAAAGTACGTAAAGCAACCAACAGGATGGAACATGCAAGAGTCAAAGGAGTTTATTCTTAAGGCAACGTGTGATGCATCGAGTGGGATTCTTGCGGCAGTCACTTCCTATCTGGCGGGTCTTAGCTGCTATATCTCCGAGCTGCATCAGTTTGATGACGAAGAAAATGGCAATTTCTTTATGCGTGCCGTGTGTCGGATTGAATCTCCGGATGTCGATCTGGAGATGATAAGGGAAGGGTTTGAAGAACAAGTCAGTCGATTCCATATGGACTGGGAATTCTTTGATGTCGAAAAGCCTATGCGCGTGCTCATCATGGTGAGTAAGTTCGATCATTGTTTGAAGGACCTTCTATACAGGCATGAAAATGGCGAGTTGCCAATGGAGGTGACCGCCGTCGTTTCCAATCATAAAGATCTGCGACCAATTGTTGAGCGAGCCGGTATTCGTTTTATCTGGCTACCTATCAATGCTGAAAACAAGCAGAGACAGGAAGCTGCACTTTTGGATGTCATTCAAGAGACAGACACTGAGCTCGTTATCCTTGCTCGTTACATGCAGATCCTCTCAGACGATCTCTGTAAAAAACTTCATGGCAAAGCCATCAATATCCATCATTCATTCTTGCCAAGTTTTAAAGGTGCCAAGCCTTATCATCAGGCACATGCTCGCGGGGTAAAGCTGATTGGTGCTACGGCGCACTACGTCACCTCTGATCTCGATGAAGGCCCAATCATTCAGCAGAGTGTTCAGCCTGTGGGCCATACTTATTCTTCAGACAGACTGGTGGCGGTTGGCCGGGATACGGAAACCATCGCACTCGCACAGGCTGTCAGGCTTCATCTGGAACATCGTGTGTTCATGTACGGTAACAAAACCGTTGTCTTTCAATAGTCAGCAGAGGTGATTGTGTCTTTGAATGTTATTGATGGTCGCCAGCTTGCAGAGCGCTTGGTTGAGGAGATGGCTGAGGAAGTGAAAACCAGGACTGCGCTTGGATATCAGCGTCCTGGGTTAGCGGTAGTGCTGGTGGGAGAAGATCCTGCCAGTGCGATTTATGTTCGCAACAAAATCCGAACCGCTGAAAAAGCGGGATTGCATTCGGTGGTTACTCATTTGGACGCGTCATGCTCCCAACAGGCGCTTGATGACATTGTGACCGATCTGAATGAGCGTGATGATATCGATGGCATTCTCGTTCAACTCCCTTTACCAGCACATCTTTCAGAAGAGCGCATTATCAACCTGATCACGCCTGAAAAAGACGTAGATGGCTTTCACCCCATGAATGTCGGGCAACTGGCTACTGGGCAGGCGTATCTTGTCCCTTGTACACCGTTAGGTTGCCTTGAAATTCTGAAAAGGGAAGTTGGCGACTTGTCGGGTAAACATGCCGTTGTCGTGGGCCGATCCAATATCGTTGGCAAGCCCATGGCGAGCATGCTGCTCCAAGCCAATTGCACTGTCACCGTGGTGCACTCAAAAACGGTAGATGCTGTAAGTCTCTGCAAACAAGCCGATATTCTCGTTGCTGCTGTCGGTGTCCCCGAATTGTTGGATAGTGCATGGGTCAAACCCGGTGCAGTGGTTTTGGATGTCGGCATCAACGCCATTGAAAAAGACGGAAAACGCAAACTGGTCGGCGACGTTAACTTTGCGGATGTCGCTGATATCTGCAAAGCAATAACCCCTGTCCCGGGAGGCATTGGCCCTATGACCATCGCTTGCCTTATCAAAAATACACTGGTCGCAGCCAAACAACGAGGCGTCAAACAGCCTGTTGTCAAAGCACGTTAAGAAAGGAGTCTGCTGTGCCTTTTTCGCTTTTAAAATATGGTCTGACGAATGACTATCCCTTTGAGAAGGATGCGGACTTACCGATCCCCAGCGATCTAAAGCATCACTATGACGTAGTGATTATTGGTGGTGGTGGACATGGCGTTGCTACTGCCTATTACCTTGCCAAATATCACGGTATCACTGATGTTGCGATTCTCGAAAAGGGCTATTTGGGTGGCGGGAACACGGCAAGGAACACCGCCGTTATCCGCTCCAACTACTTAACGTCAGAAGGCGTTAAGTTCTACAGTGAGTCCGTCAAATTATTCCAGAATCTCTCTAACGAGTTTGACTTCAACATCATGTACTCCTCCCGCGGACAACTGACTCTGGCTCACACTGATGCCACCGTTCGCTCGTTCCGGCAGCGTACGGAAGTCAATAAACATTTTGGCGGTAGAACTGAGCTGATCGATCCGCAGCAAATACGCGAATTGGTGCCTACCTTGAACATGAACCCTGCCGATATGCCGATTTTGGCGGGGCTTTGGCATATTGATGGCGCGACTGCAAGGCATGATGCCGTGGCTTGGGGATACGCAAAAGGTGCAACCCAACGTGGCGTAGAGCTTCACCAGTTAACGGAAGTGACAGGTGTTAATACTTCGTACGGGAAGGTTGTCTCTGTCGAAACCAACCGGGGCACCGTGGGGTGCGGTTGTGTGGTGCAGGCCGTCGCTGGGCATAGCTCGATTGTTGCCGGGATGGCGGGTTTTCGCATGCCCCTCACCAGTTACCCACTTCAAGCCATGGTCACCACCCCCGTTAAACCGTTCCTTAATCCTCTCGTCAGCTCTTCCGCACTGCATTGCTACGTTCAACAAACCGGCCGCGGGGAAATTGTCTTTGGTGGTGGGTCTGATCCTTATCCGCTTTATAACACCCGATCGACGCTGGATCTCAAAGAGAGCCTGATAGCGAGTGCTATTGAAATGTTTCCATTCATGGCGAATTTCAAGTTGCTTCGACAGTGGGCAGGCACGACAGATATGACCAGCGATTATAGCCCGATCATGGGGTTGAGCCCAGTCGAGAACTACTACTTGGACGCAGGTTGGGGAACATGGGGATTTAAGTCGACACCGATTTGCGGAAAAACCATGGCCGAATTGGTGGCCTCAGGTGGAAAAGTGCCGGAGCTGATTGCGCCATTCTCGATGGATAGATTTGACGTGTTCCGACAGGTAAACGAAATGGGGGCTACGGCCGCAAGTCACTAGGCCAAGAGACCCTAGGAGAGTATTCATGAAGATAATGCCATGCCCCTTGAACGGTCCAAGAAACATCAATGAGTTTGTCTACGGTGGGGAAGTGAAAGCCATGCCAAACCATCAAGAGTGTTCTGACAAAGAGTGGGCCGAATACGTTTTTTATGCTGACAACAACATCAAAGTCGTTCAGGAATGGTGGTTCCACAGTGCGTCCGGCTACTGGTTTATTGCTGAAAGACACACAGCCTCTGACGAGATCATTGATACCTACGATCCAAGCGAGATTTTCACAAAAAGGGTCTCTTTTGATGCCGTCCCTAACCAAGGACAAGGAGGGAAGCAATGACTGATGCAAATCGACTAGCGCCTCCAATGGGGTCTTTGATTTCACGCGATCGGCGTGTGCGGTTTGAGTTTGAAGGTACGAGCTATATCGGGTTCGATGGCGATACGGTTGCAAGTGCCTTGGTTGCTCACGATCAATGGCTGCTGTCCCGATCGTTCAAATACCATCGGCCGCGCGGACCACTTTCAATGGCTGGTCAGGATGCAAATACACTGGTTCAACTTCCAGAAGAAGCTAATGTGTTGGCAGACCGGATAGGTATTGCTGAATCACCTGTGGTGATGGGGCAAAACTACAACGGGTCACTGAAAAAAGACGCCGATGCAATGTTAGAAAAAGTGGGTCGGTTTATGCCCGTCGGCTTTTACTATCGTGCGTTTTATAAACCTAAAGGTATCTGGGATAAGTGGGAGCCGCTCATCCGTAAAAAAGCAGGGCTTGGTGAGGCTGACTTGGACTTCGAGCCAACATACCACGACAAAGCCTACTTGTTCTGTGATGTGATGGTGGTGGGGGCGGGGCCTGCGGGCCTGAATGCTGCCATTACCGCTGCAGAAAATGGTGCAGAAGTCATCCTTGTTGATGAGAACAAGCAACTTGGCGGTGCACTCACTTACCACCGATTTGATATCGATGGCGAGACGACAGAAGAAATGCTGAAAGCACTCTGTTCGATCGCGACTCATCATCCGAAAATCCGTGTAATGACAGATGCTGTCTGCAACGCCTGGTTTGCAGATAACTATTTGCCAGTACAGACGGGTAATCGTATGTACAAAATCAGAGCCAAACAGTGCATTGTCGCTTCGGGTGAATTTGAGCAGCATGTGGTGTTCAGAAACAATGATCTCCCAGGCGTGGTGCTGTGCAGCGCAGCCATGAGATTGATGAAGCACTACGCCGTCAGACCAGGCAAAAAATCCGTTGTGTTAACCGGAAATGATGATGGGTATCTAACGGCTATTGAGTTGGCAGAGCAGGGTGTCGATGTTGTTTCTATCGTCGATATGCGCCAATCCCAGCCGCGAAAAGATCTGGTTGATAGCGTGAAATCTTTGGGTATCCCGGTCATCCTTGGCGCAACGGTTTATGAAGCGACAGCAAAAAATAACCGTCTGTCAGCGGTGGACGTATATTCGATCAACGAGGATTACGGTGTCGAACAAAAAGTCTCGACCATTTCTTGTGATCTACTCTGTATGTCTGCGGGATACATGCCGACTTACCAACTGCTGTGTCAGGCAGGTGCCCAGCTAAGCTACGACGATAACTCAGCCCGGTTCACCTTGAAGAATCTCCCGGCAAATCTGCACATTGCGGGCTCAGTGAATGGCATTCATGAACTGGATAAGGTCATTGCAGACGGACAACGTGCAGCTTACCAATGTTTGCAGCAGCTGGGTTTTTCAGAGGTTGCTGGCATCAAGGTTCAATGTGACGTCTCAACTAACTTTCCGTGGCCAATATTTCCGCACCCTAAAGGAAAAGACTTCGTTGATTTTGATGAAGATCTGCAATCTAAAGACATCATCAATGCCACGCGTTTAGGCTATCGGGATATTCAGTTGGTTAAACGATTTTCCACTGTAGGGATGGGTCCTTCACAGGGCCGTCACTCCGCACTACCCAGTGCGCGTTTGGTGGCCATGGCAACAGACAGAACCGTGAGTGAAACGGGCGTGACGACCGCCAGGCCACCGTTTATTCCCGAGAAACTGGCGTACTTAGCAGGTAGGATTTTCAATCCTGTGCGTAAAACCCCAATGCATGAAAGACACGAAAGCCTTGGGGCGCAATTTATGCCTGCTGGCGCATGGCGACGTCCCGCTTATTATGGGGAGACATCGCAACGCAATGCGCTGATTCAGGATGAAGCCTCTGCGGTTAGACAGAATGTCGGGATCATTGACGTTAGTACGTTGGGCGGTATTGAAGTTTACGGGCCTGATGCGCCGGAATTCCTGAACCGCATGTACACCTTTGCCTTTGTAAAGCAACCCGTCGGCAGAACCCGCTACGCTGTGCTGACCAACGAACAGGGTGTGGTGATTGACGACGGTGTCGCATGCCGGATTGCAGAGGACCACTACTATGTCACGGCAACAACCAGCGGCGTCGATGCGGTTTACCGTGAAATGAAAAAGTGGAATGCGCAATGGCGGCTGGATGTCGATATTGCCAACGTGACCTCGGCGTTTTCTGCAGTGAATGTGGCAGGTCCCAACGCGCGAAAAGTGCTTGAGAAAGTTTGTCACGATGTGGATTTTTCCCCCGAAGCTTTTCCTTATCTTGAGTATCGGGAAGGGCACATTGGAGGGATGCCAGTGCGACTGATGCGTGTCGGATTTGTTGGAGAGTTAGGCTATGAAATTCATATGCCGACCCTGTTTGCGCTCAACATCTGGGACATTCTGATGGAAGCCGGTGAGCCGTTCAGCATGCGGCCTTTCGGGGTAGAAGCGCAGCGACTGCTAAGACTGGAAAAAGGCCATATCATCGTCGGGCAGGATACGGATGGCATGTCTCACCCGGGTGAGCTTTCATTAGAATGGGCGATCGCAAAAGCCAAGCCGTTTTATGTCGGTTCACGCTCGGTAGATATCGTGATGCGCCGCCAGCAAACCCGCAAGCTGGTTGGCTTTAAGCTCGACAAGTCGTCACCTAAGCCAGAGGAGGGACATCTGGTGTTGGATAAAGCAGGAGCGGATTCCAACATCACAGGGAATGTCACCTCCTGTGAATATTCGACCACCTTGGATGCCTATATCGGACTGGCGTTCGTGGGTATTGACCAGCAAGAAAAGGGAACCTTAATCCCAATCCGTGTGGACGGAAAAGAAGTGTGGCCGGAAGTCATCCCATTGCCATTTTACGATCCGGAAGGTGAACGACAGGAGGTCAATTAACATGAGTTTGTTTTCAGTCACTGCTCAGCCGGAACGCAGACAGAGTTGCATCGAGCAGGAGCATCACCTGTCGTCTATTTCTTTCTATGATGCCACGACGTCTAACCGTATCGGCTTTAGGGGAGCGCAGGTCGCTGCATTTCTGGAAGCTCATGGAATACTGATACCGGAGCAGCCCAATCGCGCGCTTAAAACGTCCAATGGTTTATGGATTCTGCGTCTCGGCCACACTGAATTTTGGCTAGTCGATAAGAAAGACCAAAACACTGACGCTATGATAGAACTTGAAAAAGAGGCAGATCAGCGCGAACAGGTAACCCGCTTGTATTGTCAGCATAGTCATGCGCTGTTTGTTCTGACTGGCGACGACTGTCCGGAAATGTTTGCCAAAGTATGTGCAGTCGATCTTAGCGGTGTCACCTTTAAGCGGGGTTGCATTGCTCAAACATCCGTGGCGCGTGTTTCTTCTGTCGTAGTCAACGTATCAAAGAGCGAATTTGAGCAAACGCGTTTTCTCATCATGAGTGATATTTCCAGTGCAGATTATTTGTGGAAAGCGCTTGATGATGCCGCCGAAGAGTTTCAACAAACCACCACCACAATCAGCTAAGAGAGGAAATCCGAGGGTAAGTTGACCATATATACCCAAATAACCTGAAGATGCAGGATTCAGCGAGTTTGACTGGCGTTGTGATCGCGGCGTTCCTTTGCGGGTGTAGTCACCTCCATCAAAAAGGAACAACAAAGAGCACGACGTCAGTCAACTCGCCCGAAGGGAGGCCCTCAATGCGCCCACTTCATCGTTAAATTCCACGGAAATAGAACGGCTATTCCTCGCGAAATTTAACTCGAATTGAACGCATTGATGACCTCTGAATGCGAGCATCTTCAGATTGTTTGGGTATAAAATCAACACACAAACCAGACGTGTTTATTCCTGTCGTTTGTCGGGCTTATCGGCTTCGGGTGTAAACAAAGGAAAGGTCTGATTTGGGTGCTAAATACGAAAGGAGTATATATGCCAGTGATTACAATTTCTGAGATTCATCAGGTTTGTAAAACAGCGTTAGAAAAACATGGAGCGTTGCCGTGGATTGCAGAATCTGTTGCCCATGCCGTTGCTAAAAATGAATCGCGGAACAACCGGATCTGCGGGTTGTATTATTTGCAAAGTTATTGCGAGCAACTCGTTTCGGGCAGGGTATCAAAAGATGCAGAGCCGGAAGTCACTTTGCCAAAGCCGGGTTTTGTGAAAGTCGATGCCAATTATGGCTTTGCTCAACCTGCTTTTGAGCGCGCATTACCTGCTGCGATTTCAGCGGCTCGCGAAAACGGCACGGCATCATTGGCTATTGGTCATAGCCATACCTGCACCTCGTTAGGTTTTTTCACCGAGCAATTGGCGCGTCATGGTTTTGTCGCGATTGGCTTTACCAACTCTTCTCCCATTGTTGCGCCCCCTGGTGGGAAGATTCGCACCATAGGCACTAACCCCGTGGCTTTTTCTGTACCTGATGGAGAAGGCGGAATCGCCATGCAGTTTGACCAGTCCACCACAGTGGTCGCCCTTGGGAAAATCACCATGGCAAAAGAAGCAGGAGAGTCGATTCCTGAAGGCTGGGCGTTAGATGAACATGGCCAACCTACCACTGACCCGCATAAGGCTTTAGCGGGCTCTTTGGTTTCAGCGGGAGGGTACAAAGGTTGGGGATTTGGCCTGATGGCGGAGTTGCTGACAGCCGGTATGACGGGCGGAATCGCTTCTCAGTTCGTTAAGCCGCTTAAAGCGCCACAAGGTGCCCCCCACGATTTAGGGCAGTTTTTCCTCATCATAGACCCGGCAAACTCTGATTACTTTTATGAAAGATGTCAGCAGGTGGCTGATCTTGTCTCTCAAGATGACGGAACCCGTTTGCCTGGCCAGTTTATCAATGAAATGAAAGAAGTAGAAGTGCCTGAATCCCTCTGGGAATTAGCGATCCGATTATCTAACGGCCCCCAGTAACGGGTTATGTTTGGGTATAGTCCTGCTTCTCCAAAAACAAAAAAACCTCCCGAAGGAGGCTTGGAAAAAAGTCCGGTTCTGGACAAAGAAGAATCGTTCGCGCGATTAGCGCAGTAGGGACATCGCCATGCCAGGCAATTGGTTGGTCTGAGACAGAACAGTGGTACCTGCCTGCATCAGCATTTGGTTCTTGGTCATGTTTGAAGACTCAACCGCGAAGTCGGCGTCAGTGATACGGCCTTTAGCAGCAGCGGTGTTTTCAGTCATGTTACCCAAGTTAACAATGGTGTGCTCAAGACGGTTGATGTTCGCACCGAATGCTGCACGGGTTTGCCCCAGGTTTTTCAGAATGCCGCCGTCAGTTTCCTTAAGTGCTTTCAGAGCGGCGTCAGCGTTTGCTGCTGTCGTCAGGTCGCCGAGACCTGCCACAGCCGTGTCCAGATCACCCAGCTCTGCAGATACGTCAACGGCCAGTCGTTCAGCAGACGTTGCACCGATTTGGAAGCTCACCGCACCTGCAGCGAAGCTACCGGTTTTCAGCAGTTTGTTACCACCGAAGCTGGTGTTATCCATGATGTTGGTCAGCTCAGCCGTCAGCTGTTGGTATTCTGCATCCAGTGCTGCCAGTTCGTCAGCGCCGTTAGAACCGTTCAGTGCTTGAGTCGCCAGGTCACTCATGCGGTATACGATGTTGGTCATTTCATCCATCGCACCTTCCGCCGTTTGCATCATAGAGATGCCGTCTTGTGCGTTACGCATTGCCACGTTCATGCCGCGGGTCTGGCTGTCCAGACGGTTTGCGATTTGCAGGCCTGCTGCATCGTCAGCTGCTGAGTTGATGCGGTAACCGGTGCTCAGACGCTCCATCGCATTGTTCAGAAGGTTGCTTGTGTTGTTCAGAGTATTTTGAGTAACAAGCGACGCGTAGTTAGTGTGCATTGATAAAGCCATTCTAAGCTCCTTGGTTAACTGTTTATCAGGCTTCGGGTTCTCCCCTGCTCACTAACTAGAGGCGGATGGTTTTTCGAAAGGATTAACCGGAAAATTAAAAATAATAATGAATTGGCAGGATTCGTTATTGTTTAGTGATCTTCATTCCGTGAATTCAGGTTCAAGTCCCAATAATTCTTGATCTGTCAGAGGTTTGAATGACATGGAAACCGGAATGTCGCTGAAGTAACCAAAGTAATGTGTCGCGCCAAGCAGACGATATTGGCTCAGCTCACCCTGGCTCGCTACGCGTCCCGCTACCCATGGCATTTTATGGGTACGAAGAAAACGCACCACGGGCAAAAGAGCATGTCGGTCCGTTTTGCTATCCAGAGAAATGGCGAGCTTTACCCTATCCGGCAGGTGCTTTCTCATAAATTCAAGCTGCTGGCAGGGAATCGAAATATCGAACCAGAGTGCTCCCGCATGGGCGCGCATTCTGGCTATCAAAGAGACCAACTGCGGATGGGATTTTTCCGGCATCTGAATTTGTAGAGAGGGAATGACGAAGCGGAATGCTCGTTTATCCAGCGCCAACATCTGTTGCAGTGCTTCATGACCTTTTCGCCAAAGCAGGGCATTCGCATCAATCGGCACCACAATATGGTTCAACAAACTGGGGTGAAAGGTGTCGATTTGAAAACGGCTTTGACGCAGCGCGAGATAAAGGCTGTAAAGGTCGAGCGCAAAACGCATGCCTTCGGATAGCTCAAAGCGGTAAACACTTTGTTCACCGCGGCTACCGAAGCGAAGTGTCACGTGCTGATAGACAACATCCGCGGTTTTGACATCGCGGATGGCCTGGCACACATGTTTAATATCGTTCTGCCGAAAGGCGTCGAGGATCAGCATGTCGTCTTCCGTATCGACATGCTGTTCAATCAACACAGTGAGCGTTTTAAGCATCAATTGGTGAACATTGAGATTAGCCAAGGTTTCCTACCACATTGATCTGTTTGTTCTCCGGCACTTCGTTGTAAGAAAGCACCGCCAGTCCTTGTGTGAAGGTGCGGGCGTAGCGTGCAATCAATGGGCGGAGTTGTGGCATCACCAGAAGGATTGGCGCCATACCTTGTTGCTTCAGTTGCTGGCGAATCAACGGCAGGTTCTGTTGGAATTGTCCCAGAATGTTTGGCTCAATCGGGAAGCTGTCCAACATCACGGGGCCGCTTGCCTGAGCCTGTTGCAATGAGGTGAGCAGCATCTTTTCCAGCTCGTCAGACAGGGCATACACATTCAGTTCATTTTTCTGACCCGCGACCAGATTGAACAGGGTACGGCGAAGCGTGCAGCGCACATCCGCCGCGACCAGAATTGGGTCTTTAGTGTTTTCCGCAGACTCCAACATGGTGTTGGCGATGGTGCGGATATCGCAAAGCGGCACCTGATCTAACAGCAATTGTCGATAAACCTTGAGTTGCTGCGCGGGTGTCAGTGCTGCGCTCAATGCCTGCGCCAGTTTAGGTGCCTGATGAGTCAGGCGTTGGTTCATCGCATCAACATCGTCATGGGTGAACAAATCGGCGAGATTGGATTTCATTACCTTGCTGATGTGGGTAGCGATAACCGTGCTGTCGTCGACAACCTGATAACCCATGTTGAGTGCTTTGGCTTTGTCGGTATGTTCAATCCAGACCGCAGGCAATTGATACGCCGGGTCGCTGCCGAGAATGCCGTCCACTTCACCATAGGTTTCGCCGACGGCAATGGCCATTAAACGGTCAGGTTCAATAAAGCCTTGCTCAATCACTTCGCCATTGAGGGAAAGGGTGTACTGATTCGGTTTCAGGCTCAGGTTGTCGCGGATACGCACTTCCGGCAGCAGGAAGCCGATTTGTTCAGAAAGATGACGGCGGACACCGCGGATACGTTGCGTAAGTGGTGCACCCTGATCTTTATTGACCAGATGCACCAAGCGATAACCCAGCGCCAGCGAAAGGGTATGCACGTGGGGAATATCATCCCAGCTCAGGTTCGCTTCTTCCTCACGCTGCATCACATGAGAAATGGCGGCCACTTCGTCCAGTTGCGTGTCTTCAACCGGCGCTTTGCTTTGTCGCCAGCCTGCAAAAGCCAGCACACCCGCAAAGGTGAAAAACGCCATATGTGGCATGCCCGGTACGATACCAATGATGACCATGATGCCTGAGACTGTGTAGAGCGTGGCGGGGGTAGCGAGTAACTGCTTACGTACCGTTTCCGTCATGTCGTTGTCGGAATCGTTGATACGGGTCACGATGATAGCCGCAGCTGTTGCCAGCAAGAGGGACGGGATCTGGGCGACCAGACCATCACCGATAGTCAGCAGCGCATAGGTACGCATAGCCTCAGAACCTGTCAGACCGTGGTCGAACACACCAATGCTGACACCACCAATCAGGTTGATGAAGAGGATTAGCATACCCGCGATGGCATCACCGCGAACGAACTTGGACGCACCGTCCATTGAGCCATGGAAGTCCGCTTCATTCGCGACTTCCTTGCGTCGAAGGCGCGCGGTTTCCTGATCGATCAACCCTGCATTGAGGTCGGCATCAATCGCCATCTGTTTGCCGGGCAAGGCATCCAGGGTAAACCGGGCACTGACTTCGGAAATACGTTCGCCACCTTTGGTGATGACCACAAAGTTAATGATCATCAAGATGACAAACACCACCATACCAATCAGGTAGTTACCACCAATGACCACTTCACCGAAGGCTTGAATAACCTTACCCGCAGCATCGCCTCCATTGTGACCTTCGAGTAGCACGATACGGGTCGATGCCACGTTCAGTGCCAGGCGGAGCAGGGTCGCGACCAGCAGTATGGTTGGGAAAATGGAGAAATCCAGCGGTCGTTTAGCGGTGGTGCTGACCAGCAATACCAGAATCGCCAGCACAATGTTGAAAGTGAAAAGGGCATCCAGCAAAAGCGGCGGCAATGGCAGGATAACCATAGCAAGCAGCATCAGGAGCACAATCGGAATACCGATGCGCCCTTTGGCTGATTCCTGGAAGGCTTTTAACCGATTAAGCATATCTCTGGTCCTTCATGGTGGTGCGAAAGCAAATCAGTGATGCAAGTGTTTGGGAATCGAAAAGTGCGGCAACGACATAGGTTTGTCGCCGCGCCCTTCACGAAAAGCCTTCACTTGCAGGACATAAGTCAGAATGTGCGCCACTGCGATGTAAAGCTGGCTGGGAATGGCCTGCTCAATCGCAGTGGTGTGAAAAATCGAACGGGTCAGCGGCGGGGAATGGATGATTTCCACGTTGTTTTCCCGCGCAATGCGCTGAATATGCATGGCGGTTTCATCCACGCCTTTGGCGACAACGAAAGGAGCCTCTGAAAGCTTGGTGTCGTATTTCAAGGCCACGGCATAGTGGGTTGGGTTGGTGATCACCACATCAGCACTTGGCACGGCTTTGTCTATGCGTCGGCGGGCAAACTGCTGTTGGATTTGTCGAATACGCTGTTTAACTTCCGGGCGGCCTTCGTTGTTTTTGAACTCTTCTTTCAGCTCCTGCTTGGTCATACGCAGTTCTTTCATGTGTTCCCAACGCTGGTAGGGAATATCAATCACACCAAACAGCAGCAGGGCAAACCCCATCAATAGCAAGCCTTCAAACAGGATATTCATGATCATGACGACACCCTGTGAGAGCGGCAGGTTTTGCATGCCAAGCAGCGGTTGAAGGTTGTTATCCAAAAAGCCGTAAAGCACACCGGAAATGACCGACACTTTCAGGGTGGATTTGATGAGTTCCACCAGTGAGCGTGTGGAAAACATCCGCTTGATGCCGTTAATCGGACTGAGTTTACTGAGCTTGGGTAAGACGTTGGCAGGACGGAACATCCAGCCCCCCAGCACCAGAGAGCTCAGCACCGTCGCGACGATGATCATCACGAACATCGGCAGCAAAAGCTCAATCATGATGGCGAGGCTCTGGCCGACATGTTCAATCGCCTGAAAGGGATTTTCGAGGTCTGCTTTGGTCAGTGACATGTTGAAGCGGAATACCCCGCTTATGGCTTCCCAAATGGCGGGGAGCTGGCTATAGAAGTAGACGGCGACAGCAAGGAAAATCACGGCGGTAGTGAATTCCTTAGCGCGGGGGATCTGGCCTTCTTCTCTCGCCTTTTTGATCTTCTGGGGCGAGGCCTGTTCCGTTTTGTCCTGAGACGACTGTTCGCTCATGCGCCCCCCACCATAAAGCTGTTGAGATGACGAAGCGTGTCATGCACTAATTCTGTGTATTTATCCGGTACACCGGAAATCGACAGCAAGACGCTGAACAAGCCAAGCAGCATGGTCATCGGAAAACCCAGTGCGTATACGTTGAGCGACGGCGCGGCGCGGTTCATCACACCAAAGCTGATGTTGGCCAGTAGCATGGAAACAATGGCAGGAAGCGCCAATGCAAGCGCAGACGCGAACATCCACCCAAATACATTAATGACCCCTTGAAGGGAAAGCGCAGTTAATCCTGATCCTACTGGCCAAATCACAAAGCTTTGGATCAGAATGTCGATAACCAGAAGATGGCCTTCCAGTGACAGGAACAATAAGGTGCAAAACAGCAGGAAAATACGGCCAAGCACCGCCACCGAAAGGCCGTTGACCGGATCATTCATCATTGCCATGCCGAGACCCATTTGCAGTGAGACTATCTGGCCGAGCATGGTGAAAACGGAAAAAAGCAGATGGAGGATAAGGCCAAAGAAAAGTCCCCAGACCGCCTGCTCGAAGGCAAGGAAAAGTGAGGTCAGGGAAAACAAATCTACCACTGGCATGGCCGGCATCAAAGGCGCAGTGATGACGACAATTGAAAGCGCCAGCAGGCTGCGCACCCACACCGGAATTAAGGCATCGCCGAAAAACGGCATCGAAATAAACATGGCACCGATACGAAAAAACGGCCACCAGAGTTGACCGAGAATGGCTGAAAGTTCGCCGAATGTCAGCGCCATCAGCCAATCATTCCCGGAATGTTGAGGAACAGGTATTCGAACAGCTCCATGATTTTCCGGAGCATCCAGTGTCCGGCGAAAATCACCATGAGCAGGGTTGCAATCAGTCGGGGAAGGAAGCTCAAGGTTTGTTCGTTGATTTGGGTGGCAGCCTGAAAAATCGCTATCACCAAGCCAACCAAAAGGCCAGGTACCACCAGCACTGCCACCATCAGAATGATGAGCCAAACCGCATTGGAGAACAGGGTGACGACAAGTTCGGGAGTCATGATTTAGCTACCATTCGTGATAAACCAAACGCAACAAAACCATCTGCAACAAAAGCATTCACTACGCGGCTACCCAAAACTGGCGGCCAGGGTGCCGACGGTCATCGCCCAGCCGTCGACCAGCACAAACACCACAAGTTTGAATGGCAATGAGATGATGAGGGGGGAGAGCATCATCATACCCATTGCCATCAAAACACTGGCGACCACCAAGTCGATGATCAAAAAAGGAATAAACAGCATAAAGCCGATTTGGAAAGCGGTTTTCAGCTCGCTGATAACAAAGGCAGGCAGAACGACAGCAAAGGAAATGTCTTCGACATTCTGGTCGAGTGGCTCGTTGGCGATACGCAGCATCTGCTCAAGGGCGCTTTGGTGAGTTTGCTTGAGCATGAAGTCACGCACTGGCGTTTCAGCTACCGAGAACGCCTGCATCAGGGTGATTTCCCCTGCGTCATAAGGTTTGAAGGCGTTGTCGTAAATGTCGCTCCAGACCGGGCGCATGATCAACAGCGTCAGCGCGAGGGCAATGCCCACCAACACGCGGTTTGGCGGACTTTGTTGTAAACCCAGAGCCTGACGCAAAATCGCCAGGACGACTATAATCCGGGTAAAGCTCGTTCCCATCAAAATGAAAGCAGGCAGAAAGCTCAGTGCTGTCATCAGCAGCAAGATCTGCAGCTTCACGCTGTATTCCTGCTCGGTCGCGCCATCGGTAACCGACAGAATCGTCAGACCATTGTCTGCCAAGGCTGGCGCAGCGAAGAGCGCCATCGCAACCAAAATACTGCCTGCACAGGCTCTGAGGGAACGGGATACCACCATGGCTTACTGACCCACTCCGGCCAGAGCAGAGTCTACGACATCAATCAGGCGAAGGCCGTATTTGTCATTCACTACAACCACTTCGGCATGACCCATCAGAGAACCGTTTACCTTCACATCCAGCGGCTCGCCGTTGAGCTTGTCTAACTCAATCACGCTACCTTCACCAGCTTTCATCAAATCACCCAGAGCGATTTCTTTGCTGGCAACTTCCAATGTCACAGTCACTGGGATTTTCTTGAAAAAGCTCAGGTCTCGCTCCGGCATCGCGGCAGGTTGCGACAGGGCTGGGGTATCAAAATCTTCCAGTTGGAAATCATCAAAATTCAGGTCATCGCCACTGAAGGTAGCGGTTTCAGATGCTGTGCTCACGGTGGGAATCCTTATTCGTGGTTTAAAGTCAGTACCAACTGTCCGTCCTGCTCCGCAACGCGGCCAGTAAACAGCTGTTCATTGCCAATGCTGACGGGCACGTTGGTCAGTAGCTCAATCGGCAAAATGTCGTTTGGGGCGAGATCCAGTACGTCGCTGAGCGGCATGGTTTTCTTGCTCAGTAACACATTGAGACGAACAGGGGTTGTCGCGAGAGACTGGGAGAATGCGTCGGAGAGATCTTTTTCGCTCTGTAAACCCAGTTCTTCAATCAATGTGCGGATGAGGTTGCCTTCAATGTCCATGGTCAACTGGCCGGAATGCTCTCCGAACTGGATATCCAGCGTGGCGCGAAGTCCCATGCCATAGCCGGGCTCAAACTCGCTTTGTGTCCACATTTCATCAGGCGCGATATTGCCAATCACCAGCTTGCCAATACGTTCCTGAAGGCGCTTGTCGCTGGCGGTCAGTACGGTGTTGCTTCGCGCAACACTGGCACCATAGAAACTGTCTGAAAGAGCAATCAGTGTGGCGGCATCAAGATGAACGTAGGCGAAGCCGCCGTCATCATGCTTGAACGCGGAGAGTGTTTCCTTGTCGATGTCATCGAGACGAAGGGTATGTAACTCTACGCCCTGGAATATGACGTCGACCTGATTGGTTTTTAGCCAGCTTTGCAGGGAATGACGCAGAGTTAGCGCAAATGGCGCTAAAAAACCTTCTAAGTTTTCACGTACCGAATGAATTGGCTTTCCCAGCAATTCGACGCTGACCGCCTCAAATTGAGGCCTGGTGTTTGTCGTTTCCATTTATAGTTACCGCTTATATAACTTTGGAGCTAGTTGCTCACTGTGTGCCACAGTCTACACAGAGTTTTTCATTTATTTTTAGCGTGTTATTTAAAGTCTGTGACGTTAGTTCATATGTTGAATAAGGTTTTATTTTACTGCTTTTAATAAAACTTATTTGCGAGTAGCTTGCTAATCAAATTAAAAATGGATGGTTAAAGATTAATCCAAACAGTAATTGTACTTCGGAATAAATACTTTTAATCAATCCTATAAAACTAAGCCTGGACAAAGGCTAGCCCGAGATAGTACTGGATTCTTAATAGCTTACCGCCATTGCATTGACGCAAAGTGTGTGGTTTTTCTGACGCTTATCGCCAATAAGGTAATCAGTGTGACAATTATTCCAAGTTGGGTGAAATAAATATTGGCTTAAGGTTATCTATGTTTGAGGGAATGAACAGATATATTTGTGTCTGTCTAACAAATATACAGCTATGCGTTTTTCTGACTTTTCTTTTATTAAATTCAAATGACGCGCTGGCAAAAAGTGAGATCGTGGTTCCAATGGACTTATCGTCCTGGGAATTTAAATACGGTGACTTTGAATGCCAATTAATTCATTCGGAAATTCCAGAGGGGAAGTTTTACTTCCGCGCACTTCCGGGAAATAAATTACATTTTTCCGCGTCACTTAAAGAAAATATTAACCATTTTGAAACCGCGACGCTGTCACAACACGCTCCGGCCTGGTCTGCGCCTACCAGCATTGAGGTGTCAGATATCAGGGTCACGCCGAATTCGCCCCTGATTTTCACACAAGATGTGACCGAAATGCTGGATGCAGCGCAGACCAGCCAATGGGTGCACATTTCGCTTGCCGGAAAGAACACTTCCGCTTCCTACCTGCTGCCAACGATTCGCATCCAACAAAGCCTGACAGCATTTAACCGCTGTCGTGCCAAGCTGCCGGGCATGACGTTCAAAGAAGCCAGAACCTTGTCTTTACCTTTTGCGTTTGGCCAGTCATCACTCACCCCCAGCCAGAAAGACAAACTCAATGCCATGGTCAGCTATCTCAAGCTGGACGACCGTATTACCACCATTTTGATTGATGGGCACACCGACAGCATCGGCAGTGCGATTGCCAATTTGAATACCTCACGCGCCCGCGCAGAGAAAGTCGCAGACACATTGGAAACCTTTGGTGTTGCGCGCGACATGATTGAAGTGCGCGCTCATGGTGAGCGTTATCCCATCGCAAGTAATGACACTAAAGAAGGGCAGGCACTGAACCGCCGCGTTACCGTCAGACTGGTGCGCGATTCAGAGCAGGTTGTGCCTTCAGATAATAAACAACAAGAAATCACCACTAAGACAGCGGCAAAGGTTCAATGATGAAGAAAACGGAAATTTTGCTGGTCGAGCCAAGCGAGTCGCTTGCGTTCCCGGTCATCGATGTATTGAAAGATGCTGGCTATCGGGTTCGGCACGCCCGCACAGGAAGAAGTGCACTTCTCGGCGAACCTGCCACGATCACGCTGGTGAGTTCAAATTTGCCAGACATGGGCATCCGCGAATGGGTGGCTTGCCACCAGAAGCAGCGAAATGGCGGCGTTGCGATTGCCATCGTCAATCAGGATGAAGGCATTCTAGCTGCGGAAACCATGAAAGCGGGCGCGACGGATTACCTGCTTCGCCCCTTCGAAGCCAAACAGCTTTTAAATCTGCTTCGTCGCGTTGAAGCGCTGGGCAAACCACTGGCGAACATTGTTGCTGAATCCTGGCGAAGCAAGCAGGTTCTGCAACTTGCGCATCGTGCGGCCTGCACCAGTGCCAGCGTGTTGATCACCGGCGAATCCGGCACGGGCAAAGAAGTGCTGGCGCGTTATGTTCATGAGCATTCTCCACGTTGTGATGGTCCTTTTGTGGCTGTGAACTGTGCTGCCATTCCTGAATCTATGCTTGAGGCTGTGTTGTTTGGACACGTGAAAGGGGCGTTTACCGGCGCGCTGCAATCCCAAAGCGGTAAGTTCGAAGAAGCCAATGGCGGCACCATTTTGCTGGATGAAATCGGTGAAATGTCCCCAGCGGTACAGGCCAAGTTACTGCGCGTGCTGCAAGAGCGGGAAGTCGAGCGCGTGGGCAGCCATAAAGCCATCCAGTTGGATATCCGTGTCATTGCTGCCACCAACAAAGACCTTCGTGAAGAAGTACAGAAAGGCCAATTCCGTGAAGATCTTTTCTACCGTCTGGATGTACTGCCGTTGCATTGGCCACCGCTTCGCGAACGCCGCGAAGACATTCTTCCTATTAGCCATTTCTTTATCGAAAAGTATCAGGACAGCAGCAAATGCCGACTGTCTGAGGATGCGATTTCAGCGCTCAGCCAATACAACTGGCCGGGCAATATCCGTGAACTGGAAAACGTGATGCAGCGTGCGTTGGTCATGCGCCACGGCGACTACATCACTGCTCAGGATTTGATGCTGCCGATTGAACTGGAAAATACCCCGTTGGCTGTTATGCCTGCTGAGCGCTTCAACCATGTGGAAGCCAAGCGCCATGCAGAGTTTCAGTTCATTCTCGACAAGCTCCGCCAGTTCGGCGGCAACCGCACGAAAACAGCAGATGCGCTGGGTGTAACCACCCGAGCGCTGCGCTACAAACTACAGGCAATGCGTGAACAGGGCATTGATTTACAGTCGGCCCTTGGCTCGGCGGCTTAATGGAGGTGAACCATGTCTAATCAATCAATCAACAACGCCATGTCTGCCGAGCAACTCATGCTCACTAAAATGGACGCGATGCGTGTGCAGGCGCAGCCGGATTTCGTGGTCAGCGCTAATCCGATGGATGTGAAAGCGATAGAGAAGGGCACTAACCAACCGCTTTCCTTCTCGCAAGCGGTCACCAATGTGTTGGATTTGGTAAACCAGCACCAATCGGTCGCCAGCCAGAAAATGACGGCAGTTGAGCTTGGTCAGAGTGATGATTTGGTTGGCGCTATGGTTGCCAGTCAGAAAGCGAGCCTTTCTTTTAATGCCTTGATGCAGGTACGCAACAAGGTGGTTACCTCCTTTGAAGACATCATGAAGATGCCGGTGTAAATTATGTCTCAACTCTCTACCCAAGTGGCAGGTGCAGCGACCGTGAACCCGGCTGCTGCATCGTCAAATAACATGGATGCGCTGACCGCCAAAGCGAAAGCGCTGTGGTCGTCCAGCCAGCGCAATTTGGTGCTTTCCGCAGTGATGGCCGCCATCGTTGCGGCGATTATCGTGGTGGCGCTCTGGAGTTCTTCACAAACCTTCCGTCCGCTATACAGTCAACAGGAACGCTTTGATATCGGTGAGATTGTTTCTGTGCTGGAAACCGAAGGCATCAGTTACCGTCTGCAGGAACATAACGGACAGGTCTTGGTGCCGGAAGGTGAAGTGGCGCGTATCCGCATGTTGCTTGCTGCGAAAGGCGTGAAAGCCAAATTGCCGACGGGTCTGGATACCCTGAAAGAAGACAGTTCGCTCGGCACCAGCCAGTTTATGGAAACGGCGCGATACCGCCATGGCTTAGAAGGCGAGTTAGTACGTACTATCATTTCCCTCAATGCTGTTTCCAATGCGCGTGTTCACCTTGCTATTCCACGTCAGACGCTTTTTGTTCGCCAGAACAGCGAAAACCCTTCTGCTTCCGTGATGCTGGAACTCAAGCCGGGTGAAGATCTCAAACCGGATCAGGTTGAAGCCATCATCAATCTGATTGTCGGCAGTGTGACGGGCATGAAGCCAGAATTTGTCTCAGTGATTGACCAGTATGGACGCCTGCTGAGTGCCGATGTCGCTTCTGCCGAAGCGGGCAAGGTGAATGCCAAATATCTGGAATACCAAAAGCAGGTAGAGAAACAGATTATCCAGCGTGCGGCAGACATGCTGACGCCTATTGTCGGGCCTGCGAACTTTCGCGTGCAGGTGGCGGCTGACATGAACTTCAGTCAAGTCGAAGAAACGCAGGAAATTCTTGATAACAACCCTGTGGTTCGTAACGAGCACACCATTCACAACAACTCTGTTGATCAAATCGCTTTGGGCGTGCCGGGTGCATTGAGCAACCAGCCGCCAGTGACGGGCGAGAAGCCGACAGAAGACAGTTCAAACACCAACGCCAGTTCAGAAGTGAATCGTCAGTTTGCGGTGGGAAGCAGTGTGCGCCGAACCCAGTACCAGCAAGGTCAGATCAACAAGTTGAATGTATCGGTGCTGCTGAACGAAGCGGCAGCACCCAACGGCACAGCATGGACACCGGAAGAGAAAACACAAATCACCACCATGGTGATGGATGCCGTCGGTATTGCACAGGCGCGCGGTGACAGCCTGAGCCTGATGAGCTTTAACTTCACGCCGATTGACATCGATGCGCCGCCAGCTATTCCTTGGTGGCAGGATGCCGCAGTGCAGCAACCGCTTCGTTACGTGATCGGCGGCATGCTGGGTATGGCGATGATCTTCTTCGTGTTGCGTCCGTTGATCATGCACCTGACTGGCGCAGATCGCCGCAATAAGGAGCTGGAATTTGCAGAACCGCAGGAAGAGATGACTTACGACAACCTCCAAACCCGTGAAGAGCGTGAGCGTGAAGAAGCGCTGAACCGCCGACTCTCTGAGAAAGGCATTGCCGTCAGTTCTGGCCTGGATGTAGGCAATGAAATGCTGCCACCACCGGGATCACCGCTCGAAATCCAACTGAAACACCTCCAGCTTATCGCCAACGAAGAACCGGCGCGCGTGGCAGAAATTCTTAAACAATGGGTGAACGTGAATGAACACAGCACAGTCAAAGCCGAATCAAACGCTTAATCATGTCGAGCAGACGGCGCTGGTGCTGCTCGGAATGGGTGAAGATGCTGCCGCCAAGGTGCTGCAGCATTTCAGCCGCGAGGAAACGCAACGCGTCACTCGCGCCATGGCGCAGCTCAGTGGCATTCAAAGTGATAGTGCTAGGGGCGTAATCCAGCATTTCTTTGAAGATTTCCGATTGCATTCCGGCATTCGGGGGGCGTCGAAAGAATACCTCTCGAACACGCTGCGCAAAGCGCTGGGTAACGATTTGGCGAAAGGGCTGCTCAACAATCTTTATGGCGATGAAATCCGCAACAATATGCAGCGCCTGCAATGGGTCGAATCCGATGTGTTGGCGCGCTTTATTGCCTGTGAACACCCGCAGATGCAGGCAATTTTCCTCGCGTATCTTCACGCCGAAAGTTCATCCGCGGTGCTGAAGCATCTGCCATCTGATTACCACGACGAACTGCTTTACCGTATCGCCCGTTTGCAGGATATCGATCATCAGGTGATGAATGATCTGAATGATTTGATTGAACGCTGCATCGCGCAGGTTTCCGTGGTGCAGAGCGCGCCACTTTCCGGTGTGAAACAGGTGGCGGACATCATCAACCGCTTCGAAGGTGATCGTGCCACCCTGATGGAAATGCTGCGCCTTCATGATGAAAACGTCGCGACAGAAATCGAAGAGAACATGTTCGACTTTATGGTGCTCAGCCGTCAGCGCGAAGACACCCTCGACAAACTGGTACAGCAAATCCCGACCGAGCTTTGGTCTGTGGCACTCAAAGGCGCAGAAATCATGCTTCAGCAAGCTATCAAGCGTTCCATGCCTCAGCGTATGGCCAAAGCACTGGAAGACGACATGGAACTTCGTGGCGCTGTGCCGCTAAGCCGTGTGGAATCTGCACGTGCTGAAATCATGCAGATGGTGCGTGCGCTGAGTGAGGCGGGCGACATTGAACTGGTGCTGTACGAAGAAGCGACGGTGGAGTAAGCCATGACCGGAAAGTTAATGAAAGTCCCACCCTCTGGCTATCGTGTACACCGTTTTCCACCACTGGCAAAGCCGGTTGTGCCGACGGATGACCCATTTGGCATGGAGTCAGATGACAACTTTGGCCTTCAAACCGGCAGCCTGCAAGCCGACATGCAACAGCAATTGGAAGCGGGTTTCCAGCAAGGGCTGGAGCAAGGTCATCAGGAAGGTTTCCGTCAAGGGGCAGAGCAGGGCAAACAACAAGGTTTGCTGGAAGGGCAGAAAGAAGGTTTCCAGAAAGGCTTTGTGTCCGGTGAGCAATCAGGCCGACAGGCGTTTCTGGATGCCGCTAAACCCGTGAATGAACTCTTTCAGGCGCTGTCCCGTTGGCAGGCAGAACGCGAGCAGCAGCAACGCCATATGATTTGCGAACTGGTGCAGAAGGTTGCGCAGCAGGTTATCCGTGCTGAGCTGACACTGATGCCACAGCAAATCCTGACGCTGGTAGACGAAACCCTCGAAGCCCTTCCGGGCAAATCGGAGAAAGTCACGGTGCACCTGAACCCGCAGGATCTGGAGCGTATTAGCCATATCAATGCGGATTTGCCAAACACCTGGAAGCTGGTTTCGAATTCAGAACTGCCTGTGGGAGGCTGCCATTTAGTGACAGAAGATGCGGAAGCGGATGCCAGTTGCGATTCGCGACTGCAAACCTGCATGGACAACGTCAAGCAACACTTGCTTGATGAGGTGACGGTGTCACAATCATTTAACGCTCAACCTCTTCAAGAATCGCGTGAAGAACAACCCGAGGCGGTGAATGAGTAACTCGCTGTCGCACGATCTGCTGTCTGAAAGACTGAGCGATGCACTGGCGTCGCTCGATTCTATTCCCATTGCCCGTGTCACCGGCCGATTGGTGAAAGTGAACGGCTTAATGCTTCAGGCTGTGGGCTGCCGCTTCAAACTGGAACAACGCTGTTTGGTGGAAACCGCCGAAGGCGACATGATTGAAGCGCAGGTAGTAGGGTTTGACCACAATGTGGCGTACCTGATGCCATTGCGCCGCTTAGGTGGATTGTTCGCAGGCGCAAAAGTGGTGCCGCTGGATGGCGACAGCACAGTGCAAATCAGCTCCCAGTGGTTGGGGCGTGTGGTGAATGGACAAGGTGAATCGATTGATGATGGCGCCCCCCTTAAAGGTGGCGAGCGTGTTTCCCTCGAACCTAAACCCATTAACCCGCTAAAGCGCCGCCCGGTAGACACACCGCTGAATGTCGGCGTTCGTGCCATCAATGGATTGCTGACAGTTGGTAAGGGCCAGCGTATTGGTTTGATGGCGGGCAGTGGCGTGGGTAAGAGTGTGCTGATGGGCATGATCACCCAAAACACCGAAGCCGATGTGATCGTGGTGGGCTTGATTGGTGAACGTGGCCGCGAGGTGCGCGAATTTATCGAACGTAACCTGACACCGGAAGCGCGCCAGAAAGCGATTATTGTTGCTGCCCCTGCAGATGAATCGCCACTCATGCGACTTCGCGCCACACTGCTTTGCCACCGCGTTGCAGAGTACTTTCGCGATCAGGGCAAAGACGTGTTGCTGTTGATGGACTCACTTACCCGCTATGCCATGGCGCAGCGGGAAATTGCTCTTTCTCTGGGTGAGCCGCCTGCTTCCCGCGGCTACCCGCCTTCCGTTTTCAGCTTGTTGCCGCAGCTTTTGGAGCGGGCGGGAAACAGTGAAAATCAATACGGTAGCCTAACGGCAATTTATACCGTGTTGGCCGAAGGGGATGATCAACAAGACCCAGTGGTCGATTCCGCCCGCGCGATCCTCGATGGACACGTAGTGCTGTCGCGCCAGCTTGCGGAGCAAGGCCATTATCCAGCAATTGATATCAACGCCTCCATCAGCCGCTGTATGTCTGGCTGCACCCAGCCTTCTCATGTCACTGTCGCTAACCAGTTCCGCACGCTTTATTCCAACTACCTTCAGGTTAAAGAACTCCTGCCACTTGGCGGTTATCAGCCAGGACAAGATCCGGAACTCGATCGCTCAGTCGCTATGTATCCGCACCTCAAAGCCTACCTGCTGCAGGATGTCAGCGAGAAATCCGATTGCACCGATAGCCTGACGGCACTGGCGCAGCTTTTTCAATCCTAGGGTCAAAAGACGCTAACAATGCTCAACAGAAGGTGAGTGATGGACGCTAAAATCAAAGCCTGCGGCAAACTCCAACAAGTCGAAGAAAAACACCGCGATCGGGTCGGGCAGAAGCTGGAAACCATGCGCCAGCGGCACGCCCACATTGAAACCAAGCTAGGCCAACTTGCCGACCTTAAACAGCACGCAAACTCATCGACAAACAGCGCTCCGACCTTCAACAGCGCCGCGTTGATGAATCTCACCCGCGTCGACCAAATGCTGCAAAAAATGCTCAACCATTGCCAACAGGAACAAGCCGTGCTGGAAGCAGAGTGTGCTGCGGTAAAACACGAACTGGAACATCGACACGCCCGTGTTCAGGGCTTGGAAAAGGCGCTAGAGCGTTGGAAGAAAAAGCAGAGCTATGAGAAAGCGAGGAAAGAGCAGAGGTTGTTGGAGGAGATGATAAACGCCCGCCTGAAAAGGCGGGCGGTTTGAATTTAGCTTTGTTTGCTAGATGTCTAGTTCTTGCTGAGTCAGATTGCCTGATATCGATGGGGACGTTTGGTATCTCGTTGCATTCATCATAAGTCTATTGATTAGCGTAATGAGAATGTGCGAGAAAGGAATGAAAAGCATTTAGTGACCTTTCATTACAGGCAATACTTGCAACTACGATGACTCCGGTCGATTGAATTCCCGTTTGTGCAGCAATAGCGAAAACGTTAGAACTTTTCGTGCATACATATGGGTTCAAGCTTATATGGGATCAATGCGTCTGAACGTATCATGTGTTGAAACATCAAACAAAAACGCCAGCGGCAGCTGGCCTTTTTACGTTACTGGCAAACGCCTATGTTTTCCCACACGCCCCATGGGCCACTTTCAGTCGGGTTGTCTCCCTGTGTCCACCATCGGGCACGATAGCGATTGCCCTCGTGGGCGACTTCTGTGCCAGTCAGGTACACAGTGCCAGCGTCCCAAGGAGAAACAGAACAGGTACCCGTGTCTGTTTTCGATACCTCAACCTGTTGTGTTACGGTGTGAGTCAGTCCTTCATCGTCTTTCACTGTCAAGCTGACCGAAAATACGCCTTCTTTGCTGTACTGATGAGAAGGATTTGCCTGTGTGCTTTGTGAGTTATCACCAAAGTTCCACAAGTAACTTACGATAGCGTTATCGTCGGTTGATGTGCTCTGGAAACTCACCATCATGCCATTTGCACTTAGGGTAAATGATGCGACAGGCGCTTCGTTGTCACACTCACCACTACCGTTGCTGCCGTCATCATCAATCAATTTCCATACATTGGTGTAAACAGAAGGGGTTGCTCCGGTTGACCACCAAATCGCTTCATAGTTTTTGCCACCGTAGGAGACCTTGTCGCCAGCTTTGTAGGATGCTGCCGCAGACCATGCAGGGTAAGCCGCAACGAAGCAGTTAACATCGGAAACAGTCACTTGTTGTATAACGTTATCACTTTGTCCCTCGGCATCGAACACGGTTAACGAAATCGTATAGTTCCCCGAAGAGGAGTAGGTGTGGGTGGGGGAGATCTGCGAAGAAGTGGTGCCATCACCAAACGACCACTCATAGCGTTCAATTCCTTTGTCATCGCTTGAGCCTTGATTAAGCGTTACTGTCAGACCTTTCGCCGACGCACTGAATGATGCCTTCGGCGGTTGGTTTTCTGTTGGCTCTGTCACTGTCATTTCTACCGCGTATGCCAAAGCAAGTTGCGCAAATTTAAACGCGTGTGCTGCTGCATTTGCACTTTTATCCAAGGTGTCCTGAGGAGTGTGAATGTGCGGGTTGTGTTCGCCGAACTTAGACTCAGATGGCATTGATGCCGGATAGCCTTGTTGGTGCCATGACGCATGGTCGGAGCAGGCGTAACCGCAACGGGTTTCGTTATAGCGATACTGAGGTAAGTATTTGGACACCAATGACTTTAAAAAACTGTTCTGAGTAGCGTTGGTGTAGTCGGTAAGAAAGTAAAAGTCATCGGGAGACCCTTGATAGTTGGTCATATCCAACTGCAGGACGCCCTTCACATCGACGTTTCGGGATTTATAAGAACGGGCAATTTCACCAGAGCCTCTAAGACCGACCTCTTCAGCGGCATAACCAATGAAACGCAATGTGCGGTCAGGTTTGAATTCTGGGTTGTTTGCCAATACCCGAATCACTTCAGTAAATGTAGCAATACCCGATGCGTTGTCATCAGCGCCGGGGGCAGAGGAATGCTCCCCGGTCGAATTGCCAATGGTGGAATCAAGGTGGCCACCAATAACCACAACCTCATCGGGTTTAGTGTGCCCTTTAAAGGTCAGTATGACTGAGTTCTGCGGCCAGGACGCATGGTTGTATATTTCAACAGAAACGTCAGAGCGCCCCGCGGCAAGCGACTGCCAGCGGTTATGGATCCAGTCACTGGCCTGTTTGCCATGAGAGGTATTGTAGAAACGGTTTTTGAAGCCAGATAGCGACCTTATAACGGAAGTGATTTCTGCTTCCTGAACGGAGGCCAGCAAATTGGGAAGCACATCTTGTGCAACCAAGGGTGGGGCGATAAAGGTGGTTTGCTTTTGCGCGTTTATCTGTGCCTCAATGGCTTCTTGTTCTGAGTTGTGTGCCATGAAGCCCGGGCAGCGGTTAAATTGCGCGTGAAGCAAATTACTAAAGCGGCTTTGTTCGCTGTCATCGATTTTTATCACCGCGATGGGTGATGCTGCAAAACCTGTGTAGGAGGTGCTTAACGCATATCCCTCTAATTGCTCTGCGACGTGCAGGGTGTCTTTTCCTACCGTAAGCCAAATGTCTTCTGCCGACGCTAACCCAGAAGTCAGCATAATCGGCAGGATAAACCAGTTTTTGTTAATCATGGATAGTCCTTTCCTCAATAATGGGTATGCATTGTTGGGAATACATCCGTGATGCACTTTGAACCGCTGATATCAACGACGAACTGCATGACTTCGCACGACTAACTTCGCCCTAACAATGGAGGTAAAGCTAAGATAATTGCGCGAATTATTCGTGCCTCAGTAGTGAATATTGCTTCTTATTGGGATTTGTTGAGGGGTTTTCACTTAAATTCTTGCGGAAAATTACATGGCTGCTCCGAGTCAACTCACGTTCTTTACTGTCAAAAAGATGTTGTTGGTCGAGTTTGATGACCTAGCTAAGCATATGAATAGATGAAATTAGTTGACAAATCAAACGGCCATTTCTTTTGTTAGGCTATAAAGCATCAACCCTTCTTTACAGGTTCTGCCAGATTAATGGGTAACGCCATTGTGTGTTTCACTTCATCCAACACAAACAGGGTTTGCGCCTCTCTCACTTCAGGAAAGCTTCTCAATGTTTTCAATACAAAGTGTGAGAGTTCTTTATTGGTTCTGGCGACCACTTTCATCAGATGGTCATAAGGGCCGGAAAGGGAATAGCACTCCAGGATGAGCGGGTGATCTTTCACTGCTGACTTAAACAAATCAAACGCCGCTTCGCTTTTCTGATCGATGCTGACCTGAACAAAAGCCGTCACACCAAATCCCGCTTCTTCGGCATCAAGCATTGCGCCATAGCCTTTTATAACACCGGAATCTTCAAGGCTTTTTGTGCGTCGTAGACAGGTTGATTCTGACATATCGGTAGCTCTGGCAAGCTCGACAATCGTCATGCGTCCGTTTTCTTGAAGTTGTGAGAGTATTTTTTTGTCCTGACTAGTTAACATGACGACTTCCTTCAATAAAGCGGTATAAATTGAATGATAGCACCAAAAAACTTCATCTCAATGGGGACTTTGACGGCATTCTCCACCTGTTCTTGGGTAAGATTTGATCAGCCTCTAGCGCGTATAAGGAGAAAACAATGTCGAACGAAAAGTTCTTTCATGTTGGCGAATTGAGCAGTGAGCAGCCGGCGAACACGCAATATCAACCATCTACTTTCTCAAAAGCTCGTCATCCGGAACCGTATCGCTTTGAAGTGAACTTAAGCGCTGAGGCGGGAGACATGCAGAAAAAAACGGGGGTGGTTTCTGTCAATATTCCGGGTTTCAGTCCGGTAAAGCTCTATTGCGATGAACAACCGCCTGTTGGCAATGATACAGCACCACCACCGTTAGCATTCTTTTCAGCGGGCATCGGCTTTTGTTTGATGACACACCTGACGGATATTCTTACGGCCCGCAAAATCAAAGTAGATTCGCTAAAGCTTGAACAACGCATTGTGTTCAGAACCAACCTAGGTCATATGCGCGAGCACGGTTACATGACTGACGGCGGGTGCGACATTGTCGAAACGCACGTGATTATCGACAGCCCTGAGCCGGAAGAGAAAATTAAAGACCTGCTGGACGAAGCTGAAAATGGTTGTATGGCGCACTTTGCCCTGAGAAACCCTATCCCTTGGTCGACGCGACTGGTCTATAACGGTAAAGAGGCAATCAGCCGTTCGGGCGAGTAGATATTGAAGCCGACTCGTTTGAAGCTGTAGCTGATGCTGCGGCTTTTTTACGTTAGGCAAGGCTTTTGAAAAACTGTCTGGGCTTCTCGTAGCGATGAAGTATGCAATACGAGACAGTGAGTAACTGCAAAATAGCTAAGCTTTTAAGGTACTGAGCGACTTGAAGAGCTGGTTATGTTTACACTTCAGCAGCGTGCAAATGCACCCAATTCAGCGCACGATGGGTCTAATAAATTCTCTCATCTTCCTTCGGTTTCAAGAACGATTCCTACTGCCCGTAGGCTTCAAACCAAGCTGACTATCGGTGACAGCCATGACGCTTTTGAGCAAGAGGCTGACCGTATGGCTGACAATGTTGTCCGTTCTTCAGCTTTTTCCAGTGGAGGCTCGTGTCCGAAATGTCAGCGCGCTGCGGGTATTTCTCCTTTGCTTCTAAGGAAAGGATCGGGGAATGCCACTTCAAATGGCAATGTGCCAGATATTGTTCATCGTACTTTAAGCCGTTCGGGCCAGCCTTTGGACAGTCAAACCCGCGCCTATATGGAGGCGAGGTTCGGTGCAGATTTTAGCCAAGTGAGGATCCATACTGACGGCGAAGCTGCCGCTTCTGCCAAGCGTATACAAGCGCGAGCATACACAGTGGGACATCAGGTCGTCTTTGGTGAAGGACAGTACAGACCTGACTCAGCGTCTGGTAAGCGGTTAATGGCACATGAACTCACACACGTTATCCAGCAAATGGGGTCAAACGCCCACGTTATTCAAAGGGCAGAGACGGATACAGCAACGAACTGCGCTGGGCTGACAGACTGTGAAACAGACGTTGATACGAAAGTGAATAGCTCTCTCAGAAGTGCGCGGGCGGTGTCCGGCAGGCCACTTAGCGCTGCTGTCGTTGTAAGGGAACTGGCTAGCGATATCGCGGTAGATCAAGCCCCCGGGAGAACGGCGATTGAGCTATGGGCTGATACCTTACCGGCTTCAAAGCAAGCCCCCCCTGCTCAAGGGGCGACGAAATACAAGGGTGTGAGCTTTGGAATTTGGTCCAACCCTTTGTTTCCTATTCTTAACCCGACAATGAAAGTACATGGTATTTGCATAGGGAGCGATAAGTTAGGGCATTTCTTCCAACAAGGTCTGACGTACTTTCAAACGGAGACAGCAAGGAGTACGGCAGATGCTGAGGAACAGAGCGAGAGAACCGAAGGGGGAGGTTTTGGACTGGAGACAACGGGTGTCTATTCCAATGCCGACCAGGAAGCTAATCGCAAAGGAGGGCAGTTCTATAAAGATTTAGTGGCGAACCCTGCGATGACTTTTGCCATTTCAAATTACATTAACAGCAACTGGAATGAAGAAAGTAACCCTAACTTTTACGAGCAAAGTGTTGGCGAGCAGGTTTGGTCAAACTTGTTGACTGGCTCTTGGTCTGGAACCTCGACGAGCCTTCTACACTTTTTTCTATCTCCAATGGCACTGTATTTATGGACTTTAGCTCGGCAAGTGGGGGCAGGGTGAGTGGAATAATACAAGACGTTGTAGGCCCTATCGTGAACACCGGTTCTTTCTCTGGCACGTTGGCATTGAGTACGAAAAAAGTTCGCGGACAGTCATTGTTTGGCTTCGATACGACACCAGATGCGGTGACGGGCGTTGAAATACGCTATAACTGGAGGCTAGGAAGTGATTCAGGCAAAGGACTGTTGGTGTCGAACGATGAACATAATCTGGCAGGTACATGGGGAAATGGCTCTTCAGAAACAGATAGAGGTATTATCCATCTCACTAAACCGTGAGTCGGTAGTGAAGAGTCGTAGATAGAAACCTACCGAGTTCTCGCATTCACGGAGTATTTTCTAAAGTAGGTGTTTGGATCAGCTAGCTCATTTCAAACGTTCTTAACTGCGCGTACGTTGCCGAAAAGAAAATGAATAAGGATATTCTTATGCTCCCTTCGTTCGAACACTTATAAGAGATGGTGCGCCGCTATTATGTGCTGAGAAACCCTATCCCTTGGTCGATGTGATTGGTCTATAACGGCAAAGAGGCTATTAGCCGTTCGGGTGAGTAGGTTGTATACATTAGAAATGAGTTCAATAGAAAGGCTGCCGATTGGCAGCCTTTCTCATGGTATATGGTTCAGAATCAATCACTGAACCGCTGTGATGCATTCGACCTCTATTTTCGCACCCAGTGTCAATCCGTTAGCGTTTCTTCTTAATGTTAAATAGCAGTCCCACCAGGGTGAAAACAAGGCTGACTAAAGCCGCACCAACCGGAGGTTGGGCTTCGGTGTTCAAAATTACATGGCTCATGGCATAGAACGAGCCCATGTTTGCAATAATTAAGGTGGCGGGAATAGCCCAGTCAGCCCAAGGTTCTTGTGAACGGAACGGGAAAAAAAGCATCAGAAGTATGGCGAAGGAAAGTGCAATACTGACGCCGCCAAATGCCCTCATCAATGCGGTAATCAGTATCTGAAATGTTCCAGGTACTTCTTCCCAATTGAGTTGAACGGCTACTGAGTGATAAGGCATAAATTCACCTTTAAATGTGTAGATGATGCCAATAATGAGCAGTGTCAACGCGGGAACGATATAACAGATGAGAGCTATCTTTCTGAACTTATTCATCTTTGGGTTCTCGTTGCTATATGGGTTTAGCTTTCGTTATGTGTATGTACCGAAGAAACGGCCTTCAACGTAACCGCATCCTGAATGGTGTGATAATTCGGAGAGCGTTCCCGAACCGTTTGGATGATGTCGTCATAGTCCGATTGCGTACCGTTTCCCTTTACTTCAAAGTGGTACTCAATTTCATCAAATCCCACTTTTTCTGATGGATCGACTTCTAGGAATCCGTGCAGATTCAAGTCACCGGCAATGGTCAACTTCACGCTTTTAATCTCGATGCCCTTTTGTGCGGCAGTAATGACAAAGCTTGCCATCATGCAACCAGCTAAGCCACCTAGCAGGTAGTCCTGAGGTGTTGGGAAGCGGTTTTCGCCCAGCAAGGCTTCAGGTTCATCAATTTCAAACGTGAAGTTTTTCTGGATGTCGATGTCTCCGACTTTCTGGTTTAACGTAGTGATTTTGGTGTTGGTGCCATATACCCAATTCGCTTCTATGGCGTAATGGGAGATAGCTTGGGGGGCGCTTTTGATCGTTTTCTGAGTGTATTCGTCTAACGCGGGAAGGTTAATACCGTTGATAAATGATGAGCTCATGGTGCCTCCTGGCTTCTTGTTGTATGAATCGGCAAGTTATGAGGGTTTGTATATCTGTACAAATCAGAAAAACTTTTTATGCACTAAAGAATGCTTTTGGTGATGGTTCTAAAGGTCACGCATTGGCAACAAAAGCGTTTTACCAAGCTTGTGAAGTCGCTCAGGCTGATTTGAACGCGGTAACTAATGCAACAGAGACGTAAGCCGTTTAACTGTATGCAAGTGAAAAGATTTGGTATCGCTAATTAAATCATTCCGATGGTGAGGGCAGGGGGCAGAACAAAGTCAATTGCTGTGACTTTATTGTTTGTGCCAATTAGGAGAAGTCACTTTTCAGCTTTATCTGGATAGGTATAGGGGTGGTGAAAGGCAAAACTCCCACCCCTGATTTCATTAACGTTTGGTCAGGCTAACTTTTGGGAAATCGACTTCTACATCAAAAGCGACGTTGGTGTAGTTTGTGAAGATATTCAAAGCGACATGAGCAAGAATTTCAGCAATATCTGAATCGGAGAAACCAGCGGCACGGACTGCTTGCACATCCGATTCTCTCACTTGACCATTGAATCTGACCAGTTTGGAGGCAAAGTCCAGTGCCGCCTGAGATTTAGCGTCTTCTGCAATACCACGCTGAGCGGCATTCATTTGGTCTAGGGTTGCTCCTGCATTTTGTCCCAAAACGGTGTGTGCGGAAAGGCAATACTCGCAGCGGTTGATGTCAGCGACCAGCACTGCAATTTGCTCACCGAGCTTAGCGCCTATGTTTCCTTTGGAAAGTGCACCAAATGAGGTCCACATGCTTTCCAATGCCGACGAGGAGTGGCCAATCGTTTTGAACATGTTAGGGACAGCACCGAATGCATTCTGAATTTGATCAAATAATTCGGTTTGTTTGCTGTCTGCATTCGCGATGTTTACTGGGTTTAGGTTTGCCATTTTGTTTCTCCTTATTAGTGGCACTATTTATATTGTTTCGATGCGATACCAAGTTACCAGCAAGATCATCCTTGGTCAATATAGTTTTGATGCGAAACTATTAATGGCATGTCTGTTCCTATAAAAAGCTAAGCCAATGAGCAGAGTAGGTATTGGAGAAATAATAATATCAATATGAATTTAAACAAAAAAAGGCCAATAAATTTCGGCCTTTTTATGGTTGTTTGGCTGGGGTTAATCAGTCAGCAGCAGCAATGCATTCCACTTCAACTTTGGCGCCCAACGCCAATCCATTTGCACCAAACGCGCTTCTCGCCGGATACTTTCCGGAAAAATAGGTTTTGTAGACCTCGTTGAATGTCGCCCACTCTGAAATATCAGCCAGCATCACGGTGCATTTGACGAGATCACTCATGCTGTAACCATTGGCTTCGAGGGATATTTTGATGTTTTCCATCGTTTGCTTCGACTCAGCTTGAACGCCACCCGGAGCCAACTTTAATGTTCCCGGCAAAATGCCAATCTGTCCTGAAAGGTAAAGGGTGTTATCGACCCGAACTGCCTCTGAAAATGGGAGGTGGGTCGGGAGCACTTTGCCGGAGTTGAGATACTCGATATCGTCTGAGGATTTTGCGAAAGAAGAGAGGGTTACTAGGCTAAAGCTGACAGTGAATATGAGGAAGATGTTTCGCATTTTAGTCTCCTAATGATTACTGGTTTGTCATTTGGGTATAGATATCCAATTAAGAGACGAGAGATCATCGGGCGTTGGATGCGAGAGATGTTAGCGATGACACGAAAGTGTGCGTCAAATCAACAAATCAATCACCAGCGTTTATGCGTTCGCCAGCAAATTTTGTACAGCCAAGATTGGCTGTAAACCAAGAATTTCTTTTCCTCACTTTTTCATATTAAAAATAAATAATTCCTATCCGTGAATATCTTTTCGAATGATTTAGTGGTGCGTGTTTATTTGTTTTTTATCTCTCAATTTAAATTATTATTTAATGGGTCTTTTAATACGCCTGACATAGGTTATATGAATTATTGATTATAATGTATAGATAGCTAGTCTTTTTGTTTTGATCTCTGTTTATAGATCCTCGGTTTCCAACTGTGATACATCTATGTATTTTGTGGTGATTCACATTTAAGTTGTTTATTATCAATGCTTTATTTTTTGTTGTCTGAGTGGGCTTACAGGTATTCAATAAGGTTATTCATGTTATTTGCTATTTTAATTGGATTAGATAGTTAGCGGAATGTAGTCTCTTTTTTCATCTTGGTGAATATCAATATTTATATTATCTATAAGACTGTTTCACAAACTCTAAGCAAAGGAGAATGCTAAATAGCTGTTCCTAATAGTAGATCTCAAAGATAAGAGAAACTCAGTCCGCTTTGTGCGATCTGATCAATCGCCAAACCGAAACATACCGACAAAAGGACTGAGTGATGGCCATCATAGCACCGATACCTCGTGGC
>NZ_FIZY01000049.1 GCF_900060185.1 Grimontia marina | reverse complement strand
GTTCGAACAGGGTTTTCCATTCTTGGTCAGTACGTCGATTGGCCATATCAAAATCTCCTTGTGGTGGGAGGTTTGATCTTATGGCGAACTCAGCATGATAAGAATGTGGGGTTCATGGGGCGCTTACCCTTTATTAGGGAAAACTTCAAGAAAGGTATAAAAGTTCAACAGGTTGTAGACAGTACAGGGTACTCTAGAACATTGATTGAGAGACGTTATAAAGAAGCCATGGGTTACTCAATACACAAAGCCCTCCATGATGCAAAATTAGAATATGCCCAGAAGCTACTTATTAGTACTAATTTATCTGTCGGCGAGATCGCAAAATTATCTGGTTACTCTTCAGAAGAATATCTCTATCGTATTTTTAGAACAGAGGTAAATATGACACCTATTGATTATAGAGAAAAAGGAGTATAGTTAAAAAATCCAGATTGAAATGATATCTTAAACCCTCTTTGTATACCGTGTTTCATGCATCAGATGACGATTTGAGCTGCACAACTGTTAGTGATGTTTCACAGTTAAACATTCATGCCGAAAGACGCAGGGCATACATGGGGAAGCTGTCTTGGAAAAATGGATGGCCGGAGGTGCAAGGAAAGGATTTCATCCACTGATTTTCTCTTAATCAGAAAAGCTACCATGGCCGTATCTTTCCAGTTGAGGCTCAGTCGTCAGCCTCTCCAATTTTGGGGTAGGGGAATTTGATATGGCCAATGCGAATTATAAATACTGTTACGGCCAGAATAAGTCCTGCAACAGACACGGTGATTATTCTCCAATCATCCATGTTCTTCATATCCAGTATGAGGTATCTTGCGAGTGCGACGATCGCAATGTAAAGCGGCATTCTGACTGGTACTTTTCCGGATTCGAAAAAGAAATGTACCATGGCTAGAACTTCTAGGTATATGAACATCAGCAGAAGATCTCCCACTGAAACTGTTCGGTTAATTGCAACAATATAAATTTCTTCACCGATAGCGTAGATTGTTGCAAGAACAATCAGCCACAAGACAAGCTTTTCCATCAAATGGATGACTTTTCTTGCGCTTCGATTCTTTGGCATATGACTAAATCCTTCGCAAATAGGCAGTTTAACGAGAACGTTGAAGAATAATGCGTCTTATATGAGATAACACATCCATCAAAAACGATGGATGTGAATGTATGGTGAAGAGTCAGTTAAATTCGGTAATTAACGTATTGATAGTAGGTAGTTCAAGGCACCACGCACCGCGGCAACCTGTGCATCATTGCACTCATCATCAGTCACTTTTGGACTGTCCGGGTACACTTCAGTAGTTGTCCCATATTGGCAGTTGGTGAAACCACTGCATAGACCTAGCTTCTTGGTTGGGTAGTTAATCACACCTTCCTGCTCAAGCGGCTCACCAATTATGTTGCCTTGGTCATCAGCAGGTGCAATATGGGTTACTTTTCGCACTTCGTTGATAATAGCCGTCTGGAATTCAGTGTTTGGCATGTCGGTGTCACCAACCAAGTAGAAGCCATCCGGTACGATGTCTTCTTCGTATTCTTTTCCGTCACGTGCAGCCAAAGCTGGGCGGAACTCAGATTCGTCGGTATCTGTGGTTTCGTGCAGATCAATATGGGTGAAGATATTCAAGCCCAGTCCTTTTACCCATTCCATGACATTTTTCGCCTCTTCTGACGGGCTGTTCTTATAGAATGAACGGTTTGGATCGACAGCTTGTGGATTCCATCGGTTGATGGTTTCGTAACCCCAAGGACTCACACAAGGTGCGACTACCAGATTGAAATACTCGGTGTAATTTTGTGCTTCTGTATCCAGAAACTTCAGTGCACCATGAACACCGCTGGTTTCGTAGCCGTGAACACCACCTGTGATCAGAATGGTGGGTTTGGAAGCGTCGATATTGAGACTGCAAATACCAAACTGAGGATAACGGGCTACGTTGTAAGAGAGTGCTCCATATTGCTCAATATCAAAACGATTTTTCAGCGCTTCGATTTTAGTTACCACTTCATCTTGATAACTGCGTTTGATACTGACGGTATTCAGCCACTGGGACTTTTCTTCCTTACCCCAAGGCTGACCTGGCGTACCGATCGAATATGTGTTTGACATGCTTCTACTGTCCTTTTGCTTTAAATCCAAACAACTTGAGCCTTCAATCGTCAGGTCGTTTCGAGGTATTGGTTGATATTAGCTGTGATACTTCATCGGGTAACTAAAATTGCGAGCGTCTTTTGCAGTTATTGATTCTTCACTCATTATCTGAGACAAGGAAATTTTCCAACCTATCTGAAAGCCATGCAGTCAGGGCTCCACCACGTGCATCCATGGCGGTGATTTCGCCATAAGGTTGCCATTGCATCGCGTTAGAATGGCGCATCACCTGCAATGTTCCACTACGAAGATACTTCCTTAACAGCATAGAAGGCACGTTTGACCAACCTGAACCGTCTAATACTGCATCGCGGAGGTGCTCATAAAACGGCAATGCGATGTAGTGGGGTGAAATTGGATCCAGCGCTTTTAGGCCCTCATCATCGACGTAAGCGAGGGTGATTTCGGTGTAGCGTTCCAGATCAGCTCGTTGTATACGCTTCATCGACGCAAGCGGATGATCTTTTCGTACCACTGACATCATGCGTACCTGGCCGAGCTTTTTCGAGTTGATCCGTCCAAATGCGCGGGTTTCAGGCAGCAAGCCAAACGCCACATCCACCATGTTTTCATCAACCATTTCGTAGAGCTCTGGCGGCGGTGCCACGTAAATGGATACGCTGGAATCCGGAAATTGCTGCTGGATTTCGCGCATGGTGGAGCGCCAAAAAGATTCCGGCAGTGCATCATCACGGCCGATGCGAAGAGCGGATTCAATGCCACTTTCGAATTGTCGGCATTTGGCTTCAATATCCAACGCAGCTTGTAACATACGTTCGCAATCATCGTGCACCATGCGGCCCACATCTGTGAGTTTGACGCTGTTACCCGAGCGGGCAAGTAATTCCACCCCTAAACTATCTTCTAAGGCATTGATTGCAGCACTCACCGTCGTACGGCTTTTATCAAGCTCTCGCGCGGCGCCGGCAATCGAGCCTTTTTCTACCGCGGTTAAAAACATTTCAATTTGGCTACTACGCATAGCGGCATACCGTTTCATCGATCTTGTAGAAATCGATTCTACGCCTAAATATTTCAGTGAAAAGACCTAGTGACGAAAAAGTTGTCGCTCAGCAACTCTTGGTTTTTCTCAAAAGCGGTTATTGTGTTTCCAGAGCGTTAAGGAATACCCAAATTACCTCGTATAAACGGCTGTTTCAGGCCAATAAGAACTGTGCTAAATGGTAAGAGGTGGTTTGGTTATTCTTGCTACTGTCAAAATTTTTGTCACTTTGTGGGGATTTATGTCTTGTGAATATACGAAAGAACGTAACTTATTGAAGCTTTCTACCCTTGCTTGTTTAGGTTTCGCGGCAATGGGTATCGGCCTGGGTATCTGGGCGGGATCCATGGTTATTGTGTTCGACGGCGCTTACTCTCTTGTCAGCCTGGCTCTCTCTCTGATGGCGCTGGCAGCAACCATGTACATTCGTAAGCCTGTGAAGAAATCAGGCAAAACAGAACAGCCAGTCTCCGCGCGTAAAGCTGCAGTGATTGAATCGCTGGTGGTTCTGACCAAAGGTCTGGTGGTGGGCATTGTTTGTCTGGTGTCCTTCGCTTCAGCAATGCAGGCCATGTTCGACGGTGGTCGTGAAGTGAACGCAGGTTTTGCACTGGTATTTGGCGTGATCAACGTGGTGGGTTGTCTGGCAACCTACATGGCGGTTCGCAAGCAATCCGGTAAACGTCCTTCAGCGATTTTGAAAGCAGAATCAAGCCAATGGTTGATGGACACGGTGATCAGTGCCGCGGTATTGGTGGGCTTCCTGGTCGCAGCAGGTCTAATGATGAGTGGTCTGGAAGAATATGCGGTATACGCTGACCCAATGATGGTTATTCTGGCTTCGGTTTACTTTGCGACAGTGCCGATGAAAATGATGAGCGAGTCTTCGAAGAAACTGATGGCTATCCATCAAGAATCGATGAGTGAAAAAGGTGAGGGTATCCTTGCTTGACTCACGAAGAGTTAACCGAAAGAAAAGAGCAGCTTAGGCTGCTCTTTTTTTGGGAAACGGAGGGTAAAAATACTGCCTTTTCCTAATTTTGAAGAGATACTCAGCTCTCCCTGAATCGTCGTTGTAACCCCTTGCGCTAAATCCACCTTAAACCCGAACTTAGGTCGAAGCTCAGCAATTTTGGTCATGTTTTATTTTCTGTTTCAGGATACTTTGGCCTGACTGGTTTTCCATGCGAATGGCAGACTCAGAATGGTACTGAACATGGATGAAACGGCAAATAGAACCAAGATGCATCATTTAGCGGAAAAACTGGAAAGAGCGCGCGAATTCATTGAACTCAACCTTGATAGCGACATTGATTTGGACGCGCTCTCCGGCGTTGCATGCTTATCGAAATTCCACTTCCACCGCCAGTTTTCCATCCGCTATGGCGTTAACGTTGCCACGTATGTCAGGCTGCTTCGCCTGAAAAAATCCTCCTACCAACTGGTTTATCGGCCTGATATCTCCGTGACTGATATTGCGCTCGATTGTCGTTACGAAAACAGTGAATCTTTCTCCCGCGCGTTCAGGAAAGTCTTTGGTGTTTCCCCCTCTGCTTTCCGGCAGGCTCCAGACTGGGCGTCGTGGGAAACCCATTTTGATGCCATTGTGCGGGTCAGGAATGAAGTGTATGTGAATCGGACTGACTTTGAGGTAGAGATTGTGGATGTCCCAAGCATCACGATTGCTGCCATGGAGCACCGAGATTCACCTAACCGACTCGGTGGAACGGTAGGAGAGTTTATTGAATGGCGACGTGCCAATCATTGTCCTCCGTCGAAGTATCGTACCTTCAATCTGGTTTTTGATGACCCTGATGCGGTAACCGACTCTTCTTTCCGTTTTGACATTGGCTGTGAGCTACCTGAAAGGGCGGATCTATCTGACCCGCACATCAAAGTGAAAACCATCGAAGGGGGGCGATGTGCCAAGATCCGCTTTGTGGGTAGCACGGATGCCATTGGTGTCGCTGTTCGCCACCTTTATTCCCCGTGGCTGGAGCAATCGGGTGAGAAGCTTCGTGATTTTCCGGTGTTTTTCGAGCGAATCAACTTGTTCCCAGAAGTACCGGAACGCGAGATGATCACTGATATTTACCTGCCAATACAGTGACGGGGATGGATAAGTTTTTGGGTTATGCCCGGCTGGGTGTATGGAGCTTTATCAAAACCTATCTTGCCGCATTGCTTGTTGTCACGGTGAAAGGGGAGATGTTCGTATTGTCATTGCGGATATGGTCTGATGAACCACTGACGTTTTGGGGGAACGGACTGTGGCAGGTGAACTTCATACTGGCGCTTTTCTTCACTCTTTTTTATTACGTGAATCCAAACCCTTGAGTTACCTCGCGGAAGTAGATTTATTTCAACAGGTTAATGTCTGGTAGGAGCGCGAAGGGCTACACAAAGCGTTACTATGGGTTGATAAAATAAGCCCACGGATGAGATGTAATGAATAGTCTGAAACTGAAAATTCCTCCTGTCATTGTTGTTGCGCTGGCGCTTGCATTGATGAAGGTCATTTCCCTGTTTACCCCTGCTAGCGAATGGTTGGTTTCCCTTCCTTCGGGGTTGCCTTTGTTATTTGTGGCTATTGGTGCGTTTGTTGCTGTGAGCGGTGTGGTCGAGTTTCGTCGCCATAAAACCACAGTAAACCCCATGCTGACGACGGAGGCCACAGCGCTTGTTTCCGGTGGCATATACAAAATCACCCGAAACCCTATGTACCTTGGAATGCTGCTGGCGTTAGTTGGTGGCGTTTTTTATTGGGCGAATCTGTTCACGGCGTTGGGCTGTTTAGCGTTTGTTTTTTACATGAACCGCTTTCAGATTGAGCCGGAAGAAGCCTACCTGACGGGTCAATTCCCGGATGCTTTTCCTGAATACATGACAAAAGTAAGACGCTGGATTTAACCGCTCAGTTTTCCAAACGTTCCGCAATCAATTCAATCCAATGTTTCACCGGCACTTGGGCTTTCGAGCCTAAGTGCAATTGGCAGCCAATGTTGGCTGTGACAATCCCTTCAGGATCACCTTCACTGAGCGCCTTCATTTTACGTTTCAATAATTGCTGACTGAGCTCTGGTTGAAACAGTGAATAGGTACCTGCTGATCCACAACAAAGATGATCTTCCGTCGTGCGGGTTTGCTCGACACCTAATCGCCTTAATACCTCATAATAGGTTTCCTTATTCTTCATACCGTGTTGGAGCGTGCAGGGGCAGTGAACGGCAATCTGCTCATCACTGGGTTTGAGAGGTAATTGATTGAGATCTTCGGCGAACAGGATTTCACTCAAATCCTTGGCTTTTTCCGAAATAGCCAAAGCCCTCTCTCGATAGTGAGGGGACTCGACCAGAAGTTGCGGGTACTCCTTTATGGTGACACCACAGCCCGATGCAGACATCACGATGGCTTCAGCACCATGTTCGAGATAGCGCCACCAGGCATCGATGTTTCTCTTGGCTTGTTGTACGGCACGTTCATGTTCTGAAAGGTGAAGATTGACTGCGCCACAACAGCCTTCCTGAGCCACTTCAATCAGCTCAATCCCCAAATGACTTAACACCGCTTTGGCAGCTTTGACAGTATTGGGCGTAGCGGTTTGCTGCACGCAGCCTCTGAAGGCAATCATGGTGCGGTTGGTTTTGGCTGAAAAAGTATAGGACGTTAGCGATTGTTCCGTTGGAATTTGCTCGCGGAAAGTGTCCGGCATGAGAAACGTAAACTGGCGTGCAAGCCTGAACATCACCTTGTTCCATGAAGCATTGGGCAAGATTCGTGTGACGCCGTAACGGAGTATTCTGTCGCTAAACGAACGAGGCACATGCTTTTCAATGTGCTGCTTGCCGATATCCAACAGCTGGCTGTATTCGACGCCGGAGGGACAGGTGGTTTCACAACTTCGGCAAGTCAGGCACCTATCCAGATGCGTGCGTGTTTTCTCTGTAGCTTCCCCGTTTTCCAGCATTTGTTTGATCAGGTAAATTCGCCCGCGCGGTCCGTCCCGCTCATCGCTGAGTTCTTGGTAGGTTGGGCAGGTAGCATTGCAGAAGCCGCAATGAACGCATCGTCGCAGGATTTCTTCAGCTTTCTTGCCATCTAACGTGCTTAGAAACTCATCTTTTAGTGACGTCTTCATTGGCTATTGTCTCCCAGAGCTTCAGCTTGCCCTAACCATGAATACATGCGCCCCGGATTAAACAGACGATGTGGGTCAAAAGCCATTTTCAGGTTCTGGTGAATGCGTTTGGCTGTGTCCGGCTGCGGATGAAAACACTCGCTTGTGCGCTCAAGGGGGCGATAGCAGGTAGCATGTCCTGCATGCAGAGAGGCAGTGTTAGACAGCGAGGAAAGAGTTTGTTCTGAATAGACCCATCTGACACCGCCTGCCCAATCAATCAAGGTTTCACCCCATTGCTCAAAATGCGGCGCTGAGGGTGAAACCGAGAGGCGATAAAGAGACTGAGTCGTATTGGCAAAGAAAGGGTGACGAAAGTTTCTAATGGAGCGCCAAAATAAGTCCTGATTCTCCAGCACTTCTCCGCCAAGCGTCTCTGCACTGCTGTTGACTGCTGAGTGGCTTCCGGAAAGGCGAATAAACAGCTGGCCGGCATACCAAGCGTTTGCAGACAAAGGATGCGCGGATACTGAAAGATCACGCATTCGCCTGATAGCAGAGGGCGCATCACATTCAAACACCAGGGTGGTGGTGCTTTCTGATTTTGGACGCACACGCAGACTGACTTCAGTGATAATGCCGAACGCACCAAACGCCCCAGCTTGCAGTCTGGAAACATCGTAACCAGCGACGTTTTTCATCACTTGTCCGCCAAAGCGAAGATGTTCCCCGTAGCCATTGATGAGTTTCACCCCCAGTATTGCATCACGCAGTGAGCCCCAGAAAGGGCGTGAAGCACCGCTGATGCCTGCAGCAACCGAACCTCCGAGCGTAGCTTTGCCGTTAAAGGCCGGTGGTTCACCCACCAAGGTCTGGTTGTTTTTAGCCAGCTGTGCCTGAATCTCTGCAATGGTCGTGCCCGCACGGGCGGTAATCACAAGCTCGCTAGGGCGATAGGAAATCACGCCTGTATGGTTTTTCAGGGAAACTGCCTGACCAACCGGCTCGCGGCCAATGAAATGCTTGGTATTGCCACCTATTAAGTTGAGCGCAGCTTTATCTGCAACGGCGTCCTGAACTTGCTCTAGCAGGTTGGAGGTGATATCAGCCATTTGAGCTTCCCTCCGTACTTTTTGATTTCGTTCCTTGAGAATGGGTAAGTGTTTTGTGCTCCTGACAATGCTTGGGCTCAGGAATGCCTTTCCCAGGATTCAGTAATCCTTCTTTGTCCCAAGCGGCTTTCACCCGATGGAATTGTGCTAATTCGGCGTCGTTAAACTGGTGGTGCATCTGGTTGATTTTCTCTACGCCAACGCCATGTTCGCCAGTGATACAGCCTCCGGCCTCTACACAAAGTCTGAGTATCTCTGCGCCGAATTCTTCGGTCTTTTCAAGTTCCCCCTGCACATTGGCATCAAACAGAATCAAAGGGTGGAGGTTACCGTCCCCAGCATGAAAGACATTGGCGACGCGTAGGCCATAGAATCGTGAAAGCTGGTGGATTTGATTGAGCACACTGGCAAGTTCACTGCGCGGAATGGTGCCATCCATGCAGTAATAATCAGGTGAAATACGCCCTACAGCAGGGAATGCAGATTTGCGGCCCTTCCACATTCTTGCCCGTTCATCTTCGCTTTCCGAGATCTTGAGAGTTGTTGCACCTGCCTGCTGCAATATTTGCTGAGTTTGTAAAAGCTGGTGATTCACATCTTCTTCGCTGCCATCCAGCTCGCAAAGAAGTAGGGCGTCTGCCTCTTTGGGATAACCCGCTTTGGCAAAGTCTTCCGCGGCGGAAATGGCGTAAGCATCCATCATTTCTAAACCAGCGGGAATAATGCCGTTGGCGATGATATCGTTCACTGCATTTGCAGCGTTCTCCACCGAATCAAAACCAGCAAGGATCACGCGGGCCACGTCGGGCAGAGGAAGCAAGCGCACGGTGATTTCAGTGACGATGCCTAACATGCCTTCAGAACCAGTCATTAAAGCCAGTAAGTCGAAACCGGGTAAGTCAAACGCAGCACCGCCTAAAACCAGTTTCTCGCCTTCGGCGCTGACGATCACAGCAGACACCACATTGTGGACGGTTAAGCCATATTTCAGGCAATGCACACCGCCTGCATTTTCAGCGACGTTCCCGCCAATCGAGCACGCAATTTGGGATGATGGGTCAGGCGCATAATACAAACCTTCAAGGCTGGCTTGTTCTGATATAGCCAAGTTTCGAACTCCGGGTTGAACTACGGCCAGTGAGGTGGTTTTGTCGATATCCAGTATTTGATTGAGTCTGGCGAGGGAAAGCAGCAGGCCGTCGCTTAGCGGTAAGGCGCCAGCAGAAAGGCCGGTTCCTGCACCTCGGGCGACGACGTTGATCTTGTGCTTATAGCAGAGCGACATGACCGCCATGACTTCTTCTGTCGATGCAGGAAGCACGACACACACTGGCATTTCGGTATAGACCGAGAGACCATCACACTCATAGGGGCGCATGGTTTCCTCGTCGGTAATGACAAATTTGCTGCCGACAATGCCTTCTAGTGCTGTGATGACTTCCCTTTTCATGTTTCCTTCCCTGAAAACAATCCACGCTTTTAACAATAGGTGAGTACTTGTCTCTGCTTCCTATCCATTGAGCCTAGTGTGAGGGCTGCCGTCCAGTTTGAACGAAGAATGAGAGCGCAATTCACTTTTGCCAAGAAAGATCGGTGCTGCTTACTTCCGGAGGTAGGGGTATGGATTGGTTTTCACACCAATGACTTTTCAGGTGATTAGTAAATGCTTTTACCAGACCGTTGTTGATTTGAGAGCGGTGATAAACCAACCACAAATCCCAAGTGGGGAGTGTTTCTTCAACGTCGATGGCTTCAAGGAAGGGATCATTTTCCACCACGAAATCCGGCAACAATCCAATGCCTGTCCCGGTGCGAATCAATTCCGCTGCGCTCATATAGCTGTCGACTTTGATTTGGCTTTGGCTCACTGATTTTAGTTCCCCTAGCCAACGTTCAGCAGGAAGGTGGGAAAACGCGTCGTTAAGGCAAATCCAGTTCGCATGGGAAGGAGAGTTTACTCCCGTGCATTTCGCCAATTGGAACCGAAAGTGACTGAGCTTTACGCCAACCAGCGACTCATCGGGAGAGGTGGTGGCACGGATGGCGAGGTCTGTGCTGGCAAGCCGTAAATCTGCATTCATCGCGCTGACTTTAATATCGAATTGAATGCCGGGATTGGAGACGGAAAGGTCCCCTACAATACGCGACAGGCTCTGTAAGGCGATATCACAGCAACTGAGTGATAGGATGCCTGCGAGGTCATCTTTCTTCTGTTTAATCCAGAACATAATGTCGTTGGCGCGCTCATCCATTTCCCTGACAAAACCACCCAACTGCTCTCCATCTTTGGTAAATGCGATGCCATTCGAACGTCTGTGGATTAACGTGACACCGACAATATCTTCGAGACGCGAAATTCTGCGGCACACTGTGGAATGACTGATGCTCAATCGTCTAGATGCGCCGGATAATGATCCTTCGCAGACGACAGCGTTATAGATTTTCAGGTCATTCCATAATGGGTCTGCATTCTTGCAATCCTGCATTGCACTAACCTCCATGTTCGAAGGCATATTTTCGACTTACAGTGATGAAACCTCAATCATCCATTGGAAGGAGCTTTGGATATGAAACTCTATGACCTTGAGCTTTCCGGCAACTGCTACAAAGTACGTTTGTTTTGCGCTTTAAATGATATTCCATTATCTGTCTACGCCGTTGATTACATGGCAGGTGAGCACAAAACGGATGCGTTTTTGAAGATAAACCCTCTAGGGCAAATACCGGTGCTGAACGACGATGGTTTTATCGTCCGTGATTCTCAGGCAATTCTTATTTATCTCGCGCAAAAATATCAGCTTTTATCCTGGTGGCCTCAGAATGCCAAAAGTCAGGGAGAGGTGATGCAATGGTTGTCTTATGCTGCCAATGAAATCGCAAGGGGCCCAAACGATGCCAGATTGCATGATCTCTTTGGCGTTGAGTTGGATGTGGACAGCGCGAGAATCAAGGCGCTTCAGTGTGCTGAGATATTAGATGACCAACTGTCAGAGAACGATTGGCTGGTGGGTGACTCTCCGACCATTGCAGACATCGCATGTTTTCCTTACGTAGCATTGATGCATCAAGGGGGCGTGAGTGGAGAGCAATTTGAGCACGTAAACCGTTGGATGAATGCTATCAAGGGGCTCGATCGCTTTATCACCATGCCGGGCATTGAATGATGACTGATGAGCTAAAAATCAGGGCTTTCGAACATGTTGGTATTCGGGTCTGTGATGCTCAAAGATCGATGTCTTTTTACAAAATACTTGGGTTTACCCAAGTGTTGATGTTGCCTGAGCACAACGCCTGTGAGATGGAAAACAGCGAAGGTCAGCGTATTAATCTGATATTCAGTGGCGATGAACCTTTGCTGCACGGGCACAATGTTCTTCTGGATGCTGACACGAAGTTTCCAGGCATTACCCATATTGCTTACGTGATCGACTCAATGTCTGCGTTTCTCTCTTTTTGTAAGCTAAGGGATATCAAGGTAACGGAAGGGCCGATACGCATCGGGGAAAGACGTGTGGCTTGTTTTATCCGCGACCCTGATGGCACTGTGCTGGAGTTTAATGAATTGGAAAAATGAAGGGTGACAGGCGATTGATAACATTGATATGTTACTTCGTCTGGACACTTTTCAGGACCCATCATGCTTACCACGCTTTCCATTGCCAACTACCGATCCATACAGTCTCTCACTATCCCCCTCGGGCCGTTAAATCTGATCACCGGGCCGAACGGCAGTGGCAAATCGAACTTGTACAAGGCGCTTCGGTTGCTGGCGAAAACCGCATCCGGGGGAGTGGTCAACTCGCTTGCGGAAGAAGGGGGATTGCAATCGACCTTCTGGGCGGGTCCCGAAGAAATCTCTGAGGCGATGCGCCGCGGCGATGTGGATATAGAGCCAGTGGTACGCAAAGATGTGATAAGGCTAAAACTTGGGTTCTCGAGTGAAACCTTTGGGTATACGGTTTCGCTGGGACTGCCTTCTCCGCCGCCTAAAGGGCCGCCGCCTTCTCTCTTTTACTTCGATCCTGAAATCAAACACGAATGTATTTTCAGTGGGCCTTACTATCGACCAGCCAGCTGTTTGGTTGAGCGCAAAGGGAGCATGGTCAGAATCCGCGAAGGGAGAAGCTGGGAAGTGGCGTCACAGCATATTCATGCATATGACAGCATGTTTGATGCCCATGCTGATCCAAGCTCTGCAGCCGAAGTTTTTCATACCCGTGAAATGATTCGAAGCTGGCGCTTTTATGATCATTTCCGGACTGACGCCGATGCTCCTGCAAGAAAACCTCAGTTAGGCACCCGAACGCCAGTGCTTCATCACGATGGTAGAGATGTGGCGGCTGCCTTACGGACCATCATGGAAATAGGAGACAAAGAAGCATTAGATAAAGCCATTGAAGATGCGTTTCCGGGTTGCAGTCTCAAGATAGTTGCTGGGCGTGATGGCCGCTTCGCGATGGAGTTCTACCAGAAAGGCTTACTTCGTCCATTGAGCAGTGCAGAGCTTTCTGACGGAACGTTGCGGTTTCTGCTTTGGATTGCAGCATTGCTTACGCCAAGGCCACCAGCGCTGATGGTGTTGAACGAACCAGAAACTAGTTTGCATCCTGATCTTTTGCCGGCGCTTGCAAGACTGATCACCCACGCCTCACAGCATTCGCAGGTTTGGGTGATTTCCCATGCGAATCGCTTGATCAACGCCTTGAATCAGCATCCAGATTGTCATGCCATCGAGCTGGAAAAAGTCTTGGGTCAAACCGAAGTGCAAGGTCAGGGATTGTTAGACACACCAAACTGGTACTGGCCAGATTGATGAAGGTGAATTGAAGGTGTTCTGCATCCGATTTCGTATGATATCTGCTATAAAAGCGTGATGAATCGCAAAAATATTTAGAGAAAATATTCCTTATATTTCATATAGAACTGCTCGTTGTCTAAGTTTTTGCCTAAAAAGGTATGCAATGCTGTATGTCTTGTTAAAACTTTGTGTCTATACTTATTAGGCTTTGCTGCTGTTGGCTAGGCGGAGTACTTAGTGCGTTGGAGAGTCGCACTTAGTAAATACCGTAATATAAAAAAGGGATGTGATAATGCGGATTCCGTTCATCATTAAGATCATGTTTCCAATTTTGCTGCTGATGGGCTTGATGGCTAGCCCTGTTCTTTCTGCGTTATAGCTTTTGCGGAAACAATTAAGCCATTGAAAAAAAACAGCCACCCAAGGGTGGCTGTTTTTTTATGCCTACTCTGTTGCTTCCAAAGAATTTGGCTTATCCAGAGGGCTGAATGCCACAGCAACTCTGAATGCTGAAGGGACGAAATAGAACGAAAGCAGGGTGGTTAGCAAAGTACCGCCGGCAATGGCGATGGCAAACGGAGGCCAGAAACCACCACCTGCGAGTATCAATGGCAGGAAGCCGCCTATCGTCGTTATGGTCGTGGAAGTAATATGTCGGCCGCAACTGCTGACAGCTTCAACAATGGCCTCTCTGTCTCCTGCTTTAGCTTTAGGGCTGGATTTGAGCTCTGCCAGAATGACTATCGAGGCGTTGATAGCCAGACCCACTAATCCCAGAAGGCCAATGATCACAGTAAAGCCGAATGGATAACCAAACACCCAAACAGAGGGTAGGCCCAGACCTGAAGCTTGAACACCCACAAGAAAAATGATTGCACTCAGGCGGAAGGAGTTGAACGAGACAACCACTACAGCGACAAGAAGCGTGATAACGATAGTGAGGTTGGCCAGTAATTGGTTAACTGAATCGTTACGCTCAGCCGATTCGCCACCAAACTCAATGCGATAACCGGGTGGTAAGCGAAGATCTGCCTGTTCCAGTTTAGCGGTAAAGGCATTCAAGGCCGTTTGCGGAAGCACACCGGCCGTAATGTAACCTTCAATCACATTGACACGTTCTCCGTCACGATGCGGTATAGCGCCGCGGCTTGGCTCTATTTTCAAATCTGCAATCGCTGAAATAGGGAGATCTGCCTGACCTTCACTGCCGGTAATTGGAAGCCTAAGTTTGTTCAGTTCATTAATGCTGGTACGGGATTCGTCAGCGACACGCACCCGGACTGGGATTGATTCTGTTTCTTCAACCACACTGCCCTGAACAATGCCGGACATGGAAGCGTTGAGTAACACGGCAATATCATTGAGTGACATACCAGTTAACTGACTGGCTTCTTCATTCACCTTTACGGCAATCTTAGGGGTACCAGGTTGCAGGGTTTCGCGGGTGTTAATGACATCGGGTGTGGAGGCCATCAGCAAGCGAATGTTCTCACTGATATCACGAAGACGGTCAAGGTTCGGGCCATACACTCGTACTTCCAGTGGCGCATTGAAAGGAGGGCCTTGTTCAAGTTTTCTTACCAGGATCTGTGCATTCGGAAACTCTTTAGAAAGTTGTTCCTGAAGTGTTGGGATCATGTCATTGGCTGCGCGGAAATCCTCCGCTTTCACCATGGCTTGCGCGAAATTAGGCGCACCACGTTGGCGTCCCATCATGTTGTAATAAAACGATGGGAAGTTCTCACCGACCACCCAGCCAACTTGCTCAACGCCATCGGTTTCTTCTAGCAGCGCTTCTATCTGTCTGGTCGTTTCCAATGTAGCGTGAATACTCGCCTGCGGGGAAAGGAACACCTGAACTTCAAACATGTCCCGGTCTGACGGTGGAAAGAATTGCTCGGTTAATTGGCCAGCCGCCCAAAACCCCGAGAAGGGAACCATAAACACGATAGGAATCGCAAGCCACGGGAACCTAACCGCAGCTCGGACTGATGCGCGGAAAGCCTGACTTAACCAAGGAATGCTCAATCCTGATTGATACCAATGGTTGTGGTTTTCGCCGGAAGGCAACCAGCGAGCAGCAAAACCTGACACCAAAAAATGAGAAACGATATAGGAGCCAATCAGCGAGAAGCTAACGGTGATGGCGATTGCTCCAACAAATTCTCCGGCAGGCCCAGGCATCAGGAATATCGGTGCAAAGGCAAGAATAGTGGTGAGTGTAGAGCCTAACAGCGGTAACCAGAGGTGCTTAATGGAATTTACTGCCGCTTCCAGTCGTTTCACACCTTGTTGGCGGTAATGCTGGATGGTATCTACCATGACGATGGCGTTATCGACCATGATACCGAGTGACACGATAAGTCCCGTGACTGACATCTGGTTAATTGGTAATCCGGTAAAACCCATCATGGCGAGCGTAAAAGCAGAAGCGATTGGCAGGGACAATGCGACGAGAATTGCTGAACGGAAACCCAGTGTGATGAACAGGACAATCAATACCAATCCAAAACCAAGCAGCAGGCTTTCAACCAATTCAGAAAGTCGAGTCTCAGTATATCTCGCCTGCTTGAAAATAGGCTGAAGGCTGATGTTGGAAGGCAAGTCAGCACGGAAACCATCAAGTAACGCGTCAGCGGCCGCTGTCCAGTTATCGACTCTGATGGTGTCCTGCATACGGGCTGAAACCAGAACTGCAGGCTTACCATCAATAAGTGCGATTTGTCTCTGAGGGAGGGCTTGAGCACGTTCGACGGAAGCGATATCTTCTAGCCTGACCAGAAAACCGTGTTGATCAATGGTTACTGGGACCCGCTTAACGCGGTCAACTGAGTCTAATTCACCGGCGACTTCGAGTTGAAAGCGGTTGTGATTGTTGTGAAGTTCACCAGCCGCATTTTTCGCGTCAGCGCCGGAAATCGCGTTTGAAATGGACAAGGCAGATTGACCAAGTGCACTTGCGGAAGCCACATCGAGCGTGACCAGTATTTCCTCATCTGGAGCCCCATGGGTTTCTACGAACTCTGTTCCTGCAAGATTTCGCCACCGCTTGGCAAGCTCTTTGGCATACCTGCCAAGAATGAGGGGGTCGACCTCACTGTCGTCGTTCCACTGTAATGCTGTGATATAGGTGAAGGCGTTGGAATGATCGTTATCGAAGGCAGGTTCTAATGCATCAGACGGCAAATTTGGTGCGGCATCACCCAGTTTGTCCCGCACCTTTGACCACACCGGCTCTGTTTCCGTCAGTTCATCGTGCAGCTCAAGCGTGATAACAGAAATGCCGGGCCGGGATTGAGACTCAATCAGTTTGATTTCGTCGAGCGCGCGTAACTCGTTTTCCAGTTCTTCCGTTACCAGTGCTTCCACGCGCTCTGCGCTCGCACCGGGATATACGGTAGTGATGGTCGCCCATCGGTTAGTCAGCGCCGGGTCTTCTGCACGTGGGAGGGTGGAAAGCGCAGAGAGCCCAGAAACCAGCAGCAATACAGTAAACAACACCAATAGGCGTGTATTCTTCAGTAATGATTCCATGGAGTTACTCCGCCGCCAGATTCACAGATTGACCGGATACGACGCGGTGGACACCGTCAGTTAATACCTTGTCTCCGTTGTCGATTGCTCCTGAAACATAGGCTCTTTGATCGTCAGCGTGCAGCACCTGAACCGAACGGCGTGAAATGAACTGGTTGCCAGAGTCTCCTGGTACGACAGCATAGATATTCCATGTGCCGCGCAAACCGTCGGTTAATCCTGTCAGCGGCATCCAAAAACCTTCTTTTGGCGTTTCGAAAGCAAACTGTAGGTAGGCGAGTTGCCCATCAAGCGCACTGGTATTTTCAGGAAGGAGGTAGCGAAGCGTTACCGTACGTGATCTCATGTCAAGGGCCGCACCAGGGTTGAGTAAGGTAGCATCATAGGTGTTTGCTCCAACACGAACTCTGGCAGATGTGTTGGCTGACAATGCCTGAAGGTATTTGATTGGTACACCAATCCTGGCCTCTTTTAAGTCATCAGCAAGAAGAGTCAGTGTGGGAGCACCAACATTAACCACGTCACCCTGAGAGACAAAACGTTGGCTGATCTTTCCTGTATATGGTGCATAAATTGTTGATTTTTCGAGACGTAACTTGTTGGAGGCCAGTGTTGCATTTAGTTGGCGGACATTGGCCAAGAGAGCATCGCGCTGACTGATCAAAGAGTCAATTTCCGCATCTGCACTGAAGCCTTTTTTCTTTAACTGGCGTTGTCGTTGAAGATTGGTGCGGGTGAGATCCAGTTGGGCGTCGAGTTGTTCTAATTGCGCGCCCAACTGCTGCGCTTCGGTTTCCAGTAATTGGGTATCCAGTCTGATCAGGGGTTGCCCTTTAACAACGGTATCGCCTTCGTCGACCAACAAGCTATTCACTTTGCCACCAAGTTCAAAACCCAGATTGGCACTTTGACCAGCCTGCACTGTGCCGACATATTCGCGATCGACAGCATAACCCGGTGATAACTCAACAGTGAGGACATTGACGGTAGGCAGACTATGTTCTGGCTGTGCAGTCACTTCTTGTGTCTGCGAGTTGCATGCAGTGAGTAATGTGATGGTCGCTGCGATAGCGATTGAAGGGATGCACTTTTGCATGGCAAATTTCTCGTCTTCCATTACGATTAGTTTTACTGGACTAGACTGTCCAGTCCAATTAGATTAAAAATAAAGCAACCAAACTAGACTGTCCAGTTTGATTTGATACTTTTTTGTACAGATTTTCAGTTAAGGAACACTGAATGACTACCCGCATTTCGCAGAGAAAAGAGAAAAAGCGCCAACAAATCCTTTCGGCAGCGGTAGAGCTATTTTCCAAGCAAGGCTATGGCATCTCTATGGATGCGATTGCAGAGCATGCAAATGTCAGTAAACAAACGGTTTACGCACACTTCAGCAGTAAAGATCAATTGTTCGAAACCTGCATCATTGAAAAATGTATATCTGCAGGTTTGGAGCTAGATCTGGAACACGAATCACGTGCTGCTCATATTGTCCTTCGAGAGTTCGGCTGGTTGTTCCAAACCATGTTGCTTGGTGAAGAAGCGCGGAATGCTTTCCAGAACACGGTCAGACAGTCTGGTACTCATCCTGAAATCGCTCGCATCTTTCTAGAGCAAGGACCTATCCGGAATATTAACCGTATAAGCAGCTATCTGGATTTACTGGTTAAACGGGGAGAATTACCACTCTGCGACAACACAGATTCTGCAGCAATGCAGCTTCTTCTTATGCTTCATGGACGCGCGGTATATTGGGCGCTTCTTGGGTTTGACTCTGGAGAGGACGCAGAGACTCGCCGTGATTACGTGTACTCTTGCGTCGATCTTTTCTTGCGAGGATATGGTTATCCAACTGATAGGTTTTAATCGCTGACCAAAAGGATTTTATATTCGTCGAATGCGAATTGATCTGTCATGCCGCTGATATAGTCCTGTAGCAGTCTGCATCTCAAATAGAACTCCCAAAGCGTTGGATTGCTCACTGGCGCTTCTTCCTTTAAAGAGATTTCATACGCCGCTACATGTTTCCTTGATAGCTTGTTGAACAACCTTCTTTCAACCGGTAGTTTGCGGCCTTCACCTCGGACGATTTTCTGGAATGTATCAGTATCCAGATCGAGGAGCGGTCGGTACTCTTCCAACAATCCACCAATGATTTTGTAACCCTGAAGTTCCAGATTCTCTACTTCCGGATCGTTGAATACATGATTGATTGCTACCTGTTTGAAGGTTTTCGCTAGTGCATGGAATTGGCTGTTATCTTCAATGAGGGCCCGGTTCAAGTTGCCACTAAAGACTGCAGCCAGATTATTCGTGAACTGCTCTGATGCGTGATTGACCAGCGGATGAACCATTTCCACGCGAAGTTTGATAAAGAACTTATGAGTTGGACTAATTTCGTCGTTTTGTGCTTCACGGTAAACATTATCGAGCAGAGCATCAAAACAATGCGTGCCTTTAATTGGACGATTATCCGGTTCTAATTCGGCAAAGGTTCGCTTGAGGTGTTCGGTTAGGGTCTCAAGTGAGAGAATCCGTTTTTCTACTGCATCTTCCAAGTCTGCCAGACAGTAGGAAATGTCATCCGCCGCTTCCATGATATAACTCAGCGGGTGGCGACAGTATTTGGCTATTTCGAGCTCATCCATCAGCGCATTCACATAGCTGTTTTCAGTAATGTAGTAGCCAACTTTCTTGGTGAGATAACTCTTATTACTTGGCACCTCATCAGAACGCTCTGTCGCAGGACGTGTATACTTCAATACTGCAGCAGCCTGGCTGTATGTGAGATTGAAACGATGAAGTGATTGTACCAGTCGAATCGCCTGTGCATTTCCATCAAAATGGCAAAGCTCATGGATGATGGGCTCCGTCGTCGTTACTGGAAGGTCTTGGAGAAGCTGCTGCATGGGTGCGAGTTGTTTAAGGTGTTTGGTGAACCAACGGTTTATCGCATCTTCACCACAATGTCCGAAAGGTGGATTGCCCATGTCATGCATTAAGCAAGCCATTTCCACCAAAGATTCTATTGCGCGCTCAAGTGACGAAAGTCCATAGGCGTCTTTCTCTCTATCAGACAGGCGGTCATAAATAGAATGGACAATAAAGCGCCCAACCTGTTGAACTTCCATGGAATGAGTGAGCCGGCTTCTTACTGCTGAATTACGTTCGAGCGGGAATACTTGTGTCTTTTGTTGTAGGCGGCGGATAGGCGCAGAGTTGATGATTCGCCCGCGGTCACTTTCAAGCGCCCTCTGAAGATTGGTGCCATAAGGCCTGGGTCGAGCGAGACTGACTTTCTTCCTGAAATCGATGTGCGGCATTTATCTTCCCAACGTCGAAGCGACAGATTTTCATAACCTTAGCGCTGTCTGGGTATCTTGTCGACAGACTTAGTGACAACAGAAAATTAGAAATGCCGACAGCAAATGTGCCAGCAGAAGACCCTGGGAAGTCAAAACATTAAAGGCAGGTACTAGAAAAACGCTCAAAATGCTGAGACGAGAATGATCACACCGACGGAAAAGCCAAACATGAATACCGAAAAACCTGCTTTATACTGATTCCTTCGTTTTGTAGATAGCGTCATAATCAAATCCGTATTGTTGCATGTTCAGAATACACAGCAATTCGAATGCCAACTTTCTATCCTTTAATGTCAACGGGTTAGAAAGACTCTGGTATAAATGCAAAGTCTAGGTTAGTAAATTTTGCCAATGGTTGGCAAAAAGAATTGGAGTAGGAAACTGTGATTCAGGGTATTCATCACGTTGCTTTGATTGCCAGTAATATTGAGGTTTCTAAGTAATTTTATCGAGATGTAATGGGATTTGATATTATTGCCGAGCATTATCGTGAAGAGCGGGATTCATGGAAAGTGGATATGTTGCTTCCTGACGGTCGACAGCTAGAGATGTTCTCATTTCCTGGCAGTCCTCAGCGTCTTTCTTTTCCAGAGTCGCTGGGGCTTCGTCATCTTGCTTTTCAAACTCAGGATATTGACGCAGTCATCTCTCATCTGCAAACTCGTGGAATCGTGTGTGAAACCGTGCGGGTTGATCCTTATACTCAATCTCGCTTTACCTTCTTTCAGGATCCAGATGGGCTTCCACTGGAACTCTATGAGGTGACTCAAAGGTGATGCAAATCGTGAGATGAATTTTAAGTGTTTATAAAATAAGACAAATTTTTCTCATTCTCGTCCGTACTATATCTCAGCATCTATTTACCTTTGTCGGTTCAATTCTGTTATAGCGGAACCTTTCGGGCAGCGTTTGTGGGAAATTTCTGCTGCGTTATCGGCTTCTCATTTAGGCTAGTTACACATCGAAGCCTCTGCCTTGCATAAAATCCCCGCAAACTGCTGCAAAAATCATCACCAAAGGTCAACGGCCCCTAGTGATTCACTCAGGTTTGGTGAATCTTTTTGATTATCTATATAAGAGAGAAGTAGGGCGATGGGCCTTTTTTTTGGTGTTCAGCGATAGATTTTCCCTTCTACTCGAACCGTTTCCGGTACTGTTTGTACCTGTGTTCCCCTGATATACAAATCACCCCCTACCTTTAAGTCTGCCGGCAGTGTTTTTATCCGTGTATTGCCCAAGTAAAGGTTACCTTTCACATTTAATCGCCCCGGAAGGACAGTGATTGGCGTGTCGACCAAACTCAAATCACCATTCACCTTAAATCCTGTGGGCAATGCCGTAACTTTTGATCCTGTCAGGTTGATGTAACCACCGACTTCAATCTTTGGGAATTTTGTTAACATTGAATTTGAGGCGTTTACATAACTTTTCACCGTCAATCCATCGGGTAAATGCTTTATCTTGCTTCCCTTCATGTCCAGAAATCCTTCCACTTCAAAGGGTTCAGGTAGTTCTGTGAGCGGTGAATGGTTTAATCTGACGTTACCATAGTTATCAATGTACCCATGAAGTTTCAATGTATCGACGAAATGCGGCTTTTTCTTTCCCATGGCGTGAACCGATTGAAACGAAAAAGAGATAGTGAGTAAGATGGCTTGAATAATTAAGCATCGGCTAATTTTCGATTTGTTGGGCATATTTGATCATAGGAAAAAGGATATAAACACCTTAACTATATACGAAAAAAAGATTACTTTTTCCAGAATTAGAGGCTTCTTTCAACATGATATAACAAGCTGATACCGATAATTTTGTTTATGGAAGGTTATAAATTTAACATTTTGAAATTCGTCGAGCCAATTAACACTGTTAATACTGCTATTGCTTGGTGTTTTTTTTAATGGACTCAAGATCCCATTTTAAAAATTTAACACTTATGTTTCATGGGGTTGATGATGAAAATAAGTATGGAATTTTGAAACTGTTGATTAACAAAGAGAGATGAGATGGATGCAATTGTACATTGCATTTATCTGGCGAATGTTAACGGATGGTAAAAGTCGACTTTATTTATGGGGGGTGTTGATTTAGGTTTTCTAGACACTACAATACCCGGAAAATTTTCGCAGAAATAGCATATTTACTCGCTCTTTTTTAAATCGCACTCTCGATAGTTTCGTCGCGACAAAGGGCAATGGTATTTTATTGACCCTCATTCAGTGAACTAAATGAAGCAATTATCAAAGAACAAGTCTTTCTTACACTGGCTCAATCCGTATCGGTTTGAGGCGGTGACGCGATCGCTCCGTGCGATGCGCGATGGGATGTTGTGGTTGGTTCCATGTCTAATAGTGTCAAGCATCCTGGGGTTTGTGGCGAGTATGCTCGAATTCCTTAATGTGGATGCACCTATTTTTATACATGAACTCAATCTTCTAAGGTTGTCACTGACCTCTCTTTATCCTTACCTTTTTGCAGCATCAATCAGTATGATGCTCGCGATTCAGTGGCGATTACCTCGGCCTCCTATTGCCGTGCTCTGTATTTCTTACGTAGCTGTTGCCGAGAAGGTATTGGCTTATGAATATCAGGCAAGCTCAATCCTTTTGACCTTTGTGGGTCTGACACTGCCAATCTACGCCGTACCTTTGCTCTCTAAAATGAAAAAGCAAAGATGGGCACGTATTGTCGAGAACGAAGTAGCGGGCAAGCTCGTGAAAGACTCGATGAACCTCATCATACCTGGCGTAATCACGACAGGCGTCGTAGTGATCATGACTAAGCTGTTGACCCTGACAAGCCTTTATTTTGATTCTGCTGCTTTCCTACAGGCGTTTGACCCGGTCAATGAACCGTATACCGTCGGTGCTTTGTTCTCGTCGCTAAACTCATTGCTGTGGTTTTTTGGCATCCATGGCTACTATGCGCTGACACCTTTGGTTCAGCCTTTGATCGATGTACTAGACATTAATCGAGTGCTTTTCAACGCAGGAGACATGTCTTCGAATGCAATGAACATTTCGACGCTTTCGTCGTTTGTTTTCATTGGCGGTTCAGGCGCCACTTTTGGTTTGGCACTGGCTATTCTGGCGTTTTCAAAAGACAAAGTGATGCGTGTCATTGCGCTTTCCAGCATTCCGCTCAGCTTTTTCAACATCAACGAAATTTTGATGTTTGGTCTGCCTATTATCTTTAATCTGCGCCTTTTCATTCCATTTGTTCTTGCACCACTGGTAAATATGGGTATTGCTCTGACCGTGCTTTCAGCAGGACTCGTTGCCATTCCAGTTGTAATGGCGCCCATTACCAGCCCACTTATCCTGAATGCGTTTATTTCGACGGGCGGGGATTACAACGCTGTGATCTTACAGGTCGCCTTGGTGATCTTGAGTACCTTGATTTACATCCCGTTTGTTCGCTTATTGGATGCACACGCAAAGACGCGAGATTTGTATATTCCTTCACTGGACACCACCTTTACCCGCCGGGAAGAAGAAGCCTACGTGTTGGCTGTCGACCCTGTGACGGAATCGCTACAAAAAGTGCGAGAAATTCAAGGCGTGCAAATGCAGTTGGAAGCATTTGCTACCCGTGAGTTTTACTTAGAATACCAGCCGCAGATTTCCAGCCACACTGGACAGGTAACTGCGGTTGAAGCGCTCATTCGACTATGTGACAGTATGGGTAATGTAGAAGCCCCGGGTAAATTCCTTTCAGTGTTTGAGAAGGCAAATCTGATGACGGATATCGATTTGTGGGTGGTTCGACAGTCGGTGGCTCAGAGTAAGATCTGGATGGAACAGAAGTTCTATATGCCAATCAGTGTGAACATCACCAGCCATACCCTGACCAACCAAGGTGCGATGGAGGATATATTGTCTTTGATTGCTCAGGTGCCAGGTTTAATTCATTTCGAAATCACGGAAGAGTCCTTGATTGATAATCCCGCCCTGGTGGAGGACGCTATTTCTCGTCTGCATATGGCAGGATCAACGGTTCATATCGATGACTTTGGTACAGGATACAGTTCACTGAGTTACCTAAACCGCTTTGATATTGATGCGATGAAAATCGACCGAAGCTTTGTGCTTGCGCTCAACAGCGAACGTGGCAAGCAGGTTTTCCACAGCCTGGCGGGTATCGCCAAGCAACTTGGTATGAATATCATCGTAGAAGGCGTTGAGACCAAAGAGCAGCTTGATATTGTTTCCCGGGAAACAGATGTAGTGATCCAAGGCTGGTATTACAGCAAAGCGATTTCAGCGTCTGAAGTGCATAATTATGCATTGAAGCGGCAGGCGATGAGCAATGTTCCTCAACCACGAACCAGTTGTGAAATGGCTTAATACTGAATCCAGTGTTACCAATACAAATTAAGAGAGCGTCAGTCGCTCTCTTAATTTTTGTTGCCTAATGCTTCATCCAGCGCTTTCAATAGCCGTTCACCCGGTTGACCTGCCAACTCGACATACCTCGCCCTTATTGGTGCAGCATACTTTTTAAACGCGTTTTGTTGGGCTCGGGTTAGGATGATGAAGGTCATACTGGGCTTAAACTCCTTGATCTTGGCGAGTTGAGCTTTATTCAACGCTTGCTGCTTTTCAAAGATGAAGTCGCTCATTTCCTCAAAGGTATCTCGAAGCAGCATTTTGTGTTCTGCAGATAGAGACAAATACCAGGCCTGATTGGCAATTACTGATGTGGTGAACTTCTGTTTCCCGGGCCAAATCATGTATTCAGTCACTTCGTAAAACTTCATCTCTTCAATGGAGAAAACCGGATTACTCTGTCCATTAACAATATTGGCTTGCAGTGCACCGTAAACCTGAGAGTAGGGCAGAGGGATGGTATCCGCGCCATAGACACGAAATGATTCAATCACCAGAGGCGAGTTCATCACTCGCATTCGAAAATCTTTAAAATCGTCAGGTTTGACGATTTCTGTATCGGTTGACCACACCATGTCACCTTCAAGATAGAAAGTCATCAGGCGTAAATCCTGATCAATGAGTGCATTGCCGACAACTTCATACAGTGTGGAGTTATTGGTCAGAACCGATTGGTTGAGTTTGTCGTCTTGGGAGAAGATATAAGGGATGTTGAAAACCTGCATTTCCGGCACTAGGCTGCCTTGTCCCGCTGACTTTTCTTCTATGCGCCGTTTGAACTCTTTCGCGTAGATGTCCTGCACTGAACCATCAATTTCTTCTAGGCCAAATCGCCACACCAACCGTTCTTCTTCACTTGTTGCTAAAACGGGTAATGACAGTAAAAAGGTGAGTGTCACCATAAACAGTCTCAGCAGATAGCGCATTTTCACCTCGTTTCGGTATGTGGACCTAGTTAATTGTTAATGCAAATAGATATGTTTCATCAGTTTAGTCCTTGAGATTCAGGGAGAAAAAGTGATGCCTTGGGAACTTCCTTTATGAAATAAAAAAGTTGCGGACTGTGTTTGTGCAATGGGCACCAATGTGAGCGTAAAAAGCCGTATTGTCATGGAGTTAGCTGGCTGATTCACCCATGATGGGAATGGGATAATTCTCGATAAGAATAAAGTCGACAGATCCCAAACCACGCCACGAAGTCTTTTTGCGGTAGTCCCGTGAGCGGGACAGAAAATGGTGGTGACTTATTATCGAATAAGGAAATTCATCATGCACAAACCAATGATGCTCACGGCCATTGCGCTGAGCGTAGCAACAGCACTGCCAGCTTGGGCAGTTGACTGTACCTCCTTGCCAACCTGGGAAAATACTGCTGTATATAATGGCGGTGATCAGGTGGCACATACCGGCGAAGCTTACAAAGCCAAATGGTGGACGACAGGCAAGAACCCTGCTGAAAACTCAGGCCCATGGCAAGAGTGGGAAGCACTTGGTCAATGTTCTACTGGCGGCAATCAACCACCTGTCATCGAGCTGAATTCTCCTTTGAATAACTCCAACTTTGTTACCGGCGATGTGATCAATCTTTCAGCGACTGCCTCCGACAGTGATGGCTCGGTGTCGGATGTTGAATTCTTCGTCGGCGCAAACAGTGTTGGTGTTGTTACAGCGCCTCCTTTCTCTTTAGAGTGGGTTGCAAAACAGGGACAGGCGACTGTCCGTGCTGTTGTCACGGACAATGAGGGCGCGAAGTCTGAGCAAAGCGCGAGTATTACGGTTGAGGATCCTGTCTTTGGTATTCCACCTACCGCGCAGCTGACTAACCCGACTGCGAGTTCGCAACTGAAAGCTGGTGAAACCGTTGCTCTGACAGCAACTGCAGAAGATTCCGATGGCGCAGTTACGCACGTAGAATTCTATGTCGACAACAAACTTGTCGGTTCAGATGATGTTGCACCGTTTGAAACCCCTTGGCTTGCTACGGAAGGCAACCACAGTTTCAATGCTAAAGCGACTGACAATGATGGCTTGCAGGCTTGGGCAGGTGATGTCTCAGTCAATGTCGCTGGCAATAGTGTTGGTGGTGGTTGTGCTGGCGTACCAACTTACAGCGCTGGCACCAGCTATGCAGTTGGCGATATTGTTCAAAATGCGAACTACAAATACCAATGTGACGTGGCGGGATGGTGTTCATCAGATGCGGCTTGGGCATATGAGCCAAATACCGGCGCTCACTGGCAAGACGCTTGGACTGAGCTGGGTATCTGCGCCATCGTTCCTACCGTGACTTTCACTTCTCCGTCGGATAATGCAACTCTGCTTGCAGGTGAGACGGTTTCCCTTGCTGTTGATGCCGTTGATTCTGATGGCAGCGTAACTGGCGTGGAGTTCTTCGTGGCAGGTCAAAGCATTGCCGTTGATAATGCCGCGCCTTATGCCGTTGATTGGGCGGTTACGGGCTTAGGCGAAGTGAGCATCAGCGCAGTTGCCACTGACAACGAAGGTAACACAGGTAATGCCGGTATTCTTGTGAACGTTAGTGACCAGCCGTTGGTGGCAAGTTTGACTTCCCCAGCCGCGGGCATCTCTGTCGGTCTGGGCAAAGCTGTCTTGTTGGAAGCAGAGGCAAGCGCGCTTAATGGCACCGTGACTAAGGTTGATTTCGTTGTGGATGGGGCGATTGTAGCCACTGATTCAACGGCGCCATACAGCGCAAGCTGGACACCAGGGGCTGTAGGCAGTTACGCCGTTTCTGCTCTGGCGACTGATAGCAATGGCCTGACTGCATCAACCGCAGCTGTTACGCTGAAAGTGTTCGAGCAATCGGCGAAAAAACATCAGCTGATTGGTTACTGGCACAACTTCGAGAACGGTGCTGGCTGTCCGCTCAACCTCAGTGAAATGTCAGATGCGTGGGATATTATTGATATCGCCTTCGCAGAGAACGATCGCAACAGTGACGGGACTGTCCACTTCAATCTATATAACGGTGACATTCGCAGCACTTGTCCTCCGCTTGATCCGATGAAGTTCAAGCAAGACATGGCTGCGTTGCAGGCGAAAGGAAAAATTTTCGTTCTGTCACTCGGTGGTGCGGAAGGGACGATCACACTGAACACCGATACGGATGAAGCTAACTTCGTTTCTAGCCTGACAGCGATTGTGAAAGAGTGGGGCTTTGATGGTCTGGATATCGATCTGGAAAGTGGCTCTAACCTTGTTCATGGCTCTCAAATCCAGGCGCGTTTACCTCGTGCTTTGAAACAAATTGAAGCCAACATGGGTGGTGACATGTACCTAACGATGGCACCTGAGCATCCTTATGTGCATGGTGGTATGGTGGCATACAGCGGTATTTGGGGCGCTTACATTCCATTGATTGATGAACTGCGCGATACCTTGGACCTGCTGCATGTTCAACTCTACAACAATGGCGGTCTGCCTAATCCGTATCTTTCAGGCGCTGCACCGGAAGGTTCAGTAGACATGATGGTTACTCAGTCCAAAATGTTGATTGAAGGTTTTGAATTGGCAAACGGTACTGTGTTTGCGCCACTTCGTGATGATCAGGTTGCGATTGGTCTACCATCAGGCCCAAGCTCGGCGAACTCAGGTCAGGCTCCTACCCAGAACATTCTCGATGCGCTGGACTGTGTGACTAAAGGAATGGGTTGTGGAACAGTAAAACCAGCGTTCAACTACCCGAATTTTGGCGGTGTAATGACGTGGTCGATCAACTGGGACAAGCATGATGGTTTTAACTTCTCTGGCCCTGTAGGCGAAAAGTTAAACACCATGAATGCAGGGGAATAGCATCAAACTGAGAAGCGGGAAGAGATTTTCCCGCTTTTTTGATTAAAATATTACTTATGAGACAGCGGTATCATAAAACACCTTCATAGACTTGCTTAACGATCACAAGCAGTAACGGTGTTATGCACGTTCAAATTTCAAATAAAGCGATTCGCGGACTTTCCTTCCTTTTTGCGCGGCTGCCTTCAGCTGAGAAATGGTTGCACTTTACGACGTTAAGCTGGGTACTCTTTCAGCTGTTAACATCTGCTGGTATGCACGTCATCAATGAATCTACTGTTTACCACCTCACCCTCATTGACCATGTTCATATGTACGGTGGTGTGGGGCTACTTCTCTTTTCGATGGTTTTCTTTGTCACTGTAATTAACCGCAGACCAATCAGTGATTTGTATCCTTGGCTATTTGGGAACATTAAACGCATAAAGGCTGACATACGGATTATGAAGTCGGGCCGTCTACCTTCTCCAAAGCCCGGTGGGTTGGCGGCGGCGGTTGAAGGGTTGGGTTTATTGGCATTGATTTTGGCAGCAGTGACTGGCGCAATATGGGCGATTGCCATGTTAAATGAAAACCCATTGAGCCCAGACTTTTTAGCAATCCATAAAATGTCAGTCACTGCGATAGAAGCCTATGTTTGGGGGCATGGCTTATTTGCTCTTTTCCATCTCATCTTGTGGTGGCGTCGCGGAAAACGCGCTAGGTCACATTTGTCTTATAAATGAGACCAATGAGTTAACCTCTATCTATAATTTTGAAAGGTTAAATGATGAGGCATCCAAGATGAATACATGGAAAGAACAAGAAGTTGCCGAGTTTTGTGTTGAAGTGTCGTCCAAGAGAACGGTTGGAGCGGTCGGCGCTGAGTATGAAAGAACAGGCAGCGGTAAAGACTGGCAGCAGTGCATGAGACTGTCATTTGAGGGGTTCAATAATACTCGTATATTGTCGTTAGACGATATTTGGCGTGACTTGATTGAGAACAAGAAAACCAAGTTCTCAGGAGAGGTTCTAGCGCTGGAAACCATTGTTAAATTTGGCGATACCATGTAGCTGGAAACCCCCTACAAGGTCGAAATACAAGTCACTCACTAGTCTCGTTCGTAGGGTGAAAGGACAAATATGAATATTTAGTGACGAGGTTATCTAGACAACTTGATTGACCTATCTAGATAACCTCTCTAGCCCCCGTCATTCCGCGCCCTCGAACGTTTTATACCTCTTTCCCGTCCAATTTAACGTCAATCTCTTTGACACTATGGGTTATTCCACCCAACGTGGTTACGGGCGTAATCACCCGTTTGCCAGTGAAATTCGTTCTGGCAACGTCACGCTTGAAGTCGTTCCTGAAGAGTTAGGTTTTGCCATTGAAATTGGCGATATCGAAATGACCGAATGCCAGATGATCAATGGTTTCACTGGCAGTAAAAAGCACAAAGCGAAGTCTACTAGAGGTTACGGTGTCACGTTTGGGTTTTCTGAGCGCAAGGCGATGTCGATGGCGTTGGTAGATAGAGCATTGCAATGTGGCGAATATGACGAAGTGCCACAAGGCCCTGCTCAGGATGAAGAGTTTGTGTTAGCGCATGGCGACAACGTTGAAGCTGCGGGTTTTGTCAGCCACCTGAAGTTGCCGCATTACGTGGACTTTCAGGCTGAGCTCGAACTCATCCGCAAGCTTCAAAAAGAATTTGATGCCCGCGACGCTTCGGGCGAAGGAGAAGCGCTATGACTACGCAAGCCGTTCAAAGTGGTTATAACTTCGGTTATCTCGATGAACAAACCAAACGCATGATTCGACGTGCTCTGCTGAAAGCCATTGCGATTCCCGGTTATCAGGTGCCGTTTGGTGGCCGCGAAATGCCCATGCCTTATGGCTGGGGCACAGGCGGCATTCAAATCACCGCTGCGATTATCGGCGAGCCTGATGTGCTTAAAGTGATTGATCAGGGGGCTGATGACACCACAAACGCGGTTTCCATCCGCCACTTCTTTGAAAAGGTTGCCGGCGTTGAAACTACTGAGCGCACAGAGCAGGCTACGTTGATTCAAACCCGCCACCGCATTCCAGAAAAACCACTTAATGAAGGTCAGATCCTGGTGTACCAGGTGCCGATCCCTGAGCCGCTGCGCTTTATTGAACCGCGTGAGACGGAAACACGCAAAATGCATGGTCTGGAAGAATATGGCGTGATGCACGTGAAGCTCTACGAGGATATCGCGCGCTATGGCCATATCTCGACCGCATACGCCTACCCAGTGCGGGTCAATGGTCGCTACATCATGGACCCTTCGCCCATACCGAAATTCGATAACCCAAAGATGGATCAAATGCCCGCGCTGCAACTCTTTGGCGCTGGACGTGAGAAGCGTATTTACGCCATTCCTCCTTATACGGATGTGAAGAGTCTGGATTTCGACGATCATCCCTTCGAAATCCAACAATGGGGTGAGCCTTGCTGCATCTGTGGTTCGACAACCAGCTTTCTGGATGAGGTAGTGACAGATGATAAAGGCAGTCGAATTTTCGTGTGTTCTGATACCGATTATTGCAATGACCAGCAGTCAAAAAATGCTCTGAAAAAGGAGCAAGAGGAGAAGCGCGCGTGTCAGTAACAGAGTTAGGTCGCGAGCACGCGACGATGCGAGCAACGAATTTGCAGCCACTTTTGGAAGTAGAAAGCCTCACCAAGCTTTATCAGCCAGGCAAGGGGTGTCAGGACATCTCTTTTGCTATATGGCCAGGCGAAGTGCTGGGTATTGTGGGTGAGTCAGGCTCTGGAAAAAGCACCTTGTTACGTGTGCTTTCAGGTCGTGAAACGCCAGATTGTGGCGCAGTGAATTACCAGTTTGAAGATGGCTCTCAAGCGAGCCTCTATGCGCTTTCTGAAAGTGAACGCCGTCGATTACTGCGCACCGATTGGGGAGTGGTTCATCAGCATCCGATGGATGGATTACGCCCGCGAGTTTCTGCTGGTGGCAACATCGGCGAACGACTGATGGCAGTAGGAAACCGACATTACGGCGATATTCGGGAGCAAGCGTTGGACTGGCTTTCTCAGGTGGAGATTCCTAAAGACCGAATCGACGACATGCCAATCACTTTCTCCGGCGGTATGCAGCAGAGACTGCAAATTGCCCGCAATCTGGTGACGAATCCGAGACTCATCTTTATGGATGAACCGACAGGCGGGCTTGATGTGTCTGTGCAGGCACGGCTGCTGGATTTGATTCGAAATCTCGTTACGGATTTAGGGCTGTCTGTGGTCATTGTGACCCATGATTTGGCTGTCGCGAGATTACTGGCTCACCGATTGGTGGTGATGAAAGAGAGTCGAATTGTCGAAACCGGGCTGACCGATCAGGTGCTCGACGATCCGCAACATCCTTACACACAGTTGCTCGTATCATCCGTCTTGCAGGGGTAGGGAAGACCATGACAAACACAACCATGTTACGCGTGTCGAATGTCAGTAAGACTTTCGTTCTTCACAATCAAGGCAGTGCGAAGCTTTCCGTGCTCGCAGACTCCAGCTTCTCAGTTGACAAAGGAGAATGCGTCGTGCTCTTAGGTCGTTCCGGCGCAGGGAAGAGTACTTTACTCCGCGCGCTCTATGCGAACTACCTCGTCGATAACGGCGAAATTAAGGTACGACACCAAAATACAACGCAAGGCGAACATTGGGTGGATATTGCCAGTGCGCTGTCCCGCGACATTCTGGATGTTCGCAAAAACACCTTGGGTTGGGTGAGCCAGTTTCTGCGTGTTATTCCCCGCATCAGTGCACTGGATGTAGTCGCGCAACCTTTGGTGGAAAAAGGGGAATGCAAAGTAACATCACAGCAAAAGGCTGGGGCTTTGTTGAAACGACTCAACGTGCCGGAACACTTATGGCATTTGGCACCCGCGACATTTTCTGGTGGTGAACAGCAACGAGTGAATATTGCACGTGGATTTATCGTTGAATCACCCATTTTGTTGCTGGATGAACCGACGGCATCACTGGATGAGAAGAACCGTGATGTAGTGATTGAACTCATTCTGGAAGCCAAGCAACGGGGTGCTGCGATTGTTGGCATATTTCACGACGAATATGTTCGCCAGCAAGTGGCAGATAAGTTCTACGACATTTCAACCGCGACATTGAAACCGGCTTAAGGGAAGGAATCGACAATGATTATTACCAATGTTCAACTGGTGTTGGAAGACGAAGTCGTTAATGGTTCGTTAGAAGTTGAGAACGGCATTATTCGCGCCATGTCCGATTCGCTCAGCTATCAGCCAGGAGCAGTGGATGGCAATCAGGGATGGTTGATGCCGGGGCTGATTGAGCTGCATACAGACAATCTGGAAAAGTACTTCACGCCGCGATCAAAGGTTAGCTGGCCGCCATTTTCGGCTATGGCAGCGCATGATGCGCAACTTATAGGAGCCGGTATCACAACGGTTCTGGATGCGATTGCAGTCGGTGATGTACGCGATGGTGGTCATCGTCAGGATAACCTCGACAAGATGATCAATACTATTGTCCAAAGTGGCGAAAGAGGTCTGAACCGCGCTGAGCATTTCGTCCATATCCGTTGTGAGCTGCCTCACGAGACGACGGTTGATTGGCGAAGCTTTATCTCGACTTGAATCAGACTCATATGGTGTCCCTAATGGACCACTCTCCGGGTCAGCGCCAGTTCGTGAATCTCACCAAGTATTACGAATACTATCAGGGTAAATACAACCTCAATGACGAGGAGATGGCCGCGTTCGAACAGGACCAGCGTGAAAAGTCCGCGATATGGTCAGACCTAAACCGACGAACGATTGCGAGCCTTTGCCATGAGAGAAATATCCCTCTTGCAAGCCATGACGATGCGACCCGTGCCCATGTTGAAGAATCCCGTGCTTTGGGGCTGGTGTTGGCGGAATTCCCTAACACAGTTGAAGCGGCGCAACGCTCCCACGAACTTGGTCTGAAAGTCATGATGGGGGCACCCAACGTGGTTCGTGGTGGATCGCATTCAGGCAATGTGGCGGCTCATGAGTTGGCATCGTTGGGCGTGTTAGATGCACTGTCGTCTGATTATTTCCCTAGCAGTTTGTTGGATGCGGTTTTCCGTCTTGCAGATGATGAGCGCAATGCGCTGGATCTGGCCTCGGCGACTTGCCTGGCGACACGTAACCCAGCGTCCGCGCTTAGTCTTTCAGATCGCGGCATCATTAAAGAGGGCATGCGGGCAGATTTGTTGCTGGTGGAGCGTCATTACGAGCAGCCTTATGTGCAGCAAGTGTGGCGTCAGGGACGTCGCGTGTTCTAAAACAGGAAAAGAAAATGGCAAAGCTGTTTTATGTGCTTGGTGCTTCCGGGGCAGGGAAAGATTCGCTGATCAATGCCGCCAGAGAGCGCTTCTGCCAAAAGTTAATGGTGGCACATCGTTACATTACACGGCCTGCTTCTGCTGGGAGTGAAAATCACGTTGCCTTGTCAGACAACGAATTTGATCTTCGTATTAAGCAAGAACTGTTTTCCATGCACTGGCGAGCGAACGGACTGCGCTATGGGGTGGGGCGTGAAGTGGAAACTTGGTTGGCGTCGGGCATGGATGTGATGGTGAATGGTTCTCGAGCGTATCTACCCTACGCCAGAGGGGTATTTGGAGAACAGCTGGAAGTCGTATGGATCTCAGTCAACCCTGATGCACTTGGAGAACGTCTCGAAGCCCGGGGCAGAGAAAGCGTAGAAGAAATTGCCCAGCGATTGGAACGCGCCATTCACTATGACGCGATGCGCCCGGCCGATGCGATTCATCTCAACAACAGCGGAAAACTTGAAGACACCGTCGCTCAGTTTGCTTGTGAATTAGATATCGCACTCTGCAAGGAAAACGGAGGCAATCACCATGGATGAGTATCACATTGACACAAATCGCACTTTGCATGAAGAGGCAACAATTTGTCGCGATGCTGTGGTAACTGACTCGGTGCTCGGGCGATGGACTGAAGTCGGCGAACGAACACTATTGGAACATTTTGCACTGCAAGACTTCAGCTATATTGGTCCCGACAGTGAGGTGGCGAACACTGAAATTGGTAAGTTCACCTCGATTGCGTCAAAGGTTCGGATTAATCCCGGCAACCACCCTTGGTGGCGTCCTACGTTACATCACTTTACCTATCGTCCCGGAAAGTACGGGATGGAACAACTTCAGCAGAATGGATCAGAGAAAGATTCGGAAGTATTCGACTGGAGAAAAGATAACAAGGTGACGATTGGTCACGACGTCTGGATTGGACATGGCGTAATAATTCTGCCTGGCGTGACCGTCGGAGACGGTGCGATCATCGGCGCAGCCAGTGTGGTCACCAAAGATGTAAAAAGCTATATAATCGTTGTGGGTAATCCGGCGAACATATTGAGACCCAGGTTTGCCACCCGGACACAGCGGAAATGCTCGCTTACCTTTGCTGGTGGGACTGGCCAGAAGAAAAAATCAGACAGTATTTTCCTTACTTTCAGAAAAGTGCAGAAGCCTTTATCGAGGCAGTAGAGCAACACTACTGACTGTCATCAATTGAAGGGTATAAGGTTGGGTATACACCCAATTATTTTGCGCATGGAAGAACCAATGCTAAGAGTGACCTTGTTAGGAACAGGGGCGGCAGGGTGAGTACCCCTATACGGATGTGAATGTGCCGCATGTCAAAGAGCTAGGGAACACACTGCATTTGAGCGAAAGCCCTGCTCTGCTATGGTGGAGTGGGGTAAAGGCAGTGCACGTCAAAGGTTGTTGATTGATGCTGGCTTGATGGATTTACATGACCGCTTTCCTGCGGGTACCTATCATGGTTTTCTACTGACACATTTCCATGTTGACCATGTTGACCATGTTGACCATGTTCAAGGGCTTTTTCATTTGAGGTGGGGCAATCCTTCACCCATTCCAGTTTGGTGTCCGGATGACGAGCAAGGGTGTGCTGATCTTCTTAAGCACCCTGGCTGCCTGAGATTTTTGCCCGAAATGAATCATGGCGATGTGGTCAATATTAATGGGCTCCGAGTGACGCCACTTCAACTTAATCATTCGCGACCAACGGTTGGGTACTTGCTGGAATATGGGCCAAAAGGTATAGCGTATCTCACTGATACAGACGGGCTGCCCGCTCAAACGCTCGATTTCCTCAATTCGGTAAATCAACTTGACGCCTTGATTCTGGATTGTTCTTTTCCACCCGGTCATGTGGGTTCAAACCATGGGGATATTGAAGCTGCTCTCAAAGTTTATGAAAAGCTCCAGCCGAAAGAGCTCATCATTACCCATATCGGTCATGAGTTGGACTGCTGGCTTATGGAGAACGATATTCCTGATTGGATGGAAATTGGTAGGGAAGGGATGGAAGTATAAGGGCAAATTGTTGCCCTTACGTATTCACATTCTACTCGGAAATTATGTCCATGGTAATAACCCGAGTAATAGCTGTGTTTCCCAACGATGATATTTGGATTGGTAATCTGCTCGGCGATGGGCTTGCCGACAAAAGGGGACTCAAAATAGTTCATTGTCTTGTTTACTGGAGTTGCTGCACGAGAATGATACTCCTGATATCTAGGACAACCAAAGGAAACTTGACGTGAGTAACTATAGCTAGATATATTTGTTTCGATGCGAAACCATGTTTATAGGAGAAAGATATGTCAAGAGCATTATCGGGTCAGACTTTTAAACTGGCTGCCAGTGAATGGCTGAACACAGAGCTAGCCATAGAACTTGATGAATACCGGGGTAAGATTGTCGTAATCTATGTGTTTCAAATGCTATGCCCTGGTTGTGTTTCTCACGGCTTACCGCTGGCTAAAAATATTCAGAGTACATTCGCGGACTCAGGCGTACAGGTTATTGGTTTGCATTCTGTGTTTGAGCATCACGATGTGATGACTCCGGATGCATTGAGGGCGTTTATTCATGAATATCGCATTCAGTTTCCTGTAGCGATTGATCAACCCAGTGAACACAACACGATTCCGAAGACCATGGATCGCTATCAGTTTGGTGGAACGCCGACGCTCCTTATTCTGGATCAGCATGGCAAACTCAGGCTTAACCATTTCGGATTGCTGAGTGATATGCAGGTGGGAGCGCTTATTGGTTCGTTGCTGGAAGAGGGAGCAAATGCTGAAGCAGAAAGTCAAACTTTAGATACCCAAAGCCCGGATGGTAAGGCTTTAGAAGAAAATAATGGGTGTGATGAGTATGGTTGCAAGGTATAAATGTTTGCTCTTTCAATCTTGCTGTAGTTAAGAGCCGACACGCGGTCGGCTCTTTGATTTTACTCGTTAATCTTATCAAGCATTTTCAGTGAGCCCATATAAGCCATATATTCGATAATCTCGTTCAGCTGCTGGTCAGATAGGTGCTCAAACTTCAGCATTCGAGATTTGGCGCGATATGAGTTCGGGTTCTTAATAAATGCCTTTAAATATTCCTTGTCCCTATATTCGGTAATGTTTTTTGGGATATTTAGCTCTGGGCCTATGTCACCCCCTTCCAAATTAATTGAGTGACATGAAATACATGTTGATTTGAATGCAACATATCCAGCCATAATAATAGGTTTATCTTCTGCCCCGGTAGGATAATAATCTGGCTTGGGTGCTTGATAATTAAACTCTATCTTATAAACCTGAAAAGGCCATATCCAATTATTATACTCATTTGGGTCAGTGGTCATGACATAAAACGGCCCCGGATTGAGTGTTTCTTTACCCTCACCAATGTCAGTAAAGCCGTTCGGGTTTCCTTTCTCATCAGTAACGACAACCAAGGGGCTTTTCGTGGTTCCTTTAGACCATGAAGCAACGAAGCCATCCAGAGCGACGAACTTAATCTCTTCCACTTTGCTGAAGTCAACACCAGCAGAGGCCGCAACGTCTTTGAAATCAAGCCCGTTATACGTCATTGGCTTTTTATAAACCGGAGATTGAAACGACAGTGAACGCGGTGCTGCAGAGGTTTTCATCCGATCGATACCAAGTGACTTCTCAAAGATTACCTGATCCCCATTTTTGAGAATAAACTCAATCTTTCGATCGTCGGCAAAACCTTGGAACGAGATAAAGCCTAGCATAATAGCAAAAATGAACCTGAACATATTGTCACCTTTATTTTTGAACATCCTGTTTTGTTTCATTGTTATAGTAGTCTTAAGGATTGATTGTATTGATGTTTATTTGCCTACTTTGAAACGGATCAAGTTAATTCACTGAAGTGTTATGAGTTAAGGCGAATATTGAAGGTGTTATTTGATGGTTATTTAGTCGGCCCTGAAAAAGCCGTTTTTGCCATTAAGAAATCAAGCAAAAAATAGGGAAGCTGAAATACCAGCTTCCCTATTTTTTAGACAACTGCGCCTGCTTAGTCGCAATAGCATCCTTGTTCATTGT
>NZ_FIZY01000048.1 GCF_900060185.1 Grimontia marina | reverse complement strand
GAGAGGCCCGAAGGTCCCCCTCTTTGGTCCAAAGACATCATGCGGTATTAGCCACCGTTTCCAGTGGTTATCCCCCTCTACCAGGCAGGTTCCCAGCCATTACTCACCCGTCCGCCGCTCGCCGCCCAATAAATCATCCGAAGAATCTTTATTGTCGCTGCCGCTCGACTTGCATGTGTTAGGCCTGCCGCCAGCGTTCAATCTGAGCCATGATCAAACTCTTCAATTAGAAAGTTTTGGCTCGATGAAATACTGTTGTGTTCTAACCCTCTCCAACAAAGTAAAGAAAGAGCAGAACGAATTGACTGTGCCGATAACTCCGAAGAGTTTTCGTTTGGTCACTCAGTAAACATCGATAAATCTTTTGTCTATCAACTACGAGTGCCCACACAGATTGCATAGGTCAAATTGTTAAAGAACGTTGACTTGAAGAAGCGTTGCTTCTCACCGTCAGGGCTGCGAATTTTACGCTGCCGGGCGATGAAGTCAAGAAGAAATTTTGAGATTTTTCAGCGTTGCTTTCGCAACCCTCAAAACACCTTGTTGACTCACCTCTTCACCGCATTTTTCAATGCCTTGGTGAGGAAGTTTTCGCGTTTCGACTTGGTCGGCGCTTCCTTGTTGGGAGCTGCTTGCCGTGTCGATGGGGCGTATTATAGGGAGGTCTCGAATTCTGGCAAGGGCTTTTTTGCGAAAAAAGTCACAAGAACCGATTAACCGTTCACTAATCCAGCAGGTTGGTGAATTTAGACACAGAAACTGGGAGAGAAAGGCTTTGAGCAGTGCCATTTCTGTCATTCCAGCTGACTTTAACATCCATTATCTTGGCATAGGTTGCGGCCACACCACCAGCTGGCGTGTGTTGAAGCGTTTTTGTGGGCGTCACTGAAAGACTATATAGAGAGCCTTCGCTCAGTGTTAGCTGACAGCTTTGAATGTTTTCTACCGTTTTGCCTTCGCAATCTGAACCTGTAGTATTCAATGTTTGCAGTAAAGCAATCTGAGACTCCGCAATTTGCTTTGCCTCAACAAACATAAGTGCGTTCGCCTTCTCGACTTCTAGGTGGCTATATAGCTTTAACGTTCCAACACCAGACAAAACAACGACCAATATAGCGATAAGCGTCTCTACAAGTGAAAAGCCTTTGTTAGAAGTCATGAATACTTCCTTTTACCAGCTTTGGCGCTCCTCCTGAGCTTGGGTTTTCCGAGTCCCCATTATACTTGGGTTTAAAAGAACCTCTGACACGAGATACTGAATCTGGTACATCTAAAAGATACTGACCAGCACTTTCAAAAGAACCATGAAAGTAAAAAGGTAGTTTTCCCCATTTTGAAGCGTCATCTTCATAAAGATGTTTTAACTCATCACACAATGACTTCATTGCGCCGTCATTACACATAATATGGTTGGTTCCGTCAGTTTTTTTATACGCCCCCCAAGAGAGCGCAACATTGGATTCACTATGACCAATCGAAAATTGCAAAATTGTGCCATTAAACGTGAATGCTGTTTTTGCACCAACAACACCGTTTTTGACAACGATTAGTGCAGGTTTGTTAGCATCTCCACCACCGGATAACCCTTGAAGGTAGCAATCCCCTTCAACCCAAACAGAATTGACACTGTTGCTTTCCAACAATGTTTTAATATCTGCACCACATTCTGAAACTTTGTCTTTGTCCGTCTGTGCAGACCCGGTCACCAATACTTTATCGAACGTTTTTTTGACACTTTCCCATTCAACTCTTGGAGTATCAAAGAACTCTTCAAATACTTTAATGTTCTCCTGACCGTGTAAAATGTCTAGCTCAAAGTCGTTTGTTATTGGGTTAGAATTTTCGGGGATATATGTACTAAACAAGTCACCACACTTTTCTTTTTCGCCCGGCAAATCAGAAGTGAACTTTGCCGTACCTACATCTATTGTCACATCACCACCGGCAATAATCGCAATGCACTCGTAAGTATCTACGCCACCAACTGTTCCAATCTTGTTGCCTTTCGCCGGAGTCCAATCGTTACCGCCCTCTACAACCAAGCTACCTGATGTCTTAAAAGCTGCAGCTGTTGCACCTCCAGCCTGTATGACAATTTTGGAAGATGCATAGCCTACAAAAGAAGAAAGTAGCCAAGGACTTTCAGAACCAATAACAGTAATTAAACCGCCGCTTGAACCTTCGCATTCATCAAATTCTGAGTCTGAAAAATCTGCATCATTAGGATTTAGTTCATTTTGCTCAAACACCGCAATCGCACAATCCAATCCGGCCTTTGCACTCGCTCTCTGCTTTGCATCCAAAATCTGGTTTTGCGCCTTTTTAATATCAGCAAGCCCAGAATTAGCCACTGAAATCGCAAACAAAGCCACAACGAGCAAAACGCCACTGACTACTGCGAGGGTTGCCATTCCTTTTTGAGTGTTCATCCGTGCTAACCATCCACATTGGGTACTGACACCGTGAAATTCACAGTGTCTGAGATTGAACTGTCACTTTTCAGTGACGCAGTAATAGTGACTTCAACTGTTTGCGCTTTATTAGTGGAGCCAACACTTTGCAGGAGAGAACGTTTGAAACTGAGAGAATCGATGGATAGACGATCATATGTCATATCACGCCAATAACCGCTGTCACATGTCCAGTTAGCTAAAGCCTTCCAGTTTTCGTACACCTCGATGACTAACTTGTCACTATCCCAACGATACCCCTTGGCATCATCTTTGTTCAAAGCCACTGCCCCAGAGCGTTTATCGTGGTTATAGGCAAACCGGATACATTCCCCGCCCTCAACCTTCGAAGCGCTGTCATCAATCAATACTGATGATGAAGCACCTGCCTCATCATCCTTAATAAAAGGGTTCACCGAGGTGCAGTCGTAGCAAAACCCTGCACGTGCTATCTCACTTTTCATCGTGTCTGCGACGATGTTTAATTGGGATCTCAGAAAGTCGTTTTGAAGTTGCTTGGTTCCAAATTCGGTATTGATGGTAAAAAGCGCCAGTGACGAGGCCAGCACAATTAAGCTGACCGTCATCCCTACCATCATTTCAACAAGCGTGTAGCCAAAGCTTCGCTTCATGATGAACAGGACTCCCAGCCTGTAACCGTTGTGTTGCTGCAAGCTTTAAGACCAGCATATTGACGAATCAAAATCCCAGACTCTTTTCCGGTTTCATCACCATGAGCTAGCTTTACTGTCTTGTTCGTCGACGGGAGACCATTGATAGAAGAAAAGTGGAAAAGCTTCATTGGGTCAGTCGCTTCTGGCTCCTGCACATTCACTTGGGCCCCAATTTCCAGAATAACCTTTTGCAACCCTTCGTTGTCGGTACAACTAAAATTGGTTACTTCAGACTTTTCACTGAGCCCAATACAGCCGTTATCCGTTGCACTTGAAGGCACATAATACACATAGATATTGCGATGGCGTCGCAGGGATTCAGATTGTCCAACTTCCAGGACCGAAAGTAATTGGGAGGCCTTATTTTCTACAACAGCCGCTTTATGAGAAGACACATAGGTTGGCACAGCTACCGCTGTGACGACTGCCAATACCGACACCGTCGTTATCATTTCAATTAAGCTAAATCCGCGCTGTAGATTCCAATATCTCACAACAAATTCCTTTAGCGTCCGCTGTACCTTGTTTCCATACTATCAACGGCGATACCGTAGGTCTCTGGAATAAAGATGGATTTTCCGCATAGTGAACCAAAAAATGACGCTGAGAACTAAGACATTACATCTAGGTATGACGTTGATCGAAATCTTGATTGCCGTAGCCATCATCGGTGCCATCACTACGATTGCGGTCCCAGCCGTGGGGGATTATTTGATTAAGTCAGAGCGCAGTAGAGTTCAGGTGGACTTGTATCAGTTACAGACCCACACCGAGCAAACTTTTACGTCAACAGGTAGCTACCCAACGAATACCACGTTAGTTTGCACAAAATGCCAGGTTTCTGATGACTATGATTTCTCAATTACAATCGGAGGTTCTGGCAACAATGTTTACAAGATTCAAGCAAAACCCAAATCCACTTCTAGACAGGATAAAGATACTGACTGTCATACCATGGTCATTAATGCTGCATCAGAGCAGCTTAATTTCAAAAAAGATGCGAGTGCTATCTCTGACAATGGCAAATGCTGGATATAAAAAAACCGGCGAATTCGCCGGTTTTTCGTTTTCTCTTACTGACTGTTAGCTGGTCAGATCGTCAAAGAATTTCTTCACGCCATCGAAGAAGCCTTCTGATTTAGGCTTGTGCTTTTTCGCGGCACTGCCTCCCAGTGATTCTTCGAACTCACGCAGCAATTCTTTTTGTTTGCTGCTGAGGTTAACCGGGGTTTCAACCACCAGTTTACAGATCAGGTCGCCAAGGCCACCACCACGCACTGACTGCACACCCTTACCACGCATGCGGAACATACGGCCAGTTTGTGTTTCTGTAGGAACCTTCAGATTCACACGTCCGTCCAGTGTTGGTACTTCTACTTCGCCGCCCAATGCTGCCATGGTAAAGCTTACTGGTACTTCGCAGTACAAGTTGTTGCCATCACGGGTGAAGATGTGGTGATCACGCACGTGTACCTGTACATACAAATCGCCAGCTGGTGCGCCAAATTCTCCGGCTTCACCTTCATCTGTTAGACGAATACGGTCACCCGTGTCTACGCCTGCAGGGATTTTCACACTAAGGGTCTTGGTCTTCTGAACACGGCCTTGGCCATGACAGCTATCGCAAGGGTCTTTGATGATTTTGCCGCGACCGTGACAGGTTGGACAGGTTTGCTGTACAGCAAAGAAGCCCTGACGCATCTGCACTTGGCCTTGGCCGTGACAGGTTCCACACGTTTGTGGCGATGAACCTGGTTTTGCACCACTGCCACCACATGGGTCACAGCTTACGTAAGTCGGGACATCAATCTCTTTGGTCACACCACGGACTGCTTCTTCTAAAGAAAGCTCCATGTTGTAGCGAAGGTCTGCACCACGCTGGGCACGTGCCTGACCGCCACGGCGACCACCACCAAAGATGTCGCCAAACACGTCACCAAAGATATCGCTGAAGTCTGCGCCGCCACCGAAGCCGCCGCCACCGCCCATTCCACCTTGTTCAAAGGCTGCATGGCCGTATTGGTCATAAGCTGCGCGTTTTTGATCGTCTGTGAGGATTTCGTACGCCAGCTTCACTTCTTTAAATTTCTCGGCTGCCGTTTCATCACCAGGGTTTTTATCCGGGTGGTACTTCATCGCAAGACGCTTGTACGCCTTTTTGATGTCACGCTCACTGGCGTCGCGGCTTACGCCAAGCACTTCATAAAAATCACGATTTGACATGTTTTGCTTGTCACCTGCTTCTATACCGGGCAAAAAAGTTAGCCCCGTATCATACAACTACGGGCGAAGGAGAAAATCCTCCTGCGCCCGTGCGAAATAAAAACGGTTAAATCTTTCGATTCAGGTCTTGCTGCTTTTCAGTCGCAAGACCTGCTTCTGGGATGTTATCCAGTCTTATTTTTTGTCGTCTTTTACTTCTTCAAACTCAGCATCAACAACGTCGTCGTCTTGCTTAGTTTGCTCTGCACCGGCGTCTTGAGCTTGCGCAGCTTGTGCTTGCTGCTGAGCCACTTCCATCAGCTTCTGAGATGCTGCGATCAGTGCCTGCACTTTTGCGTCGATAGCTTCTTTATCTTCGCCTTTACGTGCTTCTTCTAGCTCGCTGATTGCTGCTTCGATCTTCTCTTTCTCGTCAGCTGGCAGTGCGTCGCCTGCTTCTTCGATTTGCTTGCGAGTACCGTGAACCATTTGGTCAGCTTGGTTGCGCGCAGACGCCAGTTCTTCGAACTTCTTGTCGGCTTCTTTGTTCGCTTCCGCTTCCTGAACCATTTTCTCGATTTCGTCGTCGCTCAGACCGCCCGATGCCTGGATAGTGATCTTCTGCTCTTTACCTGTGCTCTTGTCTTTCGCAGACACGTGCAGGATACCGTCAGCATCCAGGTCGAAGATAACTTCGATTTGTGGCATGCCACGTGGTGCTGGGTTGATGCCTTCCAGGTTGAATTGACCCAGAGACTTGTTGTACGTCGCTTGCTTACGCTCACCTTGCAGTACGTGAATCGTTACTGCACTTTGGTTGTCTTCAGCAGTAGAGAACACTTGGTTCGCCTTAGTAGGGATAGTGGTGTTCTTCTCGATGAGCTTAGTCATCACACCGCCCATGGTTTCGATACCCAGAGACAGTGGCGTTACGTCCAGCAGCAGAACGTCTTTCACGTCACCTGCCAGTACACCGCCCTGAACCGCTGCACCAACTGCAACTGCTTCGTCAGGGTTCACGTCTTTACGTGCTTCTTTACCAAAGAATTCAGCAACTTTCGCTTGAACCATTGGCATACGAGTCTGACCACCAACCAGGATTACGTCGTTGATGTCGTTTACAGACAGGTCTGCGTCAGCCAGTGCAACTTTCAGTGGCTCCAGTGAACGTTGAACCAGATCTTCAACCAGTGACTCCAGCTTCGCACGGGTCACTTTAACGTTCATGTGCTTAGGACCAGTCGCATCTGCAGTGATGTACGGTAGGTTCACGTCAGTTTGCTGTGCAGAAGACAGTTCAATCTTCGCTTTCTCAGCTGCTTCTTTCAGACGCTGCATTGCCAGTGGATCTTTACGCAGGTCGATGCCTTGGTCTTTTTTGAACTCGTCAACCAGGTAGTTGATCATGCGGTTATCGAAGTCTTCACCACCCAAGTGAGTATCACCGTTGGTTGCCAGTACTTCGAACGTCTTCTCGCCGTCAACTTCGTCAATCTCGATGATAGAGATATCGAAAGTACCACCACCCAAGTCGTAAACTGCGATAGTGCGATCACCACCTTGCTTGTCCAGGCCGTAAGCCAGTGCAGCAGCAGTTGGTTCGTTGATAATACGTTTAACTTCCAGACCCGCGATGCGGCCAGCGTCTTTAGTTGCTTGGCGCTGTGCGTCGTTGAAGTACGCAGGTACTGTGATAACTGCGCCAGTTACTTCTTCACCGAGGAAGTCTTCTGCAGTTTTCTTCATTTTCTTCAGAACTTCAGCGGAAACCTGAGGAGCTGCCATTTTCTGGCCTTTAGCTTCTACCCATGCATCGCCGTTGTCAGCCTTAACGATTTTATAAGGCATGATTTCGATATCACGCTGAACTTCTTCGTCTTCGAAGCGACGACCGATCAGTCGTTTGATTGCAAACAGCGTGTTTTCTGGGTTGGTCACAGCCTGACGTTTTGCTGGCTGACCTACCAGAGTTTCACCGTCCTGGGTGTACGCGATGATTGATGGCGTTGTGCGATCGCCCTCTGCGTTTTCGATTACGCGTGGCTTGTCACCGTCCAGTACTGCTACACATGAGTTGGTAGTACCCAAGTCGATACCAATGATCTTACCCATTTGGTTTTCTCCGAAAATTCGTCTTACGTCTATGTTGCGTTAACCCATATATGGGGGTCGCGGTTTAGGGTTCAACCCTGCACAAGAAAAATTTTTAAATTTTCTTTTTGATGCACCTTAAATAAGGGCGACTTATTGGCTTTCAAGGCCTGAAATGAAAAAAACCCGCAAAAAGCGGGTTTTTCCTTAAATTCGGCTTATGCCTGCTCGTTCACGTTACCAGCAGCGGCTTTTGAAACCATTACCATGGCAGGGCGAACAACACGACCATTCAGTTCATAGCCTTTCTGCATCACAAACATCACGGTATTTGGCTCGTGATCTGCGCTTTCCTGAATAGACATTGCCTGATGGAATTCTGGGTTGAACGGTTCGCCGTGTGGGTTCAACTCTTTCAGGCCGAATTTTTCCACTGCATCTTTCATGGTCTTCAGCGTTAGCTCAACGCCTTCGATCATCGGCTTGAGGGCGTCATTTTCTTTGTCCGCCATCTCTACTGCGCGTTCCATGTTGTCGATAACAGGAAGTAGTTCGTTCGCGAAACGCTCCAGAGCAAACTTACGCGCTTTGTCTATTTCCTGCTCGGTACGACGACGCATATTTTCAATGTCTGCACGTGCGCGCAGTACGCTGTCTTGTTGCTCTTTCACTGTCGCTTCACTTGCTTCAAGTGCAGCTTCAAGCTCAGTGATCCGGCTAATCATTGCATCAGTTTCAGCATCAAGGGCATTTTCTTCAGCCTGTGCTTCCACTGCTTCGTTTTGCAATTCTTCTTCCTGGATCTTGTTTTCTTCTTTGCTCATGCTCTCTCCGACACAATACACTGTGTTGAACCCCAAAAATCTCAAGGATTGGGGCATCAATCTCGACGGTTTTGCTTATTATGGGGATGAATGGTCACGTTTCAAGGTGTCTCTTGCCGCAATACACGACAAGTGTAGGGCAATCACTTATACTCAAGCCACTAAACTGTGCAGGATCAATAAGATGTCAAAGCGTTTTAACACTATAGCTTTGGTAGGAAAACCGCGAAATCCAGAAGCGGTAGCAACCCATGAAAGCCTGTATCACTGGCTGACCCAACAGGGTTACCGCACATTGGTCGACAATCGTCTCGACAATTACCTCAATATTCCGGCTGATGACTTCCACGATTTGCTTTCGCTGGGTGCTAAAGCCGATTTAGCCATTGTCATTGGTGGTGATGGAAACATGCTGGGCGCTGCTCGTGTCCTTTCCCGTTTTGATATTTCCGTTATCGGGGTCAACCGAGGCAATCTTGGCTTTTTGACCGATCTCGATCCAGATGAATACAAAGACGCACTGACGTCAGTATTATCCGGTGAATACATCGAAGATCACCGCTTCTTGCTTGAAGCGGAAGTGCATCGTCACGGTCAGGTGAAAAGCCACAATGCGGCGCTTAACGAAGCCGTGCTTCACCCTGGGCAAGTTGCGCATATGATTGAGTTTGAAGTCTATATAGACGACAACTTTGCCTTCTCTCAGCGTTCTGACGGCATCATCATTTCGACACCAACAGGCTCAACGGCTTACAGCCTTTCCGGTGGTGGTCCTATCCTGTCACCGAGCATTGATGCGATTTCACTCGTTCCTATGTTCCCGCATACGCTGTCGAGCCGTCCTTTGGTCGTCGACGCTAAACGGCATATCAAGCTTGTTGTTTCACCGGACAACGGCAGCACCCTGGAAGTCAGTTGTGACAGTCAGGTCTCTTTGCCTGTTAATCCGGGGGATGAAGTACATATCTACAGAAGTCCTTCACTGTTGAAGCTTATCCATCCTAAAAATTACAGCTACTACAAAACGTTGCGAACCAAATTGGGCTGGTCGAGCAAACTCTTCTGATAAAACAGGGAAAGAGCATTGTTTATGAAAAGAGCGGCTTAGTCTGCTCTTTTTTATTTCCAACACTCACATTGCTCGTTTTTTAACCCGCATCACAATTTCATCGCGAATTCATACCTGACTATCTTTACTGTATACAAACACAGTATATACTGTGCAAAAAAACAGGTGATGATAAACACAGGTATAGGCTCATGCTGGCACACATCACAATTCAAAACTTTGCCATTGTTAAAGCGCTCGAACTCGACTTCCAACAGGGAATGACCACCATTACCGGCGAGACCGGTGCAGGTAAATCCATCGCTATTGATGCTTTGGGGTTATGTCTGGGCGATCGCGCGGATGCTTCTATGGTTCGTCCCGGTGAGGAAAAAGCCGAAATCGTGGTGCTCTTCCAACTCCAGAACAATCCTGCCGCGAGACGCTGGCTAGAAGACAATGAGTTGGTCGATGGTGATGAGTGCATTCTGCGACGTGTGATCACCAAAGAGGGGCGTTCACGCGCCTTCATTAATGGCAGCCCTGTTCCAGCCTCGCAGCAAAAAGCATTGGGACAGCACCTTATTAATATTCATGGTCAGCACGCCCATCAGCTTTTGATGAAGAACGATTATCAACTGACGTTGCTCGACCAATATGCCGGCCACCAAAACCTTCTAGCTACAATGCGCCAACGCTATCAAGACTGGCGTGCCGCACGAAACGAGCTCAAGCAGTTAGAAAAGAACAAAGAAGCGTTCGAAGCCCAACGCCAACTATTGGAATATCAGGTTAACGAGCTCAATGAATTGGCGTTAGGTGAAACCGAATATCCAGAACTGGAAGCGGAGCATAAGCGCCTCTCCAACTGTGGCGACATTGCGATTTGTAGCCAAAGCGTCCTGCAGGCATTAAGTGAAGATGATGAAAACAACGCAATGCAGTTGTTGCAGTTTGCCCAGCAGAAGCTTGCCGAACTCGCCGAGATGGATAGCCGTTTTAACGATCTAACACAGATGTTGGACGAAGCTTGTATTCAAGTTCAGGAAACCAGCCATGAGATCTCAAGCTATATGGATAGTGTGGATATGGATCCTGCGCGCCTGAGCTATTTGGATGAGCGCATGGCGACCATAATGCGTCTTTCCCGTAAACATCAGGTTTCTCCTGAAGAGCTTTTCACTTCCCATCAGTCTCTGGTGAATGACCTTGAAAACCTCAATGACAGCGATAACCAGATTGAACAGCTTGCCGCACAAGTCGAACTGAAGCACCAAGCTTGTCTAGCAGCCGCTGAGAAACTCAGCAAGAGCCGTAAGCGTTACGCCAAAGAGCTGGATAAACTGATTTCTGCCAGCATGCATGAGCTCAGCATGCAAAACGGCAAATTCCATATTGCACTGGATAGCCAGCCAGAAAGTCATTTGTCACCCCTGGGCTTCGACAGTATCGAGCTTTTGGTTTCCACCAACCCAGGTCAGCCAATGCAAGCGTTAGGGCGCGTGGCTTCCGGTGGTGAGCTTTCCCGTATATCTTTGGCGATTCAGGTTATTACTGCACAGAAAGTGGATACACCAAGCCTTATCTTCGATGAAGTGGATGTAGGTATCAGTGGTCCAACAGCGGCCATTGTCGGCAAACTGCTTCGCAAGCTAGGTGAATCAACCCAAGTGATGTGTGTAACGCACTTACCGCAAGTTGCCGGCTGTGGTCATCAGCAAATGTTCGTGGCGAAAACCAGCGAGAAAGGTAAAACCACCACCAGCATGATTCCGCTGGATACTCAGTCCCGAGTTAAGGAACTGGCACGACTGCTCGGTGGCAGCGAAATTACTGAACACACTCTCGCCAATGCTAAAGAGCTGCTTATTACGGCATAGGGACTCTTAGCCTGAAGAGAAAGAAACTTTTCCCCAATAGCACGGTCGAACAAGCAAGTTGAGACAAGAGTTTTTTACTTCTCTCACTTGCTTGTTTATCATCGTCCCCTATTTTGGAAATGAAGTAAGAAGTCATGCGTTGGAAACACATCGTTGCGGCATCCCTTGTTCTGGCTAGCCTCTCAGGCTGTTCTTGGGTTAACAAGCTGGTTTATCGCATAGATATTAATCAGGGAAATTACATCGACCAAACTGCGGTCGAAGAGCTCAAATTTGGCATGACCAAAGAGCAGGTTAAGTTCTTACTTGGTCCACCTATGTTGGTTGAATCCGGCTATCCGAATACCTGGTATTTTGTTCAATATCTGAAGCCTGGACATGACGAACCAGAACAGAAAGAACTGGTTCTTTCTTTCGACGACAACGGTCAGTTGGTCGGCATGAAAGGTGACTATCAGCCAGGTACGGGATTTTTCGAAGCCGTTCGCTAAATTGATGCCTAAATGCCAGAATCAAAAAACCCGCTAACCGCGGGTTTTTTATTGACCTATACCCAAACGACCTGAAGATGCTCGCATTCAGAGGCCATCAATGCGTTCAATTCGAGGCAAATACCACGAGGTATAGTGGTTCTATTTCCGTGGAATTTAACGAAGAAGTGGGCGCATTGAGGGCCTCCCTTCGGGCGAGTTGACTGACGCCGTGCCCTTTGTTGTTCCTTTTTGATGGAGATGACTACACCTGCAAAGGAACGCCGCGATCACAACGCAAGTCAATCTCGCTGAATCCTGCATCTTCAGGTTGTTTGGGTATATTCAATGTAGATACGAAAGCGCTATTTCAGCATTTTTTCCAACTGTTCTTTGTTGGTATGACGGATGTCTTTACCTTTCACAAAGTAAATGATGTATTCGCAGATGTTCTGGCATCTGTCTCCCACCCGCTCAATGGCTCGAGCTGACCACATGACTTTCAGAACATTAGGAATAGAACGCGGGTCTTCCATCATGTAAGTCATCAACTGACGCAGAATCGCTTCGTATTCTTTATCCAGATGGTCATCGCTGTGATACACCTTCATCGCCGCATCAACATCCATTCGTGCAAAAGCATCCAACACATCATGCAGCATACGTGCAGCTTTATGGCCCAGGTTTTCCAGTGACACTAAAAACGGTTGTTGATGATTGGAAAAATTATCTAACGCCATCTTCGCAATACTGTCCGCAACGTCACCAATACGCTCAAGGTCGGTAATGGTTTTGATGATAGCTATCACCAAGCGTAAATCACCCGCTGTAGGTTGGCGTTTTGCAATGATTCGCGTGCAGGCTTCATCGATAGCGACTTCCATTGAGTTGACCTTATGGTCTTCACGGATCACCTGTTTTGCAAGCTCTACATCCTGATAATGCATCGCACGCAAAGCGTCAGTCAGCTGTCTCTCTACCAATCCACCCATCGCGAGCACATGGGTGCGGATAGCTTCCAGTTCAGCATTAAACTGACCTGAAATATGGCGACTGATATTTTGGTTATCCATCATTTGCGTGCAATTCCTTAACCGTATCGGCCAGTGATGTAATCTTCGGTTTGCTTGTTTTTCGGTGTGGTAAACAGCGTATCTGTGTCGGCATATTCTACCAGTTTACCTAGGTTGATAAAGGCAGTTTGATCAGACACACGCGCAGCTTGTTGCATGTTGTGGGTAACGATCACCACAGTATATTTACGTTTAAGATCGTTGATGAGTTCTTCAATCGTCAGCGTCGAAATCGGATCCAGTGCCGATGTAGGTTCATCAAGCAAAAGGACTTCTGGCTCAATCGCGATAGCGCGCGCGATCACCAATCGTTGTTGCTGGCCGCCAGACAAACCAAACGCGTTGTCATGAAGCCGATCTTTCACCTCATCCCATAACGCAGCTGCTCGAAGCGAACGTTCAACCGCATCGTCCAATGTACGTGCGTTTTTCACGCCTTGTAAACGCAATCCGTAAATAACGTTTTCGTAGATAGACTTTGGAAAAGGATTCGGCCGTTGGAACACCATGCCCACCTGGCGGCGAAGAGCTGGCACATCCACCCTTTCATCATAAACATTGGTGCCATGAAGCAGAATTTCGCCCTCTACTTGACAACCATCCACCAAGTCATTCATACGATTGATGCAGCGAAGTAGAGTGGACTTTCCACAACCGGAAGGGCCGATAAATGCCGTCACCTTGCCTTTGGGAATTCGCATATTGATATCGAACAATGCCTGAGTATTGCCGTAATGGAGATTCAAATTCTGGATAACCAGCGCTGTCTGCTCATCTGGAAGCGATGACAGATCGACAGGTCCGAGTAATCCAATGTTGGCATTGATAGATATCATTTCGTCGCGATGTCCTCTAACACTTAAATTTCTTGTTCCAGCGCGCGGTACTTTTCGCGCAAGTGGTTACGGATGGTGATAGCCGCCAGATTCAGGCTGACAATCACAGTCACCAAGAGCAAGGATGTGGCATAAACCAGTGGTCTTGCCGCTTCAATATTCGGGCTTTGGAAGCCAACATCGTAAACGTGGTAACCAAGGTGCATGAACTTTCTGTCGAGATGCAGAAAAGGAAAATTACCATCCAGTGGCAAGCTCGGCGCCACCTTGACGACCCCCACCAGCATCAACGGCGCCACTTCTCCTGCTGCCCGCGCAATTGCAAGTATCAATCCCGTCATAATAGCAGGACTCGCCATTGGCAAAACAATACGCCAGAGGGTTTCTGCCTGTGTAGCCCCCAAAGCCATCGAACCATGACGGACTGAGGTAGGAATGCGTGTAAGACCCTCTTCGGTTGACACAATTACTACTGGCAAGGTCAGGATTGCTAAGGTGAGCGAAGACCATAAGATGCCCGGTGTACCGAATGTCGGATTCGGCAAAGTTTCCGAATAAAACAACGAGTCGATACTGCCACCCACGAAATAAACAAAAAAGCCCAGACCAAACACGCCGTATACGATAGAAGGTACGCCCGCAAGATTCACCACCGCAATGCGGATAATACGCGTGAAAGCATTCTTCCCTGCATATTCATGAAGGTAGACAGCAGCCAGAACGCCAAGTGGAGTCACCATGATGGACATCAGCAGAACCATCAACACGGTGCCAAAGATAGCAGGAAAAACACCACCTTCAGAGTTGGCTTCACGGGGGTTGTCAGTGACAAAGCTAGCTATCAGTCCTGCCCAGTGCGCGACTTTCTCTGGCCAGCTCATGTCATTGGGATACCATAGCCCCAACACATCATTCAACGCGATACGGACGTTGTCACCATAGCGGTCTTTAACAATAAGACTATCCAAAGAGAAATCCGCACGACGCTGCAAGAGTAATTCTTCAAGTGATTGGTAACGCAACTCCAAGGTGCCGATAGCATCCTGAATTTTTGCAGGAACCGCTTTTCCGTCACTCAGATAAGACGCTCTCTCTGTTTTCAGAGCATTGAGCTGATAGTTAACTTTTTCAATTTCTCGCTGCTCGATAGATGCAATCTCAGTACGTCGTATTTCAGCCAGGGTAATCTTCTGTTGGAAAAACTCGTGGGTAAGTGCGGAAGTGGTGACCTTTCCATTATCTAAATAGCCCTTCGGAAAACCGAAGAATGCACCATTTTCAGTGCGTTCAATGACTGCAAGGTCAGGATTAGCAACCTGAGATAGGATGTTTTGGTCCAGCACCGAAATGAAGTCATGCGCTTCACGCTCACGATTCGCCACCTTAATAAGCAGCCTCTGATGCTCTTCAAGCTGCTTGTCTTTGAGCTCAACACCGGCTTCTTTCAATTGACGGGAAGGAATAGACTCCACGCCGTAGATTTGTCCAAAAACAGTTTCCTCACCATGCGGCGTTTCAATTTTGAATTCATAAACAGGCGCTGGCCAGAAATACGCCAAGCCTTTCCAGCCGATCAGAAGCATGACACCAAGCACTGCCACCAGACAAAGACTCACCATGCCGCCTGTCATCCACACCCATGGAGAACTGCTGTTTAATCGCTTAAACATGAGCAAGCTCCAAGCTGGATTGTTGAGTGGCTAATGCATTACAACGCACGGTATTTCTCTCGTAGCTGTTGGCGAACAAATTCCGCCACAGTGTTAAACAGGAACGTAAATGAAAACAGAATAAAGGCAGTCAGGAACAACACGCGATAATGCGAGCTACCTACTTCAGATTCCGGCATTTCTACCGCAATATTAGCTGACAAGGTTCGAAGTCCTTCGAAAGGATTCCACTCCATTAAAGGCGTATTACCCGTCGCCATCAAGACAATCATAGTCTCACCCACAGCGCGACCAAGCCCCATCATCACTGCAGAAAAAATACCTGGGCTTGCCGTTAGCAAGACAACACGGGTCAATGTTTGCCAATGAGTCGCACCCAAAGCGAGCGAACCATTAGTCAGATGGCTGGGCACAGAGAAAATCGCATCTTCAGCAATGGTAAAAATGGTTGGGATCACAGCAAATCCCATCGCCAAGCCTACTACGATGGCATTGCGCTGATCGAAGTTCACTCCCAGCACATCAGTAACAAACACGCGGCTATCACCGCCCATAAAGGCAGTTTCAACCCAAGGCCCCAGCTGGAAAGCTAGGTATCCCAGAATAAGAATGAGCGGAACCAGCACAAATAAATGCCCTCCAGGTGGCAGCATTTTACGGATCGAGCGCGGCAATGAGCTCCAAACAATTGCAGTCAGCAGGAATGAAGCCGGCATGGCGACAAAAATTAGAAATACTGCAGGTAAATGGTTTTCAACAATCGGTGCGAGCCACAGGCCAGCGAGGAAGCCCAAAATAACTGTGGGCAAGGCTTCCATGATTTCGATAGTCGGTTTTACCACTTTACGCAGCCCAGAAGGCATAAAGTAAGCAGTATAAATCGCACCACCAACTGCCAATGGAATAGCAAAAAGCAGCGCATAAGCAGCTACTTTGATAGTACCGAAAACAACAGGAACAACACTGAGTTTCCCCTCGAAAGACTCACTACCAGAGGTGGACTGCCAGACAAAGTCCGGTTCGCCATAACCTTCATACCAAATACGGTTCCACAGTGAGCGGATATTCACGTCTGGATGCGCATTGTCTACATCCACTAGTGTCAGGGTCTTACTTTTTTCTACCAGAAGGCGGTCTGCACGTGGTGAGAAACCTAGCGTATCAATCTGGCCAGCAATTGCCGGTAACTCAAAACTGTCCTGTGTTTCACTTGGCGCATGCCACAGTGTTAATTCTCCGTCCGGCGTCAGGTTGGCAAATACATTGCGATGAGGCTCTACGGCGAGATATCCGTCCTGAGTATCAAACTCACGGACCATTGTCAGAGAGCGCTCGCCAGACTTCACCACATCAAACCATTGGGTCAGCCTGCCATCGTCTAGACGAACCATGAGTGAGTGTCCGCCAGCCAGCAAAGTCATAGATACAGGCATCGCACCAGTAACGAGTTCAATATCCACAGATTCTCGTAAATCGATTCTACGATCTGATATCGAATACACATTGAGCTTATTACTAACCATCTCAAACAGCTTTCGACCACGGGGAGCAATCAAAACGTTTGCATCAGGACTGGTCGGCACCGCTGCATGCAAAACTTCATTTCCGTCTCGCTCAATGACAATGTTCAGCCAGTACCCCGCTATACCCGCAATTACACGGTCTTTCTGACGCAGTGCAAAAGAAAGACTGGAAACGGGCAAGCCATTGCTCAGTTTGACGGTATCAAGACGTTGGATATCCGGCGTGATGGTTCTTTTACCCTCAGCATAGTGCGACAAAAAACGAAGGCGCTGGAAACTCACTGTGCCATCTTTGAGTCCATAGGCACTTACACCAGCATAAGCCTGTGAAGCATAAAAACTGGTTGAAGACTTAGCGAGCTGTTCCCGGACAACCATGCCCCCCTCTCCCTCCAGAGAAAAAACGGAGAGAAACCCATTGTCAGAGTAGCGAAAACCAAGTTGATTATTGTCGTCCATACCCAATTGAACGGCGGGACTTTCAAAGCCAAGGTCGAAAGTGCCATCAAGTTCTACAGATGGACTTTTGAATAAGGGAAAAACCACGTACGCGAGGTAGAAAAAAATCAACAGCAATGCCAACAAAACAGCAATGCCACCTCCCGTCACGGAAAGGCGCGCAAGTCTGTCTTTGAAACGCCGCCGGGTATCTCCCTGAGTCAGCGCATGTGTGGCGTTTGCCATTGGTACCTCATTTTTTGGTTAAGCGACTCATAATATTTCTTTTTAATGACATAAATGTGACAGTCTAAAAATCGAGGCAAGTTAAGCCCATGAAATAAAAGTGTAATAAAACATGTTTAGCCTCCTGTAACGTTGATGTGAGGCATAGTTCGGAAGCGGCTGCTCCTGCGGGGGGTAGACACGGTTTTAAAACCACCCTAATAATGATCATTCCCCCCGCTGTTGACGCAAAGGATCGACCATGAAGCAGTTAGTAATCACCCTCATCGGCACGGATCGTCCAGGCCTGGTAGAAACACTCTCTGACACTGTATTCCAGCATCACGGAAGCTGGCAAGCCAGTAGCCTTAGCAAACTTGCGGGCAAGTTTGCTGGTATTATTCAGATTGATATTAAAGAAGAAAATGTCAATGCGCTGACAGACGCGCTAAATAACATTCCTGATCTTAACGTTCTTATCGCTGAAGCTGCACATCAAGCAGAAACGGATACCACGACTCACACCCTTTCAGTCACAGGTAACGATCGCCCTGGCATCGTTCAAGAAGTGACAAGGGAAATCGCCAAGTTTGGTATCAACATCAACAATCTGGAAACCAATGCAGAAAGCGCAGCTAATTTTGGCGGCGTGATTTTTAAAGCAGAGTTTGATCTCGACATCGTCAACAACATCTCACTGGATGATCTTGGAGAGGCTCTTGAAGGGCTATCTGATGACCTGATCGTGGAGTTTGACGAAAGCGACATTTAATTGAGGAAAGGGGAAAAATGAGCGCGGATACGCTTTACGTAGACAAAGAATTAAGTTGGCTGTCTTTTAACGAAAGGGTACTTCAGGAAGCTGCAGACAAAAACGTTCCTATCATCGAACGTGTGCGATTTCTCGGTATCTTCTCCAGCAATCTGGATGAGTTCTACCAAGTCCGGTTTGCTGACGTAAAGCGCCGTATCCTGATCAATGAGGAGCAAGGGGGTGACAGTAAAGCCAAGGAGCTCCTCAACAAAATTCAGGACAAAGTCCTTAAGCTCAACCAGGATTTTGACCACCTCTATAACGACATCTTGCTCGAAATGGCACGTCGCCATATCTTTTTGGTTAATGAGAAACAATTAACGGAATACCAGCAAAACTGGCTGAAAAGACACTTCGTCAGCAATCTGCTTCCACACATCACCCCAATTATTCTCACCGACGACATGGACGTACTCTCTTTCCTCAAAGATGCGTACTCTTACCTTGCCGTCGAGCTGAAAAAAGAGGGGCAGAAGACACGTTATGCCCTCATCGAGATCCCGACAGATGAAATCGAGCGCTTTATCAAGGTGCCGGAACCCAAAGGCAAACGCCGCCGCAAAACCATCATCCTACTCGATAACATCATTCGCTTGTGTCTTGATGAGATTTTCAGTGGACTCTTCGATTACGATAGTGTCGAAGCCTATGCAATGAAAATGACCCGTGACGCAGAATATGACCTGACCAATGAAGTTGACCACAGCCTGCTTGAGAACATGTCAGACAGTCTGGATCAGCGTTTAACGGCCCTTCCAGTGCGTTTCGTATACCAGCGTGACATGCCGCAGGATATGGTGAAGCATATTCTTGATATGCTGAAAATCTCGGATTACGACAGCGTACTTCCTGGCGCTCGTTATCATAACTTCAAAGATTTTATCGGCTTTCCAAATGTCGGAATGAAATATCTGGAAAATCCGCCTCTACCGCCCATTGAGTCCGCCGATTTCACCACTAGTACCAATGCTTTTGAAGCCATCCGTCAGCGTGATGTCCTGCTTTATTACCCATACCACACCTTCCGTCACATGACAGAACTGGTGCGTCAGGCTTCCTTTGATCCCAAAGTACGCAGCATTCGCATCAATATTTACCGCGTGGCGAAAAATAGCCGCATCATCAACTCTATGATTGATGCTGCAAATAACGGAAAACGCGTCACCGTTGTGGTAGAACTTCAGGCGCGCTTTGATGAAGAAGCCAATATCGAATGGGCTCGTGTGTTGACCGATGCCGGCGTAAAAGTGGTCTTTGGTACCCCTGGGCTCAAAATTCACTCCAAGTTATGCCTTATCTCCCGTCGTGAAGAGGATGGGCTTCGCGAATATGCCCATATAGGCACAGGTAACTTCCACGAAAAAACAGCACGTATCTACACCGACTTTTCTTTGTTTACTGCTGATAAGTCCATCACAACGGAAGTACGTAAGGTATTCAACTTTATTGAGAACCCTTATAAGCCAGTTAAGTTTTCGCATCTGATTGTCTCGCCGCGTAATTCACGTACACGCATCTATCGCTTGATTGAGCGGGAAATAGAGCATGCAAAGAACCGGCAGAAAGCCGGTATTACACTCAAGGTGAACAACCTGGTTGATAAAGGTTTGGTGGACTTACTTTACAAAGCGAGCAATGAAGGCGTGAAAATCCGCATCATTGTGCGTGGTATGTGCTCGCTTATCCCTGGCGTAAGAGGCCTCAGCCATAACATTAAAGTCATCAGTATTGTTGACCGTTTCCTTGAGCACCCACGAGTATTCACTTTTGAAAACGGTGGTGATCGTGATGTCTATATCTCCTCAGCTGATTGGATGACCCGTAACATCGATAACCGAATCGAAGTGGCTGCCCCTATCAAAGACGAACGCCTGAAGCAGCGGATCATGGATATTCTTGAGCTTCAGTTTGCAGACCGTGCCAAAGCACGAGTTATTGATAAAGACATGTCCAACGCTTACGTTAAACGCGGAAATCGCAAAAAAGTACGTTCACAAATCGAGATTTATGATTACCTTAAACAAGTAGAACGTGCAGAAAAACGGCAAGCGAGCAAACAAAAGAATGAATGATACAACCCCGGCTGAAAAGCCAAGGGAAATTGCAGCAATAGATTTAGGTTCCAATAGCTTCCACATGGTCGTTGCCCGCGTTGTCGGGCAAGGCCTCCAAATCATCAGCCGCCACAAACAACGTGTGCGGCTGGCATCAGGACTCGACGACTATCTCAACCTCGATAACGCTGCCATCAATCGTGGAGTGGAATGCTTAGCCATGTTCGCAGAGCGCCTTCAAAGTTTCGATGAAGCTAACGTTCGCGTAGCTGCAACCTTTACCCTGCGTGAAGCGAAAAACAGCCATATCTTTGTGCAGCGGGCGCGCAATGTCTTCCCCTATCCGATTGAGATCATCCCCGGCGTGGAAGAAGCCCGTTTGATTTACCTCGGTGTGAGCCACACCCAGCCAGGTGATGGTCGAAAACTGGTTGTAGACATTGGTGGGGGAAGCACTGAGCTTGTGATTGGAAAAGGCTTTAGTCCGACACTCACCAACAGTAAACATATGGGTTGTGTCAGCTATAACCATCGCTTTTTCAAAGACGGACAAATTTCCACCAAACGCTTTGCTCAAGCTCAGCTCGCGGCAGAGCTGAAGTTAGAAAGCATCGCCAAACAGTACAAGGATTGCGGCTGGGGAGAAGCCGTGGGTTCCTCTGGCACCATCAAAGCCATTCGTCAAGTCTTGATTGCCAGTGGGCACGACGATGGCATCATCACCCGTAAGCGGTTGGATGGCTTAATTGAGCAGGCACTGCAGGTAAAGTCAGCCCGCGAGCTTAAGCTACCCGGATTAACAGAAGACAGACAACCCGTCTTTGCCGCAGGTCTTGCAATTCTCTCAGGTGTGTTTCATGCACTGAGCATTGAGAAGATGGTGTATTCCGATGGCGCTCTTCGTGAAGGGCTTTTATACGACATGGAAGATCGCTTCCAGCACAGTGACATTAGAAGCCGCACCGCAGCAGATCTTGCTGAGCGTTACCATATCGATAGACAGCATGCCGAAAACGTCCAGCAAACCGCAGAAGGTTTTTATCTTCAGGCAGAGCCAAAACTTGGCCCTAAGAAAGCAGAATTGGCTATCTTGCTGAGTTGGGCAGCACTACTGCATGAAGTTGGCTTGAGTATCTCGCACTCAGGCTTCCACAAACACTCTGCGTACATTCTGCAAAACACCAACTTGCCAGGTTTTAATCAGGAACAACAAACCGTATTGGCTACCCTGACCCGTTTCCATCGTAAGTCACTGAAGCTTGAGGAAATGCCTGAGTTCACCCTGTTTAAGACCAAGCAAATTCATCCACTCATCCGCTCTTTACGCCTCGCTTGTGTGCTCAATGTGCAACGTAGCGACGAGCTGATGCCAGAGGTGAAGATCCTCGCCAAGGACGATTGCTGGTCATTGACTTTCCCTGAGAATTGGCTGAACCAGAACACCCTGTTGGCGGCTGATCTGGAAGCGGAACAAGCTTACTGGGCTTCAGTGGGTTGGAAGCTTAATGTGAGCGCTTAGTGCCACTCAACGGACTCGAAAGCTTGAAAACAAAAACGGTGCTCATCACACCGTTTTTTATAACCCTAGTTCTTTGAGCTGCTCATCAATTATACCATCCGGTAAAGGGACGAAGCCCTCAGCGCCTACAAGCGCTTGCCCCTGACGAGATAGGATCAGCTTGATGAATTCAGCCTCCATATTGGCAAGAGGCTTATCCGGCACTTTGTTGACATAAACGTAGAGGTAACGCGAAAGCGGATAAACCCCGGATATCACATTATCGACAGTGGCATAAACATGCTCACCTTCCACATCGAGTGGCAACACCTTTGCCCCCGCAGTACGATACCCAACGCCAGCATATCCAATCGCATTAAGTGACGAGCTTACCGACTGGACGACTGAGGCTGATCCTGGTTGCTCATTGACATCTGCACGAAAGTCCCCGTCACACAGTGCCTCATCTTTAAAAAAGCCATAGGTACCCGACACCGAATTACGACCAAATAGCTGAATATTACGTTTCTTCCAGCTTCCTGGGAGACCCAGTTGTCCCCACTTTTCAATACGTTCGTTCGCGCCACAACGCAGGGTCTGGGAAAACAACGCATCGACTTGCACCATGTTCAGAGCATCAAGCGGGTTGTCTTGATGAACAAATATCGCCATCGCATCAATCGCGACCTTAATCGCCGTAGGTGGATAGCCGTATCTTCGCTCAAACAGTTCAATTTCGCGCGGACGCATTTCGCGGCTCATAGTGCCAAACTGCGCCGTCGCCTCAATCAAAGCGGGTACCGCAGTAGAAGATCCAGAAGTCTGGATTTGGACATTCACACTCGGGTAATGTTTTTTGAACAGCACACCCCATTGAGTGACCAAGTTAGCCAAGGTGTCTGAACCGACCGTCGACAGGTTACCTGAGACATTATCTACACGATGGTATAGAGGTAGATGATCGTCAGCGGCAGCAGGTGCCGCCACTAAAAGGAGTCCAATCAGGGTCAAAGCCCGTTTCAGCATGCCAGACGCTCCGGAAGAGTAAACGAGAACGTACTACCCTGTCCCACCTTACTTTTGATTTCAAGCTCGGACTCATGATGATTCAGCGCATGCTTCACAATTGCCAAGCCAAGGCCACTGCCGCCGGTTTCGCGCGATCGCGCTTTATCAACGCGGTAGAAGCGCTCGGTCAGTCTATCGATATGTTGAGGTGCAATACCTTCACCACTATCAATCACCTCCAATCGTGGCCCTTTACGGGATTTGAACCATCGAACTTTAATTTTAGCGCTGGCTGGCGTGTGTTTCACCGCGTTATACACCAGATTGGAAATGGCGCTGCGAAGCTGATCTTCATCGCCCAACACTTTTAACGAATGATCGATTTCAAACTCAAAGTCATGCGCCTGGTCACCACTGAGTGTCTGCGCTTCTTTTTCTAACACATCGAGCATTGCTGGCACGTCTACTTTCTGATCCAGCGCGATCTTTACACTTGCCTCAATTTTCGACAGGGTCAGCAGCTGTTCCACCAAACCTTCCATTCGGGTCAACTGCTCGGTCATCACACCGTGGGCTTTACCCCACATTGGCCCCACCAGCATTTCTGGATCTTCAGACATTTCCAGATAACCACGCAGCACAGTCATCGGCGTACGGAGTTCATGGGAAACGTTGGCGAAGAAGTTTCGGCGCATACCTTCGAGCTGTTTAAGCTGGGTAATGTCACGTACCACCATCAGGTACTCGCCTTCTGCATAAGGCATGGTACGGAATTCGAGGGTTTTCGAAGCGTGCAAGGTCGAACGCATTTCAAACGGTTCACCCAGTTCCGCGCGGCTCAGGTAGTCAATAAACTCCGGCGTACGGATCAGGTTGGCAATGTACTGACCGGCATCATCCGGCATACGGAAGCCCAGTAGCTCCTGCGCCAGCTTGTTACACCAAACAATCGAGCCGTCGTGCTCAAACACTACGACCGCATCGGGCAGAGATTCTGCACCATTGCGGAAACGGCGGATAAGATTGGCAAGCTCTTTACGACGACGACGGTTACGCTTTTGCAGACGGTAGATACCGTTAAACAACGGCGTCCAGCTTCCTGAACCGGTTGGCGGTGTCAGACTACGTTCTTTCCAAAGCCAGTCAGAGAGTTTGAGTTGGTGGTAGAAGTTCCACAGCAACACCAAAACCGTTGCCAATAGCAACAGCCAAGGCAGACCGCCAAAGAACCAGCCTATGAGAAACCAGGGTAGATAAAAAAAAGCCAGCTCAAGAGCCAGCTTTTTCCATGTAAGTCTTTCGACCATCAATGTCTCCAAAATGCCACCCGGTGGCCTTCGGATGACCTATGACAATAATGCGTTATCAGGTGCGCGTTGAGAAACGATAACCTGCGCCACGAACTGTTTGTACCAGCTTATCGTGACCGTCTTCTTCCAGCGCTTTTCTTAATCGACGAATATGCACGTCGACGGTGCGATCTTCAACATAAACGTTGGTGCCCCAAACATTATTCAGAAGCTGCTCACGACTGTAAACACGCTCTTGGTGGGTCATGAAAAAGTGCAACATCTTAAACTCGGTTGGACCCATTTCCAGCGGCTTTTCATTTGAAGTGACACGGTGTGATACAGGATCAAGCTTCAGCCCATGCACATCAATCACGTCATCCAGCGACGTTGGAGACACGCGACGCATTACCGCTTTCAGGCGAGCCATCAGCTCTTTTGGTGAGAAAGGCTTGGTAATGTAATCATCCGCGCCCACTTCCAAGCCGCGAACTTTATCCTCTTCCTCACCACGTGCTGTGAGCATCACAACCGGGATTTGGCGGGTCAGTTCATCACGCTTGAGATGTTTGATCAGGTTGATCCCCGAGCCACCTGGTAGCATCCAGTCCATCAGGATCAGTTCAGGGTAAGGCTCGCAGATTTTTTCCAGTGCACTGTCATAATCTTCTGCTTCTACGGCCTGATAACCTTTTTGTTCCAGTACGAAACACAACATCTCGCGAATAGGTGCTTCATCTTCGACAACAAGTATCCGTCTTACCATTTTTCCATACCCAGTTAGAGTGGTTTAACTTTTTGGCCAAACAACCAGAACATGTTTTTTCCAAGCTGTTTGGCTCATTACTTGGACGCCATTATGTGATTCTATTATGACAGTTTTGTGACCTTTCGCGAGGTTTGAAGCGGAAGGCAGCCAGAAACTGCCTATTATTCCAGATGTTTACTGGTTATTTTCCAACCAGCCAACCTTCTAGACACAGCATCAGCCTTCGCTTCGGGCTAACAGCTTCTCTTTTATCAAGAAACGCGGAATTTGTTATCCAGCTCACTAACACCCAAGCCTGTTTTTTTATAAACATGAAGTTGAGTAGGTATGCGCTCTTTCATCGCTTCAATGTGACTGATCACCCCGATCATCTTGCCGGATGCATTAAGATTATCCAGTGCGTCCAGCGCCACATCCAAGGTTTCACTATCCAGAGTGCCAAAGCCTTCATCGAGGAACAGTGAGTCGATGCTGGTCTTGTGACTGACGAGATCTGATAACGCCAAAGCCAATGCCAAGCTGACAAGGAAACTCTCACCACCCGACAGAGTTTTAGTATCTCGTTCAATATCACCCTGCCAGGTATCCAACACACTGAGCTCCAAGCCTTCACCCTGCTTGCGGTTCAGTTGGTAGCGCCCATGGATTCGGTCGAGTTGTTTATTCGCCAGATACACCAGATTATCCAGCGTCAGACCCTGAGCAAACTTACGAAATTTATCGCCTTTTTGTGAGCCAATCAGGGAATGCAGATACTGGATATCATCGTATTCCGCACGCAGGCGTTCTATCTCGGCAAACAGCGCCTGTTGGTTCTCTCGTCTTTGATGATCAGACGCCAAAGCATGGTTCAGCTCACCACTTCTGCGCACAAGCGTATCCAATGCCTCTGAATTTGCCGTTAGCGTCGATTCCACCTCATCATGCGGAGTTTGCTGCCACACTTCTGCCCGGTCATGGGCTAGCACTTCAACCACATGCTGACAGGCTTTCTCCAGCAGCACTTTGGCACCTTCAAGGGCATTTTCCAGAGCGCGTTTATCGGTAAGTAACTGTTGTTTTTCTTCCTCCGGCAGCAACGCAGCCTGGAACATTTCCAGAGAATCAAAAGGCGAAGCTCCAAGGCTTTCTTCCCATTGGGATGCATAACTCTGTGCCTCGGCATTCAGCGATGCCAGCGACTGAGTTTGGCTTGCCACTTCTGCCTGAATCGCGCGCAGATCGCCCAGACATTGCTGCGCAAAGGCTTGTGCTGCTTGATGGGAAGCTTCCCCTTGTTCCGTCTGAACTGCAGCGCGGCGCTTTTCCTGTTCCACCAGCTTGTCACCAAAGAGCTCAGTGCGTTTTGCTTTCACAGCTTCAAGCTTGCCGGTCAGCGAATCAATCTCAGACTGAAGCGCGCCCAGCTGCTCAGCCAGTGCCTGGCTCTCTTTCACGCAATTTGAAAACTCAGCCTCAAGCAATGCTACCTCTTTGGCCAGGACTTCTTTTTGCTGCTGGTTTTGCTCCCATTTTTCGGCGTCTTGCTTTCTCGACGCCAACCAGACTTGAAGCTCATCATGCTCAGGGGCTTGGTAACCACTGTCTGCGATTTGCTGGCTCAGCACGCTTTCGAGGGTCTCGAGATAATCCAGCTTCTGGCGCTTATCAGCAGCCAGCTTCTGCCCTTCCTGTTTTTTGCTTTCGATAGTCACCGACAGAATGGAGTAGTGTTTCTCGATGCCATCCAATGCACGGGTGACTTCATCCCAATGAAGTTTTGCCTGCTGCAGGGTTTTCTCTTGCGCTTTGAGTGCATTCAAGGTTTGGGTCAGTGCGTCACGTTGCTGGGTTTGCTGCTCGTTGAATGCAACAAAGGCGTCGCGCTGATCGATAGTCAGGGCTAAGTTGACTGGTATTACCGCCTGTGCCCACTGCTCGCTAAGCGCCATTTGTTGTCGATGAGTGTTATCTAGTTGCCTTTGGATCTCTTCAACGTAATGCTTCAAAGACTCATACTGCTCTTTAGCCGCTCTACCTTTTTCGTAGATCTCTTTTTTAGCAGTCTGCGCTTCGTTCAATTGACGCATTGATTCAGACACATTGACTGCTTCACCTAATAAGGCTGGATGTTCGGTTGAGCCACAAAGTGGGCAGGCTTCATTCTGATTTAAAGTAGCCCGGTAGTGGGCAAGATGTTCTTCCTGATCGAGAAGCTTTTGCAACACTTCAATCAACTGCTCTTTATCTCTGAATTGCTTCGTCAATACAGTAACTTCTTGAGCTAGACCTTTTCCGTGCTCTTTTTTCTCCGCCATTACTGAGCGCTTTTCCGCGCTCTCTTTGTCCAGTTCCAGCCATTGCTGCTGCCATTGGCCTAACTGGAAGTAAGTGGAAAGTTGCGCATTTAGCTGCTCGCGCTGTTTATCCAGAGCGTCAACATCACCATTTGAGGTTGCTTGCTTAAACGCTTCTTGCTGTGCTTCCCATGCTTGTTTGGCTTGTTCGCTTTGGCTTAGTGCCGCCTGTTTTTCTTTCTCGGCATTTTCCGCTTTCGCGATCTCTGTCTGCAATTGGGCATTAAGCTCACTTTCGTATTGCGTCAGTTTGCCAATCGCATTTTGTTCTTGCGCGATCTGCTTACCCATCTGTTCCCATTGGCCAAGGTGCTGTTTAAGCTGGCCTGCAAACTGATTGGTGGTCAGGTAGGTGGAAACCTCTTCCAGAGCCTGCTTTTTGGTCTCAAGATTCTCTGTGGTTTTTTCCTGTAATGAAGACAGATCAGCCTGCTTCGTTTTCAGGCCCACCTGTTGCTGCAAAAACTCCTGCAGCCGCAGAGATTGGTGTTTGATGTCGGTGTCGAGCGGCAAAACTTGCTCACTGATAAGCTCTTCCAGCTCGCTTTGCTGGGTTTTCGCCAGTGTGAGCGCTTCTGAAGCTTTCACCAACGCCTCGTCAGCCTGCGCGCTCTTTTCTGTGTTAGCTTTCAATGCTTCCTGTTTGGTAGCCAGCAAAGCGGTCGTTGATTCCACGCTTTTCAACGATGACTGCCAACGCTCATAAGGCATGCGAAGCTTTTCCGCTGGCTCACTGTTGGTGAGTTTATCCAGTTGTGGTTTGGCTGCCTTCCAGTTTTCTTCTGCAATTTGTAGCTGTGCTTCGGCCTGATTTTTTTCTTGATGGCTTTTCTGGTGCTCTTTCCACCATGTCAGGTGCGCCGTGAGATCGGCCTGCTTTTCGCGCTCACTCTTGAGCATGGCTTCTGTTTCTTCCTGCTCCTTTTCGAGGGCTTCAAGCTCCTCGCTACTCAGCAACTGCACGCCTTTCGCTTCGGCCTCTTTCTGGCTCAAAGCCTGCTTTGCTGAGGCAAAATGCTCATGCACTTTTTCAGAAATCCGGCCATAAATTTCCGTTCCGGTCAGCTCTTCCAAAAGCTCCGCGCGCTCGTTTTCCTTAGCATTCAGGAAAGCCGCAAACTCACCTTGGGAAAGCATCATAGATTTGGTAAAGCGGGCAAAATCGAGACCCGTAACACGCTCAACCAATTCATTTTTTTGCTTCACCTGTGTGGCCAGTACCTTGTCGGTTTTCGCGTCCACCAGCTCCACATCCGCTTGCTGTAAATTACCGTCCGCTTTTCCACGGGAGCGGCGCATGCTCCAAAACGCGCGGTACGGGTGGCCTTTTACTTCGAATTCTACTTCGGCAGAACACTCCGCCGTGCCACGGGTCATGATTTCATTGCTGGAAGTGGAGATCAGCCCCAATCGCGGGGTCTGGTGATACAGCGCCAGACAAATCGCATCAAGCAATGTGGTTTTACCCGCGCCCGTTGCGCCGGTAATGGCGAACAGGCCATTGTCCGAAAATGGTGTTTGAGAGAAATCAATCTTCCATTCGCCTTTCAGCGAGTTCAGGTTTTTAAAGCGAAGGCTCAGGATTTTCATTCTTCACCCTCCGCATGCTCAACTTCCGCCACAATTTGGGTGAACTGGGTTTGAATCCTCTCTTTACGCGCAAGTTCGTCCTCCCCTTCAAACACCTCTAGGGCAAGTCGCTTTTGGAAAACATCATTCGGTGTCAGCTCAGACAGGGTTTCTTTCGCCTCTTGTGTCAGCGCCTGAGCTTTTGGCCCACGGGTGCGCTGAAGCTGTAACACCTCTACATTGAGCCCTTCAGTCATCAGTTGAATACGTTGTTGTAAATCAGACAGATAGTCCTGCACAGAGACCTCAATGTGCAGCCAGACAGCTTTTGGATCATCATGTTCCAAATACTCTGAAAGCTGTACTTCTATCTCTTCCAGTGACCCTTTTAGGACACCCATAGGCTGAAAGCTCGGGACGCTGATCGGCTCGATACGCACGCGCTGGTCACCCTCGAATTCCACCAGCACCACCTGTTTGTTGAATTTGAGTTCATCAAAGCTCAAAGGGATCGGAGAGCCGCTGTATCGGATATGTTCAGACTTGGCGACAATCTGCGGGCGGTGGATGTGTCCTAAGGCAATGTAGTCGGCAGGCGGAAAGCCATCTGCCGCAAAGCCATCGAGCGTACCAATGTAGATATCACGCACGGATTTAGATGGGCTCACGCCAAGCGCGGTTAGATGGCCCGTCGCGATGATAGGCACTTGCCAGCCGTTATCATCGCGCAGCTTCACTGCTGCCTGATACAGCTCGTGGTAGTGGGATTTAATGGCATCACCCAGCGCCTGACGCTTGTCAGTGCCAGATTCACCAGCTTGACTGGTCAACACATCGCGCGGGCGCACGAAAGGCACCGCACACACAATCGCACCGATTTCGCCATCGTGGTTTTTCAACGCGATGAGTTGGCTTTGCAGATCGTCGCTGGTGTTTGCCACCACATGGGTATGCAGGCAAGCCAGCAGGGATTTGGATTCTCTGAGCGTGGAAACCGAGTCATGGTTACCGCCCAGTACCACCAACGCACAGTTGCGCTGACTGATGGAAACCACAAACTGGTTATACATCTCACGGGCGTAACTTGGCGGCGAACCTGTGTCGAAAACATCTCCAGCCACGATGACGGCATCAATCTGATTTTTATCTATTTCCTGTAAAAGCCAGTCCAGAAAAGCCTGGTGTTCCTGCTTGCGGCTTTTGGTGAAAAAGTTTTGTCCTAAATGCCAGTCTGACGTGTGGAGTATTTTCATTGAAAGGTGTGCGCCTGTTCTTGTGCTCAGTGCCTGATTGTACCGTATTTGAAGCGACATTCTCTGCCTGATGCAATACCATGTGGCCTTTGTCATTACCGGATGGATAAAGCCTCGCCATGATTTGGTTCAAGAATATTTTCACCTACCGCCTGACCCGAGACATCGACCTCGACCCGGAGCATATTGAAAAACAACTGTCTGAATTCCGCTTCACGCCTTGTGGCAGTCAGGACATGCAAAAGTTCGGCTGGACCACCGCGCTGGGCAAACACGGCGACATGATGACGCACGTCAGCGATGGCAACATTCTTATCTGTGCCCGTAAAGAAGAGAAAATGCTGCCAGCCTCAGTGATCAAAGATTCACTGACCGCCAAAGTGGATGCGATGGAAAAAGAACAAGGCCGTCCGCTGAAGAAAAAAGAAAAAGACAGTATTAAAGATGACATCGTGATGGACCTACTTCCACGTGCGTTCAGCCGAATGAGCCAAACCTACGCGCTGATTATGCCAAAAGCAGGTCTGGTACTGGTTGATGCAGGTAGTTCTAAGAAAGCAGAAGACATTCTCGCGCTGCTGCGCAAATCCCTCGGCAGTCTGCCAGTGGTACCTGTTGAAACCAACAAGCCAGTTGAGCTGGCAATGACTGAGTGGGTTCGCTCTGGCAACGCACCAAAAGGCTTCGAAATCGGTGAAGAAGCTGAGCTGAAAGCCATTCTGGAACAAGGTGGCGTGATCCGTTGTAAGCAGCAGGATCTGTCGAGCGATGAAATTCTGGCGCACATCGAAGCAGAAAAGTTAGTGACTAAGCTGGCGATGAACTGGCAAGACCGCATTGAGCTGATGCTGTGTGAAGACATGTCCATCAAACGCATCAAGTTCTCGGAAGAACTTCGCGACCAGAATGCGGATATTGACCGTGAAGATGTGGCGCAACGTCTGGATGCAGACCTGTCGCTGATGTGCGGAGAGCTGGGTGCTTTCCTGCCGAATCTTTACGAAGAACTTGGCGGTGTCGACAAAGGCGAGTAATCGTCTTCTACACTTTGCCAAAAACAGAAAACGGGGCTTAGAGCCCCGTTTTTTTATTTCTTTGGTTCGTGCTTACTTGAACTGCGCTTTCAGCATTTTCTTATCGTAAGCCGCGACAGATTTCTTAAAGTCGGTCATTTCGGCACGGGCTACTGAAGTGGCCATCGGGATCTTCGCCGTCATCGGGTTCACCGCGCGGCCACGAATCAACAATTCGTAGTGAATGTGCGGGCCAGTAACACGGCCACTCCGACCAGACAGCGCAATACGTTGACCGCGGGTCACACGCTGCCCTTTACGCACCAAAATCTTACTGTTGTGCAAGTAGCGGGTTTTGTACTGGTTACCGTGATCGATCACCACGTATTTGCCTGCGTAAGGGTGATTACGCACCATCACTACCACACCATCACCGGTAGAAACCACAGGCGTACCTGTTCTCACCGCGAAGTCAGTACCGTTGTGCGGCGAAACACGGCCAGTAACCGGGTGTTTACGACGTGGGTTAAAGTGCGAACTGATACGCTCTTTACGATTGGTCGGATAACGCTGGAAGGCGCGTTGCAGACTCTGACCGTCTTTATCGTAGTAGTTACCATCGGTGTGCAGGTAAGCCGTGATGGGTCGGCCACGGCGTTCAATGCGGATCGCTTTAATTTCACGCGCTCCACTCGCCTGCCTATCCACAAATTGCTCTGCACGGACCACTTCAAACTTATCTCCGGCGCGAAGATCGCGGGAGAAGTTCATCTTGTCCTTGAGCAGATTGGTAATCACTTCCACATCGTTGTAGCTCAGGCCCGCACGACGCGCAGAGACCGAGAAGCTGCCTTCAATATCGCCAACTGTGACAGTTTCAACCCAAGTCCCCGGAATCGACACTTCGTTGAATTCATAGCTGCCATCATCAAGTTGTACATATTGCACTTTCGAGGCGATATTGAACTCAAGCTCCAGTTTTTGCAGATGTTTTCCATCAGGGTCAACCCAAAACCGCAGGATGTCATTGGGTTGCAGGGTATCGATGCGAAGGTGGTTAAGGTCAGCTTCCATCAGCTTTAACAGGTCACTATACGGAATGCCGAGCTTCATGAAAATTTCGCTCAGACTGTCGCCAGTCTGAATCGTGTATTCGTAAGCAGGAAGGTCGACGGCACTTTCCGTCTTTACTGGTTCTTCTTTCTGAATAAAAGAAGGGACGACAGATTCTGGCAGATTGAGAGGGACAATCCGGATCGGCTCTTGTTGTAGCGTATTAAAGGATACTGCTACCGTCACGAGCGACAAGCCCATCAGGCCAAGCATCGATTTAGACAGCATGCTAAATCTCTTGGTTTTCTTTTCGTACATCAGTCCACATCTCAATGTTGCAGGTTCTTTCGCCTTAAAAAAGCCGAGAATATCCTTACAACGTACATACCTTTTCAAACTTGTGTCAAATCATTCACTAAAAATGAATGTCGACCTGAATCATCCAAAAGACAACCTTTTCTGCAAATGGTTTCCCGATCGGAACTGGCTATGTTAACAAGATCACAGTAAAATCGCCCGCTTCCCCGCACCACTTTTTGATGCGGCCTGACTTATACTCAGAATTAGTAGAAGCAATGACTATGTTTGTACCAGAACTTTTGTCCCCAGCCGGTAGCTTGAAAAACATGCGCTACGCCTTTGCCTATGGCGCTGACGCGGTATATGCCGGCCAACCTCGTTACAGCCTTCGCGTGCGTAACAATGAGTTCAACCACGAGAACCTGCAAATCGGTATCGATGAAGCGCATGCGCTTGGCAAGAAGTTCTACGTGGTATGTAACATCCAGCCTCACAACTCAAAGCTGAAAACCTTTATCCGTGACCTGAAGCCGGTGGTTGATATGGGCCCTGACGCGCTGATCATGTCTGACCCTGGTCTTATCATGATGGTACGTGAAGCATTCCCCGAGATGGCTATTCACCTGTCTGTACAGGCGAACGCGGTGAACTGGGCGACGGTTAAGTTCTGGCAAACCCAAGGCGTTGAGCGGGTGATTCTGTCGCGCGAACTTTCACTGGAAGAAATCGAAGAAATCCGAAACGAAGTGCCTGAAATGGAGCTGGAAATTTTCGTTCACGGTGCACTTTGCATGGCTTACTCTGGCCGTTGTCTGCTGTCTGGCTACATCAATAAACGTGACCCTAACCAAGGCACCTGCACCAACGCATGCCGCTGGGAATACAAAACAGAGAAAGCGACTGAAGACGAAACAGGCCAAATCGTTGAGATCCAGCCTGCAGCATCGGTTCAAATCCAGGAAGCTGAAGAGCGTCCAGACAACACCATTGGTCTCGGCAAGCCTACTGATGAAGTGGTTCTCTTAAGCGAAGCACATCGCCCAGACGAAAAAATGGCGGCGTTTGAAGACGAGCACGGCACTTACATCATGAACTCGAAAGATCTGCGTGCGATTCAGCACGTTGATCGTCTCACTAAGATGGGCGTTCACTCGCTGAAGATCGAAGGCCGTACCAAGTCTTTCTACTACTGTGCACGTACCGCGCAGGTTTATCGTAAAGCGATTGATGATGCCGTTGCAGGCAAACCGTTCGATGAAACCCTGATGACCACGCTGGAAAGCTTGGCCCACCGTGGTTACACTGAAGGCTTCCTGCGCCGCCACACCCATAGCGAATACCAAAACTACGACTACGGCTACTCAGTGTCTGACAGCCAGCAGTTTGTGGGCGAATTCACCGGTAAGCGCCGCGAAGGCATGGCGGAAGTGGAAGTGAAGAACAAGTTCATCACTGGTGATTCGCTGGAGCTGATGACGCCGAAAGGTAATGTGGTCTTTAAACTGGACGCGATGGAAAACCGCAAAGGTGAAACGATTGACGATGCGAAAGGCAATGGTCACTTCGTTTACATTCCAGTGCCAGAAGACATGGATCTGGAATTTGCACTGCTGATGCGTAACCTGACCGACGGTGCGAACACCCGTAACCCAAATGCTCCAAAAGCGGTGAGTGCGTAATCGATGGCACTGCTGATCACCGAGAAGTGCATTAACTGTGATATGTGTGATCCTGAATGTCCGAATGAAGCGATTACATTCGGCGCAGAGATCTACGAAATTGATCCGGACAAATGCACGGAATGCGTGGGTCACTATGAAAAGCCAACCTGTCAGTCGGTATGCCCTATCACCAACTGCATCATCATTGATCCTGAACATAAGGAAACCAATGATGAGTTACTGGAAAAATTCGTCAAACTCCAGGGTTTGGTTTAAACATTACTGGGTTAATGAAGAAAAGCGCCTGTCGGCGCTTTTCTTGTATCTGGGCATTGGTTGTATAGGGACAGGGAGAGTTACTGGGTTAATACCACCTCACACTGACCCGGTTTTATCTTCACCCGCTTTTTCTTAGTGGTGGTCACTACTGATTTTGTCTCGTCGACAGGTTTCGGGCGCCAACTGATCAACTCCGCACCGCAACCATCGCCTGCTGGCGGTGCATTCTGGGAAATACAGTTTAAGCTTCCTTCCGGACATTGAAGCCTGACATGCATGTGGTAATGATGCCCCCACCAAGGGCGAACTTTGCGTAGCCAGTTTCTGTCTTCCCATGCCATTTCACACAAGGTCTCTTTAATCACAGGGTGGACAAAGATACGCGCCACTTCTGGCTCAGATGCCGCCACTTGAAACAAGATGGCATGCTCTTTCATCCAGTTATCACGTTTCAGTGCGTAATTCTGCAAATCCACCATGCTGACGGCCGTCGGACTTTCCAAGGAATCTTTGGTTAATGGTTCCGGCGCAAAGCTCAGCCAGATATCTGCATCTAACCCGGTCTGGTGGCTGGAATGTCCTTTGGTGAAATTACCGCCACGCGGCATGGAAATATCTGCAATCATCAAGTCGTCCAAGCCAAAACCTTTGGTTTTCTTTGCGAGCTTGGAGAGATAAGCAATCATGTTCGGGTGGCCGTAATAACGGTTCCTTGAAGGGCGAATGACCTGATACCCCTCCCCTTTCAACGGCAAGGCCTCACCACCACTCAGGCAGCCATTGGCGTAACTCCCAATCGACTGTTCCACACCAAGATACGGTTCCTGCACCTCTTCCCAAGGGTTGGCTTCTGCAGGCGACATCGCCATCCAGAATCCAAGCAGAAACATGAAGATAAACAGAATCATCAGAAGGTTTTTTTTCATGGTGTCATCGCCACTGAAAGTATCTATTGAAGCTTAGCAGTCGGGACTTGCGAAGTTTGTGGAAGGTTACTTGAAGAAGAAAAATCTGTCGTGAAGATCAAAAAGGAGAGGCCTAAGCCTCTCCTACTGCATTAAAAAGCGTAAGCCACGTTGAAGCGGATATCTCGTCCCGGGTCCATCGTTCCTTTGGCGATGGCATTCACTTCGCCATAACTTGCGTGGTCACGGTAGGACTCATCAAACAGGTTCTTCACCGCCAGTGACAGAGTTAGTTCTTCGTTGGAAATCGGATTCCACTGCCCGTAAATATCATGCAGTGCATAACCATCTTTCTCTTCATAACCTTCTGCTGCGTGGGTCAATCGTTCAACGAGTCGACCTGTGTAACCTACTGCGATAGCATCGGTTACCTGATAATTTACTTCTGCTATCCAGGTATCGCCGATTGATGTACCAATTCCTTTGGTATCGTCACTCAATGGAACACCATCCAATTCTGGACGGGACTGGTTGTAGCTCAGGCTAGTTGAGATGCTTTCCCAGTAGTAACCAGCGCGTGCTGTAAAGCCCTTGCTTACTAAGTCACCAATATTGGTCAGCTCTTTGCCTTCTTTGCCAACAATATCCTTCACTTCACTGACGTAAGCCGTCGCAGAAAGACTCAGGTTGCCCGTCAGCCAGCTCACGCCCACTTCCGAGTTCTTTGCCCGCTCTGCTTTTCGGTCAGCGGCACTTTTCGCACCATCCAGACGGAAAATTTCACGTACCTGAGCGCCACGGAATGCTTCCGCATAGCCAGCGAAGACATTCAGGCCGTCGATAATGGCGTAGTTCACGCTCACGTTCGGGCTAAAACCATCATGACTAAAGCTATGTGAATTTGATTCAGTCAAAGAATAGCTATCGTAACGGCCACCAGCACTGAACAGCAGGGCTTCGGTCAAGGCAAAGTCACCTTGTAAATAAACACCGGTTACATCGCCCTTATCTTCATCCGAGCCAAGAGTCGGGCTACCAAGCCACCCCTTGTCTTCGCGGTATTCCACGCCATAAATCAGCTTGTGGTCTCCAATAGATGAGGTATTACGGAGATCGGCCCCCAAAGATTTTGCTTCACCCAGGTAGTCGCCGAAAGGGCCATCAATGTGATTCAAAGAGGTTTCAGTGCTGTAAGCCGTGAGAGACAGATCCAGCCAAGCAACATCTGAAGGATTCAGCTGATACTTACCCGTAATGGTCTCACGCTCCATTTCCTGATTAATCGGTGCGTTTTTCTTGCTCGGTTCCCACTGGGGACGGTGGTAGCGGTGTGCTTCATCCTGACGGTTGTCATAGCTGAACGTCAGTTTTTGAGCATCGGTCAGGTTTCCGACCAATTTCAGATAACCTACAGAGTTTTCTGCTCCCGTGTAAGGCTGTTCGTTGCCATCACCGTCAACAAAGTTGTCCAAATCCTGATAAGACAGGGTAGCAAGCGCACTAACATTGTCAGACAACAGACCATATGCGCTGAGTGTGCCTTTGTAGCCTTCGGTATTGGAGTAATAACCTGCCTTAGCTGACGCCCCAAAGCGCTGACCTGGCTGCAACAAATCTTCGGCATCTTTGGTTTCAAAACGGATAGCACCGCCCAGTGCACCTGCACCATCGGTAGCGCGGCCAGCACCGGCGGAAACTTCAACCTGCTTAAGCAGATCCGGTTCAATAGCAATACGTCCCTGATGGTGATAAATATTCCCTGATTGAACCGCACCATCGATGGTGACATTCAACATGGTATCTTCAAGACCACGAACATAAATCTTCTGTGACACACCAGAACCACCACCTATTGATACCTCGGCATCACTTCTGAAGATGTCATTGATGTCATTCGCCTGGCGTTCTTCCAACTGCTTGGCATCAATAAACACTTCTGTGGCAGCGAGTGGATTGCCAGTTACCACTACAGTTTCATGATCTTCAGTGGTATTTGCGATAGCAGATTGAAAAAACAGAGCGGCGATAACAGCGGTACTGAGTGGAGAGATTTTAAAAGAGCTTCCTTGAAACATTACAACGTCCTGCAACTACAATGATAATGATTCGCATTATTATTCATTGATAAGTTGTGCTGTAAACGCCTTTTACAACTGTTACAAAGTCAGCCTAATAAAACTAATTTATTGATAAGTAATATACCCAAACAGCCTGAAGATGCTCGCATTCAGAGGTCATCAGTGCGTTCAATTCGAGGCAAATTTCGCGAGGAATAGTGGTTCTATTTCTGTGGAATTTAACGAAGAAGTGGGCGCATTGATGGCCTCCCTTCGGGCGAGTTGACTGGCGCCGTGCTCTTTGTTGTCCCTTTTTGATGGATGACTACACCTGCAAAGGGACGCCGCGATCACACCACCAGTCAATCTCGCTGAATCCTGCATCTTCAGGTTGTTTGATGAGATGGTCTCCTCCTACTCCAGTCCGGCGTCATAATGCGCCAAGATAGAAGTGTTATCGACTATCTAGATAAGCAGGAGAAGACCATGAACAAGTGTAAAACGCTCGGTATCGATTTGGCAAAAAATAGCTTTTACCTCTTCGTGTTAAACCAGCAGGGAAAGCCCATCGGTAAGAAGAAACTGAGCCGGAGCCAACTCCTGCGGTACTTGGCTCAGCAAGAGCGCTGCATTGTCGCCATGGAGGCTTGTGCTTCTGCCCACTATTGGGGGCGTGAGATTTCGCTGCTAGGGCATGACGTTGAGTTGTTACCTCCTCAGCATGTCAAAGGGTATCTGCGGGGGCAGAAAAATGATTACAACGATGCACAGGCCATCGCAGAGGCTAGCGTTCATGGAGCCATCCGTCATGTTGCAGTAAAAAGCGTGGAGCAGCAGGATGAACAGACCTTCCTACAGATGCGGCGACACCTTTCGTCTGAGCGGACGCGTTTGCTCAATCACATTCGTGGGCTGCTGGG
>NZ_FIZY01000047.1 GCF_900060185.1 Grimontia marina | reverse complement strand
GGCTCATCCTCTACGACTACATGGTGAAATGTATGAAAGAGCTGGCGAAGCCTAAACCTGACATCGACTCTCTACTTCCGTGGAACTTCTCTCACTAACAAGCCCTGTGGGTTCATGGGGCGCTTACAACAGATTCGCATACGAGCCTAGTATGAGGATTGAAGTCTTCCACATCATCTACCAACTCAATGGTAAAAGTACGCTTATCAATGTCATAAACCATGTGTGAAATATAATGCGAGCAATTTGGAATCCAATAAGCTAGGTTGTTCACAAAAAATCCTCCTCAACAAAATCATGTAGTGGTGATAGACATTCCCTGCCAGAGAACCAGCGTAAGCGAACACGAGATATTGTGCAAAGTGACGGGGAGAGAACGTGCGGTAGGCATCAGGAGAGACTTGAGAGCCCAAATACAATGCGTTGGCAGGAGAAAGGCGTGAAGGGCTCTCACTGACGATGAGAGCCGATTTGGCCAGTGAAGGCCAATCCAGGCGACCTCTTTACGTGTGATGCGGGTACACGGTGTAAATGAGCGCTTTGTTGTGCGAGAAGTTTGGGGGAGAACTGACAGCCGAACCGGCTTTTCATTGCATACGTCATGGGCGGACGCACCGTTTATAGGGATTGACGCCGTAGTCGATTGTTATGCAAGCATCCGACTCAGGATATGTCATGAAGTTTCACGACTTTCTCTTGGGCAAAAAGTGTTAATTTCCCGCAGTCCATACATTCTAACGACGTAGTACTTTTATTTGCCCAATCCAGACCCAAGAAGCTAGCTGCTCTCGTGTTAAGTAGAAAGTTTGTATGTCTAAAGTACTCACTATTACAGTGACTACAAACCACGTTCTTTCCCGCTGCTCTGAACTTGAACAAATCGTAATTCTCCAAATCAACACGTTTATGCTTTAGTTTGATTTCATCTAGGAACCCCATAAACACTGGAACGCCTAGAATGAAAAGAAACGCAACAATTGCTAAGAGTGCTTCACCCATGCTATCCAAATCACAACCACGAATGTATAAATTGCATAACGCCTATGGTAATCGTCAGAGGCGCGTTAGCGCCGGAGTCCAACCTGCGTGGGTGACATTGACCAAATTGTTATGCGATGCCCAAAGCTAGGATAACCCACCAAGTTAAAACAAAACCAGGATAGTAAAAAGCTACCGCAAGAACACAATCAATGACCGCAAGTTGCCAGTAGCGATTATGAAAAAACCTTAATCTTTTAAGATAGAAATCTATACACCATACGGCGAATAACACCACCGGCAAGCCAAAAACACCTAACGACCAGTACGTGCCACCAACATCATGTATATAAGTCATATAATAAGCGGTACTGGTCAAGGTAAAAGCTACAAAAACTACCGCTGTGATCAATAATCTTATATGAGTTTTACTCATCTACTCTTCTCGGTGCATACGTCTCAATAACGGGCGCTTATCAAACCACCCAAAACTGCTTTAATTCTTTGTATTCAAAGCACTTTGAAAAGCCGCCGCAACAACTAAATCACCAATTTCATAAAAGTTGTCTGATGCGAGACGTCTTTTATAGAAAAGATGTAGCCATCCAATAATTCGACCTTGCCACTCTGCTACAAATACTTGGTCTTGAGTAGAATTGAGCAATTCTCGAAGTTTTGTAGTGGATTCAGTAGAGGATAACTGAGAATAGCCAAGGTGCTCTGATACTTTATTGATACCAGCCGCATCCGACTCTGAAGCAGATCTGATGATGTATTCCATGTGAAATCCCCTCCTTGCTCATAACGTCGCAATAACGGGCACTTATCAGACCACCCAAACTGCTTTAATCCCTTGTATTCACGACACTTTTAAAAGCTTCCGCTGTGACAAAGCGTCCCGTTGATAGCCTTGATATCAATCAAGCTTTATTTCGCCACATTGAGTTTTACCTTTGCACCTGGGGGTAAGTCTTTGATCTGACGCGCAAGGTTTCCAGAAAAACTAATCAGTTCGTTTAAAGCGATGGTCTTGATATTGGATATATCGTACTCCCCCCCCAAACGTCCTGGAATAGCCAAACAATATTTCCGCCCCTCAGATAGTGAGCCAAGCGTCTTCTTCGCAACCTCAACTAAAGCCGACATGTACCAGTCGATTAAAAACTCTTCGTCGTTGAGCAATTTATTAAGCTGCTGCTGATCGGCAGCAACTAATTCACATTCCAATTCCTCGGGACATAAGCGCCAAAACCTACTGGATGAATCTCGTATTAAGAGATTACCAAAATCGTTTTCCTCAACGACTTCAACTGCTTCAATACCGATCCATCCCCAACAGGTATTGATATTTTCGGTTACATCCATGATTACCTCGATATAACGTTGCAATAACGGGCATTTACTAGCCCAAACTGATTGAAACGCCTGAATCACAGCATTTCTATGAAAAAATGTGCCACGAGTAAACGTCCACGTTGGTTTACTTGTTAGCCATTTGGATGAAGCGTTATATATTCGCCCTTTCCTATGTATTGGTGCGGTGGAACTTGTAAATGAGAAAACACTCCCTGTCCCTTAAATACGCGACCAGCCCCATCAAAAATCACCTTGGTACACGGGTCAATAAAACCGATTTGCCAGTTTTGAGGCAACTTTAATTTGTGTGCTTGTTCACTCAAAACCAATTCGACCATACATCCAGTAACCGGACTAATCATATTGAAAACAAAGAGGTCCTCTTGAGCTGAGCGCACGTCAGAGCGAACATACATCTCTTTTGTTTCTATTGACCATTTTCCCCACCAATCTGGCAAATTCATAGTTTGCTCATCGGGTACAACATATTTTTGGAATAAACTAGCGGCACTAACTTGCTGTGTCGACCTACGATATATACCAACAGGTACACCTTGCCACACAACAACTTTCAGGTCTCCTGTAGATAGGCCTGAAACATCGATATCCAACGGAGAATTATACAACCAGTATTGCGCGGACTTCTTTTCAGATGATGGTCCTAAACTCAAGCCAAAAGGGACTGATATTGCTATTACTGCAACACAAATTTGTCCTAATACGGCCCATCTTAAGACTTTTCGCAACACAAACTACTCCGGTATGCTAACGTTGCAATAACGGGCGTTTACCAAACCGCCCAAAACCTACTTAATCCATTGTATTCTCGACACTTTGAAAGCTGCCGCAGTGACAAAGCGTCCCGTTGATGACGCTTGTTAGGTAACTTTTTCGCGCAAACCTATTAAGTTTCCAAACGGATCTTCGACTTGGCACATAGACAGCCCATCTTCAATTTCTATTGGTCCACGATAAAGATACGCACCTAGACCTTCAAAATGAGCTAAAGCAGCAGATAAATTATCTACTGACCAGTAAACAACTGTACCACTTTTACCTGTGCCAACCTTTTCATCAGCTTGGACTATTTCTAGCGAGAAACCATTTGTGTCGAGTACAGTGAAGTCAAAGTCAGGGTGGTAAACCGGAACCGCTTCAGGAAAAGCTTTCTTGTACCATTCAAGCCCTTTAGCTACATCCGGGACATGAACAAGAACCGCTGATGGATTCATAATTTCCTCCAACCACATAACGCTTGCCACAGCGGCTAAAAATAAACACCAGTGAATTTCTAGTCCTAAGCCCGTCACGGGTTGGCTGATGGTCCTTGCTATGCATTTGAAGCTTCTTCCAGAGAATTCGTTATATTCTCAGGGGAAAAAGTAACGACATGCTCAAATACATCGAGTTTAAAAGAAGTGTCTATGCATTCATCCCAGAACTGGCAATGAATCTTATCTATTTCATGATCAGAGGTATCGACTTCTTCATGGTTTGCCCCTTGGATCGAAAACCATTATAGAAACAGTCGACCATCCTTTTCAGTCATAAATATTGTTTCTAGTGCCATCTTTTCTCTGGATAAAGTTGCAATGCAATCAGCCTTTCGCTCCGTAATGGTTCTCATCCACTCTTTCGCGCGTTCTTCTTTTCCCACCTTCACTCTGAAAGTCTCGAACTCTGTAACCACGAGTTACAACTCCCTTTTGCATAATGCCAGCCATAAACGGCGAGCGATTTTTGCGAGTCCAGCCCCCGCAGAGGGCGATGTTTGATGGCATTGTTATGTGCGAGTTAATCGATTAAAAAACCGACTTCTTTTATCTCTTTGTCTATTTCTTGGACGAAGTAGCGAGCTAGATACTCACCTGCAACTTTTGTGCTGGTTTGCTTCCAGATTATTTGTGCAACTTCACCATTACGCAGTACGCCCAAGACCTCCCTATCGAGGCTTAGAGATGTAAACAGTGCTTGTTCTCTCCATGCTTTTAGAACAGAGGCTTTATTATCTGGGTTAAGAGCCTCCTGTTGTGTTTGATAGGCACAAAAGGAAGTCCAATCTTCTTGATTTGAAGCATTAACAACAGCATCAATCATAGGTAAAGCAATTGCTAGAATCTCCGCGTCTGATTTGTTTGTAATAGACATAAGATAAGCCTCGTTTGTTGATGATTGCTAAAGCACATAACAGTGTATTCAACCCGAAAACGGCTTGCTTCGGTATTATGCGACATCTTTGATTAAACTGTTTGTATTAACAGTGAAAATTCTGCTCAGGTGACAGAAGCGGTTCGTTGCCTATCTGCACCGTTTTCCTTTCGGTAGCTTCGTCTAGCGTGAAGATGTCACCGCAGAGCAGGTATTCGGGGTGTTCCAAAGGGTAATACTATGCGGTGCTGGATGGGGAAACGATAAAGCCCCCCAACTATAGAGGCTTTTAAATGAGGGACTCGCGCTAGTTTGTCACGATTAAGTAGTCAATCAGCATGTGTGCGTCATCTGAACACGCGCCTTGTGCTTTTATTTTCAAACCCGCCTCAGTCTTAGCAGCTAGGGCCAGCTTAAGGAAAGCTTCTGAAGCAACTTGGTTGCCAGGTATGTACAAATACGGCGCATTGGTACATCCCATCGCCCCCCATCCTTGCTCGCTTTTAAAACAATAGGTGCCACCTTTGTTTACATGAATGGAATCAGCCGTTCTCGCCTCAGTTCATTCTGCTACAGCAGAAGTACCAGAAAACGCTGCAAACACGCCTGCCAAGAGAAGTTTTTCATCATAATGCTAGTCCTTAGTCAATATTGAATACATTGAAAGAGAACTTTAGACAAAACACTTAATGACTGTATTATTAATTAGCCATCCATTAGATTTATATCACATTCTCTCTTTTTATATACACCCCCACGATTACTGCTTAGAGAACACTCTCTCAAACGCTTTCTCTTTCTCCTTCGCGAACTTATCGCGCTGCTTCGCCCTCGCCTTACCCGGGTTATGGTCCCAACCCGCATCTACCCCTTCCGGCACCTCCATCACTTCGCCGGTGAGTGTGTGGGTCCAGGTGGTATGGCCTCAGCGATTCGGTGATAGAGCGGCCAGTCCCAGCGAAGCTCATCCCCCACCCATGCCCCCAAATCCACGGCATGACCCGGGAGGTGACGGCTTCGCAGGGTCTGTGAGGCCCCTTGGTGGGCCAACTGACGTTGACGGCGTGTCGAGCGCAGCCCTTCCAACACCGTGAAATCGATGTCACTAAGGGTTATCGCGTGTTCGACTATCTGAACAAGGTGAGAGGGCAGCCCTTCGAGGCGATGACGGGAGCGGCTGCCTAACCGAAAGCTCATGATTATTAGGTCCTATTAATTGAACGATAGGGCCTAGATTGGGCGGTTTACTCATTTGAGTTCAGGTGAAATGCTACAGTTTCTGATCGCTATTTAGCGGTTAACTTAGGGGACATTTGATAATCGTAAACACACCTTGCTGCCAGGAAATAAATCACGAGGAACGTCAATCCAAAACTGCCACCGCTCCCAGTAGAATAATACGAATACCCCACATCAAAGGCCTGAAGAAAACACAGTGCCGCAGCAGCCCAAAACTCTTTTTTAATGAGGAAAATTCCCAATACAATCTTCACCACGTTGACTGCGTGAATGATGATCTCAATGCCCCGTAAACCTTGTGACGCCTCAAAGCTATCAACCGGAAGCAGAACAAACGCGCCTGACAGCAAGACCGCGCTGATTATGCACAGCCAACCCGCAATCGTTGGGACTTTGTTCCAGAAAGAGTTGGGGTTTTCGGCTGATGGGATATTTGGTGGCATATTCAAAAGCTTACTCCTATAAGCATTAATTAGCATGGTAATAACCTAGTCCCTATAGACTAAACTGCCAAACACTCTGTCAAGAAAACTAGCCCCTCACGATATTCATCACATGCCGCCGGGATATCCCGTACTCCCTCGCGAGGATATTGGCCCGGTTCCCCTCCCCCGGTGGCATGCTGTGGTAGGCATCGCGGATAAGCGCATCACGGACATGCCGGTAAAGCACCTTGCTCGGTACATCAAACGTGTCCCCGCCGCAGTAATAACTCAGCTTTCCTGCCGTTTCCTGCCCCAGTATCAGCACCAGAGGATGGTCGGGTTTTAGCGCCTGAGGCACGTACACCCTTGCCCCGCCCATGGCCTGCCCGAGTCTTACCGCGGCGCCAATTGAGACTGACTGGCGCGATATCACGACGCCTTTCTAATGGATTGAACGTCTTCGGAGGTTCGAATGAGCAATTATCACTTTATCCGGCTGTCTGATTGGGCAGCCGCCGTATTCCTTGGTGAACATTACTCCGCGGCGACCATGTCACGCTGGGCCAAAACACGCCAAATCGATCAGCCTCCGATAAAAGTGGGCGGTCGATGGATGGTCAGACAGGACGCGCGGTTTATGCTGGACGAACCTACGCCGACCTCAGTTATGACACCCAGGTGTTACTGGGACATAAAAGCCGGAAAATGACAGACAAGTACCATGATGAACGTGGGAGTGAATATGTCTATGTCAAAGCGCCTTCAAAATTGTGACGTTGTCACTCAAAACCCGTTTCTAGGGATGAAGGCACAATGCCACTGGATCATCGCTGTCGTTTTGGAGGGATAGTTTTGGAGGGAACTTTTTATTACTCCTCACCGAAAAATTAAAGGAAATAGAGATAAGAATGTATTTACCCGTTTAGAAAGCCCCAATCACCCCCATTAAACAGTCAAAAATAAAAATACCAATCAGCTGTTATTGATGGAATAAATGTGAGTCTTTATTAACTTAAACAAAAAAGCGCCGGATTTACCCAGCGCTCCACATAATCTCATCCAAAATCGGCGTTTTTACTTCGCAATATTGAAGAAAGCTCCATCTTTACAGGTGAAGGTATAGTATTTTTCGCGTTCCATATATTTCTCGAAGCCTTTACCTTCACAGTATGTCGCGTTTAAGTCAGAAGAAATATTGAGACGGCTATCGACTACACGTTGATCTGGGTTTGGCATTGACTCCGCCGTTTCAATGGAGGAGCACCCTGCCATTAGTGCGGCTGCGGTAAGAGAAATCAGTATTTTTTTCATTGCTATCTGCCTTTATAAAACGTAGTTAGAGCCATCATTGCAGGCGAGCTTAATTTCGCCGCTCTTATTCGAGACGAAGTCGCGAATACCCATGCTAGAGCAATATACCCTGTCCATCTCGACTATTTGTTCCAGAGAAATGTCACCACGGATAATGTAAGAGCTACCGCTATCACACATCACGCGTAAACCATCAACCGTATGGGAAAAGGCTTTCGCGCTGTCGCTTTGACAGAGCTTAATAGCCGCTTCGATACGCTCATCCATTGGGTCTGGTGCAGATGAACAGGCACCAAGCAAAAGGACACCGCCAGCCAGAAGTAACTTCTTCACCATCATCAGTTTCAATCCTAAAATGACTACTTTACTCAACACTTCCAACACATTAGCACAGACTGAATGATGAAGACATCTTGCGACTTGGTTCAAATCAGAAGTTTAAGGTTATCTCGTAAGCGATGGATTGTGGAAGCGGCTGTCACAGGAGTCACGCCGTAGTCAGCAATGGTTTTTAACACCAAAGCAGAAGTCGTCGTTTGGCTCTCTTCTGCCTGTATTTGTAATTCTTCCACCATGATGGCGTTGAGCAGATTGTCGTAATCTTCGGGTAGCTCATCAGGCGAGAGTTCATAGGCGCCGTCAATAAGTGGGCTGTATCCAATAATCTCCGGTCTAAACTCGAGGTGTTTAAGCACGCCAAACAGATGTTCATTCATCACTATCTGGGGCCCAAACTTAGCGTCTATATTAGGGGATAGCAGGGTGTAGCGGTACTGAGCATATCGAAAGGGCTCCAGTCCATTTTCCTTGATGACGTCGACCAACTCTAGCACTCTAGGTTCTTTGTAATTCGAGATACCAAGAGATTTGACTGTGCCCTGCTCCACTAACGAAGACAGTGTTCTCCATGTATCGAGAAGTGGTGTTGATTCGTCATCTACATGCGCATATAGCACGTCGATATAGTCTGTTTGAAGGCGGGAGAGGCAATCATCAATCGACCGCATGATATTACCGGGTGAGAGTCCGTCCAACTTATCATAAGTAAAGCCATCCACAGATTGGGCCCCGATTTTACTCATGACTTCAACATCGGAACGGCTCTTAGTTTTTAACCACTCCCCCAGCACTGTTTCACTTTCACCACCTTTTCCATCTGGATGCCAGACCGCATAGTTATTGGCGGTGTCAATTCGCCTCCCGCCCATTTCCAAAAAGCCATCAAGAACTGAATAGCTCTCTTCTTGACTGGTATATGTACCAAACTTAGCGGTGCCCAAAATGATGGGGAACATATGTGCTCGCCTTGTATTCGCGAACCTTTCGACAAAACCCAAAAGGTTGCAATTATGTTAATAGTCTTATTAACCATAGACTTTGAGGGGAAAGAGAACAATATGTGAGAGGTCAAATCACTGGGGTGATTCAGAAATTGAACAGCATCAAGATGAATAGCAACCGGCAACTAGTATCCGGTTGCTTCCATAAATCCGACACCCGTTGCAGTTCCTCTTACCAGTATTGGGCCTTCCCAATACGGGAACGTAAAAGGAAGCCAATTCTGATCATGGACGGGTTTAGTGGTCAGCATAATATCGTGTAAAGGCAATTTGATTTGCCACTTAATGGGGAGGTGTCGTCCTGTCGGCATTTTCGCGAATGCGATAGGAGTCATGTCAATGTCGCTGTTGCTCAGGATTATTGAATGTCCTGCAGCATCAGTGATTGACCCGAAACGGTGAGGTGTCTCTTCTCCACGGACCTGTACCAGCATCAAAGAGCGACCATCATCGAGTTGAATAGAAAACCAATCCCAACCTAACTGGTCTTCACTCAGGGCTTGGGTACTCCACTCTCGGTCAACCCATCCCTTCCCGGAAACTTTAACAATCTTACCATCCAATTCCAGCGTTCCATCCAGCGAGACAGCAGGCACACTGAAGTAATAAGAAGCGACATCTTTTTCCGCGTGTTTGCGGCTATAGCCATTTTCGCCCTGAAGGATTTCTGGCAGGGTTTGAGACATGCTCAAGGTGAACGAGAAGTCTTTGTCTGAAGCTTGCAATTTCGCGGGAAAAGGTTTTTTGTTTGTACCGCGCCATTGCCAGTTATCAAGCCAGACATTGAATGGGTTGTCGGTGACCCCTGCCTGTCCTATTCCACCACGTGAAAAACGTTCGGAAGCATAAACGCCATCTTTGCTCGTTAGGACGGCATGAGCCATAAATATCTGGTTATTGTTCCAGCCCTGCCCATTTTCAGACGAAATTGCAGATCGGAACAGTGTCCATTGAACACCATATTGGTTACCTGCTTCGTCTTGTAAATTCCCCGTGACATACCACCATTCCTGACGGAAATCATCGTGTGACCCATAATCTTTAGGAAATTGGATGTCTCTCCCGGGAATGACCTTGGAAAAATCATCGGCATTGGCTGCAACCAATGCAGCGACAGCGGTTCTGTCTGGCGGCGCATCTTTTAAAAGCAGAGAGCCAAAAAGGGCCAATAAACATGATAATACAGCCAAGCTCCAACCAATCACCGTCAGCATAAATGATTGCGGTTTTTGCTCACGCATTACTGCGCCTCCCGCAAAGACAAGATCGCGGAGCGTTTGATCAGGCGCCATACAGGCCAACAGCCTGCCAGCAGCAATGTCAGTAAAGAGCCACCTAAGGTTATCAGATAGCTGGTTGGGAAATACGACACAGACATGGTCCACCCAAACGAGTATTTCAGTACGATGTTAATCAATACTTCCGCAATGATGAGGCCTAATGGTAAGGCAAAGAGTGCTGAGAACAGGCCAATCAGCATTAGCTGCCCGCCACCAAGAAATGCCAATTCCCTACCTGAAATCCCCATGTAGCGCAACAAGGCATATTGGCGCTGACGAGATAACTCGGTCGCCAACGTCGAGAAGAATAAACCACAAATTGCGATCATTAAGGTCAGGGTACAAAGTGTATCTGTCACCAGGAAGGTGCGGTCGAAAATCCGCATCGCTGTAGCGAGAATATCCCTTTGGTTACTGACTTGTGTTTCCTGTAAATTGAATTGATTGCGCATTTCTTCAACAAGAACGCTTTCATCCGCCCCATCATTAAAGAGTGCAGCTACTCCAACGCGCCCAGAATCCTGCATCCAAGGAATTAACGATGAACGGTTAGAAATGATGACCTGACTGTAGGGGTTGCCATAATCAAAGTAGATGCCCGCCACTTTCCAGCCTTCACCAAAAGGGGCTGGCAGCGCAATGCTGTCTCCTGGTTGAGCATCAAATTTAAGCGCCAGTGACTCACTCAACATCATGGACTTGCCCTGATGGAGTCGGCTCCAGTAATCCGGTGCAGCGACTTTAATCGCTAATGCTTCCCGCTCTTCTGCACTGGTGCCAATGCTGTGAATTTCAACAATACCTTGGGCTGTATCAATTTCATGTCGCCATTGAACCAGGCTGCGTTTGACTTCGTCTTTCTCCTCGAGCCAGTCTGACAACTGCTGGGCTACCGCTTTTTCAGGCTTCACATAGATATCTGCCGCCAGTCTTTGCTGTAACCAGCTTTCCGTCGTTGTCCTAAAGCTCCCCACCATGGTTTCCATACCAATGTTGGTGGCTATTGCCATCATAAATGCCATAGCAGCAATACCACGGTAACTCAGGCTGGCGGATGCATCCGAAAGGAACCACCGTAATCTCGCTATTTTTATTTTGTCTGAAAGCAACAGGAAGCATTTCCACATCATAAACGGCAACAGTAAACCACCGCTGATGAGGATCAACGCAATGAGTGTAAAACCTTGAGCCTGACTTTGGGGCGCACTGTAAACCAGCAAGGCAACAATGATGAACAACGAAGCCACAATAGCTTGCCAGCTAAATTCGTGCCCGGAGAAGCGAACCAGAGACATACGTTTTGATAGACGTGCAGGAGGAGTCGTCAGCAGTCGGTACAATGGCCAGCCTGATGCCAATGCAAAACCGCATACACCTAAAAGGAAACTATAGAAGCCCCACTCCCACTGCCAATGCAAAGTCAGATCCACATTAGCGCCGTACAGATCACTGAGCGTCGTCGCCACCTTTGGCATCAGTTTCTGAGCCAGCACAAGTCCAGCTATGTTACCGCCAACCAAGCCCATAAAGAGCCAAACCAGCATTTCCAGGCTGACGACCCACGCTAGCGATTTCCTGCCAACACCCAATTCGCGCATCAAGCCCACCAGTGGCTGGCGCTGAGCCATAGAAAGTGAAATTGCCTGGTAGAAAATAAACAGACCCACAACAAAAGCGAGCAACCCCATCGCAAACAGGTTTAAATGAAAAGCTCGCGTTAAAGGACCAAGCTGTGCTGTTTCGGTTCTGGACAATGTAATAGTGGGCGGGAGAGCAGCGCGCAATGCGTTTCGCTCGTCTTTGTCCATCGCACCACAGTAGATCAGTTTGAAACCATCATGGTCTGACAAACCACGGATAACGGACATGTCACCGAAAATACGGGTGCCAGAGCCAATCTGACCACCCTCTACCAATTTGATTGGGCCAATTTCCTCACCTTCTTCAAGGCGGATTTTTTGTCCATCAACCCATCCAAGGTGGTTAGCAAACTCGGTACTGACCCACTGAGTGGAAAATCCATCTCGCAATGGTTGTTCTGCCGCCACTGAATCTGGGTTTGCTACGTTGAAAGCAAACATAGCGACGGTATCAACACCCATTAGCTGTATATCATGGCCATCTTGAGTTGAGGTTCGGTAGATATCGACGGGTACGCACTGGTTGAAACCTGCACGTCGCATAGAAATATAGAGTGGTTCATCAATCCGTTTTCCTCGTTCACGATGATGCAACACGTAAGGAAACGGATTAGTAAATAAGCTGGCGCCTTTTTGGTAACTGTCTTGCGCGTGTTGATTGATCGACATCACTCCGACCAACAAAGCCACCCCAAGTGTTAGCCCCAACCAGACAAGTAGAACCTGAAACGGATGCCGGCGGTAGTGACCGAATAGCGCTTTAGCTACGGGTACGTACATTCAGAACGCCCCCTTGTAGCGTCACTCGCTGGCCGAGATAATCCGCGACTTTTTCACTGTGCGTGACGACCAGAAGCGCGCAATCGAGCGATTGAGTGAGTGTGGTCAGAAGACGCATTACCGCATCTGCATTACGTTCATCCAAACTGCCAGTTGGTTCGTCCGCCAACAGGATCTTAGGCTCCATATAGAGGGAACGGGCGATGGCAGCACGCTGCTGCTGTCCACCTGACACCTCTTCGGGGTATCTACCCAGCAGTGGCATTAAGTCTAGCGCGGAGAGAATTTGTCGCCACAGACCATCATCATCGTGGAGACCTTTGAGTTGACGGCAAAAACGAATATTGTCTGCAATGGTGAGTGTAGGGAGAAGGTTAAACTGCTGGAAAACCATACCAATGTTATGGCGGCGAAAACGCGTACGATCGCGCTCTTTCAGTTCGTGAATAGGCGTGCCCGAGACAATAATTTCACCGGAATCAGGATTATCCAGGCCGCCAATCAGGTTAAGCAGCGTACTTTTTCCCGAGCCACTTTCCCCCATCAGCGCGACTTGGTCATGCTTAGCCAAGGATAGCTCTGCCCCTTGCAAAACTGGATGGAATTCCCCTCCATCAAGATAGCCTTTGCAAAGTCCAACCAGCTCTAGCATTTTTTCCCCTAGGTTTTCCAACGAGTGTCGAAAAAGGTCGCGCGATTATGTGATAGGTGAAGCAATTTACCGCAATCTTATGCGTCAAGAAAGGTGTTTGAATCAACAGCACATTTTAACAATTAATGATAATCGCCTATTTAACCATCAATTCATGCAGCTATATCCAGCTTTAAAGGCACGGTAAATCACAGTTTTTTAGCTCTTTTTCAGATAGCCTTAATTCTTTGACACGGAGCTGACAACGGACCGTCACGCTTTTGCTCTCTAAATTGTCTTCTTTCTCAATAAGCTTAACGCGGTGAAGATCTTCGATAATGACAAAGAATACAAGCAATCCACCATCAGAGATCGCTCAATAGAAATGAAGCAGTTTGCGATGAGATTCAAAATATGACGCCCCAAAAAAAGATTCTAGTGATCGGCGCAACGGGCTATGTGGGCAGTCATTTAGTGCCAAACCTTTTAGCATTGGGCTATCAGGTTGTGGCAAGCAGTCGCTCAATTGAAACGCTAAAACATCACAGTTGGTACTCGCATCCCAACATAACGCTTGCCGAAGTCGACCTGAAGGATGAAGGTAATCTTTACGATCTCCTTGAAGGTGTATCAGAGGTTTTTTATCTGGTTCATGGCATGGCATCAGGCCCAGATTTCTATCAATATGAGCTCAACATGGCGCGCCATGTTTCGAATCAGATAGCAAAAAGTCAGGTTTCCCGGCTCATCTATCTGGGCGCGACCCAGCCCAACAATGTCACTTCTACTCACCTCGCAGCCAGAAAAGTGACGGGGAACATCCTACGCGATTGCGGCAAGCAAGTGATCGAGCTGCGCGCTAGCATTATCATTGGTAGTGGCTCTGCGGCATTCGAAGTGATGCGGGATATCGTCTCCCACCTTCCTGTAATTACAACGCCAGTCTGGGTCCGCTCAAAATCCAGCCCGATTGCGCTCTATACCATGGTTGGCTACCTCACTAAACTCATTGAAGTGCCCATCGAAGGATCGCCGGTTTTTGATGTCAGCGGCCCCGAAGTGATGAGTTATGAAGACCAAATGCGCCGTTTCGCCCGAATTATCAACAAGCGTATTTTCATCATTAAAATACCCTTGCTGACACCCAAGATTTCCTCAATGTGGCTAACGCTTGTCACGACAGTCCCCAAGTCTATTGCCAGCGCACTAATTGATGGACTGCGCTATGACTTGCTCCCTTCAGGCAAAGACATAAGCACTCTGATTCCCGTACCACAGCTCGGTTTTGAAAAAGCCGTTGAATCCGCACTCAGCAATGAATGTGATGTCGTAAAAAATGATATTTGGGGTTTTGACCCCGATGCCATCGCTCGCTGGCACCGAAATTATGGCTACTACCCCAAACATGCTGGCTTCACTGTGGAAACCGATGCCACTGCGGAATCGCTCTGGTCGAACATACAAAAAGTTGGTGGTGATGAAGGTTATTTCTTTGGGAATTGGCTTTGGAGAATCCGGGCTTATATGGACGCTGCTATTGGTGGAAATGCGCTAAACAAACGTCGACCGCAAAGAATATCCCTTCAAGCAGGCGACTATATTGATAGCTGGAAAGTGATTCACTGCGTTCCGAATGAACACCTTTCTCTGCTGTTTGGCATGAAAGCACCGGGACTAGGACGTCTGGAGTTTACCGTGATAAATTTGGGCGAAACGCGTTTGGTGGATATCCGCGCTTGGTGGCACCCTGCGGGTTTCAGGGGCTTGCTTTATTGGTTCGTCATGATGCCTGCTCACATTTTTATCTTCAAAGGTATGGCTTTCGCACTGGCAAAAAAAAGTGGTGCGAAGAAGACTCTTCCTTCGCACCACACTTAATCCAATAGATGCTTCAGGCTGTCCGGCAGCACAAACAGCCGGTCAGCTTGGTTCTTTGGCCAGATGTGGTATTCGCCGTGGTATTTGACGATAGATTTGTAGTCCGTCACTTTGGTCATCAGCATGCCATGTTCACGGACGATTTCAATAAACCAAGGCTCAGGACCACGCACATAAAGGCTCAAAGGTTTAACCAATTCGCCCTCTTCGTTGAAGCTTTTACCCAATGCCACGCTGCACACCGCAAAAGAATGCTGGCCATCAGAAATTACTCGAACCTTACGGTTGATCTCGTATTCGGTGTGGATCATCCAATCAGCCTCTTCAAGCGCCGCTACCAAAGCGTCAAACTGGCTTTTAGTAATCGCACTGTGCTCATCACCTTGCGGGAAGTGGTGATGATAAACAATCGCAATATGTTGCATCTGGCCTTTAATATTGGCGTGTTTGCCCATACTACGACCCTGCTGTACCCAGGCCGTCATCTCTTTAGAAACAGAATTTCCAAAGTGCTGTTTTTTTACTGCCTGCGCTACCCAACGGCAAAGGAAAGACTCTTCACTCACTGGGTTGCTTTGTAATTTGCCGCTAGCTTTTGCTTCTTCAAGTTCAGCAAGGGCGGAATCCACGACGGATTTAATATCTTCGATGTAGCTCATTTTCTTATTTTTTCGCTAAGCCCCAGTAAAACAGGGCGGATAAAAACGCACATGCTGCCATAGCACCTGTCATCGGCCAAGCAGAGTTCACGTGAATGACCGCGACTGTACCACCAACCAGGGTACCCGTACCAAATCGCAATGTGCCTGCCAGAGAAGAGGCTGTGCCAGCAAGCTCAGGATAGGCACTCAACACACATGCCATGGCGTTACTGCCGACAATAGAAATGGTGCCGACAAAGAACATGACTGGGATCACTGTTCCCCATAAACCCCATTCAAATGTCTGTCCCACAATGAGAGCGATACCAGACAGAAGTTGAATCGTCAGGCCGATTTGCAGCATCTTCTCACTGCCGATTTTGCGCACAAACTTGCCGTTGAAAGAGGTCATCACTATCAGACAGACGACGTTCAAGCCGAACAGATAACCAAAGTTCTGGGTACTTACGCCATAGTAGTCGATGTACACGAATGCACCGGCAGTCAGGAATGAGAACATGCCCGCGAAAGAAAAACCGGAAGCAAAGATATAGCCAACAGACTTTCTTGAACGCAGGATCTTCATATAATTGCGCAGCGTTGAGCCAAGACGGAGTGGCGGCCTTCCCTGCTCGGGTAAGGTTTCTGGAATCAGTGATAACACCAAAACAATAACCAACGCGGCAAAGCCCGCTAACACCCAGAAAATCGAACGCCAGCCAAACCAAACCGCCAGATAACCACCAATCATCGGCGCTGCAAGAGGTGCCACCGTCATCACCAGAGTAATAAACGACATGGTGCGTGCGAATTCTTCACGATCGAACATGTCACGTACCAATGCTTGGATAACCACCGCTGCTGCCGCGCCACAAAAACCTTGGGCTGCGCGAACGTAAGTCAACGTTTCAATGTCAGCCGCCAACGCGCTGACAACTGCGCCTACCAAAAACAAAGCAACACCTGCGATCAACACCGGACGTCGACCATAGCTGTCCGAAATGGGGCCGTGAATCAACTGACCAACAGCAAAGCCTGCTGTGTATGCCGCCAGCGTCTGCTGCACCTGCCCTGGTGTAACAGATAAGTCTCGCGCAATTTCAGGCATAGCTGGCAGGTACATATCAATAGCTAAGGGCGTGAGCGCGGCAATAGCGCCGAGCACAAGGATCAGAAGAAAGGTCAGCTGTTGCTGCTGTTGGTTTACTGCATTCGTCGTCATGTATGCCTTGGTAAAAAGAGGAGGTGGAGAAAAAGTGGCTTGTCCTGATTGATACAAAGACTAGCTGATACCCACTCTAGCAATAGATATCGGGTATAGATCACATAATAACATCAAGATTCATTCCAGGGAGGAAATGATGACTTTCTATCTAGATGCAGTCGATTACACCTTAATTGACTGAATTAGCATTTTTTTATTCAGATCAATAGACGCTACAAAGAAGTCTTTGCAGCGCTCGAATTAAATCGTGCTGTTACTGCTTGGGTAAGAACAGCTCAACCTCATTTTCTGTCAGTTCACGGTACTCGCCAGGCTGAAGCTCTTCATCCAGAACCAATTCGCCGATTGATTCGCGGTGCAGACCAACCACCTTGTTACCTACAGCAGCAAACATACGTTTCACCTGATGGTATTTACCTTCGTGAATGGTCAAAAGCACTTCTTTTTCATCAACCAGTTCCATTTGTGCTGGTAATGTTTCTGACTTCTCGCCGCGGAGTTGAATACCTTTCGCAAAGGTCTCAGCAACACCATATGCAACTACATCATCCAACCATACACGATAGGTTTTATCGCATTTATGTTTTGGTGACGTCACACGGTGTGACCATTGGCCATCATCGGTCAGCAGCAAAAGGCCAGTGGTATCGCAATCCAAACGACCAGCAATGTGCAATTTCTCAGCACCGATTTCATCAAGCAGGATAAAGACGGTCGGGTTGTAAGGATCATCATGAGAACAAACATAACCTTCCGGCTTGTTCATCATGTAGTAACGAGGACCCGACAGGCTCAGCGACATACCATCGAATTCTACATCCGCGTCTTCGGCTATTTTGAGGGCACCGTTTTTAATCACTTCACCGTCAACCGTAACACGTTCTTCTTTCAGGACTTTCGCCGCTTTTTTGCGAGTAACGCCTACTGTTTCACACAGGAATTTGTCTAGCCTGATCATTGCTTCTCACCGCATAATTCTTAGGGCGCGGATTATATACTTAAACTTTCTTTGTAGGCAGTGTTTAAAGTGGTGAGCTAAGTGTTTTATCAGTAAAGGACACAACCCTATATCTGGTCTCATTCCTAACTGTTGAAATTGCACTCTCGGATTCAATGTCTATAACTAAGAGATGCCGAACTTAACAAAAATGCCACAGTCTAAACTCGTGACTTCGAAAATATGATTATAATCTCCCATCGACTAACTTATTGATCAGGGAAGCATTTATGAAAATAACGCTGCAGTCGCCTTCCGTAGAGTCAATGCCACGTCTACTTGAACTTTCAAAGTTTATGCACGACCACGAAGCACTGACTTTTGATGTCGAACATGTGACTTCCGCATTCAGTTTCCTCATTGGACACCCCAACCACGGCGACATTTTCCTTATCAACGTCGAGCAAGGAAATGAGCAGGAAATTATCGGATATGTCGTGCTTTGTTACAGCTTCAGCATTGAACTGGGCGGGCAAATCGCGGTGATCGACCAAATTTTCCTCCAACAGGACTGGCGTCGACAAGGTGTCGGTTCACATGTTCTGCCGAATATCGAGGCGCATGCCCGCGAAAAAGACTGCCATGCCGTGATTCTTGAAGTGAATATCGGTAACAGTGGTGCCAGAGAGTTTTACGAGCAGTTTGACTATATGGCTCGCCGCCAACATTGCATCATGACCAAGCGTTTAGCGCGCTAGCCTTTACTTGACGCGACAGATACACTGGGCAGCCTTGAATTGGCTGCCTTTTTGATTCCATGTATACCCTTCGTCCTTATCAGGCTGACGCGGTCAAAGCCGTCGTCCACTACTTTAGAAACAACAACACCCCAGCCGTTGCGGTGTTGCCTACCGGTGCAGGAAAAAGTCTGGTTATCGCAGAGCTGGCAAAGCTGGCACGTGGTCGAGTTTTGGTGCTTGCCCATGTGAAAGAGCTTGTTGAACAAAACCACGAAAAGTATGAAGGGTATGGGCTGAAAGGCGGGATTTTTTCGGCCGGACTCGGCAGAAAAGAAAGCAACGACAAAGTTGTATTTGCTTCGGTCCAATCCGTGGTGCGAAACCTTGATGCTTTCAGAGACCAGTTTTCTTTATTGGTTATTGATGAATGCCACCGCGTTCCTGACAACGAAGAAAGCAGCTACCGTATAGTCATTTCTCACCTTCAAACCGTTAACCCTGGTATCAAGGTATTGGGTCTAACAGCGACGCCTTATCGACTCGGTATGGGTTGGATCTATCAATATCACACCGCTGGACGTGTTCGCAGCGAGAAACCTAGATTCTTCCGCGATTGTATCTTCGAGCTTCCTATCCGATTCTTGTTGGATGAAGGCTTTTTAACGGAAGCAAAGATCCTCGATGCGCCTGTCTTGAGCTACGATTTCTCATCGCTTAAGGCGTCACCAACCGGATTCTATAAAGAAGCGGATTTAGACCGTGTGATAGAAAACGCACCAAGAGCAACGCCTCAAATCATTAATCAGGTTCTGGATTACGCCAAAGAACGGCATGGCGTGATGATCTTTGCCGCCACGGTAAAACACGCGCAGGAAATTCTAACCCTACTCCCTGAAAACGAATCGGCACTCGTCATCTGTGATACCGCGCAAGATGAACGTGACAGCATAATTCAGCGTTTCAAAAAGCGGGAAATTAAGTATCTGGTCAACGTATCAGTGCTGACCACCGGCTTTGATGCACCACACGTGGATCTCATCGCCATCTTGCGTCCGACAGAATCCGTCAGCCTGTACCAACAAATCGCAGGGCGAGGTTTGCGCCTCTCTCCGGGTAAGACAGACTGTTTAGTCCTGGATTATGCAGGCAACGTTTATGACCTATACCAGCCTGAAATTGGCGATCCTAAGCCGGATAGCGACAGCGAAATCGTTACTGTTCCCTGCCCCGCCTGTGGCTTTAACAACAATTTCTGGGGCAAGTTGGATAACAATGGTTTTCTCATTGAACACTATGGCCGTCGCTGTCAGGGCTTCTTTGAAGAGGATGATGGCGAACGTGAAATCTGTGGCTACCGCTTCCGCGCCAAGTTTTGCAGCGAGTGCGGCGCAGACAACGACATAGCCGCAAGGCGCTGCCACCAATGTGATCACGCTTTGGTCGACCCTGACAAAAAGCTGAGAGACGCCTTAAAGCTCAAAGATGCCATGATCATGGCCTGCGCTGACATGCGATTAACAGCAGGGAAAAACAAATTCGACAAACCACAGTTAAAAGTCACCTATGTCGGGCAGGATGGCGCGGAAATTCATGAAGTCTGGCCCCTTTCGACCAAACGCCAAAAGGATGAATTTCTCGCTAAATTTATCAATCCACATTTGGTTGACCGACACAGACCTTTTACGGACACAGCGCCTTCTAAAGTCGCGCGTGCAGAGCACAGGCTGAGGTTTCCTGACTTTATTGTGGCGAGAAAGAATGGGCGGTTTTGGGCGATTAGGGATAAAATCTTCGACCTCAATCAGTTTGCCTCACAGCAAGAGGTCAGAACCATGTTGACCAACGTGGCTTGAGCGGAAAAACATCGCAACCCACCTCAAACCTAATGATTAAAAACACAATGCGCACAAGTACTCAGCATTCACGCATTAAATCACTGGTAACGCTTGTTATTACCCAGTCTCAATGTTAGTATCCGCGCTCGATTTACTTGGTACTTAGTTTGGTCGCAAATCTAGGTACTTATTTTCAACTCTCTATTTAAGAGTATTTATTATGAAATTCGAAGCAGTAGTTCGTACTGAGCAGGGTAAAGGTGCGAGCCGCCGCCTGCGTCACGCTGATCAATTCCCAGCAGTAGTTTACGGTGGCGAAGCAGCTCCTGTAGCAATCGCTCTGGACCACAAAAAAGTGATCACTCAAATGGACAAGCCTGAGTTCTACGAAGCGATTACTCTGGTTATCGACGGTGCTGAAGTTAACGTTAAGCCTCAGGACATCCAACGTCACCCGTTCAAGCCAAAAGTTATGCACATGGATTTCATCCGCATCTAATTGCTTTTTAGCTTGAATTGAAAAAGCGCCTTTCGGGGCGCTTTTTTGTGTCTGGAATTTGTCATCGGCGAATCAGTCGTCTTCATCACCAAACAAAGACTGTTGTGGACTGATTTCTTCTACCTGCCCTTCTGTCTCCTTCGCCAACTTAGCCCGCATCACGCGCAAGTAACGTTGCTTACAAAGTCGAATTACATTTCGTCTTTGCTCACCGGTAAAATCATTCCAGTGAAAGCGCTCTTCCCTGCTGCGAAAGCAACCTTTACAGTAGCCTTTGTTATTCACCTGACACACACCAATGCAAGGGCTGGGCACGGTAAAGAAATCGAGTTGTTCCATACACCCTCCGATGTCGTTTGTGTCTGTGTTTTCATTCAAGCGAGTTTTCACTCGAAAAGCAAATTTCCTTCTGTAACTCGCTGATATTAACTTTACGCCCAATCATTTCCGCTTAGGTGATTTCTACTAGCGGAATAAAATTCCATTGCGTTTAGTGGTATAAATTTGTTAAGTTGACCACATAACCTTTTGGGTTATTGCCTTTTTGCAGTACAGAGCTCCAACTCTGAAAGAATAAAATAAGAAGGCGCAAGGATGATTGTTATTTAGGAGGAGTTATGTCGTTTTTCGTTCCGTCCGCTGAGTCCCAAGATCACGCAGAATCCATTTACCTAGCCATTGCTAAACACGTTGATGCCCCAGTATACGATTCGCGCATTGAAAGCCTGACGTGGGAACATGAAGGTCAGGAAGTAAAGGCTAAAGTTGGCGATAAATTACCGACCTGCTTTGGCACAGATGATGAAGTTATCCTGGCCATTTTTGATTGTGGTGATGTCTATAAAGTGTGCACACCAAACCGTGGTGCAGTCTGCTTTGACCCGGTTCTCGCCTCTCGCACTTACGTTTCAAGCGTCGATTTCTTCTAGTACGAAGTATTTTGAAAACAAAGAGCCGGTCATTTATTGTCCGGCTCTTTGTTTTTATTTCGTTGAAGAATAACAGACCCTAGAACAATCCCAACTGTGGCATCGCCAAATCATCAAAGTTCTTACCAATAAAGGGCAATATACCATCTGCAATCGGCTTCAATTGTTTATCGACGTAATGCTGATAGTCATACGGACTGTCCAACGCTTCTAATGGCTCGGCACCATTAACGGTGATCACATACTCAATCCAACCGCCGTGCTGATACTGAAGGTTACGCCCTAGCTTCTTATTCGCCTCATCGGCTTTGCGTGCTGCTTTCACATGCGGCGGCACATTCTTCTCGTAGTCAGAAAGCTTACGGCGTAGTCGTTTACGATAGATAAGTTGCGCATCATTGTTACCGCGTAACGTGTCTTCCACCGTATTACGCACGTACTCTTCCACCTCTTCCCCATCGAAAACCTTCTGATACAAGGTTTGTTGGAATACCTGCGCCAAGGGTGTCCAGTCTGTCCGAACCGTTTCCAATCCTTTATAAACAATACGTCGCTCACCATCTTTATTGACCAAACCCGCATAGCGCTTTTTACTGCCGGTATCCTGTCCGCGAATCGTGGGCATCAGGAACTTCTGGTAATGAGTTTCGTATTCAATCTCAAGCGCCGAGGTAATTTCATAGTTTTCGGTTAGGTGGTTAATCCACCACGCATTGATATGCTCCACCAGCGCTTGACCCACTTTATCCGCTTCTTCGTTTGAATAGAGCCTTCCCAGCGAAACAAAGGTCGAGTCAGTATCACCATAAATCACTTCATACCCTTTTGCTTCAATCAGCTCACGGGTAGTCTTCATAATTTCATGACCACGCATGGTGATTGACGACGCCAGTCGATGATCAAAGAAGCGGCAGCCTGATGAGCCCAGCACGCCGTAAAAGGAGTTCATGATGATCTTAATCGCCTGTGAGAACGCCTTTTCGCCTTTCAGTTTGGCTTCGTCGCGGGCTTTCCAAAGGTTTTCGATCAATGACGGCAGGAAATGTTTTTCTCGGTGGAAGACACCACCACGAAAGCCAGGAACACTTGTTTCCTGAGCCTGAAGCCCTTCAATCAAACCTAAGGGGTCGATTAAAAACGTACGGATTATCGAGGGATAGAGGGATTTGAAATCCAACACCAGTACGGAGTCATACAAGCCAGGTTTACTGTCCATCACATAACCGCCGGGGCTGGCAATCCAGTTTTCGCTAGCCAGCGTTGGCGCGATATAACCAGCACGGTGCAACCTTGGCATATAAAGATTGGTGAAAGCCGCCACTGAGCCGCCAATACGATCCAGTTCAATACCCGTTAAACGGCTACGCTGGATAAGAAATTCCAGTAAGTGGGTTTGCTCAAAAATGCGGTTAACCAGCACACAGTCCTGCAGGTTGTATTTGGCAAGCGCAGGTTTATCGTCAAGGAACATCCGGTTGATAGAGTCCATGCGATCGTAGGGGTTATCAATCGCTTTGCCTTCGCCGAACATTTCACGGGATACCGATTCAAGCGACCATGAACGAAAGCTGTATGTCGCCGTTTTCAGCGCATCAATGCCATCAATCACCACACGCCCTGGCAAGGTGATAAACCCCTGTCGGCTGTTTGAAGAATCGCGCCAATGCGCCTTTTCGCCACCGCGCCCTAATCGTAAATCTAGCTTGTGGAATGCAGCGCGTCTGACCAGAAGTCTGAAGTCAAAATCAATCACACTCCATCCCACGACTACATCAGGATCAAAGGTCACAAACCAATCATTGAGCGCTTTCAGTAAGTCATATTCTGATGCTACCCATTGAATCCAAGGGTACTCATCAGCATTGGCTGGCTTTTCCCCAATCATGATGACACGGCTGTCACGCTCGCTATCAAGGCCTATGGAATAGAGGACGCCCTTCTCTGAGCATTCGATATCCAGAGACACGCGGGACAGTGAAGTGGAATAATCCGACGCTTTCGCTTTGGCCTCACGATATTCCGTAAAGCCTCTGCGTTCGGTTGCCTTACCAGCTAAGGTTAAGCCACCGCAAATAAACCGTTCCATTAGATAGCGGTCAGGTAAACGGACATCCGACTCAAGTGTATCAATCTCTTCCATCTGAAGAAGACGGCTTGCTCGATTGGCGGCGTTAATCGTGTTGAAGTAAAAACCAGATACCGTTTGGAGAGCAAAGTCTTTCAAAGGCAGTTCTCGGCAGGTGAAGGCGATGCCCGCCGTATTCAAAATGGTTTGAGTCTGATTCACATGAACAGAGGCGACAAAAAACACTGGTTTTTCGCCCGTAACAATCAATTTTGCAGGTCCATTATCGGTCTGAACCCAGAATGTCAGTTCAGTCTGTTCGCCGATATCACGGCTGTGTCGACTGATTAAAAAACCGTCTTGATACTGCAAGTTAGCCTCAGAAGTAGCAATCTCAGGTGCAGTATACCCCACCTTATCGTCCATCGTTGATTTTATCTGTACGTACGAACAGTATTTTACCCACGAGTACCATTCATTCTCAGAATTCCTCCATTCAATTCAGTAGCCTGTTGTTATAGTTCCTAAGTCAATGGAGGAAGTATGATGAGCAGTCAGGTCTCACACATCGTCATAGTCGATGACGAACAGGAAGTGAGAGATGTCCTAGCTGATGTATTGGTTCAGATAGGTTACAACGTCACGAAAGCAAGTAATGGAAGTCAGCTAAGAGCTACTGCCAATATCGACTTAGCTGTGATCGACCTTCGTCTAAACAACGAAGATGGTCTCCAGTTAGCGCGTCAACTCAGGGAAAGCAGCGATGTTCCCATTATGATGCTCACCGGCAAAGGGGATGCCACCGATCTGATTATTGGACTTGAAGTTGCCGCTGATGATTACATGATGAAGCCCTTTAACCTGCGCGAGTTTACCGCCAGAATTAATGCACTGCTAAGGCGTAGCAAAAAATCCCAGGCGATTGAATCCAATCCTGTCGTGAGTGACGAAACTCTCTATCAATTTTCTGATTGGACGCTCAACCTTTCCCGACGACAACTCATTCACACCAATGGGCACCAAGCCGACCTCACTTATGGTGAATTTTCCCTTCTCGAGGCATTTATCTCCTCTCCACATCTTGTTCTTACACGCGAACAATTGATGGAGAAAACACATGGCTATGACAGTGACTCCATGGACAGGACGATTGACGTGTTGGTTGTCAGGCTGAGAAGGAAAATAGAACCCAACCCCCGTATACCATCACTGATAAAAACGGAGCGTGGCCTGGGATATAGATTCGATTGCTCCGTGGTTCAAATCACTTCCCCTGCACCAAGCTGACAGTCATGCGCAGCCAGAGTATTCGCCCTCACTTAATGCTGACATTGTCAGTATTATTGCTTCTCACCACATTGATGGCAGGCTTTTCCCTGTTCACCTTATGGCAGAATCAGTTTTTGCTCGATCGCGTGACAGAAACCACATTGGCAGATACGCAGACAGCATTAAATCTCTCCGAAGGTGTCGCCCAAATTGCAGCAATGGCCCCATACACAGCCTCTTCTGCCCTTCCATTTCAGGTTCAAAATGAAAAAGCTCAACTCTATGCCAGAGCGCAGACGCTAAGGGAAAACGCCGCCAAGTTAACCGATCCGGATTACGCCGTTGAGTTGGGGAAAAGATATGAAGAAGTGGAAAGAACACTCACTAAGTTGATGGCAAATGTGGAAAGCGAATTGTTTATTCGTGAAGACTTAATGGCACAACAATTTTCGTTGGACGAGCTCGAGAGTTATGCATTCGGAAAAGGGTTTGTCGATGCTTTCCGCAAAGACCCTACCCGAATTCAGTCAGGATGGATAACCCAAGTCACCGATAGCATTAAAAAAGACAAACCAGATAATTCGTCTTTATCACGAAAGGTTTTACCCGTGTTGGCAACCTTGACCCGCAGTAACAACCAAATCGGTGCTTTACGCTCAGAGAATGCGTTCTTGCTCGCTTCTATTCGTGCTCAATCAGAACGGATGGCGAATTACGTGTCGGAAATCGTTCAAACTCACCAAAGCGAAATCAACCAGCAGCAACTGCTCGCCAGAAAAGCCATCAATCAAGTGGCTCTTCTCATGGCTTTCATACTGCTCTCGCTCGCAGTGGGGGTTTTCTATCTCTATCGTTTCAATGACCGCATGGCGAAAGACCTTCAAAGCGTGACAGATGAAATGATTAGCCTCGCCAGTGGTAACACCGAACATGAGCCAATCAATATTCCGCGACAAGATGAAATCGGCCAACTCGCTAGCGCTTTTAAAGCATTCCAGCACAACGCCATAGAAAAGGCACGTGTCACAGGAGACTTGTCACGCCAGAAGCTTCTGCTGGAAACCCTGTTCCACGATATGCAGGATGGGTTGAGTGCCTTCGACAAAGACAACCGCCTGTTGGTGTGGAACCGTAAATATATCGCCCTACTGGGGATTGACGCCCAGAAACTGCTTGAGGGCATGCACATTGAAGATGTTCAGGCTTTGATAACGCCTTCGATGTTGCACAGTGAAAGCGAGTCTCTGGATGAGAAAGAGAGCATTGCCCAGCGTCATCAGGAGCCTCAAGTCTTCGAGCGCCAGTTTAAGGATGGCCGTATCGTCGAGTACCGGAGTCAGCCAATTCCTTCTGGCGGCTTTATCACGCTCTACCGCGACTTGACTGAAAGCCGCCAGATTGATCTTAAGCTGCGCCAGGCACAGAAAATGGAAACGCTGGGGCAACTGACAGGAGGCATCGCCCATGATTTCAATAACCTTCTCTCGGCACAAAGAGGAAATCTTGAGTTATTGGATATGAATGCATCACTTGAGGGTAGTCATCGAACCTATCTTAATCGCGCACTTTCCGTCACCGAGAAAGGCGCCCAATTGGTTGATAGGCTGCTTGCCTTCAGTCGTCAGCAACCGCTTCACCCTGAACCTGTGAACCTGGAGCAAACTTTGTGGGAGCTTGCCGATCTCCTTGATTACACATTGGATGGGACAAGCCGGCTGGCGCTCGATCTTTCCGAACAAGAAAGCTGGACTTACGTTGATAAGAGTGGATTAGAAAACGCATTGATTAATATGCTTCTCAATGCGAATACCGCGATGCCGGACGGTGGTACCGTCACTATATCCACCCGCGCCTGCTATATGATTGAGGCTAATCAAGAAGCGGTATTGCTGGAGGTGTCTGATACTGGCAATGGCATTGCGGCCGAAGCGATGAACAAAGTCATGGAGCCCTTTTTCACCACCAAAGAAAAAGGCCAAGGCAGCGGCCTTGGTTTGAGTATGGTTTATGGCTTTGTAGAGCAATCTCACGGAGACGTTTCAATCAGCTCTCAATTGGGGATAGGAACACAAATCAGCATGATGCTGCCTCTTACCAAGCACAAACATGTAGAGCATCATTCGGAACCCATAGCTGAAACCATCTTAAGCATGAGCAATCAGACAATCTTGCTGGTAGATGATGACGGGGACGTTGCTGAGCCCATCAAGATACTATTGGAGAACGACGGTTTAAATGTCATTGCCGTCAACTCGGCCAAAGATGCCTTGCTAGCACTTAAAAACACCCGCTTCGACGTTGTACTTACTGACATTAATCTGGGCAGCAAGGAAACCGGAATTTGGCTTCGAAAAGAAGCTTTGAATCTGTACCCTGAACTCAACATCGTGTTGATGTCTGGGCTCCCTCAAAACCAACTCTCCGAGCAATTTGGCTATGAGCCAGACTGGCCTTTGATCACAAAACCGATAAGTTACCGTCAACTCCAGTTAACACTAAATTCAATAAACTCAAATTCTTAAGCGCTTTATTTCAATTATTAACAGCTAAACTTCCCGATTGAAACCATCCATTCGTTTTCATTTGGCAGTGTGTTTGAAAAGACAAAGACACAAGGAGATCTGCTATGAAAACGCTGTTACGCAAAACCGCTATTGCCGCTATGTTTGCTGCCTTGCCATTGGCACAGGCTTCTGCAGAAGAAGTGCTGATTGGTCTGATTACAAAAACCAATACCAATCCATTTTTCGTCAAAATGAAGGAAGGTGCCGAAGCCAAAGCGAACGCCTTAGATGCCAAAGTAAGTTCTTTCGCTGGCCGATTTGATGGCGACACAGATTCACAAGTTCAAGCGATTGAAAACCTGGTCGCTGCTGGCGCGACAGGCATTCTCATTACCCCAAGCGATCCACAGGCACTGGCCCCTGTTGTGAAACGTGCCCGTGATGCAGGCGTACTGGTTATCGCCCTTGATACCCCATTCTCCCCTGCTAACGTCGCCGACGCTACCTTTGCAACCGACAACTTTAAAGCTGGCGAAATGATTGGACAGTGGGCAAAAGCAAAGTTGGGTGGCAACGCAAAAGATGCCCGCATCGCACTTCTGGATCTTAGCACCGCGAATATCACGGTGGATGTTGCTCGTAACCAGGGCTTCCTGACTGGTTTTGGTATCGACACCAAAAACCCGAACATCAACCGTGACGAAGATGATTCGCGCATTGTTGGCAATGACGTGACTCAGGGCTCAGAGGAAGGCGGCCGCCGCGCAATGGAGAATCTGCTCCAGAAAGATCCTAGCGTTAACCTCGTTTACACCATCAACGAGCCCGCTGCTGCTGGCGCGTATGAAGCACTTAAAGCCGTAGGCCGAGAGGACGACGTTATTATCGTTTCGGTGGACGGAGGTTGCCCGGGAGTAGATAACGTTGGTGCCGGTGTGATTGGTGCTACATCCATGCAGTTCCCTTTGAAAATGGCATCGCTGGGTGTTGAAGCCGTGGTTGAATACGCGAAATCAGGCGTTAAACCGGGTGCAACGCCAGGTAAGTCTTTCTTTGATACCGGCGTCGAGCTTATTACCGATGAGCCAGTTAAAGGCGTGTCGTCTACCACATCCAAGGAAGGAAAATCAAAGTGCTGGGGATAACCCAGCTTTGCGGAGAGGGATTATTCCTCTCTCCGCTTTTTTGTCGTGGACATTTCCTGTCTGAACACGGACGTACTCAGGAGCTATAGATGTCATCTCCATCTGAACAAAACCGAGCGCTTGGAGAACAACTCCATCAAGGTTTTAGTGTTGCACAACGTATTCAACTCTATTTGCATAACCATCCGACAGCAGCGCCTCTACTCGTTCTGATTATTGCTGTCGTCGTATTCTCGACCTTGATTGGGGATCGCTTTTTTCACCCCTTCAACCTTTCATTGGTACTCCAACAGGTCACCATCATTGGTGTCATTGGAATCGCACAAACACTGATTATTCTGACTGCAGGCATTGATTTGTCTGTTGGAGCCATCATGGTGCTTACCTCTGTTGTGATGGGAAGATCCGCCATCGATTATGGCTTCTCTGCACCCGTCGCTCTGTTGGCAGGGCTTTCTGTCGGAGCCATATGTGGATTAATCAACGGGCTTTTAGTCTCAAGAATTAAGCTACCGCCCTTTATCGCAACTCTCGGTACCTGGAATATTTTCTTTGCCCTCAACCTTTGGTACTCCAATAGTCAAACCATTCGCTCTCAGGTAATTGACCAGCAGGCGCCGTTGCTGCAATGGCTCGGAAACACGATCGAGTTCTTTGGCGCCCGCATTGCTTACAGTTCTATCTTCATGCTCCTCCTGTTTGTGATTATTTGGTATGCGCTGAACTGGACAGCTTGGGGACGTCATGTTTACGCGACTGGCGATGACCCCGATGCAGCAAGGCTTGCAGGTATCCGGACGCGCAAAATACTGCTGTCCGTCTACATACTTGCCGGCGTCGTTTGTGGGTTGGCGGCTTGGGTATTGATAGGACGAATAGGCTCAGTGAGTCCGCAGGCAGGCTTTACCGCAAACCTGGATTCGATTACAGCAGTGGTGATTGGAGGAACCAGTCTTTTTGGAGGCCGCGGCTCAATTTTTGGCACCTTGATTGGGGCACTGATTGTTGGCGTGTTTAGAAATGGACTGGCACTGCTCGGCGTTGATGTGCTGTGGCAAGAATTCACAGTCGGCATATTAATCATCGTGGCAGTCAGTATCGACCAGTGGATCAGGAGGGTGGCAGCGTGAGTATTGAAAACCCAAAACCAGTGCTTCAGGCTAAAGGACTCGTCAAGCGCTATGGCCGCGTCACGGCTTTAGATGACGCAGATTTTGAATTGATGCCCGGTGAGATCCTCGCGGTGATCGGCGACAACGGGGCAGGCAAATCCAGCCTGATAAAAGCACTTTCCGGTGCGCTGATTCCCGATGCTGGAGAAATTGCTCTTGATGGAAAGTCCGTAAAGTTCTCCAACCCAATGCAGGCGCGTGAAGCGGGAATTGAAACGGTCTACCAAAATCTAGCTGTTTCACCAGCCCTAAATATCGCTGACAACCTCTTTCTGGGCCGCGAAATTCGTCACTCCGACTGGCGAGGTAAATGGTTCCGTATGCTGGACAAAAAAGCGATGCGTGATAAAGCCAAAGAGAAACTTACCGAGCTCGGCTTGATGACGATTCAGGACATCACCCAAGCGGTGGAGACTCTTTCAGGAGGGCAACGTCAAGGGGTTGCTGTGGCGCGTTCTGCGCTATTCGGTTCCAAAGTGGTGATTATGGATGAGCCGACTGCCGCATTGGGTGTTAAGGAATCCCGTCGCGTGTTGGATCTCATCCTGGAAGTTAAGAATCGTGGGCTCCCGGTAGTGCTCATAAGCCATAACATGCCTCACGTTTTTGAAATCGCCGATCGGGTACACATTCATCGATTGGGTAAGCGGGTGGACATCATTACGCCGCAGACCCACACTATGAATGACGCAGTAGCAATAATGACCGGCGCGATGGAGCCGGGACAAACGTCCGAGGCTTAATCTAAGTGTACAGACTTGTGCTCACATTCATGCTTTTGGCTTTGATACAGCCGCCCGTTGCGGCGGCTATCAAAGCGGGAGTGAGTGTCACTGATCTTACTAACCCCTACTTCGTTACCGTCGTTCGTACCATTATGGAAGAAGTTCAAGAGCGCTTTGGTGAAGACAGCGTTGTCCTCGTCCGATCCAGCGCTTATGACCATCCAAGACAGGTACGTCAACTCAACGAATTTATGGCTGAAGAAGTAGATGTCGTTTTTCTTGTTGCCTCAAACGAGCACAAAATTGGCCCTTATGTAAAACGTCTTTTTCGCCACGGTATCCCCGTTTTCGCTATAGATGTGCGCGCTGATGGTGCGACAGCGACAGTGACAACCGACAACCTTCGTGCGGGGCAAGTTGCTTGCCATGGTTTAGCAAAGGTGCTGGGGGGTAAAGGGAATGTCCTGATTATCAACGGCCCGCAAGTCTCGGCTGTGATAGAGCGCGTTGAGGGATGTAAAGAAGCACTGACACAATACCCTATGCTAACGTTTCTCGGTGATTCGTTAAATGGCACTGGCAGCGTTGAAGGCGGTCTTGAAAAAATGGCTTACGCAATGCAGCTCTATGATGATATCGATGGTATTTTCGCCATTAATGATCGCACAGCCCTTGGTGCTGAAAGTGCTTTACTTCAAGCCAAATCAAAAGCGGTCATTATTTCAGTAGATGGCAGTCCTGATGCTAAATCTGCATTTATAGACCAGAGACCAAACTGGATTGGTTCAGCTATTCAATCACCAGAGACGATGACCCGCGAAGCAGTAAAGATTGCAGAGCGGTGGCTGCAAAGCGGCCAAATAGAGAAACAAGATGTGCTTATACCCACCCGCCTAATGACCCCAGAAAATGCAAACACATTCAAAGAATGGTAATTCAGTCCCTTGCTAATGGGGACTGTTTACTCTCTTTACCTAAAAATGTCACAGTAATGCCAAACAAAATGACTACGGCTGAAATCACCATTCTCAATGAGATACTTTCATTTAACAGCAGATACCCCGCAATCGCTGCAATGATAGGGACAGATAACTGCATCACTCCTGCTTGCGTGGCTTTAAATTGCTGAACAACGCCATACCAAATAGCATAACCAATTGCCGAGGCCACAGCCCCGGAGAGAATTGCTAACCAAATGCCTTCCGAAGACACAGTATTCATCGGGATGTTAAGTAGGAAAAATGGTACAACAAAGAAAATACTCAAGCGGAAGTTAATACAATTGGCAGGAAGCTGCGGCACCTTCGTTTCCTTACCTAGCACACTGTAGATCCCCCAAGCCGCGCCTGAAATCGCCATCAATCCCGCACCCCAAACGTCTGGCGCATTCATTCCAGGCGAAACCATGTAGCCGAGGCCTGCGACCGCAATCAGTGCTCCGATATACTCTAATCCACTCGCTCCACCTTCTTTGTGATGGCTATATGCGAACATGGTCAACTGAACGAAGGCGAACAGAATGAGCGCACCAGTTCCTGTTTCCAAATACATGTACGCGAAGGAGAATGTTGCCGCATAAAGAAACAGCATGGCAGCGGCAAGCCAATGCTCTATAGGCTGCTGAACTAACGAACATTTCCTGGCATCACTATTTTTAGAATGGAAAATGCACGAGAGGACATAAAGCACTAATGCGCCAGATATTAATCGAATTGAGGTAAATGAAGCTGGGTCAATATCGCTTTCAGCTATCGCCATTCGGCACAGCAACGAATTGGCGGCAAAGAAGGTCATCGCGACCAAAGCCATCGTCAGATTTTTTAGCGTAAGCCTTGCCATATGAACCATCTTCACCATCCTTAAATTATCACTTGCTAATCTGACCGCCCTAGTCTAAATCCACTTTCACAACTTTGAGAAAAACTGGTTATTTTTCTCAATCATTTTGAACTTTTTGGTTTCTGCTTAACTGATTGATAAGTGAACATGATGCAACAGCGTTTGGTAAAACGGCGCGAAAGCGGTAAAATACCGCTCCCGTTTTTTCAGTGGTGAAGTGAATGTCCGAAGCGAAACGCAAAGCCCTCAAAAAAATTGCTAAGTGTCTGGAACTCAGCAACTCCTCAAACATCAATGAAGCAGCACAAGCCATTAAAATGGCACAGCGGTTGATGAAAAAGTACGGGCTTGATCAAGACGACATCGACTTCATCAGTATGGGTAAAACCACCTCAGAAACGCTGCTTCCGTCATCAATCAGCGACGCGATCCTCAAAATCATCCGCGGCATCAACACACGCTTTGGCGTGGAATGCGTGCTGACCAATTATAAAGGCCTTAAAAAAGCGGAGTTTATCGGCGATGCGGATCGCGCTATCTTTGCCGCTTTTGCCTTCGATATCGTGTACAGAGAAATGAACGAGCACGTCGGGCAGTTCAGAAACAGTTTTCAGGGTTCAGGCACCTCTCAGGTGGAACTAAACCGTCGCGTACAGTCTTTCACCATGGGATGGCTTGAAGGTGCGTTGGCTAAGCTGCCAAATATCGCCCCAGATAGTGATGCTGACAAGAAAATCAAAGACTATATCGATAAACAGTTTGAAAACATCGATCGCGAGACTTTCAAGCAGCAACTGAAAGAGGCCATGAAGAACATCACTGATGATTACGAGAAGGGAATGAAGAAGGGAAAACAGGTTTCCGTCAGTCGACCAGTTTCTGGAGCACAACAAATGAAGCGCCTAACTTAGGCGCTTTTTTACAATTGAGACCGCAGTCCAACCCAGCAACTGATAGTTTTGCAACTTACTGACTTTCAATAGACTCACCGAAAAACCACTCCTTTTTGAACACTGTTGTATTAAAAAAGCCTGAATTTATCCTATCGCTATTGTATTGCAGAGTGCCAAGCCCTAGCCTAGCTTATTAAATCATCAGTTCAGTTGGTGATTGAAAAGATTTGCAAAAGCAAACTCAAGGATGGTGACTCAAAGAGAGATACCATAGTCTACCTTCCAAACCCTCTCTAGAAGGAATGGAGAAAGCAAAATGAAAAAAGCAGTGACAAGCCTTGGACTCATTGTGGCATTAAGTCCAGTGGCAAATGTATTCGCCCAAGATGATTCAAACTTTTATCTTGGTGGTCGTTTCGGTGTGTCTACGTTGACGGACGCGTGCCAAGCAGGCAACTGTGGTAGTCTCGGAAACGACGAAGTTGCCGGAGGCCTGATTCTTGGCTACGACTTCGGTAATAACTTTTCCATTGAATCAACTTATGACTATCTTGGTCGTTTCGATACCGCATTCAATGGCGTAAACCCTGGTGCCGGTGACCTGACCGCATTAACGCTAGCACCGAAATTCAATGTAGGTGTTACAGACCTTACTGATATCTACGGTAAGCTCGGACTTGCATGGTGGAACTGGAACAGCAAAGTAGGTACAGGTGATCAAGACGATTACTCAATTCTTGCTGCTTTGGGTGTTGACCACCGTGCTAATGACTTGGTTAATGTTCGTTTGGAATATCAATACATTCCAGACATGGACAAAGGCTATTTCGATGCTGACAACCATTTAATTACCGCTGGTGTGACTTTTCACTTTGGCCGTCACAAAGAACCAGAACCGCAGCCAGAGCCAGAGCCAGAGCCAGTCGTAGTTGAAGAAGTCGTTGTCGTAGAAACTGTTGTTGAAGAATCTAAGAGGTACGTATTCTCTCAAGCAGATGAAGTTGAACTGTTTGCCTTTGGTAAATCTGAACTCTCTCCTGGCGCTTCACAGCAATTGGATCCAATGCTTAAGCGTCTGCAGGATTTTGAAGAAGCGACTGCAATCATCATTGGTCATACTGACAGTGTAGGTTCTGAAGTATTCAACAAAAAACTGTCCGAAGAGCGCGCACGAACTGTTGCAAACTACTTCACTTCAAACGGCATCAGTGCAGACCGTCTAAGCGTTGTTGGCGAAGGGGAATCTAACCCAGTTGCCTCAAACGACACAGCTGAAGGTCGTGCGAAAAACCGCCGCGTTGAAATCGAATCTCCAGAGTTTGTTTACGAAGAGTAATCAAATAACCGGGGTCAGAAAAGCCACGCAATAGTGTGGCTTTTTTCTTATCTTTCGGCATAACTTGGCAAGTTAACCAACATAGCATCAATCTTGCAGCGATCTTCATCCGCTACACCCGCAACACGCTGATATACGGGTGAGTGCCTATCATCGATACGAGGGAAATCCCATCCATACGTTGAAGTAATAAAACTCTCCGCAAAATCTGCCGAGTATCTCAAGCATCCAGCCAAAACCGTATCGACATAACTTTGAGCTATTGGATGACTACTGCAAGGTGCTATCACTTCATCTGTTACGTACACATACACGAGACCATCAACCACAAAGTCATCTACCAGCACCTGAATACGCTCAGAGTCCAAAAGAACACGTTGATACCCAGCTTCTCGGATATCAAACACCTCTAATGCACTATCATCAATGTGAATTAATACTCCGTTGCAATGCCCTTCGCCTTCCCGAACAACCAAGTGAGACATGACAGGCGAGCCCGTATACCCCCAGTGTCTTTGCAAACCCGACACTTTCGCAGGCACCGCACGTCCCGTTTCTCCGGTCAGACGCCTTGAAGCATCGTTTATCAAACTTCCATATCCAAATATATACATAAATTATCAAACAATTATCATTAATTACTTAATTGGATTAATCCAAACAACACGTGGTACTGTCAACGTTGTAACCTGAGAATCTGTGGTTGTTCAGGAAGAACAGCATTCTCTGCATAGCAAGTCTCAATCTTTCCTAAATTTCTTTACGTTCAGTATGATTCTAAAGCACTATTCTGTCCGACCGCAGTTTGAAGGATGTGTCTGCGGTACCTCCGAAGATACGACATGGATAAAAACAATGACCGCTTACCAAAGCTTAGAAAAACAATTTAAAAAACTTTTCAATTACGAACACCTCGCCGCGATTTGTGGGTGGGATCAAGCTGCCATGATGCCTGATGGCGGTAACGAAGCCAGAGCGCATGCAATGAGTGAGCTCGCTGTACTTTGCCACGAAACCCTGACAGCACCGGAAATGGGTCAATGGATTGAAGAAGCAGAAGCAACTGTCGCTTCACTTTCTGAAGAACAAAAAGTCAGCTTGAAAGAAATGAAGCGCGTTTGGCAACAAGCGACTGTCTTACCTTCTTATTTGGTTGAAGCAAAATCCATCGCGGGTTCGAAGTGTGAGCACGAGTGGCGCACCCAACGCAAAGAAAACGAGTGGGATAAATTCGCAGTCAATCTCAAGGATGTAGTAAAACTCGCTCGAGAAGAAGCAGCTATCCGCGCGGAACAAACAGGCTTGAGCAAATACAACGCTATGCTGGACCTTTATGAGCCGGGGATGACAACAGAGAAGCTGGACGTTATCTTTGGCGAACTCAAGTCCTGGTTACCCGAGCTAACACGTCAAATCATCGAAAAACAGTCAAACGTTACTGTAGAAGAACCCGCAGGGCCCTTCCCAACTGAACAGCAAGCGGAACTCGGCAAAAAGCTGATGGGGATTCTAGGCTTCGACTTTAACCATGGTCGACTTGATGTTTCAATACACCCTTTCTGTGGTGGTGTTCCTCAAGATGTTCGTATTACTACGCGATACAATGAAGAAGACTTTACCCAGGCCATCATGGGTGTGGTTCATGAAACCGGACATGCGCGCTACGAGCAAGGCCTACCAGCATCCTTACAAGGCTTCCCTGCTGGCCAAGCACGCTCAATGGGTATTCATGAAAGTCAAAGTCTGTTTTTCGAAATGCAACTCGCACGGAGCCCAGAATTTGTCGAACACATTGCTTCGTTCGCAAAAGACACCTTTGACCGTCAGTCTGACCAAGACTTCGATATAAGCAACATCAACGCTCTTTATAAACGCGTGCAACCCGGCTACATTCGTGTCGACGCAGATGAAGTGACCTATCCAGCTCACGTTATCCTTCGCTATGAAATAGAACGCGATTTGATTGAAGGCAACATTGAAGTGGATGACATTCCAGGTATCTGGGATCAGAAGATGCAGGAGTATCTTGGTATCTCCACCGAAGGTAATTTCATTAATGGATGTATGCAAGATATCCACTGGACAGACCCCGAATGCAAAATGTCTACTGCAGAAAATCACAACTATAAAGACGGATGCATGCAGGATATTCATTGGTGTGACGGCTCATTTGGCTATTTCCCAAGCTACACGCTGGGTGCTATGTATGCGGCACAGTTTATGGCAGCAATGCGCAAGACAATTGATGTCGATATCTGCCTGAAACAACTGGAGATCGCACCGATTAGCGCCTGGCTTGAAGAGAACATATGGTCAAAAGGATCAACGCTGACGACGGATGAGTTGGTGATTCAGGCAACGGGCGAACCACTAAATCCAGAGTATTTCAAACAGCATCTTATCAATCGTTACCTGAACAATTAATTAAAACTAACCAGCGCAGCTAGTGGCTGCGCTGGTGCTCTAGGGGCTGTTGATCTTTGGTGATGATTTTTGCAGCAGTTTGTGGGGATTTTATGCAAGGCAGAGGCGTCGATGTGTAGCTAGCCTACATGAGACGCTGATAACGCAGCAGAAATTCCCCACAAACGCTGCCCGAAGGGTTCTGCTCTAAGCGTTTTATGCTTTGTTGAGGTGTATTTGCTTAGAATGCTAGGCGGCACACACCTCGCCGCGCCTAAAACGCTTATAGCTAGAACAAAATTTAACCACCAAAGATCAACAGCCCCTAGCTCAATACAGTTAAATTTCTCATACCCAACCTGTCCCATAGCATTCTCTGCAAGGGTTTGATTTTGCGAAGCCCTGACATTTGGGATAGTACTGCTTACCTTCGGGGATATTGACAACTTTTTTGCTAACTCTCACTGGCAAAGGCTTTTTTTGAGCCTTAGTTTGAAATTGAACTTTAGATTGCGTGGTATTCTCCATCAAAAAGGAACAACAAAGAGCACGACGTCAGTCAACTCACCCGAAGGGAGGCCATCAATGCGAGCATCTTCAGATTGTTTGGGTATATACTCCAATGACGACGATTACATGGAGGTAGTGGTATGAGCCGTAATGCACGAAGAATGGGCGATCACAGCGCCGCCAATTGGGAAACTAAGCACCCAGCCCCCTCAGATGCTAAAGCACGCCGCGCTGCTAAGTCTGTGGTATGTTACAACGTTGAAAGTCTTCCAACCTATAACGCGCCGTTTTATCAAACTGTACGGGAAGAATCAGTTAGAGCCGTTAAACTGGAAGTGCCGCCAAGGGAAGCGCGCTGCTTTACCGTCCCTGCTGGCAGTTTTTTCCGTATTTCATGTTTACATGGTTCACAGGTTGGGGATTTAAATCTTTGGCAGCGTGACAATTTAGGTGAGCAGTTTTTTAGTGGTAAAACACGCCAGTTACATGCTACTCACTTAACCACAGGTGACAGGCTTTGGAGCAGTATGCCTTATCTGCGCCCTATCGCCACCATCACCGATGACTCATTGCAATGGTATGGCTGGGATGATGATGGCGCAGGTGTACACGATGTCATTGGCACCCGGTGCGACCCCTACACCCACTTCCACCTTCATGGTGAAAGCTATCATCATTGCTGCCATTCCAATCTTACCCGGGCACTTGCCGAAAAACTCGGTGTCAGCCAGAAAGATGCAGAACCCCATGTGCATGACGTGTTAAATGTGTTCATGTGTACTGGATTTACGAAAGATACACATCAGTATTTCATGAAGGCGAGTCCTGCAAGAAAGGGAGATTATATTGAGTTTTTTGCTGAGACCGATCTTCTAGGAGCTCTCTCGACCTGCCCCGGCGGGGATTGCAGTTCGACACACTCCAGTGATGAGGCAACGTGCTACCCCCTCACCGTAGAAGTATTTACGGCTCCCGCTGAATCATTGAAAAAATGGAAGCCGTTTCAGCCCAATGAATATTGTTCTGATTAGTTAATGTGCTTCATGCTCTTCCTGACAGCCAACACAGAACCTGACTTCTGGCTTGATGGCTAAACGGGCATCGGGAATATCCATACCACATCCTTCGCAAAAGCCGTATTCGTCGTCCTCCAAACGCTGGAGTGCGGCATTCACTTCGAGCAATTGACGTTGCAACCCCCTGAGATTGGACTTGGCCATTTCGTTTTGCTGAATCGCATCAATGCGGGAAACCCGTCCAATACTGGGTTGATCCAGAGCCACCGGTTCTGCATGACCCTTCAGTAAATCCAACTCTTCCAGAATGTGCGCTTTGAGGTTTTCAAGCCTTACCTGATGTTCTGTCATACCGCGTCCTTGAATCAGAATTCAATCATTCAGTGTTTAACCACACTACCAGAGGATCAAGGTTTAAGACAAAAACCGACGGTATGTCGAACACAGAAGTGGCCCCCAATTTTCGGACATGACTTTAAGTGATTGATCTGTTTTGATAGTCCCCAGAAAGACTGGAGCAGATGATGACAAGAAAACGTAGAAACCACTCACCCGAATTTAAAGCGAAGGTG
>NZ_FIZY01000046.1 GCF_900060185.1 Grimontia marina | reverse complement strand
AAAGAAAGACTCAGACCTATTCATTGCCATGCTGGAGAAGCTAAAGTGGCACTACCGCCGAGCCAAAAGTGTCACCTTGATACTGGATAACTACATCATCCACAAAAGTAAAAAAACGAAGGCTTGGCTCAAGAAGAACCCAAAGTTCAGGCTGCTGTTCCAGCCCGTTTATTGCCCTTGGGTCAACGTCATAGAACGATTGTGGAATGCTCTCCATGAGACAATTACTCGGAATCACAGGTGTAAACATATGTGGCAATTGCTCAGGAAGGTGAAGCACTTTATGGATAACGTATCGCCGTACCCGGGAGGTTGCCACGGCACGGCGAAAATGTAGCACTATTCGGATCAGTTATTTAGAAAATACCAAAGAATACATATGGATAATTGTCATCATTGGGATTACAACTTTGTACTATGGCACAGAAAGTTCGTAAACCAGTTTTGGCAAGAAATTGGTTTAGAAAGAACTTATGCAGTACTAACAGAGCCCAATGATAGAGAGTTGTATTCTAAACTAACTAAATCACTTGTATCAGATCTCGATGATTTAAGTGATATGAGATGGGTTGAAGACACGGGAAAGTTAAACTCATTCACACCACAAGACCAAAGCCAGATACGCCTGGAGATATCTCAAGCTATGGCTAGCTCTACTTTTGCAATCGATCTTGATCTTGAAGGGTCAAACAATGCCTTTTTCCGAGCAGAAGGTAGACCATATTATAATCTGTCCTTCAGTAGTCAGCTTGAAGAGTTTCATGACATTATCCATGGTGAAACTGGTCGTGGAATGAGACGTGTAGGCACAGCAGGGGGAGATCAATGCTTCTTTGTACATCATACTTTTGTTGACTTAGTCTTTGAAGCGTGGCTAGCTCAAAACCCAAATATGCCCCTACCCATCACCGAAGAGCACTTCAACGCCACTCCGGATCTTCAAGAAGAATACGACAACTATGAAGAGTTAGTAACACTATGGAATGAAAGACACTACAATTCTTCTGATTACAATCATGTATACCGAATAATTGAGCCTCTTCCGAGGCAATCAATATTATTTAACTCAATTAGACACACCGAAGACTTTAGACGGGTAATAATGTTTCACAATGGCGAAGAAATTGGTCGCTTTGCTATTTTGACAGGCAGGATAGAAACTTGCTTATCCTGTGCAAAAAGAGAACAACATACCGGACAGTTTTTATTAAGGAAATTGGTTAATCTGCATGAGATTGAGTGGGTGATAAATAGGCGTTGGTATCGTTCTCTCGAAGCAGCAATTGAGGCGTTTGAAGAGCTCGGCATGTCAGCACCTGTCATCGTTTCCTTCTAATCCGTAGCTAAAGAAACTCCTTCCCTTCTTTTGCGGTTCATTTTAATCACCCTACTTTCCCGTACTGCCTTTGCGCTGTTCTAAAGGCAGTGTCACACCAAATTCGAGTAGCGTCCATATATGTCCTTTTATACCCAAATAACCTGAAGATGCAGGATTCAGGTTGTTTGGGTATTTATTGAAGTGCGCCGCATTCTTTAAAGGAGTCGTGTGTCTCATCCGTAAAACTTTCTTTCTGTATTTCCCCAGATCTCTCTCAGTAACTGCCTGCTTTAACAATTAATCTGATTTCCACAGTGTCTCAGTCTTATTTTCGAATCAATATTCTCACCATTGCATTCCACTCAATCTCTTCTAGCTTATTTTTCGATACGAAATTTTATTCTCGCCCGATTTCGCGCGTCCTATTTTTTGTGGGTGTGCTGATTAGGCTTAACAACCATTAGACGCAATTTATCGAGGATATACGATGTATTTCTTTAAGAAGGCGATATGGGTGGTTCCGGCATTCTCACTCGGACTCACCGCTTGTGGGGGGGATGACACAGATACGACAGCCTCCGTACCAGATACGACAGCCTCCGTACCAGATACAACAGGCTCCGTAACGGGGGACGCGAATAGTCCCCCTCCACCGCCTCCTGGGCAACTGAATTTAACGGCCCCGACTGTGGGTGCGCTCTCAAATGGCTATTATCCTGTCACCTTTACTTGGACTAGCGCCGAGTATGCGACGAGCTATACCCTGTGTAGAAAAGATGAAGCACTCCCTAATCACTGCGAATCGTTGGGGAGTACGCCTGATTTGTCCCTTACCCTGAGTTTGGGCGCACTGAAAAGTTATTTAGCTGATTTTTTTGTGTTAGCCGAAAACAGCACGGACAAAACACCGTCTGGTTACCAATCCTTAACATCATCAGACGTGAAAACATTGATAACCTACATCAAGGCCTCGAATGCCGGGGGAGGTGACTATTTTGGCGCCTCGGTATCGGTGTCAGAGGATGGCAACACCCTCGCGGTGGGGGGTATTGCAGAAGATTCCAATGCCGATGGCTCTGACGCTAACGGGGAAAGTAATTCCGGCGCGGTGTATGTGTACCGCTTTGCCAGTGGCCGTTGGTCGAAGGAGGCCATCATCAAGGCCTCGAATGCCGGGGCAGATGACTATTTTGGCTACTCGGTATCTTTGTCAGAGGATGGCAACACCCTCGCGGTGGGGGCTTATCTGGAAGATTCCAATTCTCAGGTAATTAACAGTGGCGAGGGCGATAATAGTGCAAGTGCTGCCGGCGCTGCGTATGTATACCGCTTTGAGAATGACAAATGGACGCAGCAGGCCTACATCAAGGCCTCGAATGCCGGGGAAGGTGACAAATTTGGCCACTCGGTATCTTTGTCATCGAATGGCAACATCCTCGCGGTGGGGGCTCATCTAGAAGATTCCAATGCCAATCGCTCTGACGCTAACGGGGAAACTGATTCCGGCGCGGCATATGTGTACCGCTTTGCCAGTGGCCGTTGGTCGGAGGAGGACATCATCAAGGCCTCGAATGCCGGGGCAAATGACTATTTTGGCAACTCGGTATCGGTGTCAGGGGATGGAAACACCCTCGCGGTGGGGGCTTATCAGGAAGATTCCAATTCTCAGGTAATTAACAGTGGGGAGGGCGATAATAGTGCAGGTAATTCCGGCGCTGCGTATGTATACCGCTTTGACGGTAGCAATTGGACGGAGCAGGCCTACATCAAGGCCTTGAATGCCGGGGAAGGTGACCAATTTGGCCACTCGGTATCTGTGTCAGAGGATGGCAACACCCTCGCGGTGGGGGCTTACTATGAAGATTCCAACGCTACCAACATTGACGGTGACGGGAACGACAATAATGCATCTAATGCCGGCGCGGCGTATGTATACCGCTTTAACGCTGGCAATTGGTCGCAGCAGGCCTACATCAAGGCCTCGAATGCCGAGTCACATGACTATTTTGGCTTATCGGTATCTGTGTCAGGGGATGGAAACACCCTCGCGGTGGGGGCTTATGCGGAAGATTCCAATGCCACCGGCATTAACGGTGACGGGAACGACAATAATGCATCTAATGCCGGCGCGGCGTATGTATACCGCTTTAACGGTAGCAGTTGGTCGCAGCAGGCCTACATCAAGGCCTCGAATGCCGGGGCAACTGACTATTTTGGCAGAACGGTATCGGTGTCAGGGGATGGCAACACCCTCGCGGTGGGGGCTTATGCGGAAGATTCCAATGCCACCGGCATTAACGGTGACGGGAACAATGATGATGTAACTGATTCCGGCGCGGTGTACATCTACTAGCCCATACCAATAGTCACAATGGACGCGCCCAAACACGGTGTTGCACCAGACCGAGAGGTGAAATCCGTGAATCGGGCGCGTCCATATCTATCCCAAGGGCTCGGTTTCTTTTTGTGCGCTCAGCCAACATTGCGCTAAAACAACAAAGCGCGTGTGTCACTTTGCGTAAATAGCGCTAAGTCTGAATTGTCCAATATCTGCATATTACGCTGCGCCTCTTCTACTCGCCCGCACGGCCTTTATGCTGTTCCAAAGGCGGTACGTCGCCCATAGTGTTGCGAAGCATCGCGCCCCAAAACTGGGAGCAAACAGGGCCAGGATGACGAAAATACCGCACCACCATGACGGTGCCATGCCAAATGCGCGTAGTGATTGTTTTGTGTGTGATGACCATAGGCTGGCAGGATGGGCAGAGAAAGGAAAACGAGCCGCTACCATTGCCAATACGCCAGTGGTCAGTAACACCTATTGGTCACTTCACTCTGACTCTCCGCACCTAGCTGTTGGTTTCTCGCCAGAATGTCGATGCCTTGTTGGTGGAAGAAATAGAGTAAATCAATAAACACCCAATTTTCAGCAAGCTTATCGCCATCGCGGCGGTAGATATCAATCACCCGCATGTCGAAGTAGCTGTCACTCGCCGCCATCCCCATAAAGCCACCTGAGGGTTTCAGGCTGAGATTCGGCCAACCGAAGAAGCCGCCGAAATACCCTTCGGCGAACTTACAGACATGACCGTTGAAGATGCGGTCTGAAAAGCTGGCTCTGAAAATACCCGAGTGTTGCTTGGCATAGCGTTCGATCGTGTAACTCGCACCGATGCCGGTCGGGCCCCACCAAATCATGTCGTCGTGCCAGGTGAGCGCCAGTTCTTCTTCCAGACTCAGTTTGTTGTCCCAATTGCCCAAGTCGGAAATCATCTTGTTGATGACATTGAGCGTTTTTACACCCTCTTGCGTGGGTCGAAGGGTTGTCATGATACCGTCATGGGTCATCGGGCCTGGTTGTATAAGCTGCGCGCCACTCTGCGGTGGGAAAGGATTTACCCCCGCTTGCACCATGACACCGGGGATATCCGCAAAGAAAGCAGACTGAACGATCTTGCCATCTACCACCTGAGTAAACTCGCAGTAGCGCAAGAATGCCATACGGCCAGTTCTGGGTATGCCGAGCCAATGTTGATCGAACAAGCCCATCAGGTGGCCCATCGATACCACCCAAATACTGCCATCCTCATCCAGGCTGTTTTCACCTGCCATAAAAACATCCTGACGACGCTGAAGCGCCCGGAAGGAGGCTTTCAATGGCTGCCAAACGGTGTCGATGACATCACCGGCATTGTCGATTTCGTTAAAGGGATGGCAACCCCGAAAACGGTAATCCGGCGAGCAAAAGTCGCCGAAAACTGCTTCCAGCTGCTCATCTGTAGCAGCGTCTAATGCCTGATAAAAAGACCATACTTTCTCTTTCGCTTGTTGTAGCACTGCCGACATGACTTACCCTTTTACCGCGCCAGCGGTCAGGCCGGACACAATTTGTTTTTGGAAGAAAAGAACAAGGAAGAACAGCGGGATCATCGCCGACATCACCGCAGCTACCGCAAACATCACGTTACCTTCCACCTGCGTGGTGCCAAGGAAGCTGGCGATCTTCGGCACCATGGTTTGATTTTCCTGACTGAGCAGCATACCCGTGACGGCAAAGTCGTTATAGGCCAGCAGGAAGCTGAACAAACCTGTGGTGATCACACCCGGCCACATCACCGGGATAATCACGTGCTTGAAGGCCTGGAATCGGGTGCAACCGTCCACCATTGCGCTCTCATCCATGTCTTTTGGAATGTTGAGGAAAAATGAGTGCAGCATCCACAGCGTGAAGGGTTGGTTGATGGCCACCAGCACAATGATGGTGGTGCCAAGATGCCCCCATAAATTCCACTCGAAAAATGGCAGCATGTAACCCGAAACCAAGGTGATGTGCGGCATGGCGCGAAGCACCAAGGCAATCATCAAAATCCATAGCGAGTAACGAAAACCGGAGCGGGCGAGCGCGTAACCCCCCAAGGTACCAATAGTTAGGGAAATGATGACAACAGAGAACACCACCACAAAGGTATTGATGGCGGCGAGCCAGAAATCCTGCTCAATCCATGCGCCGTAGTAACCTTGCCCCGTGAACTCGGAACCCGTTTCCAGCAAGGTCTTTACACCGTAAATCGCGTTCATCCAATCAGATTTGGAGAAGAAATCTGCCTGCACTTTGAACGAGCCCCAAGCCGTCCAAAGGAACGGGCCAGCGGCAATGAGTAGCCAAACAATAACAAAGGCAATCGAGACCGTTTTTAGCCAGACAGGCTTCTTACGTACTTCTTCCATGCTGCCCTCCTAGGCTGACTTACGGTTGAAATCACGCCAGGTTCGGATAAACACCGGCATCAGTAGAATTGCCACACCCAAAATGGTGAGCATAGATGTGGATGCAGCAGAGCCAAAGAGCTGGGAGTCTGTGCCACGCAAGTCATTGTAGATAAGCCAACTGAGTGAAGTCGCATGCGCTTCAGCGGCAAAGCCTACGATAGGTTCGAATACACGGAAGTTGTCCATCAACTGCATCAACGCAACAAAGGTCACCAGTGGCGCCATATGCGGGATCACGACAAAACGAATCGTCTCCCAACGCGATGCGCCATCAATCATCGAGGCTTCCAGCGTGTCGGTCGGCACGGTCTGAAGACCGGCGTAGAAGACGATGAAAGAGAAAGGCACCGACGACCAAATGCCGTAAATAAAGAGTGTTATCCAGGTCAGGGTCGGCGAGGCCTTCAGCGAAAGGCTGTCATCATCAAACCAGATCTGTAGCGTTGCCCCAATCACGCCATCGGCGTCAATCATCCAGAACAGAATCAGTGAGCCAATCAATGGCGTCACGATCATGGGGAGCAAGGAAAGGAAAATCGTGGGCCCTTTCACCAACTTGGGTAACGCGTTCACGCAAAGCGCCACCACCAGTCCCAATACAATGACCAGTGGCGTAACGATGAAGGTATAGGCGAGCGTAAAAACCAGCGCTTTATAGAAAGGCAGGTTCATCATGCGATCGACAAAGTCACCCATGGAAGATGATGCGTCCCATGCCTCGCCTAACTCCTGAAATGCCAGATGGCTTCGGTTTGTGTAAGTATCGGTACCGTTAAAGCGACCGAGCGGCTCTTCTTCACGAAGCTTATCCGTCGCTTCGCGGTCAACAGCGACGGTGGTTTTACAACCAAACGGGCCACAGTTTTCCGTTTCCAATACGATTTGCTCGTGCTCGACATAAAGCGACTGGACGAACACAGAAACGATCGGCAATGCGATGAGCAAAAACATGACCAATAACGATGGCCACATAAATTTTAAGAATGTGCGATGTGGCATGAACTCCACCTTTAGTCCGTTAAGCCCCGAATCCCTCTGGGGCTAAGGTGTGATAGAAGCCTATCTATTACAGATGCTTGGGTAGTAAAGTTTTTTAGTACTTATAGAAAGCCCTGTTCACGGGCTGAGGTCATATACGCTGCTTCAATGTCCTTGAGCGCTTGTTCTGCCGATTCATTACCCAACAGAAAATCTGGCAGCTCGGCACCTAATGCGGAGTGCAGCAAACCCATGTAGGGCAGCATTGGGTAAGGGTTAGCTTGCTCCTGAACCGTTGCAATCACTCCCATTGCGGACGCATCCGGCTCATAGCCTTCAATCAGCCACACCGCTTTTTCTTGGTTGGCCTGCATCATCTCTGTCGAAATGGCATGGGTCATCACTTTGAACGTTGCCTCGGCGTCTTGCGGGGAAAGGTTACTGGCTACTGTCCATCCGTCCCACCAGAGCGTCGCACCCGGTGTACTGCCACCAGAGAATACCGGCGTATTGGTGAGTACTGTATTGGCAACAATCTCTGGGCTGGAACCTTCACCATCCAGAATCGCAGTCGCCCGCGAGCCCCATAAAAGTGCCAGAGCGACTTTGCCGTCTTCCCACAAAGCCTGGGTGCTGTTGGAATCAAAGGTCAAAAAGTCAGGGTTAGAAAGCTCCGTCAGGGCTTTGAGCGTATTGAGCGTTTTCACACCATTGGCATTGTTAAGGTTCGGAATCGCACTACCCGGTTTGAAAAAGCTCTCGCCAGTGGCGCTAAAGACATTGATAAACTCCTCACCGAGATTCCATCCGGTTTTGGTATTCAGGGCGACAGGGTATTTCATCAGTCCCATCTGTTGAATTTTCTTGCCTGCAGCAATCATGTCCTCAAAGGTTTTCGGTGGTTCGACACCCGCTTTTTCGAGGATATCTTTGCGGTAAAAGAGGTGTTGCGAATTCGCCATGAAAGCCACGGCCATCACCTTGCCATCAATCTTGATCAACTGTGACGGCTGAAGGCTTTGCCCGTATTTTTCCACCATGTCGTCGAGAGGCTGGATCAGACCTTCATTCAGTAAAGGCACAATTGAACTGGTTGATACAACGGCTGTGGAGTACTTGGCAGGATTCGCTTTCAGCGCGGCGTTTTGTAGGTCGCGGTGGTCTTTGGTTTGGTTTTTGGTCACGCTCAGCTTGTCCGTGGCACATCCCTCAGCCTGCGCTGCTACCGCGTGCAATGCGGGAAAGTCATTCGACAATATGTTGACGTTTCCTTCCCCTGCACCGCACCCGTCTGAAGCTGTCGCCTGATGGGTGATAGCGATCAAACTCGCCATGGCTATCCCTTTCACGCTGCAATTCATGTTGCTCTCCTACTTCTTCCGATAAGTAATGACTAACGATTGCGTATATACCCAAACAACCTGAAGATGCTCGCATTCAGAGGTCATCAATGCGTTCAATTCCAGGCAAATTCCACGAGGAATAGTGGTTCTATTTCCGTGGGATTTAACGAAGAAGTGGGCGCATTGATGGCCTCCCTTCGGGCGAGTTGACTGGCGCCGTGCTCTTTGTTGTTCCTTTTTGATGGAGATGACGACATCTGCAAAGGAACGACGCGATCACAACGCCAGTCACTCTCGCTGAATCCCGCACCTTCAGGTTGTTTGGTTATATCACTAACTTGCCCGACTTCAAATCAAGACAAAATAGATACGTATGCAAAAAGAAGGTTTATTGGTTAAGGCAAATTTGGCAAGAAATCTTTAATCAAACCTTGAACGGAAAATAATCAGTTTTATATTGTGTCAACTCATTGAAAATCATTTAATTATTAAATTTTATGATAATTTTCATTCATTTATAAATATATGATTTAAATGATTTTCTTATTAATAAGAAGTAAATCTAAATAAATTTTTTTGTGTGACCCCACTCAAACATCACTAATTTTCGCATTTTAAAACTCATATTTCTTTGCTTATTTTGAATACGTACCCATTTGGTTCGGTTCAACGTGGAGAGCAATCATGGCTGAAGTGCAGTTGCGTCATATCGACAAACGCTGGGGTGATTTTATCGGCGTCAAAGATTTCGATTTGACCATTCCTGACAAGGAGTTTCTGGTTTTACTTGGACCATCAGGCTGCGGAAAAACCACCACCATGCGAATGATCGCTGGATTGGAGGAAGCCACCAGTGGGGAAATTTTGATAGATGGTAAGGTAGTGAACGATCTTGAGCCGAAAGACAGAGACGTGGCCATGGTGTTCCAAAGCTATGCGCTCTACCCCAACATGAGCGTGTACGAGAACATCCGCTTTCCGCTTAAAGTTCGCAACATCGACCCGGCCACCCATGATGAGAAAGTGATGCGTGCAGCGGAAATGGTCGAGCTCACTAATTTCCTGCATCGCCGCCCGGCCGATCTTTCCGGTGGGCAGCGCCAACGCGTGGCACTGGCACGTGCCATTGTGCGCGAGCCCAATGTATTCCTGATGGACGAACCCCTCTCGAACCTGGATGCAAAACTGCGCGTTTCAACGCGGGCGCAAATCAAGAACCTTTCCCATGAGCTGCAAATCACCACGATTTACGTCACCCATGACCAGATTGAAGCTATGACTCTGGCAGATCGCGTGGTTGTAATGAGCGCAGGCAACGTGCAGCAGGTCGGCACGCCAACCGAAATTTACAACTATCCCGCCAATACCTTCGTCGCCAGCTTCATCGGTTCGCCAGCCATGAACCTGATGAAGGGCACCATTGAAGGCGGCGTATTTACCGCAGAGAACGTCACCATCACAGGGTTGGATACAAGCCTTTCCGGCAACATCACACTGGGGTTCCGTGCCGAAGATGCCGTTGTCACTGATGGTAGTGAAACGTCCAGCGGCATTAACGCCAAGGTCTTCTCCATCGAGCTGTTGGGTGATGCCACCATGATCACTGTCAAGGTCAATGATGAACTCGTCGCCATCAAAGCGGATAAAGAGTATGTCACCGACATTGGCCAACCTTTCTCCGCCACAATTTCCGCCAGTATTTGTCATCTTTTCGACGCAGAAACGGGCGAACGGCTCTCTCAACCGGAGTCAGCATAAATGAAAGGCTCAAGACCCGAACAGGCCACGCTCACCAAAGATACAGACATGACCAAGACGGATGAAACCCGTCAGGTTATCGAGTCCATGGTCGATGGCCTGAACGATCACCGCATTGCTGATATCGGCGAGTTTTTTTCTGAGAGCTTTCGTTGGTTTGGGAATCAGGGCTGTGGCACCAAACATGGTTTGGAAGCCTTCCAGCGCAACTGGCAAAGGCCCTTTCAGGCAGCCTTTTCAGACAAAGTTTGCGTGGATGAAGCACGGCTTTATATGGGCGAATGGGCAGCTGCATTTGGCCATCAAACTGCCAAGCATACCGGCACATTCATGGGCATCGCCCCAACCGGTCAACAAGTGGAAATCCGTTACATGGATTTTTGGAAAGTGCAGGACGGAAAAATCGTCGACAACTGGGTGATGGTGGACTTTCCCTATGTACTCGCCCAACTCAGCGTCGATGTTTTTAACGGCGAAGGATGGGAAGCGTTTGATCGTAATGAAAAAGTCCCACCATCACCCGCTTCTTAATTTTCACCCTTTTCGCCTTTAGAGGAAAAATACATGACAGTCAGATATTTAAAATCAGGGAAGTCGGAATCTGATAGAGAGAGCGACAACGAGAAAGTCGTCCAGATCGTTGCTGATACCCTGAAGAAAATTGAACAAGAAGGTAATGCAGCAGTGCGTGAACTGGCGATCAAATTCGACAATTACGCACCCGAATCTTTCCTTCTGTCCAAAGAAGATATCGAAAGCATTATTGCCAAAGTCTCCCCTGAAGATATGGCAGACATTCGCTTTGCCAACGAGCAAGTTACCAACTTTGCGAAAGTGCAACTCGAATCAATGAGTGATGTGGAAGTGGAGACGCTTCCGGGGGTCATTCTTGGACACAAAAACATTCCAGTACAAAGCGTGGGCTGTTACGTGCCTGGCGGAAAATTCCCTATGGTGGCTTCGGCGCACATGTCTGTCGCTACCGCCAAAGTTGCTGGCGTACCACGCGTGATTGCCTGTACACCGCCGTTTAATGGTGAACCTAACCCTGCAGTTGTGGCAGCGATGCATCTGGGCGGTGCCGACGAAATCTATGTGTTGGGTGGTATTCAGGCTGTGGGCGCGATGGCGCTGGGCACCGAAACCATCGCGCCGGTGCATCTGCTCGTCGGTCCGGGTAATGCCTTTGTGGCAGAAGCGAAGCGACAGCTGTTCGGGCGCGTGGGTATCGATCTCTTTGCTGGTCCAACAGAAACCATGGTTATCGCTGACGATACCGTGGACGCCGAAATGTGTGCGACAGACCTTCTCGGTCAGGCGGAGCACGGCTACAACTCACCTGCTGCGCTCGTTACAACCAGTGAAAAGCTGGCGACCGAAACCATGGCGGAAATCGAACGAATTCTGAACATCCTGCCCACCGCCGACACAGCCAGTGTCAGTTGGCGTGACTATGGCGAGATCATTCTCTGCGATACCTACGAGGAAATGCTCGCCGTCTCAGAAGAAAAGGCCTATGAGCACGTACAGGTGATGACCGACCGGGACGACTGGTTCCTCGACAATATGACCTGTTATGGCGGCCTGTTCCTTGGCCCTCGTACCAATGTGTCCAACGGTGACAAGGTGATTGGTACCAACCACACCCTGCCGACCCAGAAAGCCGGCCGATATACCGGCGGACTTTGGGTAGGCAAGTACCTCAAGACACACAGCTACCAGAAAATCCTGACCGATGAGGCCGCAACCCTGATTGGTGAATATGGCTCACGCCTTTGTATGCTCGAGGGCTTTGTAGGCCATGCGGAGCAGTGCAACGTGCGAGTAAGACGCTATGGCAACAAAGACGTGCCATACGGCGAAGCTGCGGCGAGAGGATAAGCGTCCGTGACGATGGAAAATCACCGCATTGCCGACGCCTTTTCCCGCTGGCGTCACTGTCAGAGAAACGCCGAACTTGGCGCGCTGGAAACAGCCGCCGAGGGGCTGTTCGACCCCAATGCTGTGATCCACATGTGTCATCCTTTCGGGGACATGACAGGCGCATCGCAATGGCTTCGTCAAAGCTATCAGCCTTTGCTTGAAGCCATAACAGATCTTGAGCGTCGGGATGCCATCGTCATTCGTGGAAAAGACCAACACGGTCAGCAATGGATTGGCTGCTGCGGCTATTACTGCGGCACCTTTCTCAGTCCGTTTTTGGATATTCCACCCACCGGGCACTTCACCCACATGCGCTATCACGAGTTCTATCAGATTGCCGATGACCGCATCGTTCAGGTGCAGGCCATCTGGGATGTGGTTGAAGTGATGATGCAGGCCAATGCCTGGCCAATGGCACCGTCGTTAGGACGGGAAGGACTGGTTCCGGGACCCGCGACCCAAGATGGCGTGAAAGCGTTATCGCCTGAAACGGATGATACGCCATCCAGCGCCAAGCTTGTTTTAGCCATGCTCAATGACCTGATCCGTCACCCCGCCCAAGGTGGCCCCGAGGTGATGAACCTAACACATTATTGGCACCCAAATCTGACTTGGTATGGCCCAGCGGGTATTGGCACTTGCCGCGGTCTTTCAGGTTTTCGTCATTGGCATCAAATCCCCTTTCTCAACGCGATGCCTGATCGGGGAAAAGTACACAGTGAAGCGGATATTCACCTGTTCGCACAAGACAACTATGTCGCGGTCACGGGCTGGCCAAACATGCGCCAGACGCTCAGTGCCGATGGTTGGCTGGGCATCGCCCCCTCCGGTCAACAGGTCTCGCTGCGCAGTCTGGACTTCTGGCGTATCGAAGATGGGAAGATCGCCGAAAACTGGGTTTTGGTTGACCTTTTAGATGTTTACGCCCAGCTCGGCGTAGACGTTTTTGGCAGACTGAACGAATTCAACAAAGCCAGACCGCACCACGCGGTCGAATTACCAAAGGAAGTATTATGACCATTGCCCTGCCCAAAACCCCTTCATTTGATCTCACTGGCATGCGTGCATTAGTCACGGGCGCATCGTCAGGGATCGGTCTCGCGTGCGCCACGGCTCTGGCGCGAGCGGGCGCACATGTCACCTTGATGGCACGTAGAAAAGACCAGCTCATTGCCCTTCAGCAAGCCATGGCCGACGAAGGGTTGCATGCAGAAGCGCTGCCCTTGGACATGACAGATCTTGCTGCATTGGAGCTTGAAATGAACGCCCGCGAACCTTTTGATGTGGTGCTCAACTCAGCAGGCTTGGCCAAGCACTCACCCGCTGTTGATACCCAGTCCGATGACTACGACCAGGTCTTCAACCTCAATGTGAAAGCGGCCTATTTCCTGTTCCAGTTTGCCGCCAAAAAGCTCATTGCCGCGGGCAAGCCGGGCAGCCTGATTTCGATTTCCAGCCAGATGGCACATGTGGGTGGTCTTGATCGCGCCGTTTATTGCGCCAGCAAACATGCCGTCGAAGGATTTACCAAAGCCATGGCAATCGAGTGGGGGAAACAAGGCATTCGCGTGAACACCGTTTGCCCCACTTTCATCAAAACCGACCTCACTGCATCGACGTTTGCGGACCCGGAAAAGCGCGCCTGGATTGAAAGCCACATCAAACTCGACCGCGTTGGCGAAGTGGAAGATTTGATGGGCGCTGTGATTTATCTCGCTTCAAATGCCTCAGCCATGGTGACAGGAACCTCGCTGAAAGTAGACGGAGGTTGGACAGCAGAATAATGGCAAACGATAAAGTCACCTCAACCGACGTCGCCAAACGTGCAGGCGTCAGCCAGTCCGCCGTCAGCCGGGTATTTACACCGGGTGGTTCTGCGTCGAAAAAAACTATCGAGAAGGTTAAAAAGGCCGCAGAAGAGCTCGGATACAGGCCAAACGTTTTAGCTCGCGCCATGGTCTCGGGCAAAAGCCGGGTCATTGGCTTGGTTGTCGCTTACCTCAATAACCAGTTCTATCCCGACGCGCTGGAAAAGCTCTCCAATCAGCTACAGGAGCAGGGCTACCATGTCCTGATCTTCATGGCGAACAACTCGGATAGTGTTATCGAGGAAGTGATTGAAGAGATTCTGGATTATCAGGTCGATGGCATCATCGCCGCATCCGTCGATTTGTCCTCGGAGCTCGCTGCGCGCTGTCGCTCAGTGGGTGTGCCTATCGTTCTTTTTAACCGCTCTCAACAAGGCGATGACTTCTCTTCTGTCACCTCTGACAATTTCAGTGGCGGCATTGCTGCTGCAGAGTTTCTTGTCGCCGGTGGCCATAAAAAAATCAGCTACATTGCCGGGCTGGATTGCACATCCACCCAACGTGACCGCGAAATTGGTTTCCGTGCTGGATTGCAGCAGGCAGGAATTGATGTTCACTCCCGAGGCGATGGCATGTTCGACATGGACAAGGCTCGTGAGGCAACCCGCGCGATGTTCAAGAACGATCCGCCCGACGCTGTATTTGTCGCCAACGACCATATGGCCTTGGCCGTCATGGACACCATCCGTTTTGAGCTCGGCTTACGCATTCCAGAAGACGTGTCCGTGGTTGGGTTTGATGATGTTCCCGCCGCTTCATGGCCTGCTTACAACCTCACCACACTGGCACAACGCGCTGACATTATGGTGAGTGAAACCGTCAGAATTTTGCTGCAACAGATCAGCCATGAGAACGATGCGCCTCAGAAGGTTGCTATTGGTTCGCCGTTGATCGTCCGCGGCTCAGCCAGACTACCGAAAGGATACTCATCATGAAGGGCTTTAACGAAAAGTTTGTCGACTTTCCGGACTACATCATTTCAATAACGCATGAAATTTGGGAAGGGCGCAATCTCGCTTCGCTTCATGATTACTATGGTGAAGACATCGTCGTCCGCTCCCCTGCCGGACTGACCATTGGCAACAAAGATGTGATTGCCCAAACGGCTGGCACACTCAATGAGTTCCCAGACAGAACCTTGTATGGCGAAGATGTTATTTGGAGCGGAACGCCAGAAGACGGCATGCTCTCATCACACCGTATTTTGTCCGAAGCAACGCACATGGGCGATGGACAATTCGGCGCAGCAACGGGCAAAAAGCTTCGTTACCGCATCATTGCTGACTGCCACGCCATCAACAATCAAATTAACGACGAATGGCTCATCCGGGATCTGGGCGCCATCGTGCGTCAGTTAGGGCACGACCCCAAAGCTTTCGCTATTCAGCAAATCGCCGATCAGGGGGGACACGAACATTGCGCCCGCCCCTTCACGCCCGCGATGGACAAGCAAGGCCCTTATCTCGGTAAGGGTAACGACAACGAATGGGGACAGCGTTACGCCGAGGTGTTAACCCGCATGATGAATGCCGAGTTTTCCTGCATTCCCGATGATTATGACCGCGCTTGTCAGGCGGAATATCCAGGTGGGCTGACAGTCAACTCATGGGGCGCAATCGACCAATTCTGGATTGGCCTTCGCGCCAGCTTCCCCAATGCCACATTCAAGATTGAACACCAGATTGGGCGCGACGACCCAATGATGCCACCCCGCGCGGCGATCCGCTTTTCCCTTCACGGAAAGCATGAGGGTTGGGGCCACTTCGGTCAGCCAAGCGGTGCAGATGTTTACTTGATGGCAGCAGCGCATGTGGAATTTGGCCCTTACGGTATCAGACGCGAATTCGTGTTGTTTGATGAAACGGCGATATGGAAACAGATCGCGCTTCACACAGGTTGAAGTCAGTTATCAGGCTCGCGCCTACAAGGAGAAAATAATGGAACAGCCTCAATGGGTGAGATTCGGCGAATTGATCCCGTGTCGTACAGCCTTTATCGATGCACATACACCGGGTTCCTCAGAAAAAGAGAACTTCACCATTATTGGCGGTGGTGTGTCGGAAAGTCCTGATCAGCACGTGCATATCAACGCCACGCCGGGCTTCAATATTGGCGCGGCAGGCCAACCTCCCCGCTGTTTCAACTCTCTGCATTCCCACAACACGGCGGAGGTGTTCTTTGTCCTGAAAGGACGCTGGCGTTTCTTTTGGGGAGAAACCGGAGAAGACGGTGAAGTCATCCTCGAAGAAGGGGACATTTTCAACATTCCTACCCGCTTATTCCGTGGCTTTGAAAACATCGGTAGCGATTACGGAATGATCATGTCGATATTGGGTGGCGATGATGCCGGCGGCGGCGTCATTTGGGCACCGCACGTCCGTGAGGCCGCTCAGGAACATGGCTTAATCCTCAGTGAAACAGGCCGACTTTACGATGCCAAGCGCGGTGAGTCGTTGCCAAGTGGGGAGAATGAAATGCCTCTTCCTCAGCAGGACTGGCTTGATGCTCTGCTCCGCCCAGATGCGACGACCGTGGTGAAGTATTACGTCGCCCGCTACTGGGACATGATGGCTATGTCTGCCCAAGGCGCTGTGAGTGTCATTGGCGAGCATGGCTTATTGATCGACAAGCCGGGTTTTGAAGTCGACTTTCTTTCCCGTCAGTCACCACTACCCCAAACACTTCACGCAGAAGAAGATGTGGTCCTAATGGTGATGCGAGGACATTGGTCTGTCAGTTGGCAAGACAAGACAGAAATCTTCAATCCTGGTGACACTATTTGGCTTCCCGGAGGCACCGACTACTCACTCAAGGTCACTGCCTCCGGTGAAGCCAGCCTTTTTCGTGTCACGCGCACTGATGACCCGGCTGGCCTGACTTGGACTGGGGAAGACGTATGAATGATCCATTAGTCCTGCTTCCCGGCATGATGTGCGATCACCGCCTGTTCGAGCATCAGGTTGCTTTCTTGGGTGAAGAACGTGAAGTGATCGTGATGAATATCGATGGTCATGACAGCATGTCAGCGCTCGCAGCGGACGTATTGGAAAATGCCCCCGAGAAGTTCGCGCTGGGTGGGCTTTCAATGGGCGGCATATTGGCAATGGAAGTGTTCCGTCAGGCACCGGAGCGTATCACCCGACTTGCTTTGATGGACACCAACCCCCGCGCTGAACTCGACGAAGTGAAAGAGGGCAGAAAAGCGCACCTTGCCCGCACCGCTAACGGAGAAATGTTGGACGTGATGCAAGAGGTCATGATCCCCAAATATGTTCACCGTGACATCCCGCGTCCTGATATTGAAAAGCTGTGCCTTGAGATGGCAGCTAACCTCGGTGATACCTGCTTTGTTAACCAGTCTCTCGCCCTTCGCGATCGCGCGGATCAGCAGGACACACTGCGCACGGTAACCGTTCCTACCCTGATATTAATGGGAGAAGACGACCAGCTCTGTCCGAGAGATCGACACGACACCATGAAGTCACTCATACCCCATGCCGATTTCATCATTATTCCTTTTGCCGGGCATTTGCCCACACTTGAAAAACCGGAGGCAACCACACGTGTCCTGCACGCTTGGTTGAACGCTTAATGGATAAAAAGCTCTATAAACTCTTACTGAGTGTCGACACACCTACAGTCTGTAATGCAATAGAAGTAGCGCAGGGAGCGCGCGGTTTTGACCAGTTTACGCGAGGTACACTGCTTGCTTCCGACCCCACCAGCAAAGCCATGGTGGGCTATGCGAAAACGGCGCAGATTGCCGCCATTGAGCCTTCCAGCTTACCGCCGGAAGACGTTAAAGCACTGCGCATGCAGTACTACAAATACATGTCCGAAGGCCCACTCCCTTCTGTCAGTGTGATTGAAGATACGGATTACCCCGGCGCTGTCGGCGCCTTTTGGGGGGAGATCAATACCAATGTCCACAAAGGCTTTGGCATCTCAGGCGTCTTGACCAACGGCGTGATGCGCGATTTAGGCGATTTACCAGAAGATTTCCCCGTGCTGGCCGGATCCATCGGCCCCAGCCACGCCTTTGTGCACGTTGAATCAATAGCACAACCCGTCAACGTCTTTGGCTTAACAGTCACTGAAGGTGACCTTGTCCACGCAGACCGACACGGCGCCGTGGTGATTCCAAAAGACGTGATTCCGAAATTGGAACAAGCCATCCAAACCTTGCTCAAAAACGAACAAATTGTGTTGCAAGCCTCGAAGGAAGAAGGCTTCGACTTTGAGCGGTTTGAGCAGGCATGGGCGGAGTTCGAACGGGTCAGAACCTAACATCTTTCAGCTGCGCATTCCGCGTAGCTTTTCCTCGCGCTTTCATGCGCGTCAATGAATGCGACACGGCTAAAAACAAGGAGTACACCATGAAGTTGTCAATGTTGATCACAGTCATAGCCGGACTTTTCACTGCCAGCGCCTCAATGGCTGATACCACCATCCGAATTGGGCATGCCACACCGGAAGTCTCCCCAATTCACCAATCGCTGCTCTATTTTGAAAAGGAAATCGAGAAGCGTTCCAACGGTGACATTGAGGTCGAAATATATCCCGGCGGACAGCTTGGCGGCGTAAGGGAAATGACGGAGCTCGTGCAATCTGGAAACATCACCATGGCAACCGGCGCGTCCGTGCATTTGTCATCCACTGTTAACGAACTCGCAGTGCTGGATCAGTTCCTGCTGTTTGCTAATGAAGAAACCGCGCGCAACGTGCTGGATGGCAAAGCCGGTGAATCCCTCGGCAAGGCCATGGAAAAGCAAGGCCTCAAGTCAATGGGCTTTATGGAACTGGGCTTTCGAAGCTTTACCAACAATCGCGCGCCACTGGACAGCTACGAAGCGTTTGAAGGCTTGAGAATGCGCTCAGCGGATAACCCGATTGCGATTAAAGCGTGGCGCTCTGTTGATGCCGTGCCGATTGCGCTGGCATGGGGTGAGATCTACTCATCGCTTCAACAAAACCTCATTTTCGGTCAGGAAAGTGCGTTGTCTTCTATGCTCGTTGAGCGTTTCTTCGAAGTGCAGGATTACGTGTCTCTCACCAACCACATCTACTGGCCTGAGCTTTGGATGGCAAACCTTGAGTGGTACCAGGATCTCAGCGATAAAGACCGTAAACTCATCGATGAAGTCGCCCGTGAAACCATTTTGCTTCAGCGCGACCTTACCCTGAAAACCAACAATGAAACGCTGGCAGCACTGAAAGAAAAAGGGTTGAAAGTGAATGAGCTTCCTCTTGCTGACCGCGAGCGCTTGGGTAAAACCATGAATGCGGCGATAGAAAGTGACATTCGCGAGAAAGTCGGCAGCGATTTCTACGACGAATTCATGTCCAACCTACAGCAATGATAAGTGCATAGGGTCTGTTGACCTCAGGAGTTGGTCAACGCCAGCTCCTTGCTTTACCCTGCAAAACGTAAAAGGAAGTCTGTATGTTCCGATTGCTGGAAAAGTACTTCGAACCGACTGTGATTGTTGCCAGTCTGGTGACCATCATCATCACTGTGTTCGCTGACGTGATAGCAAGGTTCGCTTTATCCACCTCTATCGTCGTAGCGAATGAGATAGCAAGGCTGTGCTTTGTGTACCTCATCTACTTTGGCATCAGCTATGCCATCCGTGAACACAGACACATGCGAGTGACCTTCTTCGTCGACAAATTCCCTTCGCAGTTCAAACGCCTCATCTTGTTTGTCAGCGAGTCAATTTTCCTCGTTTACTCAGTGACGGTCTGCGTGCTGGGTGTCGAAATCACACAGCAGGCTATCGCTCGCGGAAAAACACTCTCTGCGACTCAGTGGCCAACATCCATCCTTTACGCCGCGATTATCTTTTCCGGCCTACTGTGCTCACTGAGACTCCTCTACTCCCTTTACCAAATTGGCGTAAAGGGCGACATTTCGCTTTACCAAAATGAGGAGATGCCACAATGACGTCACTGATCCTCTTTCTCAGTTTCTTCGGAATGTTGCTGATAGGTGTGCCTATCGGCATCGCGCTGGGCTCAGCCTCGCTGATAGCCATCATGTACATCCCTTTCCTCAAGCCTGATTTGTATGCGCTCGGCCTTGTCAGCGGCATCAACAGTTTCACGCTGATTGCCGTGGTGCTCTTTACGCTTGCCGGGAACATCATGAGTAAGGGCGGTATTTCCAAGCGTTTAATCGCAGTCGCCGATACCCTGTTCGGACGTGCGCCGGGGGACTTAGGTACGGTGACCATCATGGCATGTCTGTTCTTCGCAGCCATTTCAGGCACAGGCTCTGCCACTGTGGCAGCAGTCGGGTTGGCCATGATTCCAGCCTTGGTGAAACGTGGCTATGACCGTGCCTATGCTGGTGCAATGGTCGCCAGTGCCGGAGGTTTGGGTGTGATGATCCCACCCTCTGTGGTCATGATTGTGTATGCTGTCGCGGCCGGTGTCTCAGTCACCGCGCTCTTTATGGCGGGGATCCTGCCGGGGCTTGTTATCGCGTTAACCTTGATGATCTACAACTACTTTTACCGCAAGCAGGCCAAACAGGTAAACATGGCAGAGCAACGGCCAGCTGCCACCGGAAAAGAGATTTTCCACGTGCTGAACGAAGCAAAGCTCGCACTGATTATGCCCGTGGTGATCTTGGGCGGGATCTACGGCGGCATAGTCACGCCTACGGAATCGTCTGCCGTGGCAGTCGTCTATGCCTTGGTGGTGTCTTGTCTGGTTTATCGCGAATTACCGCTCAAGGCACTGCCAAAGATCATGCTGGAATCGGCCATGTTGGTGTCCGCTGTATTGGTCATCATCGGTGCATCAGTCGCTTTCGGTCGCATCATCGCGCTGGAGAAAATTCCGACAGAGCTAGCACAGTTTGTTCTTTCGATTACTGAGAACAAATACTTAGTGCTGGTGGCGATTCTGGTCTTGCTGCTGATTATCGGTACCTTCCTCGAAACTCTTGCATCCATTGTTATTCTGACGCCAGTGCTGTTGCCTGTGTTAACCAAGCTACAGGTTGATTTGGTGCACTTTGGTATTGTGATGATCGTGGCGCTCGCCATCGGCTTTGTCACTCCACCATTAGGTGCAAACCTCTTTATGGCCGCACAGGTTGGGGAAATACCCTTCGAGCGGATAGCCAGGCGTATTTTACCTTGGGTGGCCGTGTTGATAGGCGCACTGCTTATCATCACCTTTGTGCCCGCAATATCACTGATTCTTCCTACGCTCTTTCTCGGGTACGGATAGTCCACAAGCGATAACGAAATACCTTTAAGAAGCCATCGGTTAGGGTGGCTTTTTTACGATTATATCAACCCTGACATCTCATTTAGTCCAATCCCCCCACTAAGAAGAACCTGTCGAGCTCCCAACAAAACCATAGAACGTATTTTCAGTGTTTCTAATAACCGCTGACATCTTATTTATGGAGCGTGTGACTTATTCATATCCAAATTATCGTAACTGTATAGTGCGCAGTTTATGAAGTGATATGAGTATTTTGATGAACAAATTAAAAAAGTACCTAGGACCTTTGTATCCTATTGCTGCAACAGCACTCGTCGCTTTATTACTGATGTTCATCTCCAGAATGGTACTCGCAGTCTGGCAGATCGATAGAGTCGATGCAGCACAGGGGTGGGGGCACCTGCTCGTAAGCGGACTTCGTATTGATATCTCAAGTGTTTCCTATCTGCTCATTCTTCCTTCGCTACTATCTTCGTTACTTTCAGGTGAGCACTTATTGGGGAGGATATGGCATTTCATCCTGCGTATCTGGATCACTGCCGGACTGTGGATTGTGGTTTACATGGAAGTCGCCACAGTTCCCTTTATCATTGAATATGACCTCCGTCCCAACCGCCTGTTTATCGAATATCTGATTTATCCCAAAGAAGTGTTTGGCATGCTTTGGAGTGGCTATAAATTAGAACTCTTCATCGGCTTGGTCGTGTCTGTCTCTACGGTAATACTGGGCTGGCGCTGGTCAAAGCACTTAGTCAGTCACCTCTCTCCCAAATGGTACTGGCGCCCTCTGATAGCACTTTGTGTCGTTGCTATTGGCGTCATGGGAGCGCGATCCAGCTTCGGACATCGCCCCCTTAATCCAGCCATGGTGTCATTTTCAACCGACCCATTAATCAATGACCTCACACTCAATTCATCCTACTCCCTGATATTTGCCGCCAAACAAATGAGTTCAGAAGCCAATGCATTCAAGTTTTACCCACCAATGGGTGAAGAACAAATCATTAAAGAAGTACAGCAAAATATGCTGGTGAAGAACGAAGGGTTTATGTCAGCGAATGCCCCTACGCTTACAAAGCGCACGGCTTCCTATCAAGGGAAACCCAAGAACATTGTTATCCTGCTGCTTGAAAGTCATGGCTCCCGCTATGTTAGCCGTTTGGGAGGCATAGATACGTCGCCCTATCTTGACCAACTGATTGATGAGGGTTGGGCGTTCAGCCGTATGTATGCCACTGGTACCCGTTCTGTTAGAGGTATTGAAGCTCTGACAACAGGTTTCTCACCGACACCCGCGCGCTCCGTGGTCAAACTAGGAAAAAGTCAGACTAACTTTTTCACTATCGCTGATTTACTAAAATCTCAGGGGTATCACACTCAATTCATCTATGGTGGGGAAAGCCATTTCGACAACATGAAGAACTTTTTCCTAGGAAACGGGTTTACTGATATCCAGGACTTTCCAGCATTCGACGCGCCAAAGTTTGTTGGATCTTGGGGGGCTTCTGACGAAGATCTCTATGATAAAGCGGATACTCTATTTACTCAGCAAAAGAAACAGGACAAACCCTTCTTCAGTTTGGTTTTCTCCTCTTCGAATCACAGCCCTTTTGAGTATCCTGATGGCAAGATCACGCCATTTAACAGCCCCAAAAGCACGGTGGAGAACGCCGTAAAATATGCAGACTATGCAGTGGGCAAATTTATTGAACGAGCCAAAAAGTCAAACTACTGGAACAATACCGTCTTCCTGATTGTGGCCGACCACGATGCTAGGGCAACCGGAGATTTGCCAGTCCCCATCGGCCACTTCAGAATCCCCGCTATTATTCTTGGTGGCGGCATTGAACCAACGTTTGACTCCCGCTTAACCAGCCAACTTGAACTACCGCCAACACTACTATCGCTTGCTGGTATCAGCAGCATCAATCCAATGATAGGTCACGATCTCACCAAAGAAGTTCCTGCGAAAAATCAACGTGCCATGATGCAAAGGGATAAAAATTTCGGTTGGATGACGGCAGATAATAAAGTCGTTGTTCTGAGGCCAGAACTAGGGATATCTACTTATCAATATCACCCAGAATCAGACACACTGACTGAAGATTTCGTGGATGAAAAAACGGTAATTTGCGCTCACGCTCATGCTATGTGGGGCAGCTTAGCATTCAACGAGGATTTCTATCGCGCTCAGCCAACCTACTGAGGAGGGACACACCAGTACTCAGGTTCTGTTAGACTCGCACGATATAGCTTCAAACTAAGACGAAATCGGCGTTGAAAATCTGTATACCTTTCCCTTTGTACTGATAGCGCCACAATGAGTGACGCTATCAAATTTCTGGACTTTCCAGTTAAGGCTGTTGACGGGTAGCGGTGATCACAATCTCACGCACACACACGTTTTGTGGGAAGGAGTACGCATAGCAAACGGTGCTGGCGATATCATCTGCAGCCAGAACGCCGCCCATTTCGTCTTTCCAGCTGTCGTAACCTGCTTTGATTTCATCGCTGGTGGTATGGGAAAGCAGCTCGGTTTCCACTGCACCAGGGGCGATGGTAATGACGCGAACATTGGCGTCAGCCACTTCTTCACGCACGTTTTCAGAAATCGCGTGAACCGCAAATTTAGTGCCGCAGTAAGCTGCATGATTCGGGAAGGTTTTGCGGCCAGCCACTGAGCTGATGTTTACAATCGTGCCACCGTTGCGCGCTTTCATTGGTTCAAGCACGGCCTGCATGCCATTCAGCAAGCCAACCACGTTCACGTTGAACATGGTTTGCCACTCTGCGGCATTTTGTGTTGCCACATCACCCAGCAGCATCACACCTGCGTTGTTTACCAGCAGGTCTACCTCACCGTATTCCGCTTCGGCTTCTTTAATTGCTGCTTCGAATGCGGCTTTGTCAGTCACATCTACTTTACGACAAAGGGTGTTTGGCAGGCTCAGTGCTTCTAAGCGTTCAACACGTCGCGCCACCAGCAGCAGCGGGTGACCCAGTGCAGACAGTTGTTTTGCAATCGCTTCGCCGATACCTGAACTTGCACCTGTAATAACAGCCAACTTTTTCATGATGTTCTTCCTCAAAGACCGTGTTGTTTTGGTTGAGGCTGCATTATAAATAAAGTATCATTGTTGATATATATGTCACAATAAAACTCAGTGTTACCAAATGAACACCAATAAAGAAATCCTCGGCGAAAGCCTGAGTGACATCCGCGCCTTTGTTGCTATCGCAGAAACTGGCAGCTTCTCTAAAGCAGCAGAATCGCTAAATGCTTCCCGCGCCCATATGTCTCGCCAGTTAAGCCAATTGGAAACCAGGTTGGGTGTACAGCTGATCATCCGCACTACCCGCTCCCAACGCTTAACCGTGGCTGGAGAAACCTTCTTTAGCCGCTGCCGGGCAGCGCTGTCGCAACTGGATGAAGCCATTACCCTTGCCAACAATGATGCTGATCAGATGCGTGGCCATATCGCGGTGAACTGTGTTGGCGGCATCTTGGGGGAGTCTTTGATTGGCGATGCCATTCATGCCTTCTGCGCTCGAAACACGGAGATCAGTATCGAGCTTGATTTCAGCTCAGAACGGGTTGATCTGGTGCAGTCCCGTTTTGATTTGGTACTTCGAATGGGGGCGTTGGCCGACTCAGTGTTGATTGGTCGTGAGCTCGGAGATATTAAGATTGGCACCTACGCCTCTCCGGCCTATTTCGCGCGCAAAGGCAAGCCATCACACCCAAAAGAATTACAGCAACATGATTGCCTAACTGGGTCTGTTACCAAGTGGCGATACGTGAAATCCGACGATCCAACGCAGCACACAGATGTGGAAGTACACGGCCATTTACAATGTAAAAACGGCCATGTCCTTTTAAATGCAGCACTTCAGGGAAACGGTATTTGTCGCTTGCCCGCTCTGTATTGCACGTCTTATGAAACGGAAGGAAAACTCGAGTCGGTGTTTACAGAATGGAAGGTGGATAAGGTGCCGCTCTATTTGCTGTATCACAGAGATCGGCACCAACCTGCCAGATTGAAAGCGCTCATCAGTTACTTGGTCGCTAACATTCCGGCGAAATTAGGGGATTAGAAGCGGCCGGCACTGAGTTCGATGCGTTGGGCGGCGTTGTCTTCATTCAGATCTTCAGGAGTACAAAGGTAAGGGCCTTTGCGGGCAAACACATCAATCGCGGCTTTCGCTTCATCGTCAAACACCAACACAGTACATAGGCCATCTTCCAAGCTAAATTTATGGTTCACTGTGTAGCTTTTCCCTTCTTCAACATTGAAGGTAAACGTATTCACACAAGACGCACCACCAGCAGCAAAGCTATTGGCGTGGAAAGACACATTCAGCGTTACCTTCTCTCCCCGAGGCATAGTCATGCTTTTGGTGCCCAGGCTTTCCATGTTCAGTCCCATAGGGTCTTTGCACTCGAGGTGGTCGGCAAAAAGAGTGACATCGTGGTCGCCGTTGGCAATGAACAGCTTCTGTTGGTCAGTTTTCTGGGTATCGTCCCATTCTGGATTATAATCTTGTGAGTCACTGCTATTCACAAAATACAAAGAAGCAGGTTCCGGCAGTACCTCCCCCTTTTTCGCGGCTTCCTGCTCTTTTTCCTGCTGAGCCGCGATATCAAAAGTCGGTTTTTCTGAAGACGAGCAGCCAACCATGATCACTGGCAGTAACGCTGCGAAGACGTATTTGTACATGAGAGATTCCTTTGCCAACCATGTGAAGGGGTTTCCCCTATCCTCACTTTTCTTTTGTTTTGGCTCACTTTATTGACAGAAAGTGTTCAGTTCAACCAATCTGCCTGCCAATTCACCTTTCAGTATTCAAATTAAGAAAAATGCACACAAATTTGCGGCTGGACATAAAAAAGCGCTCCCCCGATTGTGCAAACGGGAGAGCGCGGCCAGTTTTCCATTCTTCGTTAGATCAAGCCGGTTCGACAATATCTTTAGGGGTTTTTGCCAGTGCTGCGGCCTTCGCTTTGCGCGCTTTACGTTTCTCGCGGCCAGCTAACCAGAGTAGAGGCATCACAATCAAAATGGTGCCAACAATCATCATCAAATCCGGCACTTCCCCGAACAGCACTAGCCCTACGCCCACCGCACATACCAAACCGCTGTATTCCGCGCTGGCAATCTTATTACTTTCCGCGGCACGATAGGCGATCACACACGTTGCTGCGTAAACCAAAATAAACGCGGTTGAGCCTGCGGCACGCCAGAATAAATCCAGACTGAACGGCATACCTTCGTAAAGTGACAACGCAAAAGCGACAGGAATGCCAATCAGGTTGTGCAGTAGCAGTGTTTGCGGCACTGTCTGTTCGCGTGGAATTTTCGGGATCAATAGGTTGTTGATGGCCAGCGAGACCGCCACAATCAGCGCAGACATCGCCGCCCAGCTGAAATCTGTCGGACGGACCAAGATCAGCACACCGATAAAACCCACCACTGCTGCAATGATCGACGGTACTGAGAGTTTCTCGCCTAAAAAGATTGCTGCAAGTGGAAGCATGATCAAGGGAGCTGCATAGAAGATAGCGTTCGCCGTAGCCAGTGGCATCGTTGTCAGCGCCACAATGGCAAAGAACACACCTACCAGCCAGATGTGCGCACGCAGGGCATGCCATTTCAGTCCTAAGGTCAGATTCTTCGCCGGTGCTGTCAAGCAGAAGGGCAACAGAATGAGTACGGCAGATACCTGACGAAATAGGGTGAACTGGAAAATGGCTCCGTCTGGCCCTCCTTCCATGGTTTTTACCAGCGCATCTGAAAACGTGGCGCTGAGGTTTCCTATCACTAACAACGTCATGGCGAAACCTACTGAGATATTACGCATACCTAAGGCCTCCTTTAAGCGAGAAAAAGCCACATGGCTCACAGAACCTACATAGTAGCGACACTTTTCTATGACGTATAATGATGATTATTCAGGTTCTATGAGTTTTTTAGATAGTGAAACTTCCACCACTCCGAGCCGTTCAATATTTCGAAGCCACTGCCCGCTTAAACAGCTTCTCACGTGCCGCAGAATCTTTGAACGTGACCCAAAGCGCAGTGAGCCATCAAATTCGCTTGTTAGAGGATTTTCTGGGAGAGTCCTTGTTTGAGCGGCAAGGACGGAGCCTGCATCTAACCCCGGTTGGTCAGCGCTATTTCGATGATATTGGCGACCCGCTCCAGGCCATCGCACGCGCCAGTCTTCAAGTACGAGAAGGGGTTTCCGGTAAACTCAGGCTGGCTGTTTTCAGTTCACTTGCAGTGAAGTGGCTCATGCCCCAGCTTTCGGATTTCCGAACTAAGCATCCTGAAATAGACCTTTCCCTGGAGATGTACGCTCATCGCCCGGACCTTTCAGATAAAGTGGGCGACTGCTTTATTACCGACTTTGCTCCGGGTAAAAACTACGAATACGAGCTTTTGTATACTGAATACATTTACCCGGTATGCAGTACCAAAATCTGGCAACAAATCAAGGATAAGCCCTTGCCTGATGCCTTTTGGGAATACCCTTTACTGTCGGTCAGATCTTTGATGGAAAACGACTGGAAAGAATGGTGTAAGTTAGGCGGCTATACACTCCCTAGGGACGTAAAAATCCACACCTTCAGCCATATGTTGCTCGCAACTGAGGCAGCACGCTACTCCCACGGTATAACCCTGCTCAACCACTACTTTATGAACGAGATTGACCGCGAGCAATTGGTACGCATTCCCCTACATGAAATTCCTACCGGAGACAGCCTCTATTTCGTGTACAAAAAGCACCGTGCAAGACAGCCAGAAATCCTGAAACTGGGACGCTGGCTCCAGCAAATCGCCGCTGCTGACGAAGCCGCTTTTTAACGCGGCTTCTTGTTTCTTATTCGCACCATATTCTCTTCACCCTAACCAACCCACGAATCATTCTGAAACAGGCAGTAGGTAATCACCTACTGCTATTCGTTTTGCCATATCGTTCTAGACGTAAACGTAGATCAAAGGTCACGACTTTATTCCATTAATCGCACTTAGATCTTAGTTAGCTCGTTATATACCCAAATAACCTGAATCCTTCATCTTCAGGTTGTTTGGGCATAAAGGAAGCTTGGTGTTCTGAGAAGAAAATACCTCGTTACCGGCTTGCAACTATTCCGTTTAAAAACGCTTGGGCAATAGAAAGCCGGATATATAAGTCCGGCTTTTTCTTTGAACATGGTCTGTCAGGCAGAGCGGGTTTTAAAAAATCTCACCAGTTCCTGTAAGTTTTCTGCTTCCACCAGCATGTTTTCACTGGCTGCCGTCGCTTCTTCAGCAAGGCCTGCATTTTGCTGTGTCATGTTATCCATTTCGGTGATGGCGCGGTTGATTTCCCCAATGCCCTGAGACTGTTCCTGCGTCGCTGTACTCATGTCATCTATCATGGATGACACACTGCGGATAGCATCAACGATCTCCACCAGGTTCTCGCCAGATTCACGCACCAGTTGAGTACCATCTTTTACTTTGTTCACACTGGCATTGATAAGATTCTTAATCTCAACAGATGCTTTGGCACTTCGTTGTGCCAAATTACGAACTTCACCAGCAACGACAGCAAACCCTCGACCTTGCTCACCAGCACGCGCAGCCTCTACAGCCGCATTCAGCGCCAGTAGGTTCGTCTGGAAAGCAATCTCGTTGATCACACCAATGATGTCTGAAATCTGCTTACTGGACGCTTCGATTTCCGCCATCGAATTCACCGCTTCGACCACCACCGTACCGCCGCGCTCGGCTTTCTTGGTTGCATCACTTGCCTGCTTCACAGCACTTTGCGATGTCTCATCATTTTGCTGAACAGTCGCCATCATCTCCTGCATACTGGCAGCCGTTTCCTCCAAACTGCTGGCTTGCGATTCAGTGCGGTCACTCAAATCGCTGGTGCCCATTTTGATTTCCCGCGCCGCATTGCTAACGGATGTCGCAGTGCGATTAATGTCTACCACTAACTCGTTCAGACGCTCTATCGTAGAGTTCAGCGCTTTCCTGACAGATTCAAATTCGTCATCAAGCTTCTCAGTCAGTGACGCACTTAGATCGCCTTTAGAGAGTGAAACCAAACATTCACTGATTTTCGCCACAGCACGTTTCTTGGCGGTGATGTCAGTGGCGTATTTCACCACTTTGAAAGGTTTACCGTTTGTGTCGCAAATGGGGTTGTAGGACGCCTGAATCCAAACTTCGCGCCCCCCTTTTGCAAAACGCAGGAATTCAGCGGATTCAAACTCACCGCGATTTAGCTTCTCCCAGAAGACTTTATACTCCGCCGAGTTCTTGTAATCAGGCCCAACAAACATGGAGTGATGGCGTCCTTTCACCTCTGTCAGCGAGTAGCCCATCGCATTCAGGAAGTTGTCGTTGGCATGGCGAATAGTCCCATCCATATTGAATTCAATCACTGCCTGAGATTTCCCTATCGCCTCAATCTGACCTTCATAATCAACATTTTTCAGCTTCTGCTCTGTAATGTCTGAAGCATACTTCACTACTTTAAATGGCTTTCCATTAAGGTCAAAAATCGGATTGTAAGAAGCCTGAATCCATATTTGTCGGCCACCTTTTCCGACACGTTCAAACTCCCCAGAGAAGAATTCCCCCACCGCCAGCGATTTCCAAAATTCTTTGTACTCACGGGAGTTTTTCACTGCTGAAGGTGCGAACATAGAGTGGTGCTTACCCTGTACTTCTTCGAGGCTATAACCGACAGTATTCAGGAAGTTTTCGTTTGCAGTGCGAATCGTACCATCCAGTTCAAACTCAATTACCGCTTGTGACTTACCTATAGCCTGGATTTGCCCGGCGAAATCTGCATTTCGCATTTTCTGCTCGGTCACATCACTCGCAAACTTCACTACTTTGAATGGCTTGCCATTATCATCGAAAATCGGGTTATAGGAGGCACTGATCCAAATCTCTCTACCACCTTTGGCAAGGCGTTTGTAAATGGCACTTTGATATTCCCCCCTGGCGAGGCTCTCCCAGAAGGCTCTGTACTCACCCGATTGTTTCATCTCTGGCTCGACAAACATCGAATGGTGTTGGCCCACCACCTCTTTTTCGCTGTAACCCATGGCGGTAAGGAAGTTTTCATTTGCGCGGAGAATGATGCCTTTAAGGTCAAACTCGATGACCGCCTGACTGCGGTTAATGGCATCGATTTGCCCTGACGTATCAAGGCTTTTATTTTTGTCTTGAGTAATGTCTGTGGCGAATTTCACCACTTTTGTTACCTCACCTCGTGGTGAGTAGACTGGGTTGTACGTTGCCTGAATCCAGACATCAATACCATTTTTCCCAATCCGTTTGAATTCGCCGGACGACGACTTACCTCTCGCCAGTCTCGCCCAAAAATCCCGGTACTCACTGGACCTGGCATACGCCCTTTCCACAAAAAGAGAGTGATGCTTACCTTTAATTTCGTCAGGTGAGTAGCCCATTACTTTCAGGAAGTTCTCATTAGCCGAGAGAATATTCCCTTTGGTATCAAACTCAATGATGGCGAGAGATTTATCCAAGGCAGCGATCTTGGCGTTTGCCTCAGCTTCTAATTCAGCGTCGAAACCAAAAATACGACTCATGGCTCGTTTCAGTGGTGACATGAAATGGTTTTTCATTTTTGAGACTCCTGTTCCTCTCCTTGAATATTAGTTGAAAAAAAACATTCTTCCTCCAGAGACAATTACTTGTCCAAAAAAGCTAACCTGATGGTTTTTTAAAGGAAGGGCTCCTACTTGAAGCTACGAAAAAGCCGGTGCACGAATCGTGTCACCGGCTTAGAGTTTCCCCGTTAAAAAGGAGGACTATATCAAGCCCAACTCGCGGAGACGTTCCATCAAATAGCTATTCGCTGTGTAGCGATCGGACAGTACCACTTCTGGTTTAGGGTGCAGAAACAGAGGCAAGGAAATACGGGATTTCGTCATGTCCGCACCGTCAGGATTGACAACACGATGCGTGGTCGATGGGAAGTGGCCGCCAGATGCTTCTTGCAGCATGTCACCAATGTTCACAATCAAGTAGCCAAAGTCACATGGTACATCCAGCCACTCTCCGTCTTTACCCAGCACCTGCAAGCCAGGCTCATTAGACGCGGGGAGAATAGTCAGCAAGTTAATGTCTTCATGGGCTGCGGCACGAATAGCACCAGGGTCTTCGTCACCTTTCATTGGCGGGTAATGCAGAACACGTAACAAGGTCTGCTCACTACCATCCACCATACTCGACAAGGATTGTGAGTAAAGCTCAGATACATTTACCGGCGAATATTCCTCAACCCAGCTCAGCAGTGTTTTCGCCAAGCTATTGGCTTCATCATAGTATCCTTGCAACTGGCCTCTCAGGGCATCAGGACACTGACCCCAAGGGTAATAATGGAAGAATTCTTTGATGTCCCTCTTCTCATGACCTTTCGCCACTTCAGACACATCTACCGGAAACAAACCATCCTGTGTTTCTGGTTTGAATCGATACTGCATTTTCTCTTCACTATCGAAAAAGCCCTGCCAGTTTTCGTAAACTGACGACACAAGATCCTGACGGATTGGGTGATTTTTCAAAACGCCAAATCCTGTAGAGCGAAGGGACTCAACGAAACGTTCTGCTGCGTCTGGCGCGTTGAAGTCGACTGCTTCCAATTTCATGGTGACTCTCTTAGTTTCTTTTTTGTTTGGGTAGATACCCAAACAACTTGAAGATACTGTATTCAGCGAGCTTAGGTATATATCGCACTTTCTTTGAAATGCGTTGCGGGAATTTTAGCAGTTGAGTGAGACGGAACAATCGCAAGGGGCCAGAAAGGTGCGCTAGGTTTGCTCATCGAGCCATTTACTGAGAATTTGATTAAACTCGGTTGGTTTTTCAAGAGGAACCAAATGTCTGGCATTGGGCAGACAAGCAAATTGACCTTCAGGATAGAGGTAGGCCAACACTTTTTTTGAGGCTACTGGCGTGTAATCAAACTCAGAGGTGAGCATAAAGAGGGGACATTTCAGGTTAGAAAGCTTATCCAGCGCATCCCAACCCACCACGGCATTAAAGGAGGCAATGTAGCTTTCCCTATGGTTTTTCGACCATCGACTGATCACCTCATCCCGAGTTTGGGCATGAGCATCACCCGGTAAAAGTTGCTTCGCCATTAGTTTGGCAATGGTTTCGACGCTAACAAACTTGAGTAAAAAGCGTCTTGAAGCCAGCATACACCATTCATTGAGTTTTCTCGGGCGACACTCGGCGAGAGCATTGACCACGCAAAGACCTGCAAGATGCTGCGGAAAACGGGTAGCCAATTCGATACCAATCATTCCGCCCATTGATACCCCAACCACCAGCACATTGCGAAGTTCCAGTCCCTCAATCAGCGAAACAATGAGACCTGCACATTGCAGCAAACTGAAAGTCTCAATGTTACCCGGAGAAGCACCATGTAAAGGGAAGTCAGGCGCAATCACATCGAAACGATCGCTGAATGCGTCTATTTGGTGCAGCCAGTCTTCACTGCTTGAACCCAAGCCGTGAAGGAGCAAAAGTGGTTGCCCCAGCCCTTTGCGCAGATAGTGAAGAGTAGCTTGCCCTTTTTCCATGTTTACAGTGTAAAACTAACTCACGCAGCGAAGTGTATTATCGTCTTTACTTTGCGCTTGCCACTCTTCGCGAAGCACGCCATAACGGAGTGAGTCGTAATACTTACCTTCGTAGAAACGAACGCTTCGGATCCGCCCTTCTTCTTGCATACCAAGTGCTTGAGCACATTTCATCATACGAGGGTTACCCGACCAAGTTGTCAGGCCAATGCGAGCAACGTCATAGCGCTCAAAGAGATGAGTGATCCAGAGAGTTAGCGCTTTGCGTCCAAGTTTTTTTCCCCAGTATTGAGAGGTGAATAGCGTAATGCCAACTTCCAGCCAGCGGGTTGATTGATCTTCCCAATAACAGGAAAGGTAGCCAATAGCTTCACCGTTATAGTCAATCACCATCGCGGTTTGCGCTTCTTTCAGACGCTTGAACAGGTGACGTCGAAACTGGAATCGGGATTGATGTTCAAGCGGAAAATAGGGAGCATCGTGTGCTTTCCACTCGTTCTGAATATAAATAAAGTGCCATAGATGATCGCGTTCATCATTCCGGGCGGGTCGCAAGCAAATATCTTCAAGCTTTAACATGTCTATCCTTTTTCATCTCGCCGCGTTGTCACGGTCTTATCTCTCGGTTTGTCCCTGAGTCTATACCCTATGGTCTGTTGACCTTTGGTGGTTAAATTTTGTTCTAGCCCTAAGCGTTTTTGGCGCGGCGAGGTGTGTGCCGCTTAGCACTCTAAGCAAATACACCTCAACAAAGCATAAAACGTTTAGGGTGCGGGACGCGCAGTCGAACCCTTCGGACAGCGTTTGTGGGGAATTTCTGCTGCGTTATCGGCTTCTTATGTACTCGAGACTACACTTCGACGCCTCTGCATTGCATAAAATCCTCACAAACTGCTGCAAAAATTATCACCAAAGATCAACAGACCATAGCATCCAAGCTAACGCAGCCCAAAAAGGATAGCCAACAGAAAACGTATTTAGTGGCGGCTATTTGAACTTTCCTTTTCAATTACACTGTCGTTTCATTCAGACAGATATACCCAAACAACCTGAAGATGCAGGAGTCAGTCAAGTCACCCAAGAGAGGCCATCAATGCGAGTATCTTCAGGTCGTTTGGGTATACAGCACACAATGATGACATTGCCAATTGGACAAGTGGGCATGCTTTCCTACGCTTGATTATATGAATGTTGATTAATAAAAGTACTCATTCACTATTTGGGATATTGCAATGTCGCTGAAACAACAACAAATCACACTGATCCAAACCAGTTTTAACAAAGTTGAACCTATCTCTGTCAAAGCCGCGGAGATATTTTATGATACCCTTTTCTCCTATGATCCGACCCTAAAATCCTTGTTTAAAGGTGATATGAAACAGCAGGGAAGAAAGTTGATGGCTATGCTTAGTGCTGCCGTCAAAGGTCTGAATGATCTCGAGTCTCTCTTTCCGGTGTTACACGAACTGGCTCAGCGTCACGAAGGATATGGCGTTAAAAAGAGCCATTTTACCCCCGTTGGCAACGCTCTGCTGCACACACTCAAAGTAGGTCTAGGGGATGATTTTACGCCAGAAGTCCGCGCTGCTTGGGTCACACTGTTACACATAGTGGCAGACACCATGAAATCAAAAATGGCGGCCTAATCAGCCGCCAGCAACACGCTCTCACCTATTAAGTTTCGCGCTAGGCGTCACCCTTAACGGCAGCGACAATTACATTCACAAGTGGTTGCCAAAAAAAGAGCCGCAATTGCGGCTCTTACTCTTCAGACAGTTTCGGTCCCAGCGTTACAGAGTCACAATCTCTGGACCTGAGAACGCATTCACCGCTGGAGCTTCGCCTTTGAACTTCTCATAGTCAACCACACAGGTGTATGCACTGCATGCCTGTGCAAGCTCGGATGTGCCCACATCCAGCGTCACGGTATTCGGGTCACCATAGGTATCTATCGCGCCTATTTCTGAGCCCGTCGGGCCGTACCAAGCCCCTTCCTGAATGCGGATAACACCTGGTGGATAATCATCCGACACCACGGCGCCGGCAATCAGTTGCCCGCGATCGTTGAACACACGGATGAGATCGCCATCTTTCACACCGCGGGCCTTAGCGTCCTCAGGGTTGATGTACGCCGGTTCGCGCCCCTGTACAGTGTAGGTTTCACGAAGTGCGGGCGATTCACACATCTGTGAGTGCAGGCGTTTGTCTGGGTGACATGATTGCAACCACATCGGGAATTTCTCTGACCCCGGACCACCGTGAGAACGCTCGGCTTTCTCAAACCACATAGGGTGTTCCTGACAGTATTCGTAACCAAATCCACCGATTTTGCGGCTGGTGATTTCGATAAAGCCAGAAGGTGTGCCCAGCGGGTTTAGCTCTGGATCTTCACGGAACAGTGCATGACGAACAAAGGTGCTACCTTTACCAAAACCGACATAACCCTCTTTCCAGAAGGTTTCAAAGTCAGGCATTTCAAAGTTGCCTTTGTTGGCTGTCACACATTCGTTGTAGAGCTTCTCAACCCACTGCATCTCGTTCATTTCCTGCGCGTACTCTTTGTCTTTATTCAGACCAAACCGGGCAGTCAAACCTTTGAAAATCTCAAAGTCTGTGCGGGATTGATAGAGCGGATCCACCAGCTTATGCATAGCAAGTACACCTGTCGCCGAATATGCCCCATAAAGATCGATATCGTTACGCTCAAACTGGGTACAAGCTGGCAGCACAATGTCAGAGAAGCGACAGGTCGCAGTCCACGCAAAGTCGATGGTCACTGCCGTTTCTATGTTGTGATAGGCCTTTTTCATCCTGTTGTGATCCTGATGGTGGTGCCAAGGGTTGTTCCCGCTCACGATCACCATTTTAATCGGCGGTAATTTCACCTTGTTGCCGTTGTGATTGATCACCTTCCCCGGATTTTCTATGGCCTCGATCCAACGCGCCACTGGAATAGTACTTGAGTAGCCTTTGAAGTCACTGTTGTTGTGTTTTGGCACCATGCCGGGGTCAAGGTTTCGTGGGAAACCACCAGGGCCTGCAGCACCTGTTGCCGGCTCACCGATTCCACTGTAATGGTGGGCATAGGAAACGCCAGAACCTGGAAGGCCGATGCCACCAAGCATGCTCGCCAGTACGGCCCCCATCCAGTAAGGCTGCTCGCCATGTTGCTGACGCTGTACACACCAACCGAACATAAGTTGGGTTCGTTCGCTGGCCAACATGCGGGCAAATTCGCGGATGCGATCAGGCTCGACACCACAGATTTTCGCCGCCCACTCTGGCGTTTTTTCGACTTTGTCTTTGGTTTTACCCATGACGTAATCGATGAAAGGCTCAAAGCCAAGACAGTAAACCTTGATGAATTCTTTATCGTACAAATCCTCGGTGTAGAGGGTATGCGCCAATGCCAACATGAAAGGTACATCAGTTTGAGGGTTGATGTACTGGTGTTCACAACCCAGGAATTTCTGGGTTTTACTGACCACAGGATCTACAGAAATCACCTTGATATCACCCTTCTCAACCTTGTCCTTGAGCTGGTCGAAATAGCCGTACACGTCATGAGTTGGGCACTGCCAACCCACCTGTGCGTTTTTCACCGGGTCGTTCGCCCAAATAACGATCTGTTTGGCGTTATCCAATACCAGTTGCCAGGAAGTTTGCTGCGCATACACTTCCGTGGAACCCAGCACGTAAGGCATGATCGTCTGTCCGGCACCAGTGGAATAGTCCCCGATTTTCTTAACAAAAAAGCCGTGCATCGCCATCGCACGTTGCATGTGGGTGGTACAACTGTGGAACTGACCTGTCTGGCGCCAGCCTGTTTGGCCTGCCAATACACCTGCAGGACCATAGGTTTTCTGCACACGCTCCAACTCGCTGTAGAAGAGATCAAGTGCCTGATCCCAGGTGACACGAACGAAGCGATTATCACCTCGCGTGGTATTCCATCCTTCCGTGCGTTTCAGCCAGTCAAGGCGAACCATAGGGTAGCGCACACGAGATGGGTTGTAGATGAGACCTTTTACCCCTTCAAGCATTTCTGTTGGGTGTTTGTCGTGATTGAACGCCACAACCTCGGCGACTTCACCACCTACGATACGGGCACGGAATGCCCCCCAGTGAGAGCCGGAGGTACGCCAAGTACCCTCTAGCAGTTCTGAATTGGCTTGTGCGTCTGTCGCAACGAGAAGGGTTGGACCAATGACAGCCGTTGCACTAACAGACAACATGCCTTTTAGGAAAGTACGTCTATTGATTGTCATGCTGTTATCCCTCTCAGTGTTTTACAAAGGTGCTGGAATGTTTCTGCAGGTACTTGAGCACCAACGCCTGAGTTGCCTGATCAAAATTAACGAAGCCCATCATGCCGTCGAACATACCCGGCCAAGTGTTGGCGTCAAAGTGCGCCACATCAGGCTGGGTATGACAAAGGCTACAGTTGGTGTCGTAAGCCTGTTTCGCTTCGGTCCAAATAGGATCGATACTGTCGAGAAAATCTGCTTTTTTAACCCAAAGGTCTACTTCAATGCGCTGCCAGGTCAGACCGGTCAGATCGTCTTCTTTGGTTTCAAAGGTACGGATGTCTGTCTGGCTTTGCGCCACTTCTTTAGACAAGGCTGCCGAAGCGATATTCAAGCCAAAGTCTTCATAAATCACACGACCAAAGCCTTTCATCTTACGCCAGCCAGTCAGAGTGACTTTCGCCGCCTTGTCATCCTCTTCCAGAATGGTCACCATGGAGGCGGGCTCAAGCACCCCCCCATCCTGTTTCAGATCTTTATCAACGTACATTTCCAAAAAATTGATGCTGTAAATAGGAGCGCCTTTGTTGAAATCTGTACTGTGGGAGCGGGAAATCAACTTGCCAAGCAAACCGCCAGTGGAATCCATCTCCGCCGGGAGTTGGTGAGCGATCCCTTTATGGCAGTCGATACAGCTTTGATCGGTTTTCGCCGCATGCTGCATTTGAAAACGCGACGTCGGCCTCATCTTCTCAAACTGCATGCTGGCGTAATTATGGCAGGCTTTACACTCCTTCGACCCATTGGCACTAAACCTCGCCCATTCATGCTGCGCCAACTCTAGCCGCTTATCCAGGAACTTCTCCCGCGTACCAATCACACCGAAGACCTGAGCAAACACCTCTTTACTTGCCTGCATCTTACGGGCAATTTTGTCCGTCCAGTTATGCGGTACGTGGCAGTCGGGGCAGGTCGCGCGAACACCTGAACGGTTCGACCAGTGGATGGTTTTCTGTAGCTCCGGATAAACATTGTCACGCATAGAGTGGCAGGAAATACAGAATTGTTCGGTGTTGGTGAGTTCCAATGCGGTATTGAAACCACCCCAGAAAATGACGCCGGCAATAAAACCACCGAGGGTCAGTGTCCCGAGGCTGATTTTGGTCGCTGGACGCCGCATGGTCGCCCAGAGTTTACTGATAAATTCTTTCATGATCGTGTGCTCTTAATGGGATCGGTGAATGTGCATTGCTATTAACCGTGGCCCGGGGGGCCAAAAATGAACACCTGACTCATCCAGATCAGAAAACCATATCCACCAATCAATACCACACTGAGGATGGGGAACAGGAAAACGGCGATAAAGAAAAACGCACGCCATTCAAACGTTCCTTTCTCACCTTCCTGAACAATACCTACTTCGTTTTTTGCCATGACGTTGTCCTCACTTTTCCAGCCTTTTATTTTTAGGCTTAACCGGAATTGGAATTTTACTCCACACAAGTCTAGGAGAGACTTGCCTGAGGCGTGTCTCTTTATTGACGCATCAAACAAAGCAAAGTCTTTGATTACAGTGTGCTAGGGGTCAAAAGAAAGTTTGGAAGGCGGTATTTCATTGTTGAGACTTGAGGCACCTTGTCCTCAAGTTGCACATTAAGGCCTGAAGAAGAAGTGGACCCCATTGGTTGGACACACAAGCTAATTTTTTAAGTGTTTGATCCGGCTCATGCTGCGTATCTTTGCCTGCCGAAGTAGGCTTCATCAGGAGTAAGGTCATTGAGTCCCTGATGGTTACGCTCTTCGTTATAGAACACCATGTAGTGGCCGATTTCAAGTTCAGCTTCTCGGGGGGTGGTATAGGCTTTTAAGTAAACCTCCTCATATTTCAAGCTACGCCATAATCGCTCGATGAACACGTTGTCGACCCAGCGTCCTTTCCCATCCATGCTTATCCGTACATCATGGTCGATTAATCTCTGAGTAAACTCAGCGCTAGTAAACTGGCTGCCTTGATCTGAATTGAAGATATCGGGCGGCCCGTAGTGTTGCAGTGCGTCTTCGAGAGCCTCAATGCAAAAGCTTGTATCCATCGTATTCGACAAGCGCCAAGCCAGTACTTTGCGGCTATACCAGTCGATAATGGCCACCAGATACAGGAACCCCTTCGCCATGGGGATGTACGTGATGTCAATCGCCCAAGCTTGGTTTGGATAAGTGACATCGATATCACGCAGCAGGTAGGGATAAACCTTGTGTGCTTTGT
>NZ_FIZY01000045.1 GCF_900060185.1 Grimontia marina | reverse complement strand
GCCACGAGGTATCGGTGCTATGATGGCCATCACTCAGTCCTTTTGTCGGTATGTTTCGGTTTGGCGATTGATCAGATCGCACAAAGCGGACTGAGTTTCTCTTATCTTTGAGATCTACTATTAGGAACAGCTATTTAGCCAGAGAATTCAGTTTGATAGTTTACATAGAAGAGTGTCAAATACCCTTTAGTGCCTAAATTATCAGGCATATTGGGTTTATTTGTGTATGCATATTGAGACTTATGCCCGGTGTGTCTGTGAAGGCATTTTTGGAGAGAGGCGGCTCCTTGGTACCGAAGCAGCGAAGACACATCATCGTTAACTTGGGTATAGAGCAGTAAAAAATGCTGTTGACGGTTATCTGGTTTATGTCTTAAGCGCTTGACGAATAAAGCCGTTGTGCTTCTCGATCCGTGCTGCTGCTTCTTTGGCATCAATACCTGCCAGAATCATTAAAATTGCTGTTTTACAGTGGCGGTTAGATGCTTGAAGTGCGACTTCCGCTTCATCAGCGCCTACGTCTGTCGCCTCGACGACAATGTTGACCTGACGCTGCACCAATTTGGCGTTGGTCGCTTCGACGTCCACCATCAGGTTGCCATACACTTTGCCACTGCGGATCATTGCGCCCGTTGTCAGCATGTTCAGCACCAGTTTTTGCGCCGTTCCTGCTTTCATTCTTGATGAGCCGGTAACAATTTCAGGCCCTACAACAGGAATGACGGAGATATCTGCTTCATCTGACATCGCGCATACAGGGTTACAAACAATGGCGGCTACGGTTGCGCCGACAGACTTGGCGTACCGCATTCCACCTAGCACATAAGGCGTGCGGCCGCTGGCTGCAATTCCCACCACTACGTCTTTAGCGGTCAGCTTCAAATCCACCAGATCCTGTTTGCCCAGCTCAACATTGTCCTCGGCGTTCTCAACTGCTTTCAAGATGGCCTGATGTCCCCCAGCTATTAAACCCACCACAAGTTCAGGCTTGGTGCCGTAAGTTGGTGGACATTCACTTGCATCCAGAATACCCAAACGGCCTGATGTGCCTGCCCCCATATAGATAAGGCGACCGCCCTTTGCGAACGCCTCCGTGATGGCGTCAACAGCTTGGGCAATTTGCGGGAGTTGTTGTTTAACCGCGAGCGCCACTTTTTGATCTTCCTGATTGATCACTTCGAGCATTTCCAGCGTGGAAAGTTTGTCGATTTCTGCGCTTGCAGCGTTACGGCTTTCTGTGACCAGTCGGGTGAGATCTATTTTCATCAGTAGTGTGCTCATTAATCAGTGGATTTTTGTGAGACCAGTATTCCTGAAGCGCGGGGATAAACTCAAGAAAAAAGGCATTTTTCCCATGCTTGAACCGAGCTTCAATGTGTCTGGTTTCTACCATCAATATATTCGATTTTAACGAGTAATAACGCGAATGGTCATTTTCGTCGGGATGCTTAGACTCTCTCTTCTTTTCTGCGGTAGAGCGTTATGCATTGCAAATTCTTCGATCAGCACAAGTGCCGTTCATGCGAGTTGAGGGGTGTTCCTTACACCCAGCAAGTTGCTGACAAAGACAGCGCGCTGAAAGCCCTGTTTGAGAACCGACAGCCAGAGCAGTGGTTACCGCCGGTATTGAGCGAAGAAACGGGCTGTCGCAACAAAGCCAAGATGGTGGTGCTGGGTGCAGCGCACCAACCTGTGTTGGGTGCAGACGTAAAGTCGGGGGATAACCTTGAACTGGTGAGCCTGACCCATTGCCCGCTCTACACCGAAGACATGACCGTATTGCTGGATTACCTGCAAGATTGGATTCGCACCTCCGGTATTCCGCCTTATAACAAAGCAAAAAAGAAAGGCGAGCTTAAATACATTTTGCTGACCCGCTCGGCACATTCTGGTGAGTTCATGCTGCGACTTGTGATGCGCAGCCGTGAAGCTATGCCGCGTTTGGAGGCAAACTTAGCGAGGCTGCGCGAGGCGTTTCCGAAAATCCGTGTGGTGTCGGTTAATTTGCAGCCTGTGCACATGGCGCGTCTTGAAGGCGATGAGGAAATCTTCCTCACAGAAAATGAACACCTTATCGAGCAATTCAACGACGTGCCGTTGGTGGTGCGCCCGAAAAGCTTTTTCCAGACCAACCCTGAAGTCGCTGCCAAACTCTATGTGACGGCGCGTGAATGGGTAAGAGAACTCAAGCCAAAACGCATGTGGGATTTGTTCTGTGGCGTCGGTGGTTTTGCTTTGCATTGCGCGTCGGTGACCGAGTCAGTAACCGGTATTGAAATCGAGCCGGAAGCCATTGCGAGCGCTAAGCGTTCTGCGGCAGAAATGGGAATCACCAACCTCAACTTTGATGCGCTCGATTCGGCGAAATTCTCGCTGCTACAAGACAGTGCACCTGATCTGGTGCTGGTCAACCCGCCTCGTCGAGGCTTGGGTAAAGAGTTGGTGGCACAACTTGGCGAGTTGGCTCCCAAGCACATTATCTATTCCAGTTGTAATCCGCAAACACTGAAAAATGACATTGACGATTTAAAAAATTATTTTTTAAAAAGATTGCAGTGGTTTGATATGTTCCCTCATACAGAACATACTGAAGTCATGGTATTAATGGAAAGGAAATAAGAGGGCGAGGCCCCTATTATTTTCTTTCCTATAAGATAAACTCTCTTTATCACCTTCAAATAAATATTACTTCAAACGTCTTTTTCTATCTCAATGAAATCGAGGTGTATAAATATATATGCATTTTCTATGGGGTTATATCCACTGCGGTTCACAGGTTAGAAGCTTAGAATCCAGATAAGTTCTGCCTTTATAGGCTTGATTTAGCACTGTAACGAAAACTGTTGGAAACCAATCCTATGTGTAATTAGTTATCACTCACTAACATTTGTTATTTTTTCTGGATATAATTGTGCGATCTACATCACTATCTCGGCATTCCTTCATTCCTCTCAATAATATATTAATAAAAACGAGCGTTGATTAATTGCTCAATCTTGTTATCTATTTTTTGGGAATAATAATGAATAAAAAACGGATTATTGCGCTAACAATTGGCTCTGCCATAGCTTATTCAGGGGCAGCGTCTGCAACTGACAGGTTTTATGAAAACCGCTGGTTAATTCCGGGAGATCCTCTTCTCGAACATCAGTGGAATTTATTAAACAATGGTCAGGCTGCATTTTCTGCAAATGGTGGTCGCACAGGATACGATCTTAACCCTTGGCAAACACACCTTTTTGGTTATCAGGGACAGGGCGTGACAGTCGCCGTTGTTGATGACGGATTGGAAATCGCCCACCCTGATTTGGCGGCAAATGTTAAACCTGGTTCATGGGATCTCGTCAACAAAGACAACGACCCGACACCTTGGGACCCTGATGCATCGCATGGTACCTCAGTGGCAGGAATTATTGCTGCCGTGGGTAACAACAATGAAGGTATTCGCGGCGTGGCCCCACGAGCTGGACTTAAAGGCTTCAATTATCTTGAGGAGCAATCACTGGAAAGCTGGCTGATTGCACACGGAGCGGATTCGCGTTCGGCAGATGCGCGTGTCTTCAACCAAAGTTATGGTAGCAACGTGCTGTTCAGCCGACCATTTGATCTAGAGAACGATCTGTCTCTAGCTACACAGGACGCGGTTTACCAAGAACAAAGCACTACGGCGCATCAAGGGCGAGGTGCACTCTATGTGAAGTCAGCAGGTAATGGATTTGGCCGCACTTCTATCATGCTGGGAGAGAAAATCTACCGCATATTGCCGAAAGATTACGATACTGCAGACGCACCAAACCAAGGGCTGCCTTGGCAAAACAGTAACCTTTCCCACAATAACGCAAACTACTGGAACATGACCGTCAGTGCCCTGAATGCTGATGGTCTGCTTGCTTCCTACTCTTCTGTTGGTGCGAACGTGTTCTTGACGTCACCAGCGGGTGAATTCGGTCGTGACAAGCCTGCGCATGTCACGACTGACCTGACTGGCTGTGATCGTGGTTATAACACCACCGAGAAAGCTGACAGAAACGGCCTTCACGGTGGTACAGCTGAAGATCCGAACTGTAATTACAACGGCGTGATGAACGGAACGTCTTCGGCAGCGCCCAATGCTTCAGGTGCTGCTGCGTTGATAATGACCGTCCGCCCAGATCTGTCGCAACGTGATATTCGCCACATCCTCGCGAAAACCGCCACAAAAGTGGATAAAGCACATGTAGACACAGTGATCAATTATGTTTCTCAAACTGGTGAAAACAAAGCTGTGGTAGGTCTGGAAGGTTGGTCCAAAAATGCCGCTGGATATGAGTACAGCCCTTACTATGGTTTTGGTCTGATTGATGTCGACAAAGCGATGTTTGAAGCGCGCCTTTATCAGGCATTACCTCCAATGAAACTGACCGAGTGGAAATCTGAGACGACAGACGTTGTTGTACCGGATGCGGGTAACGAAGCGGTAGGCAATGGCATCGTGATTGATGATAACCTCACTGTGGAATCTGTGCAGGTCAAAATCGACATTGATCACGAACGTACCAGTGATCTCTTGATCGAGCTAGTTTCTCCTTCAGGGACCAGCAGTGTTTTGATGTCACCAAGTAACAGCATGGTTGGACGTTCACTGCTTCAGGGTGTTGGTCAGCAGGTCGGTGAAGAAAGCCGTGGTTACCGCGATCACTTGATGCTGAGTCACAAGTTCTACGGCGAGCCTGCCTCGGGTGAATGGCGAATTCGGGTTACCGATGTGAGTAATGAATTTGATTACTGGATCTTGCGTAACCGTAAGAATGAAGCCGAGGAATATTACTTCCCTCGCAGGAACAACAGCGTTGACGGTGTTTTGAATCACTGGTCTATCCGCGTCATCGGTCATCAAGGTTAAGGGAGAGAATAACGATGAAACTCAAAGCAATTTTGCTTAGCACTGTGCTGATTTCTGCTCCTGCTTTGGCGGCAGGTGACCCGGGAGAACTGGCTGTTTTAGCACCTCAGGGTGAAGCGGTTGTGATCAATGGGAAAACCTTCTACAAGAATACCCCAAAAGCGTTTTTACTTTTCCGTCTCTTCGGCTATGAAGAAGCACCAAAGGTATATGCCGGGGAAATACTGACGGATGCAACGGGCTTGGTGACCCACAAGACCAGCGGACTCATTCTGGTCAAGGCTGACAAAGCCGCGGCAGAATCTTTGGCGAAAGTGAATAATCTTTCACTGATTTCAAATGCAGGTGGCGTTGTGGTACTGAAAGCAGCATCTGGCGCTGAGTTGACAGAACTTGTGTCTAACCTTGAAGCTCAAGGCTTGAAGGCACAGCTCGAAGTATTCAGCGAAACGAAAAAGCCAGAATAACATTCACCATCATTTCCAAGGCCTCGAAAGGGGCCTTTTCTATTTTTTAATTGTTCTAATTTGAAGAGCAATCATTTCATTTTCATACTGTTTTTCCTCAACTCAATAACACCTATTGTTAGCCCATCAGCAAATTACACAGCTTGGAGGCACGGCAATGGGCTTATTGGTAGACGGTGTTTGGCGCACCGATTGGTATGACACCAGCAAAACAAACAAGCGTTCTTGCTAGGTGATGCCATTACCGAAGCAGACTGGCGATTGCTACCGACATTGGTGCGGTTTGATGTGGGTTACTTCACCGCCTTCAAGTGCAACCTGAAAGCACTACGGGATTACCCGAATATCTGAGAGTACTTGAAAAGCTGCAATACGCGCTGCCAATGGGTCTGTTTCACCCGGTGATCCGTTTGAGCTTTGCCATTATGCATGGCGACAAAGGGCTGATTGCAGATGCCTTAGCGTACTGGGCGATCCGCTTTGAAGATATGTACAAGCGCATGTTGCCGCCGCGCATTGATATGTCTGCACAGTCTATTACTGCAGAAGCGCAATGGCTGAAAGTGCATGCTGCCAAACCTGAAATCACCCGTTTCGGTGGTAGCTTGCAAATTTGCGAGATGCTCTGCTCAGATACCGCGCTTCATGATATTTCGGTAGCAGATGAGTTCTTTATTACGGAAGAAAACATCGAGCTCAAAATGCGTGAAATTGGCGACAGGGCGATCGGTTTGTACCTGTATGAACCTGCGTTGACCACGCTTCATGCCGTTACAAGCTTCCAGGCGTTGGCAGACATCACCAAGCGTGTACTGGCAGAAGGGAATGGTTATCGTCCTTTGCTGGCTGAACTATGGCAACGCTATTGGATATGGTTAACCGGTCTATACATCGAGAAGGGTTATCCGAAAGCCCTGCCGACATTGGATAAAGATACGCTGGCATACGTGAATGCTATCGACTGGGCAGACATTGCCAGCGGAATCCGCAAAGTGCCGGAAGTGCATGCCATTAAGATGGTATTCAGCTGCAAATGGCTGTTTGAAGAACTGGATGCAAATCCGTTATTTAAAGCTTCAGCCATCAATGTATTGGCGGATCACACCCATGTGAAGCCAGTGAAATTGAGCTGATAAATTTGCAGGTCTGCAAAAATAGAGGTGTAAATAAAAGAGCGGGCATTGCCCGCTCTTCTTAATGACACTGTCAGACAAAGGTCAACAGACCCTAACGCTTTTGCTTTTTCGCCTGATTGATCAGATCGAAGTCAAATTCATCAGGGAACAGCACCACACCTTCCAGATCGGTATTTGGGAAGGCAACGATGGAAAGCTCATCGTCCAGAAGACCGTTAGTCCAGCGGCTGTGCCATTTGTTGAGGCCAATTGGCTCAGGTTTACAGTGTTCCCACTCACCGGTTGCCCATTCTTGTGCGAACTCTTCATTTGGCCACACTGGTACACAATCTTCGTCTTCGGTGTTGAGCATCACACAGCCGTGCTCATCAGTCAGGATCCAGATTTCGCGGTTTTCGACCACTTCCTTCACCATATATTTGTAACGTTGGTCTACGTCGAATTTCAGGATTTCAGCAATGCGTTCCTGAGTCAGCGTCTTTGCCATTTTGATTTCCACCGGGCAATAAGATAAGAGTGGCATTATTGCAAGATGTGAGTGTAAAAGCGATCATACCATGACTGGTCTTTATTCGTGGGCGACTAAGCCCGTTTCAAAAAACACAACAGTAATATATTGGTCAGCTTCATGGCGTAAGGACGACAAATAGATAGAGAACTGCTTTTCCCCCGACTTTTCCGAACCGGTAATATTAAATTTCGGCGTTTCGTTACTGGAGATGCAAGCCATAATTTCGCTGGTCGTTTCTTCAGAAAAAAGGGTGTTAAGGTGCCTGAGATCGGAAAGCTTCTTCCCAGACTGTATTTTGGAAAACTGATTAGCTTTAATGATTTTTTCATTCTTAATTAACAAGATGCCATATTCATTTTCACTCAAAAATAAACGGGTGTAGATGTCGTCTTCTAGATGTTTTCGCTCCTCGATATCTATCTTCGTGACATCCTGATTTATTTCAAATGCGCCGAGAAAATCGTTATGGCTGTTATAAATGGGTGCGGCATAGGAAATGATCTTTTTGAAGTTGCCATCGAGAGATTTAATGGTGATGACTTTAGGGTCTATGGCCTGCTTATTCTCTATTGCCATTGAAAGTGGGCGCTCAGAAGCTTTGAGTAAATGGCCATCTTCGGTGCTCCAACTTTGTGTCGTCTGGTAGTGCTCTAGTTTGGCAAAGGTGGAGCCTCCCCAAATGCGTTCGGCTTCTGGGTTGGTGAGATTAATGACGCCTTTTTCATCTGTTCCCCAAAACCCTACCGGGATAGATTCCAGAATACGTCTCAGCAGTAGTTCTTTCTTCTCAAGCGCTTTTTCTGCCTCTTTCCTTTCCGTGATTTCAGAGCATATACCAATGACTTTTGTCGGCCTATTTGAAGAGTCGAAGTATAGCTTTGCCTTTGAATTAAACCATTTAACTATGCCTTCTGATGTAACTGAAGAGAAATCCCAGGAGTGTGGTTCATCTGCACCAAACACATGTAAAAGCTCTTCAAGGGCCATGTCAGCATAGGGAAGCATACAATTGGGGAGGTTATTATCCTCGACACCAAAAAAATCAGCAGCATTGGAAGAGCACTCAACTGAACCTGTCAGAACATTCCATTCCCAAGTAATAATATCTGCCATTTCATGGGCTTGCCTCATGCGCGCTTCACTTTCCATGATCTGGTTCAGGTACTCTCTACGCATGTCTTTGGCATTGGATTCGTCGTGCGAGATTTGCTGGACGCTTTCTACGGCTTCATCACCGTATCGCAACCATATCCAATTGACTTTCAGATGGTCAGCAAGGCTTCTTAGATTGCCATATTCAATTTGTCCGCCTTTGGTCCAGCGGTTCACCGAAGGGATAGAGGTGCCGATAGCCGCTGCAACTTCAGCCTGAGTTTTATTTTGTTGTTTAAGCAAGGATTTTAAACGCTCGCCGAAGTTGTTTTTTTCCATATTCGTCCTCAAGCGGCATCTAGAAGATTAGGAGAATGAAATATTAGCATGAAGTATCGGAAATTAAGGGGTAATTTCTTATTAGGTAATTTATTACTTGACGAGTAATTTTTTTAATTATATAGGTTATTGTACGGTTTAAATGGCAATAGATTATGAAATAAAAAGCATATTAAAGTGCATGTTTAATACTGGAGAATATTATGAAAATAAGAGTAATCATGACGTTATGTCTGACTGCTGTCGCTGCAAATGTTCAAGCTCATGGAGTAAAGGTCCCGTCTGATAGCAAGAGCCTTCAAATATTCAAAGATGTGCCCTCAATGCAAATAGCGTCAATGAATGAGCCTGGCGTGAACGCCTATTTTGAAGATATTGTCGGTTCTGCTGATCCCAATGCGCCTATTGCCTGCGGTATCTTCAAAATTGAAAAGGGTAACCCTCTTGTTTACACCTACGACTATGACGATAGCAAAGTGATTTTGGATGGACACATCTATTTTTCTGATGGTAACCAGAAGGTTAAAGGAGAAGTCGGTGACGTATTGTTCTTCCCGAAAGGCTCAACAATCACTTTCTCGACGGATGATTCGGGACTGGCTTATGCCTGCGGACAAAGGAAGTTGTTCTAGAGACGATGGTAACTATCACTAGAAATAGGACTTTAGGGAGAGAAGGACATGAAGTTATCCCTAGCACAACCAGCCTTTGCTGCCGTCGCGTACCTTTCTTACGGAGCCGCAGCACTGGCAGTTGAGAACTTAACAGATCTGACCCATAACGATCCGTTTTTTTACACCAGTGATCAAAATATTAAGGCGGACAATGACGTCAAAGTTTTACTTGGCATAGGGCGTCCAAACCGAACACATTCTCAGATCCCCCATCTTCCCGTTTACATGGGATACATGAACACCAATTCGACCTATCGGTTTGTGAATATTGCCGAACAGGTATTTACCATGATTGGTGAGGGCAAACATGGTCTTTGGCGTGTACAGGAAAATGGGAATGTCAGGCTGTACCGGCGGCGAAACGCCGAGGGAATTCAGCCCGGAAGTGATTTATATGCGGAAGAAGCCGTTAAGAAAATCGGCAATGAATACGGCTATTATTTGGAGGATGAAAGTTGGTCTGGGTACAAATACCCCGATGAAAAACTGAGCGAAAGCGGTAATCTCAATTACATCGATGTTCCCATTACCCACCCCATCTTCAAGGGCAAATACGCCAACCATGAGCCAATCGACCTCTCAAACTGGTATTGCACCATGTCTGGTAACGACTTCCCTTATGCAAAGAAAGTAATGGATTTTGCATTTAGCCAGGATGCAGCCAATCAAATAGGTCCTCTCGGTAAAAGAGCGGGGCTTGATGTAAAGGAAAACTACCTCAACGTGCTCAGGCTCGATCATTTTCCCGATGCTAAGTCCTGGGTGAATGTTGGGCAGGAAGGAAAAGATACGTCTTTTGTTGAGTGGAAAGCGATTGATACCTCAAAAACTCATGTGGAGTACTATCTGGTTGAGCGTACTTTCTTCAACAAGCCTTACCTTTTTTTGACGGCCGTTTACGATAATCTCAATAACGCAGATCACCAGTATGTCAGGCCTGATGGTGCGTATTACGCGTCTTTAACTGATACAGACAAGCTAAAAACCGAAGTGACCATGGCGCCAAGGTTTAACTTACTTGGCGGGAGTGAAGGAGAGGCCATTGGTTTGCCAATCTATGGTGTTCACCATCCTAACCGGGCTGTATTTGGTGGGGGTGGGGCATGTCCGCTTAAAGGTGGAGATTGGGGACGTTACCCTGATACGGCAGGCGGTGCGGGTTGGCCCACGCAATATGAGGAAGTGACGCCGCTCTGTGATGCTGTGCTTCTCGACATCAAGTTTTATACCAATCTTGATGGGCGTTCCTGGAACGACCCGAACAAATATCTGGCCAATGCAGGATTTGGGACAGAAACCGTGACCTATAAGATGCAACCCGGTGAATACGGTGTGTTCACGGACGACTACCATACCTCGAAAGGCATTAAAAACCCTGACAGTCAGCAAGTGCCGGAGAAGTTAGAACTCACCTATCCGGCGGTCTCTGAGCCTGTTGGCTACAATGAACCCCCTGCGGGAAATGTGATGCTGGGAATGATCCCCAGTGAACAGAGTACTTGTAGGCCAGTACTCGCCAAAAACTGAGCAACACCACTTTGCGAAGGTATGAGCGGGCATGTAATTGATGCCCGCTTTTTTATGCCCCGGCGTCCAGCTCTCCTGAAAGTATCTGGGGATGCACTGAGAACAGGTTTGCAACAACGTCATCAATGCGTTTTCTGCCGTCGTCTCTGCCAAGCCAGCGTCCACTGGGCTGGTCGATTTCCATTCTATGAATGACTGTTGTCGGAGGTCGGCTTAGAAACCAGACTTCATCTGCAAGAGAAACGGCCTCTCGAAGATCGTGTGTAACAAACATCATGGTTGATTGCTGGTGTTGCCAAAGGTCGATAAGTTGTTTCCTGAGTAGCTCGGCAGTTGGGACGTCTAATGAGGTGAAAGGTTCATCCAGCAGCAAAAGATCAGGGTGATACACAAAAGCCCGGGCAATACTGACACGTCGTTGCATACCGCCGGAAAGTTGGGAAGGGTAGGTATCCAGTTTGTCGATAATACCCATTGCATCAAGAGTCTCTTGGATGGCGGGGTTGTCTGTCCCGCATATCAACTCCAGATTTTCTTTAGCGGTGAGCCAGGGCATAAGCCTTGGGGTTTGGAAGATATAACCAACCTTTGGTTCATCACCTGAGACGCCGGAAAAGATGATCTCGCCTTTGCCTGATGATTCCAGTCCAGCAATCATGTTGAGCAAGGTGGATTTTCCACAGCCGGAGGGGCCGACAATGGCGGTGATTCTTCCTGGCTTAACGCGAGCTTTGAGTGTGCTTAGAACTGGAGCCTCTGAACCAAAGCGCTTACCTTCGATATTGAGCGTAATGGATATCATGCCCGCCCCCTTGAGACGACTTTGTCGAGCGGGCGGAAAATCAATGCTTCGAGCAGGAATATCACGGTCACAAACGCAAAGGTGTAGGCAAGAATCCCGGCAATATCGAAAAACTGGAACATGGTGTGCAGCTTGAATCCAACACCATTGCTGCGACCTAACAGCTCTACAACCAGCACGATTTTCCAGATAAGTGAAAGCCCGGTGCGTGCGGAAGCCATGATGTAGGGATAAAGCTGGGGTAGGAAGACGTTAAAAAAGCGCTTAGTTGGGGGAAGGCGGAACACCTTGGCAACATCCATCAAGTCATTATCAATCACCCGCGCCCCTTCGCGGATCATCGCAACAACGGTGGGGATCTTGTTCAGCGCTACGGCAGTAACGGCCGCGGTTTCCACCAGACCAATGCTCAGGTAGCAAAGCAAAATTGTCACAAGAGCTGGGATGTTGAGGGCAAGAATCAACACCGGATCCGAAAGCTCATTGAGCTTTGGAAATCGCCCCATCATGATGCCGAAGAACACCCCAAGTACCATGGAAATGATGAAGCTCAGAAATACCCGCCAAAGTGTGATGCCAAGATGAGAGAGCATTTGCTCATTGAACAGTTCAAAGACAAAAGCGTTGTAGACCTGAACGGGTGTTGGGTATTCGGCGCTGTTAACCAGCACCGCTGACCACTGCCAGAATACCAGCAGTAGGCTCGGAAGGAGATAGCGTTGGTAGCCCGGTAAGCGCACTCGTCAGCAAATCCTCTTTGGTCTTTGGCTATGGTTGTAGCCAAAAGGTGCCGTCACTCAGTGAGGTTGATTCACCCACGAGTTTTGGCCCCCCCTCTTTAGCGAGAATGTCGAAGATCTGGGCGGCCGCTTTCAATTGCTCGTCGCCGAAAGTCCCTGAGAACCCATTGCGATAAGCGGTTTTGAGCGCATTGAACACCTCGTCATTCTCCGCTTTGGTGAGCGGTCGTATAACATCCCATTCATCATCCGAAGCGCGTAGTAATGCTCTCGCTTCTGCGGATGTTTTCAAAAACGCTGACACAAGGGATGGGTTCGCATTCGCCCACTTTTCATCGAACACCCAGCCAAGCATAGGTACTTGAGTGTTGATCCCTAAGCCTTCAACGATTTCATCGAGGCTGATAACGGGTTGGAATCCAGCTGCTTTGAGCCTTGCGCCGTAATGCCAGAAGTTGATTCCGACCGGGACTTTGTTTTGCATCAGAAGCTTATTGAGCAGTGGAGGCGCAACGAACTGTTGCTCTGTCAACTCGCTGATCGCTTTGTTTTCTTTGGTTTCGCAATAGGCTTGGTAAAGGAGCCAGGTTTTGTCGACTGCACCACCCGCTATCCCGAGTGTTTCTCCGCTGATATCACAGGGAGAAGAAAGGGTTAAATTCGAAGCGGCATACACGCCACCCGAGGTGGCAGACGTTGGGGAAAGGGTATAGGTTTTACCCGCTGCACGTTGCCTGCTGACCCAAACCCAATCAGAAAAAATAACGTCGACAGCGTCGCCTTGTAGAGCAACTGAGGACGCATTTTTGGAAGCCAAGGGTGTGATATCAAGGATAAAGCCGGCTTTCTCGTCCAGCTTGTGACGTTTGATGACATCCATTTCCCAGTTAATGGTACCGAACTTTAGTACCCCGACGTTGACTACTGGGAGTTCGTTAGCGAGCGCTGAGAAAGATGTTGCTATCAGGACGGTGGCGGAGAACAGACTACGTATTAACGCAGCGGAGAACATTCTAACCATGACGGTTAACCTCTTGAATCTGGCGGCAACAAATTTAAAACTAAGCAGTTAAGTGTTTATTCACAATGCTACTTTGTGACGAAAAAACACAATTGCTGTGTTGAAACAATCGTACGCATGTTGTTTTTGGTCAATGTGAGCGAGGCACTTGTGCCTCGCTCCAAAGGTCAACATACCCCAAGAAAAAAAACCATTGACCAAATAGGACCCGAGGGGAGGAGGTGATCAATGGGTTTCGCAAAAAGGTTAACTCAGTGTGCAATCATCACATGCCTTATGGCGGTGTAATCATCTAAGGCGTACATCGACATGTCTTTGCCATAACCCGAGCGTTTCATACCGCCATGGGGCATTTCATTGGTCAACATAAAATGGGTGTTTATCCAAGTGCAGCCATATTGAAGCCTTGCTGCCGTTGCCATGGCTTTACTGACATCACGTGTCCAGATAGAAGAAGCCAAACCGTAATCTGAGTCATTCGCCCAAGATACTGCGTCTTCAACATCTGAAAAACGTGTCACCGAGACCACAGGCCCAAAGACTTCCTTGCGGACGATTTCATCACTTTGCAGCGCACCAGCGATGACAGTGGGTTCATAGTAAAAGCCATTCCCCGGAAGTGTTTTCCCACCTGTCACAACTTCAATGTGTTTTTGGTTGGAAGCGCGCTCTACAAAGCTGGCGACGCGTTCTCGCTGGCGCAGTGAGATGAGCGGACCAATATCATTCGTCTCGTCATCTTCATTATTGTATTGGATAGTGCTAACGGCGGCGCTGAGGTCAGCCACTAATTTTTCGTAAACGCTGTCACCGACATAAATACGGCAGGCTGCCGTGCAGTCCTGTCCGGCGTTGTAGTAGCCAAAGTCTTTGAGACCGGCGACTACGAGGTCAATATCCGCATCGTCAAACACAATAACAGGCGCTTTTCCACCTAATTCTAGATGTGTTCGTTTTACGGATTTACTCGCGGCTTCCATCACTTTCTTGCCGGTCGCGATATCACCAGTAATAGATATCATATCAACGTCAGGGTGATTGATAAGGGCATTCCCGACAGTTTCACCCCGGCCAAGCACCACATTGACGACACCCTCAGGTAACTCGCTGGCAAGTATATTCACAAGATGCAGCGCGGTGAGGGGTGTTTGCTCTGAAGGTTTGAACACAACAGTATTACCACCACCAATTGCGGGTGCCAGCTTCCATGCGGCCATCATTAACGGATAATTCCATGGCGCGATTGAAGCGACAACACCGATTGGATCCCGGCGTAACATAGAAGTGAACCCTTCCAGATACTCTCCGGCTGCTGTGGTGGTTGTGCATCTTACTGCGCCCGCAAAGTAGCGAAAGCAGTCAACAATGGCAGGAATTTCGTCATTGAGCACCGCACCATAAGGTTTCCCGCAATTGAGCGATTCAAGTCGCGCAAATTCTTCCGCGGAGGCTTCGATACGGTCGGCGATTTTCAGTAAGCACGCTGATCGCTCCGCAGGGGTTGTGCGGGACCACTGACTGAAGGCTTTTTTTGCCCAGAAGACCGCGCGATCAATTTGATCCCTGGAGGCTTCCGGCAGCTCTATGATAGTTTCCCCATTTCTTGGGTTCAGTATGGTTTCTTTCGCATCTTGGCCAGCTTCTATGCTTTTACCAATCAACATGTTTGTGTCCATGAATCCTCCTCACTTTCCTTGTCCGCCAATGTGGCTGCCTTCACGCGTCACGTAATAGGCGATAAGAATAGGTAGAAATGTCACCAGAACGACGACCATCGCAACAACGTTGGTGACGGGTCTTTGTCTTGGTCGCACAAGCTCTTCCAACATCCATATGGGTAAGGTGGCTTGTTGTCCGGCGGTAAATGTGGTGACGATAACTTCGTCAAATGAAAGGGCAAATGCCAACATGCCACCTGCCAATAATGCAGTCGCGATATTGGGCAAGATCACATGTCTAAAGGTCTGGAAGCTGTTCGCACCTAGATCCATCGATGCTTCAATCAATGCTCCTGAGGTCCGGCGAAAACGTGCTACCGCGTTGTTGTAAACCACAACAATACAGAAGGTGGCGTGGCCCAATACGATCGTCCAATAGGAAAACGGAATGTCAGCCAGATTGAACGCTGAGCGAAGCGCAATCCCCGTGATAATGCCTGGCAGTGCGATAGGTAAAATCACCAATAGGGAAATGGTTTCACGTCCAAAGAAACGAGACCGCGAAACCGCTGCCGCACAGAGTGTGCCTAGTACCATGGCGATGATGGTTGCCAAGCTGGCGACCTTTAGCGAAAGGGTCAGCGCCTCCCAAACATCAGGGCGGTTCCAGGTCACCTCTAACCAACGCAGTGTGAAACCTGGTGGCGGCCACTGGTAGCTCTTTTCTTCAGTCGTAAACGCGTAGACAAATATCAACAGAATAGGCAGGTGCAAAAAGGCCAGCCCACCGAAAGCGGCGACTTTCAGCAACCATGGTGCTTTGGGGGAAGAATTAGAGTGCATTGAAGGCCCCCATGCGCTTCGCGCCCATGAGATAGAAACCCATGATCACGATTGGGACCACCGAAAAGGCTGCGGCAAGAGGAATATTCCCGGCAGTGCCTTGGTGAGAGTAAACGGCTTGCCCGATAAACAGGCGGGATGAACCGATGATCTGAGGGATGATGTAATCCCCCAGTGTCAGTGAAAACGTAAAGATCGAGCCGGCGACCATACCTGGGAGCGCCAAAGGGAGCAGCACATGGCGGAACGTCTGAAGTGGCTTTGCGCCCAGATCTGAGCTGGCTTCCAGCATACTCGACGGCACGCGTTCAAGCGAAGCTTGCAGCGGCAAGATCATGAAGGGTAACCAGACATAGAGGAAGACCAAAAAGGTTCCTGTATAGCTCACAGACAGCGAGTTACCACCAATGATGGGTATTGAAAGGTAGGCGTTAAGCAACGCATCAAGGTGCAGTTGGGTAAGCAGCCAGTTAAGAATGCCTTCTTTGGCGAGGATGAGTTTCCATGCATACACCTTGACCAAATAGCTCGACCAAAGTGGGAGCATCACCCCGAGATAGAACAGTGCCTTCCATTTCCCATGCGCGTAGCGGGCAGCAAAGTAAGCAACGGGAAAAGCAATGATCGCAGCGCCAACTGTCACAAATGCCGCCATAGACACGGTACGGACAATAATGTCGAGGTTGGCGGCGCTGAAAAGTTCGCCATAGGTTTTCAGTGTAAATTCGTACTGAATCAGTCCGGTGAACTCGTCGATGGAAAAGAAACTTTGGATGAGAAGCGCAAACAAACTACCCAGATAGACGACACCTAGCCATAGCACGGGGGGCCCAAGAAGAATCGCGAGCAAAACGCTTGGCTTTCTCCAAAGTAAATCAGAGAAGCTGACCAAGAACCCTTTTGGAGCGGCACTGGGTGTTGTGACAGTGGAGGCTTGATGATTCATTTGGCCTCCATCAAGTGCAGATCGGTGGGCTGCCAGTTGACGCGAACCTGCATGCCTTCCTCTGGCAGGGCCGACGAAGAAGGCGCGAGCAACGAGAGGGCGTAACCTTCAACATTCAGGCTTAACTTTGTCATTACCCCCAAGAAGCTACGTCCTGTTACCGTGGCGCGCAGGCCTCCTTCATTAACAAGGTTCACCGATTCTGGCCTCAGACTTGCCCATCTGGGTTGTCCGCTCAGGCGTTCAACAAATTGCGGTGGCAAAACGTTGGATGAACCCACAAAGTCGGCGACAAACCTTGATGCAGGACGACGATAAATGCCTTCCGGTGAGTCTACCTGCATGGCACGCCCTTCTGAGAAAACCGCAATCCTGTCAGCCATGGAAAGTGCTTCACTTTGGTCATGGGTAACAAGCACAAAGGTAATGCCCAATTGACGTTGCAGCGATTTCAACTCTTCCTGCATTTGCTCCCTGAGCTTGAGATCAAGCGCACCGAGCGGTTCATCAAGAAGCAGTACACGGGGCTTGTTGACCAGTGCACGTGCCAGGGCGACGCGCTGACGTTGCCCACCGGAAAGTGCCGCTGGACGTCGGTCTGAAAAGCCCTGAAGCTTCACCATTTCCAGCACACTTTCAGCTTCCCGGTAGCGTTCGCTTTTTCCAACGCCAGCGATCATCAATCCATAAGCCACGTTATCGATAACGTTGAGGTGAGGAAAGAGCGCATAGTCCTGAAACACGGTGTTTATCTGTCGCTGGTAGGGCGGAATGCCTGACACACTTTCACCGAATAGCCTGATATCTCCAAAGGAGGGCTGTTCGAAGCCTGCAATAAGGCGAAGACTGGTGGTTTTCCCTGAGCCTGAAGGACCAAGTAAGGCAAAGAATTCACCTTCTTCGATCGACAGGGTTACATCATCAACAGCCTTAACATCGCCATAACAGCGTGAAACCGATTGGAAACTCACAGCGTCGGACATCGTTACCTCCTTGTGTCCGTGGAATCCTTGAAGGTGGCCTTAACGGCCACCTATCACACCAATGTAATCAGATACCCAGCGGTAGTAGGGCACGCACTGACCTTGGCTCTTGCACTTTGAGACAGGGGTTTGCCAGAACTTAATGCGGTCAAACTCTTCCATTCCATTGAGTTTGCAGCCTGCGGCAGTTTGCATGCCCCGGCCATCTGTACACGCTGCGGGTACACTGGGGTTTGCGCCAAACCATACTGAGAGATCGCTTTGAAGGTTCGAAGCAAGGGTATGTTCCATCCAAAGGTATGCACAGTTAGGATTGTCAGCGTCAGCGTGCATCATGGTGGTATCCGCCCAACCTGTGGCTCCCTCAACTGGGATGGTTGATGAAATAGGCTGTTTGTCTGCAGCGAGCAGATTGACCTGGAATGGCCAAGAGCCTGAGGCCACCATGCCTTCATTCTTAAAGTCGTCAATCTGGATGAAGGCATCATGCCAGTAGCGGGAAACTAATTTTCTTTGCTGTCTGAGTAAATCAAGCGCCGCGTTGTATTGTTCCTGATTGAGCTCGTAAGGGCTGGTGATGCCAAGCTCAGGTTTATGATGCATCAGATAGTTGGCGGCATCTGCAATGTGTATTGGTCCATCGTAGGCTTGAACACGTCCCTTGTTGGTGTTCCCATCTGGCAGTGTGACTTCCTCGAAAACCACGTTCCAACTGGCTGGCGCTTCCTTGAAAACGTCCTTGTTGTACATCAATACGTTGGGTCCCCACATGTAGGGAGTCCCGTAATGTGTGCCATCAACGGTATGCCAAGGCGCGTTTTGCAATCGCTTGTCGACGGTCTTCCAGCTTGGGATCAGGTCAATATTGACGGGTTGCACGCGCTTACCCGCAATCAACCGCAAAGAGGCGTCGCCAGAGGCAGTGACCAAATCAAATCCACCTTCGTTCATTAAAGCGACCATTTCGTCTGATGTGTTGGCAGTTTTGACTTTTACCTTGCAGCCTGTGGCTTTTTCAAACCCCGTGACCCAATCAAAATCAGGGGATGTCTCACCGCGCTCGATATAGCCCGGCCAGGCGACAATGTTTACCTGACCTTCGGGTTTACCGATCTTGGTGAGTGCATCTGCTGTCGCAGCGCTCGAGGCGGCGAAAATGAAAGTGGAGGCGATAAGTGCGGTAATCCTTGTCTGATTCATTTCCTTTCTCTCCCTGTGTACTTCTCAAAAAAACGAAAGTCGGAATCAACCTCTAAAAGCTTTGTTTTTTGAGCCCACATTTACAAATGGGATATCCAGAAGAGAGGTATAGGAAAATCCGATACCGGAGGTAACCACAGGAAAAATAGGTTTTTTATCATGACAATAAATAGCCGAAACAGCTGATGAACTTCTCGAACAATTAACGTGTTTCTGGCAAACATACCGAAACAAGATGCTCGCATTCAGAGATCACCAATGCGTTCAATGCGAGGCAGATTTCGCGATAACTGCGTTCATTGCTGAATATTGCCTTTCTTCGATGAGGCAATGGTGGCGGAGAAGATGTTGGATGACATATCTTCAGAATAGGATTTGAGCATGTCTACGAAGGCGCTTGCAGCAGGAGTCAGCCGAAAGTGCGCAATTTTAGCCACACCAACACATAGAGGCCTGAGGTTGTCATTTAACGGCATGGCTTTCATCTCACCGCCATCCAATGCGTGGTTATTGATAAGAGGTGTATTGAACAGTGTATATCCAAATCCGTTTGCCACTAAACTCCTGACCATTTCAAGTGACTGCGCTGGATAGGCGAAATTTGGTTGCAGATCTTGGCTAAGAAATAGAGAGAAAAAATAGTCTCGGGTCATTGGCCAGTCTAGATATACCATCGGTAAATCAACAAGATCGCTAAGAGATAGTGATTCCTTACTAGACAGGGGGTGTGAAACAGGTAATACGGCGTAGGGGGCGAAGGTTAATAGAGGTTCAAATTCGATATCAGATGGCACTTGTAAATCGTACGTTACTGCGAGTTCATAACGGCCGTCATACATATTTTGAATAATGTCTTTTTGATGTGCCTCATCGCAGTAAATATTGACATCGGGATAGGCTTCGACGAAACGCCTCATTAGCAGCGGAATTAATATGGGTGTGAAGGTTGGAAAGCCAACTATTCGCAGTGACCCGCTTACCTCTTCCCCTAAGGAACTGGCATAACGGCCAAGCCCCTCTGCGTCCGAAAGGAGTTGCTTGGCTTTTAGAATAAATTGTTTGCCTGCAGGTGTGAGAGAGAGACCTTGGGCATGATGCCTGACAAACAGTTGTAACCCCGTGATTTCTTCAAGATGAAGGATGGCTGAGGAAATTGAGGGTTGTGAGACGTGAAGAGTTTCAGCGGCTCTGGTTACACTGCCAAATTGCCCTGCGGTAACAAAATATCGAAGTTGTTTTAGGGTAAAGTGCATGTTGTTCTCCCGAAAATGCTCTGCAGCATGGTACTTACAGGCAATTTCACATCACTCTGTAAAATAATCTTACACTATGGGCCTTATCTTCCAAGTTTGTATTCGGTAATGCGGTTTAGCGTTGAGAGCGGGCATCTGCCAGCCAATAAAACCCATGATATGGCGGAAGAAAACATGGGAGAGGTAGACTTAAAGGCCACTGAAAGGGATTGCAGAGGCCTTCCTTCTTAGTATCAGGACAGCTTTATCCATGTGGTTTTTAGGTGTGTGAACTTGTCGATGGCGTGTAAGGAGAGATCGCGACCAAAGCCTGACTGTTTGAAGCCACCAAAAGGCGTGCAGTAATCCAACGCATCAACCGTATTGACTGAGACAGTACCTGCTTGAATCCGTTTAGCGACTCTATGGGCCCGGTTTAAGTCTGTCGTCCAAACGGATGCTGCCAAACCGTAAATGGAATCGTTAGCGAGCTCAATGGCCTCTTCTTCAGTGTCAAAAGTGATGATAGCCGCAACAGGACCAAACACTTCTTTTCTGGCAATTTCCATGGAGGGGAGAACGTCATCAAATATCGTCGGTTCTATTTGAGCTTGGGAACTATCGCCTTTTCCGCCTGCGAGCAGGGTTGCGCCGTCCTCTTGTGCTCGTTCAATGTATCCCAGCACTTTGCTGGTATGTTGTTGATCTATCAACACGCCCATCTCGGTGTCTGAGTCCAATGGATCGCCGACTCTCATTGCATTGGCTTTTTCAACCAGCTTACTCACAAAAGCCGCTTTGATAGATCGCTCAACCAGTATCCTGGAATTGGCTGAGCAAACCTCTCCCTGATTGAAAAAGATCCCCATGGCAGCGGTGTTAACCGCGGATTCTAGGTCGCAATCAGCAAAAATGAGATTGGGACTTTTACCTCCTGTTTCCGGCCAAACCTGTTTCATGTTAGATGCCGCCGAATACCCCATAAACAACTTGCCGACTTCTGTCGAACCCGTGAAAGTGACACAGTCTACATCTGGGTGAAGACCCAATGCCTTACCCACAATATGACCATACCCAGTGACGACATTGAATACGCCGTCTGGAATACCTGCTTCTTTCGCAAGTTCGGCCAATCTGAGTGCAGTCAATGGTGATTGCTCGGCAGGTTTGAGTACCACGGAGTTGCCCGCCATCAAGGCTGGGGCAATTTTCCATGCGGTGATATCGAGTGGAAAGTTCCATGGTACGACGGCGGCAACAACGCCAACGGGCTCGCGTGTGATGGTGGCTAATGCTTTGCAGTCTGTGGGGGCGACTTCGCCATAAAGCTTATCTACTGCTTCGGCATACCACTCAATGCATCCAGCAGCACCGGGTATGTCAATGTTTAGGGCGTCTGCTACGGGTTTGCCGACATTGAGGCTTTCCAGCAATGCCAGCTCTTCCACGTTATCCATCATGAGGCCAGCCAGCTTTTTCAATACCGCTTTTCGATCACGAGGTGCCATGTTTGACCAAACTCCGGAGCGGAAACTGTCACTCGCTGCTCTCACTGCACGATCAACATCCGACGCTGTGCATGACGCGGTATCATTCAGTTTTTCTCCGGTGGCAGGGTTGATGGTCGAATACGTGCCTTTGTCACTGGCATCGGAAAACTCACCATTGATGAACGCTTTGGCGTGTAAATTGACCTTTGATTTGAGGTTAAGCCAGTATTCCCTGTCTTGCTTTGCCATTCCTTTTGTCCTCTCTATACCGTAACGAATTGCCGCTTTTAAGCCAGTAGCCTTAGTCAGAATATTGGAACGGGTATGACGTTGATGCAGCCTACTGATAGGAAACGGTCAATAATCTATTTCATCATCACAAGCGTTTTTTCCGGTTACTACTCAGCGTATAAAGCCAACTTGCATATGTAAAATAGTATTAATCTGCGCATTGCATTAATTTTATCTATACCCAAACAACCTGAAGATGCAGGATTCGGCGAGATTGACTGGCGTTGTGGTATTTGTCCGTTTACGCATGCCGATTACTCTAATTTAGTGGTTACTTCTGACACCTACCAACGAAACGATGTCACGGTTATTTTTGTTTACCTCATATATAGAAGCATCATCCTTTATAAAAGCGTGGATGAGCTTGCATAGGTTTTTTTAATTCATTTGTTAAGTTAATAATATTTTCACAATGCAAAGATTATTAATACTCTGAGATGGCATTAATCAAAAGTAGAAAAATAGAAAGGTTAAGGCGGAGAGAATTAACCGTGGTTATCGGCTTTGAATGTTTCCTGCACAACAGAAAAATGGTGTGCTTGAGCTACCACTGTCTCTAATTTTTACGCTGACTCCTGTTATTTCGATACATATTTACGATTTTTGAGACCATTAGCCTCTTCGGTAAATGACTATATTTTTGATTGAAAGCGACAACGGAAGTTTGCGCCTCACTTTTAAATAGGTTCAAGACCTGACAGGGAGTCAACGGGAATGGACAAAACTATCAGTCAAGACGTGCTGCAAAGCCCGTCTCAGTCAAAAGGCGCGGTGTCTACCCCGCCACGTATTGCGATAGAAATAAGAAATGCAGTCAAGCGCTATGGTCATGTTACCGCTTTAAAACAAATATCCATGTCGATTAAAGACAACGAATTTTTTACGTTACTTGGCCCTTCCGGGTGCGGGAAAACAACCCTCCTTAGAATGATTGCAGGTTTTGAAGGTACAACAGAAGGAGAAATCTTTCTGTTTGGGAGGGAAATAGAAGGCTTACCTCCTTTTCAGCGCCCAGTGAATACCGTTTTCCAGAATTACGCCCTGTTTCCTCACATGACGATACTCGACAATGTGGCTTTTGGTCCGGAAATGCGTGGATCAACAAAAAATGAAGCGAGAAAAAAAGCCTGTGAGATGCTGGATTTAGTTCAGCTCAGTCAGTTTGCCAATCGTAAGCCAGGCCAACTATCGGGTGGGCAGCAACAGCGTGTTGCACTGGCAAGAGCATTGGCTCCCAAACCTAAAGTGCTACTTCTTGATGAACCATTATCTGCACTCGATCTAAAGTTGCGAAAAGCCATGCAAATTGAGCTGAAGCATTTACAAAGGGAAACAGGAATAACGTTTATCTTTGTCACCCATGATCAAGAAGAGGCCTTGACGATGTCAGACCGCATCGCTGTGATGTCTGAGGGTGAGCTGCAACAGTTGGATGAGGCACGCGATATTTACGAGAAACCGAGAAATACGTTTGTCGCCAATTTTATTGGTGAAACCAACCTTTTGCCGATAACAATCGATGCTGTTCATAGCGGGGAGGCGCGTTGTCAGATTAGTCAACACCATACGCTTACGTGTGCCTGTGAGGGAGAGGTCAACATCGGTGACACGCTGCACGTTTCTATCCGCCCTGAACGCCTTTACCTATCCTCTAAACCCATCGAAACGGAGTGCCTCCAGGGACAAGTACAAGAGAACATGTTCATTGGCACAGATTTGTCGACACGTATCCGGCTCCCTGATGGTACCGACTTCACAGTGAGAACACCGAATTCAGAGCGCGGTAGAAAGTGTATCTTTTCTCCGGGAAGTGATGTTTTTGTCAATATGGAGCAGGGGGCTGCCCGCCTCCTGATTGACTGATGGCTGGTGGAAACGGCAGTGGCGGTGAAGTCGTCTCAAATACCTATCAAGAAGCGAGAATTTGGCTACTTCTTCCTGCGTGGTTGACCCTGACAGTTTTGGTGCTGACTCCTGTTTTCTTGATGTTGATTTACTCGTTTTTGACCAAAGAATTTCGGGGAGGCGTTAGCTGGGAATTTTCTCTGGCAGCGTACGATCAGTTCTTCTTTGATAGAGGCCTATTCGGCGATGAACCGCCGAGTATAGAGTGGACATACATCTCCATTTTCTGGCGTTCGATTTGGCAAGCGGGCGTTGCAACATTTTTCAGTCTTATTATTGGTTTTCCGACCGCCTATTTCATTGCGACAAGACCCGAACGCTACCGTCCTTTATGGGTATTTTTGATCACCATCCCGTATTGGGTGAACTTATTGATTCGCACCGTCTCAATGCGTTTTTTATTGCGTGACGAAGGCCCGATGAATGATTTCTTGCTTTGGTCGGGCATACTCGAGAGCCCGATTCGTCTGATCAACACCGATGTCGCGGTTCAAATCGGTCTTTTCTATTCCTACCTGCCGTTTATGGTACTGCCTATCTATGCGTCTATTGAGCGCTATAACTTTTCACTCAGTGAAGCGGCCGCCGACCTCTATGCCAGCAAATGGGCCATCTTGAGGCGTGTCCTTCTTCCTTCGGTCAAGGCCGGTGTTATCGCGGGTTCGATTCTGGTCTTTGTCCCGTCACTCGGGTCATTTCTTGCACCAGATCTGCTTGGTGGTGCGAAGAACTTTATGATTGGTTCCTTGATAGAAGAGCAGTTCAAAGGTAACGCTGGGAACTGGCCTTTTGGTGCGGCGGCGTCGATGATTTTACTGAGTTTGGTGTTGCTGATCCTCCTGATATTTTCTTCACCCAAAAGAACAGGAAAGGAGGCTGGGCGCGAATGAAAAGTCGTCATTATGATATCAAGGCGTTCACCGGATTTATGCCCATTACACTGCTTTGTCTGGCTGTGCTTTATGCCCCTCTGATCATCGTCAGTATCTATAGCTTCAATGCGTCTGAGTCTATCGCTGTCTGGGAAGGTTTTTCTTTTCGCTGGTATCTGGATGTGTTCTCTGGGCCTGAAAGTGCGAAGTTTAAAGTTGCAGCAAGAAATAGCTTTCTGATCGCGATTATTGCGGCGACAACAGCAACAGCGATTGCTGTGTTTGCGGCAACAGCCATGGTGAGAAGTGGGGGATTCCGGCTTAGGAAATGGTCATTTGGCCTGATTTCCTTGCCTTTGATGGTGCCTGAAATTGTAACGGCTGTCGCCACGCTGATCTTCTTCAACAGTATCGGGTTTGAACGTGGAATTCTGACCATCCTGGTGGCACACATTGCTTTTTGTATACCGTTTGCTTATTTACCAATTGCCGCACGTATGCAGGGAATCGAGTCAAGCTACGAGCAAGCTGCGATGGATCTCTACGCCACCCGTCGTCAGGCCTTTACCCGAATCTTACTTCCGTTGATGGCACCTGCGATCATTTCAGGTTTCTTATTGGCGTTCATCATTTCTCTCGATGATTTCATTATTACCAATTTCGTTAAAGGGGCGGGCGTAGAAACCCTCCCTACAGCAATTTTTGGTGCCGTTAAGCAAGGCATAAAACCGAACATCATGGCCATTTCAACCATGCTACTGGCATTTTCGGTAGTAATGGTCACCTTGTCGTATTTCGTCAGTAAAAAAGGCGAAAAATCCTAAACCGGAAAAGGAGAACATTATGTCGTACATCCTTAGATCCGCTCTGACTGCTGTCGCCATCATGGTGTCGGCAACTGGCGCACACGCCGCCGAAAAACTGGCTATTTATCATTGGTTCGAATACATCCCTCAATCGTTGCTTGATAAATTTTCGCAGGAGACGGGTATCGAGGTGGTGATGGATACCTACGACTCTAATGAGTCTATGCTGGCGACATTGAAGGCGGGAGCATTGGGTACTTATGACATCGCGGTACCAACAGACTATATGGTGTCGATTTTGTTGAGCGAAGGTATGTTGGATGAAATTGCCGAGGGGGAAAGGAAGAATCTTGGTAATGTTAAAGCCCAATTTGCGGATCCTGCATACGATCCGGGTTTGAAACACTCAATTCCTTACCAGTGGGGAACCACTAGCTTTGCCGTTGATACCGCAGTGTATCCAGGAGACATCAATACCACTGATATCATCTTTAACCCGCCTGAGATGCTTAAAGGCAGGATCAATATGATAGACAGTCAAGGGGAAGTGCTGGCATTGGCGGCCTTACATATGGGTATACCGCAATGCATCCAAGACAGAGAAAAGCTCAAGGCTCTAAATGCAATGTTACAAACGGCCAAACCTTACTGGGCATCTTTTAACTCTGATACCGCAAAAGAAGTACTGGCTTCCGGAGATGTTGCAGTGGGTATGATATTCAACGGTTATGCTGCTAAAGCGCGCGGTGCAAGACCGTCGCTACAATATGCTTTTCCGAAAGAAGGCTACGTATTGTGGATGGATAGCGTCGTCTTGCTGAAAGATGCACCAAACCGTGACAACGCCATAAAGTTCATGGACTTTTTGCTTAAGCCAGAAAACATTGCACAGGTGTCGAACTTTGCGCGATATGGCCAGGCTCTGTCTGGTGCCGAACCTTATCTGGACAAAGCGTTGACTGAGGAACCGGAGTCCAACCCTCCTGAAAATGGTAACGGAGTGTTTGTTCAAGCGTGTGATGCGCAAACCCAGACTGTCTATGATCGTATGTGGACGAATCTACGCAAATAAGTCCTTGGCGGGAGTTTCCTCCTGCCAATGACATGAATGTTGTCAGGGAGAAGGAAAAGATGGAATCAATTTTTTCTGAAAAACATATCCTCAGAAATGCCAAAACAGAACTATCGGGCGGGTTGCTCGTTGAGCCTTATGAGCGGCCCAGCAGGGCAGAATATATTGTCAACCGTATCCGGGATACCCAGCTAGGGAACGTCATTTCGCCGGGTGATTATGGTATGTCGCCGATTCGGGCGATTCACTCTGCTGATTTTGTCGAATTTCTTCAAACCGCATGGGTGAGGTGGAAAGAGGCAGGTTTCGAAGGAGAGGCAATTCCATCCGTATGGCCTGCAGGACAACTCCAGACGGTCAGACCCCGTTTTATTGAAGGGCAACTCGGTTATTACGCACTTGCGGGTGAAACCAGCCTGAGTGAAGGAACGTGGGAAGCTGCTTATGAGAGTGCGCAGGTTGCGCTGTCGGGTATTGATAAACTCCTTTCAAACGAGAGCCGGGGGATCTTTTCACTGTGCCGTCCTCCGGGTCACCATGCCACCGCCAACCGATATGGTGGATATTGCTTTTTAAACAACGTCGCTATTGCTGCTCAATACTGCCGTGACAACGGATCACAGCGAGTCGCTATTCTTGATATCGATTTTCACCACGGCAACGGCACACAAGAGATTTTTTATGATCGAGATGATGTGCTGTTTGTTTCTCTCCATGGCGATCCTTTGGATACGTTTCCCTTTTTCTGGGGCCACGAAAAAGAGCAGGGTAGAGGATCAGGAACGGGGTATACCGTCAACTATCCGATGCCACCTGGGACTGGCTTTGCGTCGTGGCGAGAATCATTGGCGAAAGCGTTGGAGAAAATTGCAGCATTCAATGCCGATGTGCTACTCGTTTCTCTCGGCGTAGATACCTTTGAAAATGATCCCATCAGCTTTTTTAAACTCAAGAGTGATGATTATCTGGTGGTTGGTAGAGATATTGCTGAATTGGGCATTAAAACGCAATTTGTCATGGAAGGTGGCTATGATGTGGAGGAAATCGGTATCAATGTCGTTAATGTATTAGCTGGCTTTGACTCGCGATAAAAAATATACAGAAATTTTTCTGTTAAGTCATATTTGAATGAATCGAGACTGGCATAATTTCATTGTAGTCACGTAAAGCTTTTGATACTTGATTTTATTGCGTCAATTCTCCTGAACTTGGCGGTGAAACTCATAGAGTTTTACCGCCATTTTTCTATTATTTCAACACTGGTGTTTGAATAGTTTTTTTTAATGCTTTTCTTAGGTTAATAATATTTTACCGATACAAATAATCACCCTAACCTGTCTCTAAGCTTTCTTTTCAATCGTTGAAAATTGTTAAAAACCACGCTCGGTTTCACTTATTTCAAATAACAAGGAAGGACGTTACTAAATACCATTCTCCAGGCTTTTCAACTGTGAAGAGTCAGAGAGTAGGGGTAATTAAACGCCCTCTGAACACGTTTCATTTATCAGGCTTATGAAGGCGCGAAGGACTGGAAATGGCAAACAAGATCATCGAAATTGATACTCTCGTTGTGGGTGCAGGCCAAGCCGGTGTGGCGATCAGCGAACACCTTACAGCACATGGTGTTCCGCACATAGTGCTTGAACGGGACAGAATCGCAGAGCGATGGCGCTCGGCCCGTTGGGATTCATTGGTTGCAAACGGCCCTGCATGGCATGATCGCTTTCCTGGTATGGAATTCGCTGAGTTTGGCGATCATGAATTCGTGCCTAAGGACAAAATTGCGGAGTATTTCGAGCAATACGCAAAACGTTTTGATGCCCCGATCGAAACAGGCGTTAATGTCACCAAGGTTTCTCGTCATGAAGGTAAGCCGGGCTTTCGGGTGACCACTTCAACACACCACTATGATGCTCGCAGTGTGGTAGCAGCGACAGGCCCATTTCAATTGCCGTCTCTGCCACCTATAGCCCCCTCAAATCCCGCTGTGTTTCAGATTCATTCTTCGCAATACCGTAACCCTGAACAATTGCCTGAAGGAGCGGTACTCGTGGTGGGTGCAGGGTCATCCGGTACCCAAATTGCCGACGAGCTGCAGCAGCAGGGGCGTAAAGTTTTTCTCTCTGTTGGCGCTCATGACAGGCCCCCGCGCTCATACCGGGGGAGGGATTTCGTTTGGTGGCTTGGTGTGCTGGGCAAATGGGATATTCAAACCGTAAAGCCGGGTACGGAGCACACCACCATTGCGGTAACGGGCAGTCGAGGAATTAAGGGGACTGTTGATTTTAGAGCCCTGGCACATCAAGGCGTGACGTTAGTCGGACTAACGGACAGCTTTGAGCACGATACGGTGACATTTCGGGATGATCTGGTGACCAATATTCAGCGGGGTGATCATGACTACCTTGCCTTGCTTGATGCGGCTGATGATTACATCGAGAAAAACGGACTCGATTTTCCCTTGGAGCCAGAGGCCAGAGAGATACCTCATGACCCACATTGTTTAACGCATCCGATTCGGTCCCTGAGCCTGGAGCAAGAGAAGATCAGCACGGTGATTTGGGCGACAGGTTATACACAAGACTACTCTTGGCTTGATGTTGATGCCTTTGATGAGCAGGGGCGTCCCGCACATCAACGCGGAATATCAAAACATCCCGGTATCTATTTTATTGGCCTGCCCTGGCTCTCTAGCCGCGGTTCCTCCTTTATCTGGGGGGTATGGCACGATGCCCGATTTATCGCTGACCATATTGCTACCCAACGCAAATATCTTACTCAAGGCGATCTTTCAAAACGTCAGTGCTAATCATGGAGCATTCAATGACCACTCATATTCGAATAAGAAAGTTCAATACCAAGGAAACCTACCCCAATCAAAAATTGGATAACGATCTGTGTCAGGCTGTCCGCGCGGGAAACACCATCTATGTTCGAGGTCAGGTCGGCACTGATTTCGATGGTAAACTGGTTGGGCTTGGTGACCCAGCAGCCCAAGCTGAACAGGCCATGAAAAATGTCCAACAGCTTCTGGAAGAAGCTGGCTCTGACATGTCCCATATAGTGAAAACCACGACTTACATTACAGATCCTAGGTATCGCGAGGCTGTATATCAGGTTACAGGTAAATGGCTAAAAGGTGTGTTCCCCATTTCGACAGGATTGGTGGTACAGGGACTGGGTCAGCCTGAGTGGTTAATGGAAATAGATGTAATAGCCGTTGTGCCAGACGAATAAGGAGCATGAAATGACATTTTCCATCGCAGCTGTTTGTCGAGAGAGCCAAATGGCAGGGTGCGCGATAGCATCTTCAAGTATTTGTGTCGCCAGTCGATGCGCCTTTGTTAGAAGTGGTGTGGGCGTAGCGCTCAGTCAAAATATCACGGATCCCGCCCTTGGCACTCTGTTGCTTCAGCGCATGGCAGCAGGAGAAGAGCCAGCTACAGCGGTTGGCTTTCTGGCTGAGAATCAGGCGAATATTGAATGGCGGCAGATTGGGGCGGTTAACCTTGCTGGTCAAGGCGCTCTTTTTACAGGAGACCAGGCATTGGGTATTCATGCCTCATCTCAAGGGAAAGATTGTATCGCGATGGGGAACCTGTTGGACAACCCTGATGTGCCTCTGGCAATGACGACAAGTTTTCAGCAGTCAACGGGTTCGTTGGCTGAGCGACTGATGCAGGCATTGGAAGCAGGGCTGCGTGCGGGGGGAGAGAAAGGTCCCGCATACTCTGCAGGCTTGCTGGTTACTGCACAACATGAATGGCCGGTGGTGAATCTTCGCGTGGATTGGCATATTTCCCCGATCACTGAACTCAGGATGCTGTGGCAACAATATGAACCTCAGATGCAGGCATACATCACGCGAGCACATGATCCACAGAATGCTGAGTCCTACGGTGTGCCGGGTGATGAATAAAGTGCGCACTTCCAAAAGGTCAAACAGTATCAATAGGGGGCGTGAGAAATGACCAGAGCGACAACCACTTCACTACTTGAGCGCCTGATCGCCTTTGATACGACCAGTTGCCATGCCAATCTTTCCATGATCCACTTCATCAAACAGTATCTCGAAGACTACGGAGTCGCATCAAAGCTTGTATTTGATGATACGGGCAGAAAGGCCAATCTATACGCCATTATTGGACCGCAAGATAAACCGGGCGTCATGCTATCAGGACACACAGATACTGTGCCCGTGGAGGGGCAGGTGTGGACCAAACCTGCGTTTACGCTTACGCAAGATGGTGACAGGTTTTACGGTCGGGGTACTGCAGATATGAAAGGCTTTCAGGCAGTAGTGCTTCAAGCGGTTCCCGCGATGGTGCAAAGAAAGTTACGACTGCCGATACACTTAGCCTTCTCTTATGATGAAGAAATTGGGTGTATCGGGGTTAGAAGGTTGATCGATGTGATGAACCAACAACCCTCTCAGCCTCTGTGTTGCATTATTGGAGAGCCGACATCCATGGATGTTGTGACTGCGCACAAAGGGAAAGTGGCATTAGCCGTGACGGTCAAAGGAAAAGCTTGCCACTCTGGCCTTGCACCTTTGGGGGTTAACGCTATTTCCTATGCTGCGAGACTGATTAACTGGCTCGACAACAAGGCATCGGATAAACAAAACAATGGCCCTTTCGAAGAGGGATACGACATTCCATTTACTACAGTGCATGTCGGTAAGCTATCGGGCGGGATAGCGCTAAACATCGTGCCCGACCGCTGTTCTTTTTCTTTTGAAATTCGATATATCAACGGTGATAACCCCCACCAAATTATCGATGACTTTATGGGGTATGCAGATGAACTGGTGCGGGAAATGCGTCTTGTAGACCCCACTTGCAAAATAGACACCGAAATTGTGACCGAGTATCCAGGACTTAAAACAACCGATCGCGCCGACATCATTGAGTTTGTCCAACGGTTGGCGGGAAAAAACACGATGAACAAGGTTAATTTTGGTACTGAAGGTGGGCTTTTTGACACTCGGCTTCATATACCCACTGTGGTTTGTGGTCCGGGCAGTATGCAGCAGGGTCACAAGCCGGATGAGTTCATCACGCAAAGTCAATTAGAGGACTGTGAGCTATTTATAGACCGCCTTCTTGACGAGTTGACTGAGTAAACAGCGCAATCGCCAATTGCAATGACTACTTCAGTTTTTTTAATGCAAAGCTTAGTGAAAAAATATTTTATCAATAATTCACCACGGCCTAACCTGAACTGATACAAGCCGTCATAGCAGGGAATGAAATAAGCAGGAGATAGCTCGATATGTCCGATTCAAAGAACCCAGAGATGCAGAATATCTGGCAACAAGATAAAGACCACTATATCCATCCATGGACGGACTTTTCGACCTTTCATGAGACAGGATCGATGGTACTCGCTGGCAGTGATAATGCGCATGTCATAGATTTTGAAGGCCGAACCTATTTAGATGGAATAGGCGGTTTGTGGTGCGTAAATATTGGATATGCCAGAGAAGAAATGGCGGAAGCCATTGCTGACCAAGTTCGTAAAATCCCTTATTACTCCTGCTTTGGTCATCATACAACTATTCCTGCTGCTAAACTCGCCGCCAAACTTGCTGAGTTGGCCCCGGGAAACCTCAACCATGTCTTTTATGGTTGTGGCGGCTCAGTGGCAAATGACACCGCGGTGAGATTGATTCATTTCTATTTTAACCAACTCGGTAAGCGTTCGAAAAAGAAGATAATTTCTCGAATAGATGGCTACCATGGCAGTACTTACATGTCGATGTCAATTACTGGTGTACAGGCTGACCACATTGGTTTTGATATACACGAAGAATTGGTTCATCACATATCCTGTCCTAACCCATATCGACGACCAGAAGGCCAAACGCTTGAAGACTTTTGCGATGAAAAAGTGAAGGAGCTTGAAGACAAAATCATTGAACTGGGGCCTGACAACGTGGCGGCATTTTTTGCAGAGCCCATCATGGGAGCAGGTGGTGTCATTGTACCGCCTCCTGGCTACCACAAACGCACGTTAGAAATTTGCCGGAAATACGATGTGAAGTATGTTTCCGATGAGGTGGTCACGGCGTTCGGGCGCTTAGGGCACATGTTTGCCTCTGAGAAGGAATTTGAGATAGTGCCTGACGTCATTACATGCGCAAAGGGACTGACTTCTGGCTATCTGCCACTGGGAGCCACTATTCTATCTGACGATATCTATGAGGTGATAAGCAAACCTCAGGCAGAGGGCGCAATATTCACCCACGGATTTACCTACTCTGGCCATCCGGTTAGCTGTGCAGCAGGGTTAAAGAATATTGAGATTATGGAGAGAGAGGACCTCTGTGGCAGGGTTCAGGACCTTGGGGCATATTTTGAAGAGCAATTGAAGTCTTTGTGTGATTTACCCATCGTTGGAGATGTTCGTGGTCGTAAATATATGATGTGCATAGAAAATGTTGCAGATAAGAAGACTAAGGCATTACTGGATGGAAAAGCGAGAGTGGGTAACCGAATTGCAGAACATTGTCAGCGTAGGGGGTTAATTGTACGACCACTGGGACATATGAATGTGCTGTCACCGCCTCTAACCCTGAGTAAAGAACATATCGATTTCCTTGTGGCAACGCTGCGGGAAAGTATTGAAGCGACAACGGAAGATTTGAAAAACGATGGGTATCTCTAACGTATATCATGCTTTCTTTGCTCAAAAGGCACGAATTCATTTGGCTGCGTAAGCAGCCAAAATTTTGCCACAACATTGCTTTCCTCAATGTATATACCCAAACTCGCTGAATTCTGCATCTTCAGGTTGTTTGGGTATATAGGCTGACAACCTTGGCTTTTTATCTAGAGCGCTGTTTGTGGTGAGACTGGGCGACGTTGATAAAACCTTGGACGTGAGGTTGGAGTTTTGAGCCTTTTCGCCAAACCACACCAATTCGGATAACCGGCAGCGAGCCAGATATGTCTCGTGATTCAATGCGATCACCGTCCAGCGACCAAGGTCGATAAACCATATCCGGCAATAAAGTGATACCTGCACCAGTAGCAACCATATTACGGACGGCTTCAACGGAGCGGGTGCGGAATACGATGTCTGGGCGGGTATTTAATGCACTCAACAATTTGTGTGTCGTGGCTTCTATTTCCTCTATATTAAGCATCACCAAGGGTTCATCCGAAATATCGTCGAGTGAGATAGAGTCGCTGGTGGTTAGCCTGTGCCCAATAGGTAGCCAGAGCCGGTACGGAGAAACATCCAATGTTTCTGCATCGAGCGCCATTAGATCTTGCCCCTCGTCTAAAAGGATAACGGCGGCATCCAACTCCCCTCCAATCAAAAGGTGCTCCAGATATTCGCTGTTATCTTCGATAACAGCGATTTTCACATAAGGATAAGCACGTTTATAACGTGAAAGAATATCAGCCAATACATAGCCTGAAACCAAGGCGGTCACGCCAATGTTAAGTTCTCCCTTGGACATGGAACTCTCGGGAGAAAGAGATAAGCGCGCATCGGATACTTGCCCGAGGATTGTTTTGGCATGCCGGAGGAAATGATGACCATTCCGGGTGATATTCAGTCCCCTTGGATGGCGTTCAAACAAAAGCACCCCGAGATCAGCCTCGAGGTCTTTTATCGCGTCCGTTATAGCGGACTGGGAGATAGAAAGTAACTGGGCGGCATGGGACATACTGCCCTGCTCAGCAGTAGCGACGAAGTACTGCAATTGTCGCAATGTAAAAGCCAAAAGTGATTAATCCATTGAAATGACTCTTCTGATTGTAGAGCATTGAAATGTATTTGCAGTTATCCCAAAGACTTGGATAACTTCCTATAAAGAATGGAGCGAAGGAGAGAATGATCATGTCTGACATTGCAAACACCCCGGAGCCACCCTACTACGCAGTGATATTCACCAATCACCGAACAGAGATTGACGAAGGCTATGGAGAAATGGCTGAGCGAATGGTTGAGTTAGCGACTGAGCAGCCAGGTTTTCTGGGTGTTGAGTCGGCCAGGGAAGGGTTAGGTATCACGGTCTCCTACTGGAAAGACCTCGAATCCATCAAGCAATGGAAAGCAAATATGGAGCATGTAGAAGCCCAGAAAATGGGGCGAAAAAAATGGTATCAGGCCTTTACAACGCGAATTGCCAAGGTTGAGAGGGAATACAGTCTGTTAGACTAAAAAGACCAATTAAATAATGCGCTTAAAGCCGAATGTATAAAATAGAAAAAAATTTCAGCTCCACTTTCTCATAAAAGAATCGCTGAGTTAAAAATAAAGACGAGCGTTGAACTTGTGTATCTTATCCACAAATACTGTGAATAAAAAAACATCAGTAGCAAATAAAATACAAGTGGATGTTAAATGCGTGCAGTTGCGCAATAGCTAATCGGTCATTTGTACGCATTAAAATTATTGGGTTGCGTAAAACTTGATTGGTTATCGGCATGTTTTGATTAAGAAAATTATATGCTGAATAATCATTCAGTTTCAGATCTAAATTAGGCATACCGATGGCAGTTATCAAATGGCGTGATGGGTTAGAGCATGACTTGTCCCTCCTTCCTGCTGCCACTTATCAATGACGACTGCAGCAATAAGGTCCCCTTCAACGTTGACAGCGGTTCTGAAGGTATCCAGTGGGCGTTCAATCAGCAACAATATGGCAATTGCTTCGAGGGGAATACCCGCAGCTAGCAGTACCATCTGCATCCCAGACATAGAACCTGAAGGCATTCCTAGCGCGCCAATGGAAGACACCATGGCCATGAAAAAGATCATCACCAATCCGGAGGTTGTCAGATCGACACCAAAGAGTTGAGCAAGAAAAATCGCAGCTACCCCTTCAAAAAGTGCTGTGCCATCCATGTTCATGACAGAGCCAAGAGGTAGAACCATACTGCTGGTGGTTTGAGATACCCCAAGCTCCTGCTCTGCGGTCTCCATCGAAAGGGGCAGGGTTGCAGAGCTAGAGGAAGTCGCGAATGCCATGGCCATTGGGGCAGACAATGCCTTAAAGAGACGCTTGAAACTTGTCCCGGTGATGAATTTGGCAATACCCGGTAACACTATGGCGCCGTGGATCAGGGTGAGCGTAAACACCAATGCGGCAAACAGGGCCAACTGCTTGAACAGCAAACTACTGCCGGAGGCAGAAAATTCAAAAACGATCGAAAAAACGGCCAACGGCGCCAGCTTGATCATACCGCTGACGATTTTATTCACGGCTTTGTTTAGCCCATTTATCACTTCAAATAGTGGATGCTTTTCGGGTAGTACTGACAGCAAGGCCAAACCGAGCATGAACGAAAACAAGACAATCGCGAGAAGGTTACCCTCGGACAGGGCTTGTATTGGGTTAACAAGTGCCATCGAAATTAATTTTTCTGCAATGGCCCCACCACTAGCGGCTTCAGCGCTAATCAATTTGACCTCTTCGCCTACCGGCACAATTGATGTCAGTGGCTCCCAAGGTGGGAGCAGTAACGACGCACCCAGCCCGAGGCTGATAGCAATGAAAGAGGTAAAGCTATAAAACAGTATCGTGGCTCGGCCTATCTTTTTTAACCGCATTGTGGAGCCAATACTGGTGATACCTTGCAGCAGTGACAGCATAACAACGATGCCTACCACCATTTTGAGCAAGCCCAGATAAGAGGTTTTATCCAGAGCGATCAATTGATACCAGTCTTGTTGAGTGACCTGATCGTCAACGGAGAAGAGGCGGGTTATGGCCCAAGCAGAAAAAGCAGCAAACGCTAGCTGTAAAGGGAGAGATTGACGAAGTTTAGTCCACATTATTGTTATTCCGAAAATTCACAGCACACTGGAAAACTGAGCTGAAAAAGCAAGCGATAAGGCACTGAGGAGTGTTTTGCACTCCCCAGTGAGACTGATGGGTTACAGGGTCAACAGCCTTTAGGAGATATTGTGCTTGTAGAAAGGATTCAGTGATGCCTTTACACGCTTTAGAAGCACCAGTGCCGTGACGCGACCCCAACCAAATAGAATTTTCTGGTGAAGACGAAATATTGTGTCATACAGGTTGCGTACAAAGCGGCCACGAACGATCAATTTGTTGTTCATCAGGTTGCCTACTGCATAGTCATGGCCAACCGCTATAACCATTCCGCCATCATTGAAAATAAATGGTTTCATCGCTTTACCTTTAAGCATACGGATAAGCTGGCGAGCTAAATGATCTGCAGCCTGATTTGCTGCTTGCGCTCTTGGTGGTACAAAGCTGCCGTCAGGCTGCGGGCATTCAGCGCTGTCACCGATAACAAAGATATTCTCATCCATCGAGGTACGGAGCGTTTGGTCAACTTTCAACTGGTTCAGGCGGTTTGTTTCCAATCCATCAAGTGTCGCAAGCCAAGGTGCACACTTAATGCCTGCCGCCCATAATTGGAGGCTGGCAGTCAGAACTTCACCATTATCAGTAATGAGTTTCCCTTCTTCTGCGCGCGCTATACGCGTGTTTGTTTTAACGTTTACTCCGCTTTTAGTGAGAGCGTGCTGCACTTTCCGGGACATGCACTCAGGTCCAGCAGGCAATACCCGATCAGAGGCTTCAATAAGGGTAATTTTGAGCTCGGCATTTCTGCGGTAACGTTTTAGCTGATTACTGACTTTTGCAAGCTCGGCGGCCAATTCGACGCCTGTTGCACCTGCGCCCACGATAGAGATTTGACGAGACTCATCGGCTTTCAGCAAAGGATTAATGCGATCCCATGCGCGCTGGGCTTGTTCTGCAGAGTCTAAAAACAGGCAGTGTTCGCTGACGCCTGCCGTTTTGAAGTCGTTACTTACTGCGCCAACCGCAATCACCAGATAGTCGTAATCGAGCGTCGATATCTGGCCATTGGCATCACGAATTTCAATCTGCTTGTCAGCGCGGCTAAGTGCAGACATTGAAGCTTGGACATATTGATAGCGATTGCAGAAGCTATGTTGGAGGTAGCTAACAGCATCCAATTCTTGGTCGAAGGTTCCGGCCGCGATTTCATGCAGACGAGGCTTCCAGTAATGGTGACTGGCAGGCTCAACCAAAATAACCTCATGTTCACGGCGACGCGCAAACTGTTTACCCAAACGAGTGACTAACTCCAGGCCTGCTGCACCTCCACCTACTACAACGATTCTTGACATCGTTCTCTCCCAATACCAACACTCTGAGTGTTGTTGAATACGGTATGCCAGCCTTGTCATCAGGTTTCATAGGCTAGCGGAATGGGGCGCATTATATTGATGATGTGAAAATTGATAATGCAACACATTCGAAATTGATTATTACCAATAGGTAATAATTGAACTGGATCGGATTCAGGTTATTTGGGTATAGGAGAGCAGCACCAAGATGCGATCGTTATTTTCCTTCTTTAACCGATAACTTAGACATCCTTTTCTTCAGTTCTTTTTGAAGGGCATTTTTGTCGTAAGGCTTCATGCCTTTCCACTTTTGGCATTCCTCACGCGTACGACCACATCCTAAACACCATCCTTTGGGGCCAGAAAAATCACACACATCAATACAGGGACTTTGATTCCGCTTCATCGTTATCCTGCTTCAGAGCTCACTTAATGTCTGCTCAATACCGTCTTCAAGTTGCCGGAGACGGTTAAACTCTTCATACAGCTTTTGTTCGAGGTTTTTAAAGTTGAGAGGCAGGTTGCGCTGACAAATATGATAACCGCTCCCTATCGCTTGATAGCCTTTCCAGCCCTTAATCGTCTGACCTTCAAGCTGCAGAAACTTGCGGACAAATTCAGATTGTGAAGGGCAGTCTTCTTCTGCGTGCATACAGATAGGAAACTCTTTCTGCTTTAACTGCGGCGCTTCAATATAGGTTTCAAAGTGGATGCCGCCTTGAGCCTCATTGTGCCAATTTTCCTTATAAAGCTGCATGTACACGCCGCGGTTATAGATCTCCCAACCATCATCAAACCATGATGACTGGCGGAGCATTTTCTCGAGATTCCGGAAAATAGGTTTAATGTCTTTCATTCATATATCCCTTGAAATACAGAGCCAACGCGAGCATCTAACATGCTTCTCTATGGTCTGGATTAGCATCCTAGCCTGACTGATTTGTTATGTTATAACGCAACCTATCAATGGCGCCAAATAAGTGTCAATAAGCGAGAGAACAGCAAAAGCAGTGAGAACTAAATTAGAGAAGGTGAATATCGAAAATGTCTCTTTAGTGTGACGCGTATGGAGTCTAAATTGGTACGGAAATGATACCCTCCAAGCCAGCTTTGCAGCTTGCGATTGGCTCTGAATCAGCAAGCAATCTGCTTCAACAATGAAAGGGAAATGAATGAGAATTGCCGTAATCAGTTTGGGTGATATTGCTACTAAAGCCTTCCTTCCTTTGCTAACCCGCATGCCAAATCTCGAGCTTATCTTTTGTACCCGCAACCCAGAAAAACTGGCAGCAGTCGCTAGCGAATATCGCATTGCGGAAACCTGCCGCGATTATCGCGAGTTGCTTGAGATGAATATCGATGGCGTGATGATCCACACCAGCAGCGAAACACATGCTGCTATTGCGACGTTTTTTATGGAACAGGGTATCCCCGTTTTCGTTGATAAGCCTGCCACGCTGAATTTTGCCGACTACCAAAAGCTTCATGATTTGTCAGAGCAAAAATCCGTCCCTTTGTTTGTTGGCTTCAATCGCCGCTACATTCCACTTTGGAACACGCTGGTGGGCCGAGCTGATCTTCGAACGCTTACATGGCACAAACATCGACTCAATCTGACAGGCAAAGCACAGGACTTCATTTTTGATGACATGATCCACGTGATTGATTCGCTCAATATCCATGGAAACATTGACCAGCAAGACATTCAGATGGTTTGCCAGAAAGCGGGCGATGAAATCGCCATGATTAACCTCTCCTGGGAAGAAAATGGCATTCTATTCAATGGCCAAATGAACCGTCAGTTCGGCAAAACCTGCGAGTCAGTGTCGTTGGCCTTTGAAAATGCAGCCTATCAATTTAATAGCTTTTTGAAAGGCGAGAAATTCGAGAACGGCATCACCCAAACTGTCGAACTGCCCGATTGGACAAATACCCTAGAAACCAAGGGCTTTAAAGCCATGCTGGAAGAATGGGTGAGTGTGGTGGCATTAGGCCGAATGGATGAGGAAACTAAGCAACGAAACCTATCGACCCATGCATTTTGTGAGTGGTTGTTGGGGGCTTGTTAAAAGCGCAAGTATGCCTACATCGAGAAGCGCCACAGTAGTTAACTAAATAGCTGTTCCTAATAGTAGATCTCAAAGGTAAGAGAAACTCAGTCCAGTTTGCGCGATCTGATCTATCGCCAAACAGAGAAAACCCACAAAAAGGACTGAGTAATGGCCATCATAGCACCG
>NZ_FIZY01000044.1 GCF_900060185.1 Grimontia marina | reverse complement strand
TGCAGTTCTGTCCCGGTGTGACCACTTTTTTCTGCTGGCCTTTTACCGTCCAGTCAGCCCCAATTTTGGGGTTAAGGTCGATATCAACTTCGTCTTCATAAAACACCGGATGGTCAACACTGCATTTCTCCAGCGCCTCACTTATCTGAGCGAGCTTTTCTTCCTTGTCAGGGTCTCGAATATTGAGGGTAGGTGCCGCCCTACGCCAGACGACCCCGATTTTCGGTAACCAACGCCTGACCGTAGAAGCCGCCACTGTACTTTGGAATACATCATTGAGCTGCATCGTTAAAAGCTCTGTACTCCAGCGGCTTCGCTGATAACCGAAATCCTGCGGGGAAAACTGAACCAGAATAGTCAGCATCGCACACATTTCGCTAACGGGAAGCGTTGGCGGTCTGCCAACAGGCAAAGCGTGCAGGGCATCCATACCACCTTGAGTAAACCAGTCAATCCACCTACCCACTGAGGAGCGGGCTGCACTGATAATACGGCAGACATCGACAATCGTTTTGCCTTCGTGGAGTTGCATGAGAGCAATAAGTCTGCGGGCATAATCCTTGTCCTTGGTAGTCTGTATCGCTTTTTTCATCCTACGACGTTCGCCACGAGGTATCGGTGCTATGATGGCCATCACTCAGTCCTTTTGTCGGTATGTTTCGGTTTGGCGATTGATCAGATCGCACAAAGCGGACTGAGTTTCTCTTATCTTTGAGATCTACTATTAGGAACAGCTATTTAGGTAGTACGCGTGGAGGTTACAATAACTTCCGTTGACATTTTCGTTGGAAAACAGCGTGGTTTGTTTCAAGCTTTCCAAATACGGTTTTATTACCTGACCGTCGCGAACGTCAGGTATTAATTGAGCAGAACAACTTACTTCTTTCGCAGTGGTGTTGAAAGACAGCAATAAGAGAAAGAAAACCAATACAAAACGAACCATCTGAAGCACCTGGCTGAGTAAAGGCTTCTTTAAGAATCAGCCAAGGAAGCCTTTAAATAAGTACGTATTCTGAGACGCTTCTATAACTTCCTTTTCCCTCCAAGCCCCACATACATCTCTTTTCCCCACTCTCGAATCTGCATCACATTTCGGGCATTCCATTTACTCTCTCTTTGGAACTGTCTTTACTTTCCACTTAAATCGATAATAATTATCACTTGCGAATAGTTATCATTAGTGATTGAGGCGCAGGGATATGAATGATTGGAGAAACTTGATATTGGCGGGGAACCAATACTTCGCCATTGATGAGATGGAGCATGCCGAAGACAACTACTTCGATGCCCTCACCTTGCTGGATGAGAACAGCGAGTCTCTGTTCACAGACCGTGAAAAGCTCTCAGCCTGGCTGGCCTGTCATCACAACCTCGCCACTGTTTATAAACAATCAGATCAATCTGAACTCGCCCGATTCCACCTTGAATCACCGCTGGAAATCATCGAAGTCCAGCTTAGAAAGGCCTCACCCGATCACCAGCATTTTGTCGAGCTACTCAAAGCTTACTCAGCCGGTCTCAGTGAATTGGTCGTGTTCAAACAATCTAGCCAACGCGCTGCCTGAGCGTCGGAGGAAACCATGTTCAAGAATGTCACTCTATTTGCCTTACTCTTTCTGTTCAGCTCAGAAGTGCTCGCCCACAAAGGCCACGACCACACGCATTGGACTGCTGATTTCATTCACTTTCTATGGCTAATGCCAATTCTGTTTGGCTGCGCACTTATCATCTTTGCGATCAATTACCTCGATAAGAAATCCCAGTCACGGAGATAACATTATGCTTCACGCTTTAATGGAACGCCTCGACCACACATTCTCTTTTGGCAGAGTCTCTGCCCACTGCGATATTCCCTGCAAAATCTATGATCCGGTTCATGCGCAAATCGCCGTGCTGACGATGATCCGTATGATTGACCTGCTCAACGAGCTGCCAGAACAAGATCTGACTAAACAGCAGAAAGCGACGTTTGCCCGCCTGATTGAACAGAAAGAAGAACATGGCAAAAAACTAAAAGAAGAAATCCGCATTATCTGGGGAGATTACTTCAAGCAACCTCAACTTGACCAGTTCCCAGAAATTCACTCCCTGACACATGAAATCATGATGTTGGCTTCCGTCGTTAAGCAGGAATCAGACAAAGACGCAGCACTGAAACTGTTGGATAAAGTCAATCAGTTTGCAGAGATATTCTGGGCGACCAAAGGTGTGAAAACCTTCACGGCAGACTGTCCCTATCTCCCCGAGTTGCCAACTGTGTATCCTGACCTCAAGCCCTAAATGCTTGAGGCGTTAAGGTACTTAACTTGATGTTTACTTGAGAAAGATGTTGAAGATTATGCGTGTCGCGGGCTCCTCGATGAGCCTAACACTCAACACAGACGATTACATTGTTGCCGTAAGACAGCCCACATGGTGGCCCAAGAAACGCGACCAGATTTATGTGTTTGATCACCCGAATATGGGATGGATGGTAAAACGGTTTCAGAAAACTACCCTTGGCAGTTTCATCACGTTCCGTGGCGATAACCCTCTCAGCATCAGCGAAGAAGCCATTGGCCCAATAGATAATAAACTGCCCTTATATCGCATGGTGATGCGTATTTCTGCTGATTCAGCATAGGGGTTCTTTCACAATCGGAGTCTTCAGAACTCCAGCACGCGGTTAAACACATAGCGGATATAGCCATCACGCATTACTGTACCCCGGGAAACAAATTCCACTGTCCAAAGCGGATAACTGCTCGATTCCAACCCCAGCGAGTCGACAAACTTCATTGCTTCTGATTGGGTAAACTCTTCTTCTCTCGGAAACATGTCAGCAATATCTTCTGTGGACTGATGCTCTGGCGCTTCAACACGGCAATGAAAAACGGTGTTAATCGGTTCGGGCTTGTATCGGAGAAATTTTGCGTAGAGTTTCGGATGGCTTTTGATGAACAAATCCAAATCGTGTTCAGCCTCACCTTTAACTGGGAACAACAAAGCAGGTGAGAAGAACTCCTGAGAGAAAGCTGCCTTGCCCGTGTCATCAATAAAACGCTTGGCGAATATCAGCGTTTTGTCTTCAAGTGCTTTGCGTGAAGGGCTAAACGCCTTAAAAAGCTCAATACGGTAGATCTGCCAAACACCAGATTGCGTGGTGAACACCCAGTCGCCTGTCTTAAATTCAAACATTCATACCTCTTTGGCTGTTTTTTCCAGCGCAAATTCCATTGTTAGCAATGCCCTCAATGCCACTTAAACCAATGCGACACGCTTGGCATTACTCTCGACAACCGATACTAATCTTCCCTTGGTTCGTCAGAGGATCGCATTACATCCTCATCACCGATGAGATATTGATAAGCAAAAGAGAGCGCAATCACCGCCAACACGGTCACATAGGCAATAACGATATTGGTGCCGACCAGCAAATAGATGGGTGATGATTCAGGTGCGATAAATACAATTAGCGCCATCACAGGAATAAAGATGACGCCAAAAATGAACGGTGCCAGCGCCACGACTAAGATCATCAACCAGGTTTTTTGCGCGCTTTTCTCCCAGGCATACAGGAACGAAACGCCCTTACCCATCGCAATGGCGGGAAAAACTAAACTGACGCGGCACCCAACAACCAGAGCAACTACCGCCAGTGTAATAAGCAGCATGCTTGCCCGATCCATCAGGTAATAACTGAGTAAATAGGGTAAGCCAAGCACAATGTAGTGAAGCCAAAACCAAATCTCGATTTTGCCAAAGGTAAATCGGCCGAATGTTGGTACAGAGTGAGGTCCAATCAGGACCACGCGATGCACATTAATCGCAATGATGGTATTGAGCACACTCCACAACAAGAAATCCACCCACTCCATCATTTGGCTTTCAAAATAGAAAGCGATGACTTCCAGCGCTACGCTCAAAAGAATCGGTATAATCGTCACGCGGAACAGTAGGCCTAAGTGCTTAAAAGCAAAGTTGAACGCCGAAGAAAGCACGTTTCCGAACATCGAAAGCCCCTTTTCAATCCTTTGAAAACTCGCTATGGCGACAAGCCATTACATTCTTTCACCAAACTATCGCAATTCTTCTTACAACTATCGCCCATAAATAAGACGTTAGGGTGAAATTAACTTCCTCGAAGCCGCTAATGAATAGGATTTAGCATAAGAGGCCTTCCCATTTACAGGGAAGACCGGAAAAAGCAGGACACTAATAATAGAGTGTATCTTCGTCGCTTAATCGAGGTGAACTCACCTGCCCGCCTGCACTTGGGTCAAGGTCGACCTGCAATGTCACTTCTTCTCGCTGCGGGCGCACAAAGGTCGCGTTTACACCCACAAAGGAATACGTGTTGCCAGGGAAAATCCCGCCGTTTCCTTTATAAGTGAAAGTATGATTCCCCCCGACTGAACTGTATTCCCAATCCGCATTGCTCACGTTACGTCCATTCAGGCTCGTCAGTGTTGGGTCGTAATCCACCCCAAAGTAATCCGCTGATGGCAACGAAAATTGCACAGGGTGAACGCCGTTGCTATCGACATTGTTAATCTCTCCTACAAACACTACAAAGCTCATGTCTGCTTCATCCACGCCGACAAAATTCGAAGAGCTGGTCTGAATACTGGTGACATAACTCGGCGGACTAAATGTAAGGAAAGGGAGCTTTTCTTCTGCTCTGGTCACTTGGCTCAATGACATGGATAACACGAAAATTGCCATCATCGTGCTATTACTTTTTATTGTTTGCAGGGTTTCGATAAAGCTCGAAAACTGACGCATATACATACCTCTTGGTAGTGCAGAAAATGCAGAAAGGTTGAAACCATGTTGAGACTGCATTTCCCACAAGGATCATACACCCAGCTAAAGGAACTAGCTGTGCTCGACGTATTGAAGCATTGGCAGACAGACTGTCATCCGTACTTCGAGGACGATGGAACCACCAGAAAAGGGGGCCTCACGCTGACCTCACCAACTGCTCAATTCAACAGACAAATTAAAGAAGGGGTTTAAGATTTTAAAGAGGGCAGGGCTGGGTTTAGGAGACTGATTTATCAAATCAAACAGTGACTACAAATCTGAGAAGTTTGTATGTTTGAGTACAAGAGTCTGTGCTTTTTTACCAAAAATTTCGCTTCGGACAATCCACAGCCCGACAAAGCGCCTTTACCCATCGTCATTCCCAAACCTAGCACACCATACGGTTTGACAGCTCCCTGCACGCCGCCCTTTACTTGATGATTACCTTTATTGACTAGGGAATCAGGCATGGGTCAGGAAATCTTTTTGCTTCACTCAAAGAACGCACCGGCCGGCGACCAGCCGGAAGCCATTGCCAAACTCATCGCCGGCATTGAGGAAGGCAAAACCCACCAGACACTCCAAGGGGTTACAGGGTCTGGCAAGACATTCACCATGGCAAACATTATTCACCGTTTGCAGCGCCCCACCCTTATCCTTGCCCATAACAAAACACTGGCAGCACAGCTGTACCATGAAATGTTGGCCTTTTTTCCCAAAAACGCAGTCGAGTATTTCGTCTCTTATTACGATTACTACCAGCCAGAGGTCTATATTCCTGGCAGTAACCGATTTATCAGAAAAGACTCCGCCATCAACGCACAGCTTGAGCGGCTGCGGCTTTCCACCACCAAAGCGCTAATTGAGCGAAAAGACGTGATTGTGGTGGCGTCGGTATCTTCCGTTTATGGCTTAGGCTCGCCAGAGGATTACCGCAGACTCCAGATTCCGCTTCAACCCGGAGACCGGTTGAACCTGACAACACTGGAGAATCAGTTGGCCAAACTTCACTACGAGCCCGGCGGTGAGCCTCTTTCTCGCGGGAGTTACCGCATCAGTCCGCATAAAGTGGATATCTTCCCGGCGGATTCTGAAAAAGATGCGATAGTGGTGATGCTCGACAATGCCCAAACCATTACTCAACTGCTGAGAGTGGACAACGCCACGGGCGACATTCTAGGTGACCTGGAACATTACCGTGTCTCACCAAAGACCCTCTATTCCACCTCGCCGGAACAAATTTCCCGCGCCTGCAAAGCGATAGAAGCCGAGCTTGAACAACGCACTGCCGAACTCAGTCGAAACCATCAAGTCGCAGAAGCAGCAAGACTTTTTGAGCGCACCACAAGGGATTTGGAGATGCTGCGCTTGCAAGGTTACTGCGGGGGGATTGAAAACTACGCGTCATATCTGACTGGCCGAGACCCCAGCCTGCCGCCTACCACCCTGATGGACTATCTCCCCAAGGGGGGCCTGCTGTTTATTGATGAATCCCATGTCATGGTGCCGCAGATCCATGCCATGTATAAAGGTGATCAAAGCCGAAAAGACACGCTGATTGATTACGGCTTCCGCCTGCCTTCTGCCAAATTCAATCGCCCTCTCGCCTTTGAAGAGTTTGAAGAGTTTGAGAAGATAAAGCCGCAGACCATTTTTGTCTCCGCGACACCCGGCGACTATGAAGTAAAACGCTCCGGTGGTGTCGTTGTCGATCAAGTGATCCGCCCAACTGGACTGCTGGATCCTGAAATCGAGATAGTCCCGTTAGCAAAAACCCAGGAAGACCTGCTGAACCGCATTCGAACCTGTATTGAACGCCAAGAAAGGGTGTTAGTCACGACGCTCAGCAAACACAGTGCAGAAGCCCTTTATCAGCAATACACAGAAGAGGGGATTCGCTGCCAGTACATTCACAGTGACGTTAAAACCGAAGATCGCGTTGAGATTATTCGCCAGCTGCGACGCGGCGAATTGGATGTGCTGATTGGTATCAACCTGCTAAGAGAGGGGCTGGATATTCCTGAAGCATCTTTGGTTGCAATACTCGAAGCGGATCATGCCGGCTTTTTGCGTTCCACCGAGGCGCTCATCCAAATTATTGGCCGCGCGGCCCGCAATGCCAATGGTAAAGCCGTACTCTATGCCGACAAAATTACCCCCGCCATGAAAAGCGCGATGGATGAATCCAACCGCCGTAGGGCAAAACAGACCGCCTATAACGAAGCACATCAACTGCAGCCTAAGAGCTCAAACCGGACGATTGACCCGACAGTAAACACCCCCATAGAAAACAAAGACCCGTCTATGTGTTCCACGCTTGAAGAGCTTTGCCATCGCATCACGCACACTGAGCGAGAGTTGTTCAGGCTTTGCTCAGAAAAAGATGCAGAAAAACGCGCTGACACCGATGCGCTGCGGCAGGAGCTTGATGCCCTGTATCGACAATATATTTTTATGTAGCGGCACAGCTCGTTTCAGCGGCAGGGACAAAAACAAGGAACAGATCCAGTGATAACGCCGGGTGACTGTTCCTTTTAACCTTACATTTAAACCATGACTGTGCAAGAATAACCACCAATGTGATATGCCTCTCATTGTGGTACCCATATGAAGCGCCAGATCCCTCTCTTTCTGTTCACACTGATCGTCGCTCTCTTCTTCGCGTCGGCGCAAAATATCGCGCTTTGGCAGCATTTAGTCAGCATATTGAATACCAACATTCATACCGACTCAGGCTTTCTCTTCTCTATTCCTGTTCTTATCACCATGCTGTGCTTTGCGCTGTTTGCCTTGCTAATTTGGCCGTGGATATACAAACCCTTGTTGATTGCACTGCTGCTCTTTTCCACGCTCGCCTCATACGCCATGGTCTCGTATGGGCAGTATTTCAACTACAGCATGATTATTAATGTCTTTGAGACCAACCAAAGCGAAGCAACCAGTTACCTTTCCTTCTCGCTGCTCTTCTGGTTGGTGTGTCTGTTTGTCATTCCCACCTTTGTCGTCGCCAAAGCAAAAGTGCGCTTCCCCGCATCAGTTAAATCACTGCTGCTTCAAAAGCTGGTAATGCTGATTGTCGCCATTGGTGTCACTGGCGTTATCGCCTCGCTCTATTACAAAGACTATGCTGCGCTTGTCAGGAACAACAGTGAAATCAAAGCGCTGATCAACCCGACGAATTACCTCAGTGCGTCATTCCGGTATGCCAAATACCGACTCTATGAGAAAGACATCCCCTTCCAGACACTCGGGACCGATGCCAAAGACACACGAAACACAGGCACACCCAATGTGATTGTACTGGTCGTGGGCGAAACATCGCGCTCCATAAACTACTCGCTCAATGGTTACGAAAGAAATACCAATCCGAGGCTATCAAAAGAAAACGTGATCAGTTTTCAGCACGTGACCTCATGCGGAACCGCCACGGCGGTGTCGGTTCCCTGCATGTTTTCCATCATGACTCATGACACGTACAACGCGACCACAGCCAGACATCAGGAAGGCGTTTTGGATGTGTTAAAACATGCGAAGGTGAATGTCAGTTGGATTGATAACGATGGCGGGTGCAAAGGGGTTTGCGATCGAATTGAACACCTGAGCATTGATCCTAAATCCTTTAAAGAGGATTGCGCTCACGGCAGTTGCTATGACAGCGTATTGCTCAATGGCCTCGCCGACAGAGTGAAAAATGCCAATGGAGACACAGTGATTGTCTTGCACCTGATAGGCAGTCACGGCCCAACCTACTTTGAGCGATATCCGCCTGAATTCCGCGTCTTTACACCAACCTGTGACACGGCAGATATTCAAAACTGTAGCCGTCAGCAAGTGCTGAACACCTATGACAACACCATTGTTTATACCGATTACGTGCTCAGTCAGGTGATTGATATTTTAGATAAATATGACAACTCCCACCAAACAGCCATGTTGTATTTATCCGATCATGGGGAGTCACTGGGTGAAGATGGAATCTATCTGCACGGACTGCCCTATGGCATTGCGCCGGAAGAGCAAACATCCGTCCCGATGATCCTTTGGATGTCACCCTCTTTCCAAAACGGCCATAAGGTTGATCAAACCTGCTTGAAACAGAACGCCAAAGACATTTCCTACTCTCAGGACAACCTGTTCCACACACTGCTCGGAATGGCATCAGTATCGACTAGGGCTTATCAGCCAAGCTTGGATATGCTGCATCAATGCAAGAAGTTATGATTAATCAGGCTGTTTGGCTCGGCTTATCGTCGTCGTGTATTTGTTGGTGTCCTCATTTTTGGAAATATTCACATCAAACAAATAGTCAGATGGAAAATCTCCTGTTGGGTCGCTCTCAAGCTTGATAGAAGTGGTGCCAAGAACACCTTCGTCCCAAGTCGCCACCTGAACAGTGACAGTGCTTCCTTTAGCCAAAGTATAATTGGAAACCGCAATTTGGTAGGTGCCTGTTTGCAGCTCTTCAGTATCGCAAGAGGCATGATAGTAGAGCGGTTTTTTCCTAAAGATATTGTCATCAAAAATCAGTTCACCGCTTGTCCCTTCCGGGTTGTTGAGACCCACTTCAGTGCCATCCGGTTCAATAACAATTAGGTTGGCCGCACCCCGACCTTCCATAGTGAGCGTTGCGGTAAAGAAACCAAACAAGGATTGCATTTCGGGCGAGGGGATCTCCGACAGCGCGGAATTGATATGGCGTTTTACCCTTTTTGACACATTAACGCCGGGGTTGACGTATATCTCTATAAAGCCGTGGCCTTTGAAATCTCTCGACCCATTGGCGCCGGCGGGACGGAAGGCATAACCGGCCATATTGTCAGTATTCGGTGGCACGGTACCAACCAATCTCAGCGCATTGATGACCAAATCGAGGTCGCCCAGAGTATGCTTTCCCCTCAATGTGGGTGAAGCGGGAGCTACATGAACCGCTTTAACATGCTCATCAGTCAGCGCAGGTAAGGCATGGTCATAGGCAGGATTTACAAAAAGGTTACCTTGCGAGTGCGCAACCAAAACGAGCGATTTTCCTTCACTCATCCAGGTGTCTATTTTGGTACGGTGCTCTGCGTAATTCACTTCTGTCGGTGGGTTTGATGCCACAGCGGAAAGGTTACCGACGATAAAGGACATCAGCCATTTTCTAAACGTTTCTTCAGCGTCGAACACTACAGCGACAGCACTGGTGACTTTCGACCACCAGCCACCATCGCCCTGCATCGCTTCAAAGAAATATTCGTAGCGTCCGCTCAGTGCACCATCTGATTCTTCCAATAACCTTTGTTCAAAGGTTTCCATAACATCTTTTAAAAAGCCTTCACTTGTGTTGTAGAGCATCTCATACGATATTTTTTCACCGTTAGGCGCCATATCACCATGAATCTTACTGAGTTGCTTCATCGACATAAATGCGTTGTCAGGCGTGTTAAGAATCCCATTAAAGAAGGCGACGACAACGCCTTTTCTTTCGCAGATGTTGGTGCTGACCTCTTCCTCCTCAGCCGATGCAGGAACACTGAACAAGACAGCAGCCATTAACAAACTGGAGCTAAACGGAAAATAAAAAGACTTAACGTTCACAAGTGTCTCCTACTGGCAAAGCCCAAGAGGTGCCATCTAATGCTTCGCTGAAAGTCAAGTATTCCAGTAATCGGAGTTTGGTATTGAATGTGGCGGATTTAATTTCCAGCGACACTCTTGCCGGCCCAATTGTGCCGTTTTCACCATCAAACTGGTCGAAAAGACAATTTAAAGCGCGAGAAAGAGTTTGGTTGGCGGCTTTCACCGCTAGAATGTCAGATTTATCGACCGCTAGTGTCTGTTGGAATGCTTTCGCCGATTGTGTGGCAGCAGCCTGCTGATTGGGCACCGGATAGCTTCTACCGATAAAACTATCGATGTCATCTCTCACACCATTATTGTTCTGATCACTGCCCATTAGATCAGTGCCGCGTTCGAGCTTGGGGATCTCACCCTTTTGTTCGAGTTGGAGAATGGCATTTGAAGATCCGTTCGGGTTATCAGAAGGTGGGGAGTTCCCTGTTGAGCCATCGTTGTCACCGCCACACCCCACCAGCAATATAGGTAATAACCAGTGCAAACATCTTTTCATTTGTTCTCTCCTGATGATAGCTGCATTTTTGTGACGACTGGATGCACAGTTTTAACCATGCACACTGAAAAGCACCTACGACGATGAAAGAAAGATTTCATACTTTTTATTGCAACATACCCAGGGATCCGAACACGTCTTATTATCAAGAATTCATTTTATATATCAGATGCATTTAGATGGACTTATGTCCTCCTCTTTACTAGGGAGAAAAGATATAGCGGGGAATTCGAAGTATTTGGGTTTGTAGGCGACCCATCAGTTCCGCATCTTACCCGTCATGGAAGTTATCGCTGAAACGCTATCGGCGCGGTGAATTTAAACTTTTTCTACCCGGCATCTTAGCTCCACCACATTGCCTTCCGGGTCCTCTAGGTAGATGGAATTGCCATATCCTTGTGCGCCATATCGACGGGCAAAATCCTCATGGGTAACTCCGCGTGCGTCGAGGTACTCAAGGATACTTTGTTCACTCGCGGCTTTAATCTGAAGGCAGAAATGATCCACATTGCGCTCTGATTGTGTCGGCGCGCCACCGCCAAGCTTACCCAGGTGGCTCTCCACCGGGACAATGTCAACTAAAGCATTGCCCGCCCGTAATTGGGTTAATCCCGTTTCCGGCGGAGTTTCGCGTTCTACCACGCAACCCAGTACGTCAGAATAAAATCTAAGCATTTCATTTAGCTTGGTCGTTCGCAATACTATGTGGTCGATGGCCAACACTTGGATCATCGTACCGCTCCTTTCGGTTATTTAGTGATAACTCATTAATCATAGGAAATCGCTCTATCCTCACAACTTTGTCGGATAACGATGCGATATGGACTTCACTACCCGCCTGCAATATTTGCTAGAATGCAGTCCTTCCAGACTTTGCCTGTAGTAAAAACTCGCACAGAGAGATGCATTTCATGACAGAAACACACGTAATCATTGGTCTCATTAACCCCAAAAGCCCAACCAATGTGGGAGGCGTGATGCGTGCAGCCGGATGCTACCAAGCAGACAGCGTCGTCTATACAGGTGAGCGATATGACCGCGCAGCAAGGTTCTATACCGACACTCAGGATGCGATGGAGAGCATTCCGCTAACGAATGTCGACAGCATGTTTGATAACCTCCCATCAGACATGAAAGTGGTGTGCGTGGAACTTGCACTGGGCGCCACGCCCCTTCCTGAGTTTGAACACCCCGAGAAAGCCATTTATGTTTTCGGGCCTGAAGATCACTCATTGCATCAATCCATTGCAGACAGAGCCGATCACGTTGTGTATGTCCCGACAGTTGGCTGCATGAACCTCGCCGCAACGGTAAACGTTGTGTTGTACGACCGTTTAGCTAAGTCTGGCACCACAGTTGCCGGAGATGACTTGATTCGCCAAAGCCGTGATAGCCGTAACCGTCTTCAGGTAAAATCTTCCGCTGAGACGGTATAAACTCTCGCCTAGATAAGGACGGGCTGTTAAATGACAGTCTTTTCTATACCAAACAGACCGAAGATGCAGGGCTCAGGCTGTTTGGGTATAGAGCCAACCTGTTTTAGGGACTGGACAACAAGAGGAAATCCGGAAAAATCACGTCAATATCGTCCCTGCCCTTCTCTACTTCCCCTCCTTTATCGTTCAAATATTCACCAAAGTCTCTATCTGATCAAAAGAACATCTTTACTAGGCATAGATGTATGCTTTAACATACATAAATGCATATATATCTATGCATATCTATATAGTAAAACATATAACGGAGACTGAACTTTATTGAAAGAGTCGCTATTAATATAGTTCTCCCTCCTCACAATAAAAATTTCACATTCATATAAACATAATTAATAGATAGAAATTAACTTCAGCACATTAGGAAAATTATGAAAAACAAAAAACCATTATTTTCATTATTACCGCTTGCATTTTTTTGCCAAGGAAGTCTAGCTAAAAATGTATTTGAAGATTCGCATAACTTGCAAAAAGTTACTCCAATTTGTGTTCACCCCAATCAACAGAGATTTATATCTCTCGAAGGGGAAGATAAGACGCTAAATATCGGATTTCACTCATTAATAAATTTAAATAATGAGACAAAGTATGGTATTGACTATACTGAAATAGATGATAGTCAATATAATTTATGGTCAGTTAAGTGTCCGGATGAATACCTGCTTGAAGCATACTTACCTACAGTTGATACTCGAACCATCTTTAAAGTCATTGACAAAAAAGAAGGTATGCAATTCGCTCCAGGGGTTTCAGTAAATAGGATAAAAAATGGCTCTAGTAATGAATACGAGATTTTATCACTAGCTTATGATGTATTAAGAAAACTTGCGGTTAACCGAGTTGACGAAGATGTAAGACGTTTCCTAGAAGATGGAAATAATCATTACACTATTAACTTGACCACATTACAGGACGAAAAAGGCAGTTTTGTCGACTTTCAGGAAAAGCGGATCCAGATTAATTTACTAGAACTGGGAATGCCATACCTAAATATAAATCAACTTGAAAGTGAATTTACACTTCAGCGACTTATTACTCATGAAATAGTTCATGCATCAGCAGAACCCGGCACCTCGGAGGAAGACGTCATCAGGAGAACCAATCTTCTTCTATCTGATTGTGAATATAATGACGAGCCGAGAATGCCAGTTTCGGGTAGCGATAACAATAACTCCCGCTATGCTTTCGTCCAAGCAAGTGCACCACCGACGCCTAGTCAAAGATTTAACGCATTTTTTAATAGACCAACCAAAGAATTCGTCAGTGACCCATTTATGTGGCTAAGTGCTATTTTTAGTGCCCCCTCTTTTGCTGGAGTATCAATGAGCATTTCAAGAATAGCGACTCGTGCTGCTATGCCACGAATCCCTTATCAGCCAATTGGGAGAACAAATATTTTACCAAGAACTAACTCTGTTTCTTCTATAAATAGTTTGTCTTCATCTATCGCTAGCAGTTATTCATCGAGTATCGAGACAGCTTCGATCGAAACACTTAGTTCATCATCTAGCGTTGAAACAGCATCAATAGAGACACTTTCATCTAATACCGAACTAGACGGTTTAGGTGATGGACCAATGTCACTTAAAGAGCAACAAGCTTTCGTTAATAAGGTTGATGAAGACTTAGAGGCTTTATCAATTGAACCGCATAAAAAAATATCGATACAGTTCAAATTGAGCCCTACGGCACATTACTTGAATCAAGCTCCAGATATAGCGCGCCAGTTCTTGCGTGGCGAAATTACTGTGATGGAACTTTATAACCAAATGCCGCTGTAATCTAAATTTAAAGTATTGATATACTTATCATCCACCACTTGATGAGAATGGTGGATGGGATTTTAAGAGGAAAAGAGGACATATATGTCCTTTTAAATCAAAGACCGCCTCCCGGCGGTCTTTTGTCTTACGGAACATTGCTTGCTTTTATCTTTACGGCTTAGCCATTCTCACGCATGGCGCGGAGCATCCAGGCAGTTTTCTCGTGCTCTCGCATACGGTCTGATACCAGTGATGCGGAAGATTCATCGTCGGCGGCCTGTGCGACTTTCAGCACTTCCCGTGCGGTACGCACCACTTGCTCGTGACCTTTGGTGAGTATATCCACCATGTCATCAGCGCTTGGTACACCTTCCACTTCTTCAATCGCACTCAGTTCAGCAAAGGCTTTGTACGTACCCGGTGCAGCGACGCCAAGTGTACGGATACGTTCTGCGATTTCATCGACGGCCAGCGCCAGTGCGTTGTAGTGCTCTTCAAACAGCAGGTGCAGTTCACGGAATTGTTTACCGGTAACATTCCAGTGGAAGTTGTGCGTTTGCAGGTAAAGGGTGTATGAGTCCGCCAATAGGCGTTTCAGCCCTTCTGCGATCGCGATTCTGTCTTGTTCTTGAATGCCGATATTGATGCTTGTCATAACCCCTTCCCCACTTGGTTTTTGTTTTCAAAATAGGCGTTAGCGATTGGCGCTTTGCCTTAATGTCTATGCGGATATGTTATGACGGGAGAAGTGATAGGTATAATCGTTGATGTTTATAGATTCAATCTGTCATACCTATCACTGAATGTCGAAGTTTACCCTTGGCGGTATCGCGATGGAAATTGGTGGCCGATGTCGGTGAATACGCCATCAACGCCCCAGTTAAAGAGCTGGTTGGCGCGCATCAGGCTGTTGACCGTATACACGTTGACTTCCAAGCCATGACCTTTCAGTTCTTCAACCTTTTGTTTGGTGAGTCCTTCGTCAGAAATATGGATGGTGTCGGCTTTACAGGCTTGCATGATGGAAAGCCAATCTTCAGGCATTTCTTTCTCAAACAGGCATGCCACTGCCACATCCGGACAACGGCGCTTGAACTCGGCCAATGCCAGCGGGTTGAAGCAGGAAACCAGTACGTTGGCTTCTCTGTTGAGGTTTTTCAGGCCTTCAATCACACCGGTGATGAGTTTTTCGGTGTTTTCCCAGCCAGAGGTGCAGGATTTGATTTCAACGTTAACGTTGAGTTTGAGGATGTTCATCAGGGTGATGAACTGATCAAAGGTTGGCAGCTTTTCACCGATAAACTCGTCTCCGAACCAGCTTCCGGCGTCAATATCTTCCAGATCTTCGCGGGTGTGGTCGTAGAGGCTTCCGGAATGATTCGTGCAACGGTCCAAGGTGTCATCATGGCTGACGACGACGGTGCCATCAGCAAGAATGTCTACATCGCACTCTACCCATTTCAAGCCATGCTCCGGGCAAAGAGAAAAAGCAGCCAGTGTATTTTCAGGGGCTAAGGCTGACATCCCCCTGTGGGCGTATAGGGTTTTCATTGTTGTTGTTTTCACTTCAGTTTGCTTAACGTAAAAGTACCTCAAGCGGTGAGTTTCGGCGAGCAATTATCAAAAGGTGCTGCATTGATTCTTGCATCAGAGTCACGTCTCCCACTGGCAGAAAAAAAGCACTGCCTGGGCAGTGCTTTGTCGTTGGTAGGGTTTGCTTAATCCAGCTTGAGCGTTTGAAGTTGAACCAGTTCCGTCAGGATTTGCGTGGTGGTTGCGCCGTTGGCTAAGCCAAGGTCTGACAGACCGACGGAATCCAACACGATGTCCTGAGATTCCATGCTGCCCGCTGTCTGCGAGATATGGAGTGTCAGGCTGCCATCTGCACCCGCTTCCGGACGGATGTAATCCAGCAATTGTTCAATGGAAGACGAGCCATCTACAGCCTCTGGCAACAGCGCGGAAATATCCAGCTTGTCGCCTGTGGTTTCTGTACCGACATCGAAGTCGGTAATGGTGTCTACCGTCAGCGTTGTCACGTCCACATCCGATTCCGCCCAGGTGTAGGTGTCATCACCCGCGCCGCCGGTCATGGTGTCGTTGCCTGCACCACCCGCAAGGATGTCTGCACCGTCACCACCGCTCAGAATATCTTCGCCGTCATCACCGACCAGAATGTCGTCTCCCAGACCGCCTGTGACAGTGTCATCACCTGCCCCTGCATAGATGCGCTCGCCATCATCGCCAGCCGTGAGGGTTTCATCTGCTTCGGTGCCGAACTGTGTGGTGGCTGGGTCGAACACGACCAGTTGCCCTGCCATCATCATGGACTCGAGGATTTCATCCTGCGTCAATCCGGTGGCATCCATTCCCAGCAGAGTATTGAGCGTGACGCCTTCCACAATGATGTTCTGGATTGGCGCGGCGGTGTCATCCAGCACTTGAATGCGGGTATTGCCATCTACCGTTTGGATATCCAGTCGGTTTGCCAAGTCGGTGAATGTGATGATACCCGCCGATTCAAATGCTTCGGAGATATCAATCACGTCTACGCCTGCTTCGAAATCCTTAATGGTGTCGGTTGCTGCGGCCGCTGCGGTACCGAAATCGCCAGACTGCCATTTGAAAGTGTCTTTCACGTCATCTCCGGTGCCGCCGATCTCGCCGCCCCGCATTTCATCGTTGCCTGCGCCGCCAACAAGGATGTCTTCACCCAGACCACCCACGACAATATCTTCCCCTTCGCCGCCGTGGACTTGGGTGTTCGCCGCACCATCAACCACCAGATTGTCTGCGCTGTTATCAGCGGCATTGAGTTCACCTGTGGTTTCAGTATCTACCACGTTCACATTGATGGTGAGCGCAGCTTGTTGTGGGTCGCCATCGCCGACATCTGACAGCGCGGTGACTGTGATATCACCTGTAGGCTGAGCACTGAAACGAATGTTGAGGTCGCTCAGGGTCAGGGTTTCCAGCTCGGTTTGGCTGAAGCTCCAGGTGCCGTCGCCGTTGTTGGTGCCGACTGGCGTGCCTGCAGCATCCACGATTTCTGCTGCCGCATCCATGCCGCTGAAGGTGAGGCTGAACTCGTTCTCGATGGGGTCAACCAGCGAGGTCATCAAGCCGAGCAGTGGCACCAGCGTGCCTGTGGCTGCGCGCATTGATGCGAGTTGCGTCGCTGCTGTAAGTTCCGGTAAATCGGATTTCGGTGCGACAACGATGGAAACGGTGTCGAGGTCAAATTTCTTACCTCCAGAACCCTGCTCTCCTGCTGTTGCCTCGTCAAACGTTTTCATGGTGAGGCTATCTTCACCAGAAGTATTCTCGCCTGCAAACCTGTATTCCACACCGCTTGCCAGCAGTGCGTTAATCAAGTCAATATTACCCCTCAAGGTCAGAGAACCTGTGCCATCACCCGTGACTGTAATATCAGTGGTGTCAGCCATATCCGGTAGGGTCAAACTGCTACCAGCCCCCACAGACAGCTCAACTTTAACAATACCGTTGCCGTCCCGTACATCAACATCCTCTACCTGAAGATCTGTGATGGTCAGAACGGTATCTTCTTCAGCCTGATAGGAGTCAGATAGGATGTTGACAGGGGCATCGTTCACTGCGCTGACGTTGACGGTGATTTGCTTATTCACGACGTCTTCAGAAACCGCACCGTTGTCGACGGTTTGGATCGCCAGATCCAGCGTGTAGGTGCCGTTGCCATCCTGCGGTGGCACGAAGGTCAGGCCATTGAGTTCGGTAGCTGCCACCGTGATAACCACGTCACCGCCGTCTGAAGTTTCTGGTGTCACTGTACCTGTTACACCGTCTGGCAGCACCAGCTGCGCACCTTCCGGTACGTTGGTTACTGTGATCAGCAAGGTTTCCGGCCCGTTTTCAATGAAGCCTGGGCCTGCGGGTAAGCTTTCGCGGTCATCTTTGGCGCTGATTTCGATATCTAAATCGACGGCAATATCTTCGGTGGTCGAGGCAGCGCCGGCCGCAAACACGTTTGCGCCGTCGCCCGCTGGGTCAACAGTCAGTGAAAGGTCCTGACTTTGCCCTACCACAAAACTTGCACCGGCTTCTTTGGTGTAGACAGTCATCAAAAGGTCAACATCACCACTGAAGTCGTTCGGAGCAATGATTTTGAGTTCGGACAAGGAGGACAAATCGGCGATGTTGCTTCCCGCAATTATCCATACACCGCCCCCTGCATTGTTGGCTGGCGACGAAAGGGTGAAACCCTCTGGCACGTTGGAGATCGAGAGGGATGAAAGCGTCTCCGAACCATCCAGGTCGTTAAAAGATGCGCCCAGATCCGCCAGCGAAATACCATCAAACTGATCTTCAGTGCCCTCGATTTCAACCACCTCGCCTTCTACCACTTGAGTGCCATCTTTCGTGAAGGTGACTTCATCGTTCACAGGCGTTACTTCAAACGACAGCGTGGTGTTGACATCGCGGCTGTCTGTGCCTGTGGTAGCAGTGTCTGTGATAGTCAATTGCGCGGCAATTTCTACGACGCCACTGAAATCTTCTGCTGGTTTGAAGCTGATATCGCTCAACTCCGCACCTGTCAATGTAATAGAGATCGTTTCTGTACCGTCATCCCGCACAAACACTCCTGAAGAGGCCGGTACGGTCAGCACAGCGGCACTAACTTTCTCTTCACCATTGGCGCTATCGGTGTCAGCTAAAGAAGCTGACAGATTCAGCGAAATCAAACCGTCTTCCAGCGCCTGTCCCGGATAAGACCCTTCGGTGTCTCCCGGCTCAAGTGGCTGCGGCGGATCTTGATCATTCAAACCTGAGGTACCGTTCACACTGAGTGTGAACTCAAGAACGCTGGCGCTGTCGCTTGGCTGCTCTGCACCCACTGGCGGCGGCACGTCCGCCAGCGGTTTCACGTTGAGTTGTACGGAAACATCGGTGGTTTCTGTATCGCCACTTTGGGTATCGACACTTACGAAAGTGAGTGGAATATTGAGTTCGCCAGCGAAATCGGTCGGCGCAGTGATAGAGAGGCCAGAGAGATCGATGCCGCTCGGATATGGCGCACCTCCCTCTTGTCTTCCCGGTACTTCAAACACGTAAGTGTCATTATCAATATGGTACTGCGCACCAGAAATCACGGCGCCTGCTGGCACATCAGCACAATTAATGACAACAGTGATTTGGTCAAATTCCACATCATCAGAAGTCCCTGTTGGGTAGGAAATCGCATTTCCCAGTGCTTCCAGTGAGATTGGGTTATCTTCGTCACCTTCAATAACAACTGGGCTAGTAGGCGCGACAATCTGGTGAGCCGACTCAAAATCAGTGTTGTTGTTTGTGTAGTTCAGCGTGATCACTGAAGTTGATATCGGCCTCATTGCACTCGCATCACCCTCACCCGCATCACCCGCATCTTGCACCATGGCGGTGATGGTAAAGGTCGTTTGGCCTGAGCTGTTTGGTGGGGCAATGATACTGAAGTTGTTTGGATCACTGATTATCCAACCGTCCTCTCCATCAGCGATACCATTTTCCACATAGAAGCCTTCAGCAAGATCCGTGATAACGATGCGTATAACGGATTCATTACTGGAATCATCTGGGTGGACGAAGTTTAAGCCATCAGTCAGATCAATTCGGCCATCGCTATCCGTCGTGATTTCTGTGACTGGCGATGTGCCTTGCAGCAATTGTAGCTCGACGCCTTCGGTTTCCACAGTGGCGATAACATTGACATTCACGACACCCGTTACGGTTTTCTCTGCCTGACTTCCGCCTTCGAAGTCATCCTGACGGACAGTAACTTCGGTAGTGAGTGTCAGATCCACATCACTGTGTTCTGCACGTTTAACCTGCAGTTGGTAACCATCGGCAATTTGTGCTTCAGTCAGGGTGATTTCACCACCAACCGGTGTCAGGGTGATCACGTCACTGCCTTTCACCAACTGCACGCTATCGGTGCCTGCAAAGCCTGAAATCGTCGCTCCCACTACTTCCTCTACCACACCCAGTGCAGTAGAGTCCGGCGCATCTTCAATGGTGAGGTCTGGTTGCCAAACGATGTTAATCCATTGATCTTCGAGCCCTGATGATTCGTTGTTGGTGTAGGTAGCAGCCGCATCAATCACGGGCGGATCGATTTTCACTTCAATCACTCTATCTACCGATTTGGCATCGCCATCGTTTTCCGTAGCAATCAGGCGGGTGTTGATTTGAATATCTTCTGTCGAGTGTGGGGGTAGCTTGACGTAGACGTCTTGCTCTTTAATGACTGCTAAATCAACGGTATACCTTGGGGCCGACATGTCCGCATCATTGGTTTCCCAACCCGCGAAGGCCAATTCCATTTCCGTCAGTGAGCCATCATCATTCTTGATCACAAAGCTGGCGCCCTCTGGCGGGTCTATGATGATCAGTGAGAGGCTTTCGGAGGTATCTGTTGGTGCTTCCGCTTTCTCTCCTGAAACCACATTGAAGTCGATAGCGACGAGGCCATCACCGTTAACACCGTCTTCAGGTACCGTCGTCGACACATTACCCGTGGTGTCATCCACTTGCCATTGGCCTGCTCCCGTACCTGGGTTTTCAACACTGAACTCCGGTGTATCAGCGACACCAGTAATAATCACATCCATCGACGTTGCTGAGATTATTCGCTCATCATTTCCAGTGTCTGTTGCGCTGTCCACCACAATACCTTCTACCTTAATGGTGAAGTTTTCGTTGCTGTGAACCGGTGGGATAATTTCCAGTTTATCGATATCATCCACTGACACTCGGCTTGTATCTGTCAGCGTGGTGATGGTGCCGCCCTCATTTAACTGAAGCACTGCACCGGCTGGCAAATCGAAGATACGAACAAACAGTGTTTCAGAACCATCATCATCCGTGCCGGTGAGAGAAATCTTGCCAGCCAGCGAAATAGCGCCGCCTTCAGCAATCTCCGGCGTCGGATTACCCGCATCTTCGTTGCCAAATACGCGTTGCACCGTCAAACGGGCGTCATCTGCCTTAGGTTCGACTCGCAGAATAAGAGATGTTTCTGTTGAGGCTTCTTCGACACTATGAGGCGAAGACTCAGTGGATATGGCTTTCACCGTCAGAGTGATATCACCACTGAAATCCGCGTCTGGCACAAAACGCACCTCACCAAGACGGGATGGGTCTGTCAATACGTAGGAACCATTGCTACCCGTGAGAGCACTACCACCACCCAGCAGTTCCCCCATATCCGGCGTCAGAGTGAATTCATAACTCAAGGTTTCAGAGCCGTCAGTATCTTGCAGAGCACCTTTAAACAGGTCTTCAAGCGTAAAGTCGTTCACACCAAAGCGTTGGTGATCTTCATCAACTTCATACACGCCGTCTGCCGCCTCACCAATCAGGCTGAGTGTCGGCACATCGGCCACACCTTGCACGGTAATTTCCATTGGGGTTGCTGATTTAACCGGCGTATGGCTGTTTACGTCTAACTCAACATCAAACTGGATGATGTCGCTGCCGTCGTAGGAAGAGTAGTCCGGATCCGGCACAAAGGTGACACCGGAGAGGTTGAAGATGATTGGCTCGTCTGTGCTTGCTGCTTCGAACATGTCAGAATTCAAAACGATATTTCCATCTGCATCTGCCACGATCTCGACACCGTTGAAGTAGAAGGTGCCGCCAATGTCGCCTGCCTCGTCACGGGTGGTGAGCGTGACTTCACCGTTCAACACCAAGCGACCGCCTTCTTCCAACGTTTCTCCCAAATCATTGTCGCCAATGTTTAGCTGCATGTTGATTGGAACACCCGCCGAACCGTTGACACCGGTTGATTCGGTATTGGTGTCTTTCTGGCCTTGGTCCTCTGTTCCAGTGATAACACCGGATGTACCAGGTGCAATTGTCAAAGTTGGTGTTTGGTCAATCAGGCCGAGCGTAATTTGCCCGGTAGCAGTGTCGCCGTCAAAGTCTCTCACTTCATATTGGAAAACTTGATCTTCTAGGTCCCGAGGGTTTGCCAAGCCCGGATCCATTGTGAACACAATGTTCCCAATCGGCTCACTCCCAGGGTCGATTTTTACTGTACCAAGCTTAACGCCAGTCGACGAAAAGATATCAACCGTCGTCGCTGTCGTCGGCGAAATGTCGTCAACCCATTTGGTACCATCATAAATACGAGTGATAAAGGTGGAGGCATCTGCACCCGACAAATCGTCAATACCCGGTACTGAGGTTGAGTTAGTTAACGAAAACACATCAACCGTCGCAGTCAGCGCACCGGTTTCGTCGTTATCAAGGTCTAATGAAAGATTTCCTTGAGTACGCGGAACATCGTCGGTCACAATGATTGGTATATTAATCAGCCCTGTTTCGTCGCCATCAGCATCAACCGCAAATCCTTTCAGGTTGAATGTTATCTCATTTTGTCCATCGCCTTCCGGGTGCACAACTGCCGACAGCAAAGTAAATTCAAAGCGACCATCTTGGTAAATATCGATTGAGAAAACCTTACGCTCGTTGCCTGCCCCATCGTCAGCAACACCAATGTAAGTCATTGGCTCAGAAGCACTGTCGGGGTCTTTTTTTAAGAAGACTGGTTTTCCATTTTCACTGCTACCACTACCAGGACTGCTAAAAACCGCCCGGACAGGTGAGCCATCACTGAATGTTACATAGTCAGACTTAAGCCCATACCCTGTTATTTCATCGCCGCTGGACTTGTCAGCTTCTAGTGATAAATCTTGCCCACCATCATCTTTTGTATCGATATTTAACGTACCACTCGCCTTTGACCCTTGATGCGCACTATCTCCGTCATCAATACCACTCTCATCCACTCGAACAGCTTCGGCTGTACTCAGCGTATAAATAGCTGAATCATCATCATTAACAACAAAATTGATCACACGTGGGGCTTCTTTATTAGGGTCTGTCGGGTCGACCAACAAATCGCCATCTGTGTCTGCAACTTGGACAGGCACTTTGATCATGATTTGTTCACCATCTGCGGTGACTTTACCTTCAGTATTTTCTGTCGCGGAATCCTTAGGATGGATAAGAGGTTGGTACTGGGTGATCTTGGAATCCAGTTCAATGCCAAGACCATCGGCACCTTGCTTGGCAGCGATCTCAATGGCTAATACTGAGACACCATTGATGCTGGCGGTGATAACGTGGGTCGGATTACCGTTGGCATCGGTCGTGGTCGTCACCGTGACACTGTCTACGTTGTCACCGTCATTGTTCTTTAGCTCTTCAAGCTCAGATTTCAGATCATCGAGTTCCGCTAACGCTAACGTGGTCGGATCGAGACGGTCGGTCGCTGCGTCTATTGTCACTGTGCCCGATTGCGAGTTCGACATTGACGCATCCATCGGGGTGTTTTGCTCTTGTATCGAAATCAGGTCGAGCGGCTTGTCGTCCAATCCTTTGCGATCACCACCCTGTGCCACCTCACCGTCGATCAGCTTAAACGAAACCTCAGATTCTCCACTGATATCACCATCCGCATCAGTCACCGTAAATGGGACGGTGAAGGTAGTACTATTATCATCTCCGTCACCGTCACTGTCGGCATGTTGGTCAAACGGATGATATTGAGTGACGGAGTATTCAGCAGGCTCTCCCGGCGTTTCAGAAGGTTTAAGCGAAATCTCAAGGACTTTCTCTGGCGTGCCACCATTATCGGTGTACAGGGTGATTACGCCAGGAACCGAAGTATCAACCACAGTAGGTGAGCCATGGCTAGTAATACCTGCAAACTGAGCTTCTGCTGCTGTCGCGTCAAAGTTCACGCTGACAATGCTGTCACTACCCAAGTCGACACCATCAGTGGTGGAGGCAGTATTGTCTGCCCCTGATGCTGCTACTTCTGTCAGTTCGACAGTCGCTTCACCTCTCGCTGGCGCTGCACCATCATTACTTTCCAGCGTTAGTTGCGCTGGGCTCTGCATTAGGTCACCACCAGTATCTGCCACTTGAAGCGGCAGGTTAATGGATATTCTGTCGCCATCAATATTGACGTAGGTACCGGAACCTGTGGTGTGATCGAGGGGTCCATTCTGCGTCAGCGTGGCATTGATGTTGAGGCTATTACCACTTTGTGTTGCGACAACCGCCAGTTCAACAACAACTTCTCCGTCGACAGTGCCAGTCAGGGTGAATGTAGCGGTTCCACTTCCAACCACACTTGTCTGGCGGGTAAAGACAACGGCTTCACCATTAGCCGTAATTTGTGCTAGCTCTGCTTCAAAAGCGGCAAGATCACCGGGTGCGATTTGTAGCGAGCCTGGGAGCAGAGCTTGTGTGCCTGCTTCAATCACAAAACTGGTGGTGTCTGGTGCACCATATGAGCTGCTTCCGAGATCACCTTCGGTGACAGACAGTAATGCACTCTGACCGCCTTCGGCATCAATGTTAGGGAGCGGCCCTCCGTCATCACCACCGAGGAAGTCTCGGTTATCATTCAACGCACCAAGCGGGCCTGCTGTATCAAAACCCGCTTCTGTCAATGTGGCGGCGTATCCGTAATCAATCACGATAAAACCCGCATTGGCTGAGTCAGCGCCCGCACCTGCTGCGGTTTCTTCAAAGGCTTCTGTCGGGTCAACACCTTCTACGATGAGCTGTTGCAACTGAGCGATATCAATATCGATAGGAATATCTGAATTCAACGCGTCGCCATTGAAAGTCACATTGTGGTTGGCAGAGTGCTGTGCGAATTCGGTATCACTGAGAGGGACTAAACAGGAGGCACATCGACTGTCAAAGACAAAACGCTGGCCTTCGTTGCTAACAACAACCGAGCTGTTTTCATTTGTTAACACGACCTGATTAGCTGCAATTTGCATGCCCGCACGAAGACTGAAAATTCGTGTATCATCACCAACCAAGAAAGCTTGTCCATCCACCTTGTCGACGCTAAAACCGACATCGAACTCATGACCAATCATAATTCTTTCCCAACTTACGTTCGCATTTTTTCATGCGAATCCATGTCTTTAACTATCTTGCACGGAGTTTAACTAGCCAAATGAGCAGTGTCCTACATCTACCAAGCTCGTTTCATTACTCGCTCAATATTGAGACTCAACGAGACAGAATTTCATGAGATTCCATCTCCTTACTGAAACAAATGACACTTTTAAGATTAGGAAATGAGGACTAATCGTGGGAATTTTTATTCTTATTATCTTACGTGTGCGAAATTCAACCGTACTTTTCATAAGAATGTAGAGGCTAACTACTTGAATATTCCGCTCAATGCCCAGATATTGTATTGAGGAACAACGAAGGATAAGTGCGAACCAACGTCGTTACTGTGTCCTAATGGAGAATATATGGCCACACATGTCGGTATTATTGACCAAGACCCTGTCCGATTGGTCACTGCCTTGCTGCACCGAAAGTTCAAGGCCGAAAAAGTCATTTTCATTGGTATAGAGTGTCAGCGTCCACAGTATGAGCAGTTGAGTCAGGTTCTTGCCCCAAAAGGCTTTGAAACTGAGTTTTTCCTGATCCCTTCAGATATCAATATCCCTCTTATCAAAGGCAAGATTGAAGAGCTTGCGAGCCGTTTGAAAGATGAAGGGTCTGAAGTATTTTTCAATGCCAGCTGCGGGTTGCGTCACCGCCTTTTGACCGCTTACGAAATTTTCCGCACCTACAAGTGGCCGATTTACGTGATTGAGCCTTTCAGCGACGAGCTTTGCTGGCTTTACCCTTATGGCCAGACGCAAGAGCAAGTGGAAGACCACATTAACATCAGTGATTACCTGACCATTTTCGGCGCGCGCTGTGAACTGCTGGATGATGATATCCGCACTGTGCTGGACACCACCATTGAATCCGTCGGCCATAAATGGGCGAGCAATGCTTATGAGTTGGGCCCCGGCTTAGCAACCCTGAACTATCTGGCGACCACCTGTCGTAAAGAACAAAAACTGGATGTTGAGCTAAGCGATAAGCAACAGGGCTATCGCGAGCTGGGCATGCTGATTGATGACCTGACCGATGCAGGCCTATCGACTTACCAAAACGGTGTGCTGACATTTTCAAGCGAGGCTGCCCGTCGATTCGCAAACGGTGAGTGGCTGGAATGGTATGTTCACCATATTGTTGAAGAGATCAGGCGCGAACTGCTGACAATTCAGGATTTATCTCTGGGCGTGCAGGTTTACCGTCAGATTGGCGAAAAAGAAGTCCGCAACGAACTTGATGTTGCGACTGTGGTGAATAATAAGCTTCACATCATTGAATGTAAGACCAAAGGGATGTCGAGCGATGGCGATGATACTCTGTACAAGCTGGAATCAATTCGCGACCTGCTTGGTGGCCTGCAAGCGCGCGCCATGTTGGTGAGCTTCCGCCCACTTAGACACCATGACATTACCCGTGCGACAGATTTGGGTCTCGCTCTGATTGGCCCTGATCAACTTGGCGATCTTAAAACCCATCTTCATGAGTGGTTCCTTCGCGCTGGCGGTCACGACAAAGGCCTGTTTGACTGATTCCCTGGCATCTGTTGATCCTAAAATAAAAATCCGACGCATTTTGCGTCGGCTTTCTTTTTGTATTCTACCGAATCAGCGTTTATGCATTCAGCAGTTTACGTGCTGATTCCAGAACCACTTTGATAGAATGCGCTTCAGTCGCTGCCATAGTTTCTGCGTTCGGGATCTCTTTCTGCGTACGATTGACGATAACACCCGCCACACAGCCTGCTTTCAGGCCGGAGCTTGCACACATTGTTAGCAGCGTCGCTGATTCCATTTCAAAGTTCAGCACACCCATGGCTTGCCACTCTTCCATGGAACCCTGGAATCTGCGCGTAACACGACCACTGAAGGTGTCATAACGTTCCTGACCAGGATAGAAGGTGTCGCTTGATGCAGTCACACCAGTGTGAACCGCTGCACCAGACTCTTCCGCTGCCTGTTTCATAGCCGTGGTCACGTCAAAGTTAGGCACTGCAGGGAATTCCATCGGTGCAAAGTGCAGGCTGGCACCATCAAGGCGAACAGAGCCAGTTGTTACGATGATGTCACCCACATTGATATGCGGCTGAATCGCTCCTGTGGTGCCAACGCGTAGGAAGGTTCGAACACCCAGTTGCGCCAACTCTTCAACGGCAATCGACGTTGAAGGACCGCCAATACCCGTTGAACAAACTACCACCGATTGGCCATCGAGTTTTCCAAGAAACAGGGTGTACTCACGGTGACTGGCCAAGAACTTTGGTGAATCCATCAGGGCTGCGATTTTCTCCACGCGCGCCGGATCACCCGGGATAATCGCCATGGTTGCACCCTCAAGATCAGATAGGTTAACACCCAGGTGGAATACGGTTTGCTCGGTCATTATTGGCTCCTAAAACAATGACTATTATCGGTCAATTTATCAAATGTAGAATACGAGCCCCTCTTGGCGGGAGCTGTTCTTTAGGCTCCCACCATACCAATCACAGAGGAATTTAAAGTGATTAAGTTCACTTTTAAATAACTATAATTTCATTATATTTCAAAAATAAGTGATTTGAATCACCCAACTTGCATGTAATGGCGTTATTTTTCATCAGGGTCTTTTTGTGGTTTTTCTTCTATCACTCGGTTTTTAAAACGAAGAAGCCTCAACGCGTTAAGTGTCACAATAGCCGTAGCCCCGCTGTCAGCTAAGACCGCGACCCAAAGCCCCGTGTAACCGAGCACACTGGTGACAAGAAAAACAGCTTTTAGACCCACAGCCAGCGCTACATTTTGACGTACGTTACGCATCGTGGCACGCGACAAAGCAATCACCGTAGGGATCTGCTCAATACGGTTCTGACTTAGCGCAATGTCGGCAGTTTCCAGCGCCACATCTGTACCTCCACCCATCGCAATACCGATGGTTGCTGATTTCATGGCAGGTGCATCGTTAATGCCATCCCCTACCATCGCCACGCGATGTTTCAACGCAATTTCACGAATCGCATCGACTTTGCCTTCTGGCATCAATCCCGCCCTGAACTCCATGTTCAAGCTTCCAGCCAATCCGGCAGCAGCGTGAGGGTTGTCCCCGGTTAGCATCACAGAGCGTACACCTGCGTTGTTCAGCTCATTCACTGTCGCTTTGGCGGTTGTCCTCAATTCATCGCGCCAAGCCAACGCACCGCTTGCAACACCATCGACAAACACAATCGCAACCGTTTTGCCTTGATCAGCAATTTCTTGTGCAGCTTTTTGTCGCTCTGCGCTTATTTCATACTTTTCATCCAGCTTATCGAGCGCCAAGACTTCCACATGCACGCCACCCACGTCGCCGGATATGCCTTTACCTGCCGTAGCAAGAACATTGGCTGCCGACAGCTTGGCTAACCCTTTTTCGTTAGCCGCTTCTATCACGGCTTTTGCCAATGGGTGACGAGAGCCTTGCTCTACCGCTGCTGCTTGGGCCAGAAGCACATTTTTGTCGCTTTCCCAGCTAAGTACATTGGTGACAACCGGTTTACCTTCTGTCAGAGTGCCAGTTTTATCAAAAGCTACCCATTCCACTTTACTCAAGGCTTCCAACGCAGCACCGCCTTTGATAAGTGCGCCGTGCCTTGCTGCCGTGGCGAGTCCCGATGTCATCGCGGCAGGTGTAGAAATCACCAAAGCACAAGGACAAGCAATCAACAACAGGGCCAAACCGCGGTAAATCCAGGTATCCCAGCTTTCACCGAACATCATTGGCGGAATGACAACCACCAGCGCAGCGAGCACGATCATCAGTGGTGTATACCAACGGCTGAACCGGTCGATAAACCTTTCTACAGGCGCGCGACGTGATTCGGCATCTTCAATCAAATTCAAAATGCGGTCGATGGCGCTCTCGCCTTGTTTTGAAACCACCTCCAGTGAAACCAGACGGTCGACGGCCAGTGAACCTGCGAGGACTTTGTCACCTTTTTGTTTTTCAACGGGAATGGATTCACCCGTCAAAGCACTCATATCAAAACCAGCAATGTCGTTTTTCAGCGTTGCATCTGCAGGCAGTCTTCCACCTGGTGCAATTTCAATGGCATGCCCCGGTTGAAGCGATGACACTGACACCATCTCTTTGGTGCCGTCTTCATGCACTCGCGTCACAGACTCCGGTACCAAAGCCATTAGCGCCTGAATACCCGCTCTCGCTTTTGCGGATGCATAGCCTTCCAGCCGCTCGCCAATCAGGAACAGCACCAATACCATAGCGGCTTCAACCGTTTCACCAAGATACAGGGCGCCAAACGCTGCAATTGACATCAGGGTCTCAATCGAGAATGGAGAACCGGAGCGGCCAAGGGTAATGGCTTTTTTTACAATCGGCATCAGGCCGAGTACTGTTGCCAGAGTGAACAGGGCTGAACCAGCCTCTGGCAACCATTGCGACAGCAGTGCTGCAAATGCCATCACGGCAATGAGCGAGATTAGCAATCCATCTTTTTTGAAAGTGGCCAACCAACCTGACTCTGTTTCAGTAGATTTGCTTTCTGTCAGGCTGAGTAAGGGGAAACCGGTTTTAGCAGCCTTGGCTTCTATCGTTGCTTTCAGCGTGTCGCTGTCAGCTTGGTTAAGGGAAACGATGAGTTTTTCGGTAGCAAAACGTACTTGTGCGGATTCGACACCACTTATGCCTTTCAGCGCTTTCTCTAGCTTGTTGGCACAGCTTGGGCAATCCATCTTGGTCACGCGCCACTGCAAGCTATTTTCTGGCGGCTTTGGCTCGTCAGAGGTGACGGCTTCTTGGGGTTGGCTGTTGCATGATTTGCTGCTGCAACAGCCTTGGGACGCAGGGTCGTCTGTGTCTCCGTCTGTTGTTTCCGTCGTTGAGCAACTCGATTCGCTCAGCGATGTTGACGCACAACAAGTATCCAGCTTGGATTCCGGTTTAGTGTTGTGTTGCACTGGGTTTTGGCATTTCACTGAATGACATGAATGGCACATAGTTTTATCTCCTTAACCAAAGTTCATATTCAGTGTAAACCTTGGAGCCCACTCCAAGGTCAACCAAAATCTTACTCATTTATTTCAACCTGTCCAATACCACCTGTGTATCAAGTACGTCAGGGAATTCGCGATAATCCAATCCCGCATCAAACACATACTGTGTCACCAGTCTTTTTGCCGCACCAAGCAGTGATGCCGCATCCCAAGGCTTTTCGAAGTAGCGTTCAATTCTGGCGTTGTTAATGGCGTCAATGGTATCAGCATGTGTAGCCTGCCCCGTTAGCAAGACTTTGCGGGTTAATTGGAAACGGGGATCTAGCGACACTTCGGTTAATAGCTCAACGCCGGTTTTCTCTGGCATGACATGGTCCGAAATGATCAAAGCGACGTGCTCGCCCTCTGCATCCAACTCATCAATCAGTTCAAGCGCTTCATCAGCAGATTCACAGTCTTCAATATGAAATGCGCCTGCCAGAGGAGAGAGGTCTTTCAGCACGGCACCCAGCACTTCACGCTGATCGTCAACGCAAATGATGTTTACTTTTTCCATATGTTTCCCTCATATCGTTAAAGGAACTCAACCATTCTGAGTATCCAAACCATCACAAAACTGAGCGCGACACCAACCACGCCCAAAATAACGCCCACCTTCGCCATTTGATTGCTATTCACATGACCCGTCGCATGCGCTAATGCATTCGGCGGTGTACTGATGGGCAAAGACATACCCAGTGAAGCCGCAAAAGTCACAAGAAGGATCAATGTGGTTTCACCGCCGAGTGGCGAGAGCGAAACCATAGACATACCAAGCGCTGCCATCATTGGCATCAACAAGTTGGCCGTTGCAGTATGGGACATAAAATTGGCCATCAGCAAACAGAGTGCAGCGGCACCAAGGAGTACGATTTCTGGTGCATAGTTTTCAAATGGAATGCTGTTTACCAACAGCGCTGCCAGGCCAGTCTTATCCAATGCAAGGCCTAATGCGAAACCGCCTGACACCAGCCAGAGCACATCCCAGGAAACCTTTTTCAAATCTTCTTTGTTGATGATGCCAGTCATCGAAAAGACAGCAACAGGGATTAATGCCACGGTGTATGAGTTCATGCCATGGCTTGAGCCCATCAGCCACAAGAGCACAGTAGCGGCAAAAGTGACGTAAACCGTGATGGCTTTCGGCGTTTTCAGGAAACGCCCTTTGATACAAAGCGAGATTTGATTTTCATCGGATGGAAACAGGAAGCAAAGCAACACCCAAGCCAATAGAAGCATCACGATAACAAAAGGCACACCGAATGCCATCCATTCGCCGAATGTGATCAGGTTGTCGCCCGTGAGATATTTCAACGCAATGGCGTTTGGCGGCGTACCGATTGGTGTTCCGATACCGCCAATATTGGCTGCGACTGGAATAGACAGAGCAAAGGCAATTTTGCCTGGGTCATTTGGCTTAAACACCGCAAGAATTGGCGTCAGGATTGCCAACATCATTGCGGTTGTTGCGGTGTTAGACATAAACATAGAGAAGACCGCGGTGATCATCATCAATCCTGCCATCACCATTTGTGGTCTGTTGCCGAACGGCTTTAACAACACCCGCGCCAAGTTAATATCCAAACGGTATTTGGTCGCAGCCATGGCAAGGAAGAAGCCGCCCAGAAAAAGCATAATAATCGGGCTCGCGAACGTCGCCATGACGGCATTGTATTGCAGCAAGTCCCCGAACTCAGCAGTGCCCGCGTTGCTGCGGAACCAGATCAGGCCCTTATCAGACAGGAAGAGCAGTTCGAGAACTATCACCACCACTGAAGTGGCATAAATGGGGATAGGCTCCAACACCCAACACAGCGCTGCCAGTAAGAATAGGGCAATCGCGCGCTGCTGCATCACAGTCAGTGTTTCAAATGGAAACGCAGATGCCGGAAGTATCAGCACCAGCAAGGGGATAAGAATTGGAAGTATGTATTTCACCTGAATGCGCATAATCGCTTGTAGTCCCTTAAAAGCTAAAACACCCACTTCGAAACTTGCCGAATCCGTGGGCAACTAGGGGCTGTTGACCTTTGGTGGTTAATTCTTGTTTTAGCGAAAAGCGTTTTAGGCGCGGCGAGGTGTTTGCCGCCTAGAATTCTAAGTAAATACACCTTAACAAAGCATAAAACGCTTTTAGCAGAACCCTACGGGCAGCGTTTGTGGCGGCTTTCTTCTGCGTTATCAGCTCCTCATGTAGGCATGCTACACATCGAAGCCTCTGCCTTGAATAAAGCCGCCACAAACTGCTGCAAAAATCATCACCAAAGGTCAACAGCCCCTAAATATTTTGCGCGCAATACCATTCTGAGTTACTGAATTAGATCAATAAAATGCGGTGTATTATCAATAGTCTGTATTTCGAGTTTTAAAATAAAAATAGGACGCTCAATGGCGTCCTTTTATGAAGTCATCGTTTAGGCTAAGAGCGCGTTGTGTTCTTCGAGGTGTCCTCATCCGATAGCAACTCATCAGCATCTTCAGCCATCACTTCACGACAGCTTGTCAGTCCAGCAGCTGGAACGTTTGGCTCAACAGGGACGATATCTTCTTCTTTCTCTTCATGCGCTTCTGCTAACTGATTAATAAGGCGCTTAACCAGGAAGTAACCAGCAATACCAAAGAGTACTGAGCCGACTGCCTGACCAATCAATACCCCTTCCGCACCCGCATAGTGACCACCAACATACACAAATGGAATGGTGCCTAATGTCGCCTTGCCCACGTTGAGCGCAGTAGACCATGTAGGACGGTTAAGGTTATTGAATGCCGCATTGGAGACAAACAAGGTTCCGTTGAAGATAAAGGTAATCGCGATATAGGTGCAAAATAGTGCCACCATCGAAGCGGCATCGCCATTCAAGCTGAATGCATCAATGATGAACCCCTGTGAGAAGTAAAGAATAATCGCAACACCGACACAGTATGCTGTCACAAATTTCACCGAATCAGTCAGTGTCTGGCGCACGCGGTCAAAACGTAATGCACCATAGTTTTGCCCCAGAATTGGGCCCACGGCGCCGGAGAGCGAGAAAATCAACGCGAAGGAAACAGGCAACAAGCGCCCCATCACTGCATAACCTGCGACGTAGTCCGCACCAAACTTCGCGACCTGTGCAGTGACAATGGCGTTCCCAATTGGTGTCGCAGTATTGGTGATGATTGCAGGACCGGCAATATTGGTGATGGCTTTAAAATACGTTTTAAGATCTTCAAACGTCGGCATGGTGACTAAATCATGCTTACGATGCACCGCTTGGAACGCCACACCAAACATCACAAATCGAGATATTAAGGACGCAGTTGCAGCGCCTTCCACACCCATTGATAGCGCGAAAATAAATATGGGGTCCAATATGGCATTTGCTGCACCCGCAGCGAGCGTCGCAGCCATGGAGCGCTTGGCATCTCCGACACCTCTCAGCGCTGCACCGCCGGCCATCCCCATTGCCATTAACGGCGAGCCAGGAAGCAGGATCCAGAGGAAATCATTCGCTTTCGCTGCCACTTTCCCTTCTGCCCCGATAGACGCAAGAATTGGGTCAAGGAAAGCCAGAATAACGCCAACCGTGACAATGCTCACTAGGGCTGCAAATACCATGACGCTGCTTGTGATTTTCCGCGCTTTTTCACGTTGGCCCGCGCCAAGCGCACGACTCACCAGAGCGCCCATGGCAATAGAGGTACCAATAGATACTGAAGTAGAGAAGAAGATGATGGTACCGGCAAAGCCTACGGCGGCGGCAAGTTCGACTTGCCCTAGTAAACTGATGAAGAACATATCAGCCAAGTCGACCAAAAACAGTGCCATCAAGCCCACTGCACCGGATGTCGACATCACGGCAATATGGCGCATGATGGAGCCATTAACAAACTTGGCTTGGGATTGGCTTGGCATGAGTAGTCCTGTTTCTATGTAGTTAAATACGCCATGTAAAAGCGAACAGACTATGATGCCATGAAAAAAGGTGCCTTGAGGCACCTTCTTTTTGAACAACTCTTTCAATTTTTTCGAACAATTAAACTGGATGGTGGAAACAATCATCAATCTGGGTTGAAATGGCTCTCAAAATGTCGCGACGAGAGATACAACCGACCAGACGCTCATCTTCATCGATAACCGGATAAACTTTTGGTTTTGCGGGTAACATCTCTTCCGCAAGACGAATGATACTGTCATCAGGAAGAACTGATTTCACATCGCTGTGCATACAATCTGCTACGTTATTGCTGTCCTGGCAATAATAACCTGCTTTCAATAACTTATGTATTAAGTCCTGTTCTGACAGAAATCCAACCACTTTATTTCTCTCATCAACGACTGGCCCACCGGTCTGATTCGCACTGAGCATTTTTTCCAATGCTCTGGACAGCGGCATGGAAGCGCTGAAGGTGACAGGCCTTTTATTCATGTAATCTTTCACTTTAATCGATTCCATGCATCCCCCTTGTTTTTGAATGAGACGTTTTTAGAAAACAGGGATAAATCTCTGTGTTTCTTCCTAACAGTGTTGACCAAGCCGGAAAAATTACTAGCTAAGACGGATGGATTTTTACGCTTTGTCACAAATGAAAGAGGATCTATCCGGAACCAGTAAAGAGAAAGCCGACAAGCAGTGCGTCGGCTTTCAGTAAATCATTGGACTGATAATTACATAAACATCATCATTAGAAGCCCAATTGGAATACGCTCACCGCTGGGCGATACTGCCTGATCACCTTCAATTTGTGCTTCTAGAGTTACACCGTTTTCACCTTCACTGATAAAGCCATACTGCTCGAGATTGCTCAGTGATTCAGATAAGCCAGGTACGCCTTGCACGTATGCAGCAGGCACGTGTATAAACAAGTTACCTTTCAGCTTTGACATCAATGCACCGAAGTTCTGGGTTACGCTGCCGAGACCAGGCTCGACAGTGAGATCTAACTTCGCGTCAACACGACCTTCTGGTGTATCCACTTCAAATGGCATCAGTTCGAAAGTCATACCGCTTTCCAATAGGCCATCCAAGGAAGTTGCCAGTTGCATCATCTCTTCATCCGTCGGTTCTGCATTTAGGCTTTCCGCTTTTTCAGCCAGCGAAAGCATTGCCGTATAATCCAGATCTTTAAAGTTCACACCAAGTTTGAAGTTATCAAGCACCATGGTTTCTGGCACATCAAGCTTTTGGAAAGAAATAGTATTTTTGCTTGTCATGCGAAGTTCTTCCGTCTTCGCTGTCGTTACATCGCCATTGGTGGCATTCATTTCATTTTGGACATCAAGTCCAAGATTGGTCACTGTCGCGGCCATACCAGTGCCATCTGTCAGGCTGACGGCCTTCGCATTTAAGAGTTGCTGTCCAACCCAAATTTCATCGACCATTTTACCCTGACCAGAACCTGTGATTTCGCTAAAAGTGAACTTCTCACCTTCTAGGCCCGCAAATTCTATAGAAGGCATTTCCATCTGATAAACCATATTGCCGTCTTTATCAGCAGTACCAGATACGTTTGCCGGAGAACTCGTAATCGTCACTTCTTCGTCCCCGCCATTCATGGCACGAACAGTGAGGTCAAACTGGGTGTCCCCGAATACAGACGTTTCACTCAACAGAGTGACTGGAGATTCACCCGATGACCAAAGCACTTCTGACAGTGTTTTCAGTTCAGGTGTCATTTCAAGTTCAGATATTGCGCTGATGCTAAGGAAGCCGTGAGCAACCTCGCTCAATACAGTGAAAGAGGTTGGCAGACCTTCTGCCTCATAAAACGCTTTGGTTGGGCCTGTTAGTGAGAATTTAGTGACAACATTTGAGGACAGGTAGCCGCGATCATACGAAACATTTTCAACAGCCAGATAAGAGGACTCCACTTTTTCAATCTCGGCTTCATACTGAGATTTAGCAATTTGTCCTGTCGCAAACGGCCACAAAACAGCAATTGCTGCCGCGCCTGCTACTGCTGCATATTTTCCAAATATCATTTTCACTCCAACTGACTAGGGGGTAGTTAACCTTTGGTGTTTGTTTAAATCTGAGTGTAACTCATTGGTTATCATAACCCTATTCGGTGATGAGGTTTTCTTAAAATATGTGTCAGTTTGCAGCGTTCTTCTCAGCTTGAAGACGTTCAACAGGATACACTCACAAAAAATGTCGATTTACGGTAACCGCATGAATTCCAATGTTATTCTTTGTCTGGACGACGATCCTGCTATTTTAGCGCGCATTGAACACGAATTGTCCGATTTAGGCGAAACCTTCGACCTTCTGTGTGCTGACAATGCAGCGTCAGCGAACATGATTTTAGAGCAACTTCATCGCGAAGAGCGCAGAGTTGCCCTTTTCATTTGTGACCACACTCTCGGTGAAGATGAAGGGATTTCCCTTCTTATCAATATTGATAATCATCCCGCTTCCCAGGGTGCCAGAACGGTTCTGCTTAATGACCAGCCCGATCTGGAAAAAATTATGCAGGCAGTCAACGAAGGACGCCTAAACTACTGCCTAACCAAACCTTGGGCAGAGAACGAAATCAAGGAGTTGGCCAAAAAGGAACTGACACTCTATGTTCTGGAATTCAATCCCGACGACCTACTGAGCTACTGCAACACGCTAGATCAACGTAGACTGCTTGATGCACACATCGAGAAGAAACTCGCGACTTATCGTAATGGGTTTATTGAATCCTCACTTGGAGTCTCTGACGAAGAATTATCCAAGCAACTCATAGATGGCATCACCGAATACTTTAACCAGAACAGCGAACACGATGTCAGCCGACTGTACAGTGAAGATCATGTTCTCACTCATGAAGATAAGCCCAATTCGTTCCTCTGGTTTGTCGTGGAAGGTGAAGTGGCACTGCTGAAACGAGATGAAACCGGAGCTTCACACGAAGTTGCAAGGCTTGGTCAAGGTAGCCTGATAGGCGGAATGTCTTTCGTTACCGGAGATGTATCGTTTTCTACAGGTATCACCCTTCACACCACTAAGGTCCTGAAGCTCAACAGAAGTCTTTTTTCTCAGGTCATGCAGGCCCGGAATGATCTGCTCCCGCTGTTTTCCAATTATCTGCTCCGTCATTTCAACCGCCGCTTGAAGCGCAGTATTACGACAGAAGTAAAACTGCAGCAAACCCTGCAATCGCTTGAGATGGCCCACAAGCAGCTTATCGAAAAAGAAAAGATGGCAATGCTCGGACAACTCGTCGCTGGTGTTGCCCACGAGCTTAACAACCCGGTCTCTGCCATTTTGCGAAACAGTGAAACATTACGCGACAACATTGGCACATTGATTAATGTCGATCTCAATATGCAGGCAAGGGAAAAAGCCAATAAAATCATGGAAGAAGCTTTGCTTTCCCGCCCGATGTCGACATCTGATGCCCGTAAACTGACCAAAGCTCTAGAACCATCGTTGGGGAACCGGAGCCTCGCAAGAAAAGCAGTCAACATGGGATTAGATAAACCTGATGACATCGCTTTCTGGATCAAAGCCTTGGGTGGTGAATTCCAGCAAACGCTTAATCAGTGGGACATGTTCTATCAGGCAGGAAGCTTGCTCCGCTCAACAAATGTCTGTGCAAGGCGTATCGCTGACATGGTGAGAAGCCTGAAAACCTATGCCCGACAGGATGACGAAACCATGCATGAAGTGGACATCCATGAAGGCATTGAAGATACCCTTGTGATGTTTGAGAATCAGCTTAAACGCATCAAATTGGTTAAGGATTACGGTAAATTGCGGCCTATCCGCTGTATGCCTATCGCGCTGCAACAAGTTTGGACCAACCTGATTTCCAATGCACTGGACGCTGTAGGTCAACACGGCGAAGTGGAGGTGAGAACCCGTGAAACCATTTATCGCAGCCGAAAAGCCGTTAAAGTCACAGTGATGGACAACGGTGTTGGCATCCCTGACGCCATCAAAGATAAAGTCTTCGAACTCAATTACACCACAAAACGAGAAGGCCACTTTGGGCTTGGCATCGGGCTTTCAGTTTGTCGCCAAATCGTTGAGCATCATGGTGGTTCAATTGACGTCAGATCTACACCCGACGAATTTACAGCAATGACAGTTACCCTTCCCTATTCCCCCCTTGTTACGCCATACATGGAGGAATGATGAGCAAGTAACTTATTTTACGTGTAAACGATGAACGTGGTGTTCTGAATAGCGTGGTAAGTAAAAATCGCTTGAGCTATTCCGATACCTGAAGCATCACACAAAGTACGCAGGCCCAAATCCCAAGCATTTTGAGTAAGGAGTGGTCAAAAAACCAGCATATCAAGTACAAAATAACGGTTATAGCGCCAGATAACAGTGCTATGCTGTTGTTTAGCAAAAGCGACTTCTATTAGAATACGCACACAATGTTTTTCATCACGAGACCCTTTTGATGCGCAAAACCAAGATTGCTGGTATTTTGCTGGCGGCCTCAGCCTCTGCTGGCTTCTCTGCTGCAAGTGCTGCTAATGACAACACCATGAGCAACTTTAGTTACGACTACTTTGAGGCTCGCGTTGGTATTAGCCCTGTCACTTACGGTGTTGGTTTCAGCACTTCCATCCACCCTAATGCGCACATTCGTGCTGAAATCGATACTGAGTTTGAATCCGATTTCGATTCCACTGCAGCTATCGGTTTCCATGCACCAGTGAACAACTGGGCGGACGTTTACGGTGAACTAGCTCTTCGCACTATGAAACAGCGTGGAAAATACAACCACGACACGGAATTTGGTGTAGAAGTTAATCTGGGTTTGCGTCAGTGGCTTAGCCCTCAACTGGAAGTAGGCGCTGAGATTGGTCAACTTTCTATTTCAGACTATGCTGACATTTTCGGTTCCGTGAATGCGCGTTTCCACGCAACCGAGCTGTTTTCTATCGGCTCTCAACTTCGCTTTAACGAGGCTTATGGTGACCAGTTCATGTTCACCACCCGCTTCAAGTTCTAAGTCACGAACATTTAAAAGGCCTCTCAACGTAGAGGCCCTTTTACTGGCATTCTACTAAGCTAAAGCCCTTAAGAGATTCTTCAGAGACAAGGGCTGAAACAGGCTGGTACCCCATGGCCACCGCTAGGTTTTCGTAACGCGAGTTGATGGTGTGAAGCAGAATGTCGCCCGTCTTGCCACCGCATATCTGTGCAAACCCGCCGTCCAGTACCCCACATTTTGAAGAGAATACTTCAACACCGCTGTTATGCAGTTGCACCTCGCTCTCAGAAATACTCATACCCGAGGATTCACACTGAACTGACCCTTTGGTTTTATAAACCGTGATTTCTTTAAATTGCTTAATTGCGCACCCAGCTAATATCACTAACAACACAGTGCTTGCAGCCGACCCTTTCGTTTTGGATATTTTCATTGTCTAGCCCCTGACTTTGTTTATCGAGTTCTATGTCTAACAAATATATTGCTGAAAGGCCGATGAGCTCGATAACCAAGGGTTGACCGTATCGCTCTATCAGCTTAGAAACTCCAAAAGCGACTTTTTCTTTGCTTTGCCCACCTTCTTTAACTGCCCCCAAAAGGTATCGTATACAGTTAGCGAATTTGGCCTCTGAAAGGGCTTCAATCCATGTTTTCTTTATTGAGTCGGTGTCAGTGGGATCGATTTGGCTGGTGACGTAGGCAAGCACCTGCCCCTGAAATGCATTCACCATAGATTCTTTGGTAGGGACAACTCGCTGGATTCCACTTCGGCTCAATCCAGTCCGTTTGGCAATAGACCCATAGGTCACTGCATCCCAGCCTAACTCCATAAAAATTTCTAAGATAGTTCTATAAATAAGCGCTTCGGTCTGCAGAGCGCCTTCTTTGGTATTCTTCGCCATTAGTCCTTTAGTTCCTGCTCACTCTGCGATTAACGTCGTGAGCGATCAGTCACCTTCATCGCTCTTCGTATTGATTGCGATTACAGATAGCTCACATCCTATTCGTATAAATACTACCTGATTTCACACAGTTTTTTCATCATCAAAGGTCACTTTATGCTCAAACGACAGTGCAAGTTCAAGTAATACATAAGAACCATCAGCCCAGTGACCGGATATTTATGCAGGGTTTAATACAGAGTTATGTGAAGCTAGGCGCTAAATAGCTGTTCCTAATAGTAGATCTCAAAGATAAGAGAAACTCAGTCCGCTTTGTGCGATCTGATCAATCGCCAAACCGAAACATACCGACAAAAGGACTGAGTGATGGCCATCATAGCACCGATACCTCGTGGC
>NZ_FIZY01000043.1 GCF_900060185.1 Grimontia marina | reverse complement strand
TGGAGTTGCATGAGAGCAATAAGTCTGCGGGCATAATCCTTGTCCTTGGTAGTCTGTATCGCTTTTTTCATCCTACGACGTTCGCCACGAGGTATCGGTGCTATGATGGCCATCACTCAGTCCTTTTTGTGGTTTTTTTCTGTTTGGCGATAGATCAGATCGCGCAAACTGGACTGAGTTTCTCTTACCTATGAGATCTACTATTAGGAACAGCTATTTAGATATATCTTCGTTAAATACTTGATTGAAAATATCAACAAAACCTTGATTTATACGCTGAGATGACATAGCAACTCCTCTTAACCGTAAGAAGAAAAACATAGCCTAGTAAATTTTCTAACGTGGCCTGAGTAGGCTCTAAATCAATACGGTTAGTAATTATGTTTTACATTCTAGATTTTAAGTTAGAAATATATTATCTATGAATGTATCTTAATACGAAATTGAATAAATATTATGAGTCATCAATTTCAATAGCGAATGTATCAGCAATGAAAAAATAGTATTAATTTGTCATGATTCAGGTGGGTTTTATGATGCAAAAGTCATTAAGATTCGTGCTAAAGTCAACTCGCCCTAAGGGAGGCCATCAATGCGCCCACTTCATCGTTAAATTCCAAGGAAATAGAACGACTATTCCTCGCGAAATTTGCCTCGAATTGAACGCATTGATGACCTCTGAATGTGAGCATCTTCAGGTTGTTTGTGTATAAGTATTCGAATTCGCAATGGTAACCGCTCGCGCCTCACTCATCTCTATCCAATACCAGTCCACAGAGCTTTACAACTCCTGCATAAGGTATAACTCGCTATCCCAATGGAAGGTGACGGGATAATGATCATTTGATAGCTTACCTACGGTCGGTTTGGCCAAATTCATTGCCTCCGGTGCCGGGATTGGTGCAGTAGATGCGGTGGACGGAGGAAATGTCGAATATGTACTATTGAAGTCCAACCACAAAAAAGCGGTGAGTCCGAGCGCCAATATGTGTACTACCCAGATGGCTTTATTTAATAAATTCATCATATATCCTTAAAGAACGAATTCACGTTACCGTGAATTGTGTTAAATCCTTTAGCCCAATCAGTACGAAACCGCGCAGGCGTGAAAAATTTGTATCGAAAAAATAAGCTAGTCGGGATATAGATAAATTCAATGGTGAAAATTGTGTATCATTGGTAATACTGAGACTCCGAAGGAATCAGATTGATATCTAAAGCAGACAGTTACAGAAATATAGCTGGTGAATTCATAAGTAAATTTTCATATGTGAAACACATGTGTCCTTTTAAAAATTGCGATCGACTTCAATACAATGATTTTCAACTTGTTAACAATCGCATCCGTGATGTTGGGACAGCATGTTATTGATGGCATTGAACAAGGCTTTGATGATGGGGTTATTGAGGCTGAGGGCGTCGTTGTTGGTTATATACGTATGCCTTTTAACTCGGGGTTGAGGTACTTGGGCTAAGAATATGATAACGCTTTTCGAGAAGGTAACCTCCCTTTGATATGGGAAGGTAAGCATAAAGGTTCAAAATCATATACCGACTGGCCATCTATCACTGACATGAGCGGCAAAATCTTCAAACATCAATGGATGAAACGTGCACTTCAATGTAAGGCCTTTTAAACGAGAATACTGATCGTATATTTCAAAATAATCACCTCTTGTATTATATTCGAAGAAATACCATCTCACGTATTCGTTTTGACGTATGTCAACATTTATCTGCATTATGTTTGGAGGGAGTATGTGTTTCAAGTTTTCTATCTGTCCCTCTTCACATGTGGCTTCAATACCAAGCATTCCAGATTGCCAAAGCCAGGAAAAAGCGTCCTGTTGGTTTATATTTGAATCAAATCTTTCATAAATATCTTCAGGTTTACAAGGAATCTTTAGTCCTTTTAGGCTAGCTGTTACCTCTTCCAATTTTCGAAAACGTCGATAAGATTCAATTTTTCTATCTCTGGAAGTTCCATCAACATAATCCGTAACCGCAGCGCGTATGTGACTACCACTAACTCTAATTCCCCCTACTCCTTTTAAAACGTCGTCATAATTTCTCCCGGTTTTATCTGCACATATCTCAACAGCCTTTCTCGCTATTCTCTGTACTTCTCTGGGTCTATAATTAGTATGCCGTAAAACATACGAAAAAGAGTCTTCATTAAATGCCACACGTGGATAATTATTATGTACCACTGATTCGAAAAGTAATTTCCAGGACTCCCCATGACGAGATGAATGTTGCCTTCCAACTCTTTTAAACTCCCATTGGATACGATTTTCGATAAAAATTTTTAATTTTTCTTTGGTCCACTGAACAAACGAAACATACTGTCGAACTTTTTGAGGAAGATTTACCTGAGAATTATGTGAAAATCTATGCCAAGGAACAGAAATTATTATATCTAATAGTTGGTTGTCGTCTGGCTGAAATTCTTGCTGAAATATATTTATGAGTTCACTGATCACTTCTTGTGCAAGGCTATTCTCCTCTAAATCTGAGAAAGGGGTCTCTATTGGCTCAATAGCAATGATAGGTAAAATATTTTCATTTTTGATATCTCGTAAACACTGCTGAACAAGATCCTGAATACGATCGCTGAAAATTTCTTTCATACCACTTTGTATACTAGTCAGATCTTCTTTTTTATTATCGTCAATTAACTTTAGAAGTGATAGTGCAGCTGGAAGTTGCTTCCAGATAGATTTTCCAGCAGTACTAGATGTGGCTATGCCTTTGATTTCTTGCCAGTGTAGCCCTTTTGCTTTTTCACCATAATGATCTTTTAAAGATGAAATAACAATTGAAGCTCGCCTATATATTTCAGCTTTCCAAATACTTTTTAAATATCTTTTAAATCTTTTTTAATCCAGATGGGAGTATGCTTCAACAATCTGGTCTGAATCTAAATCAGATTCGCTTACGTACCATAATTTTTTATGTTCTCGATGACTTTTCTCTAAAGTCTTTGCGAGTTCTTTAGTCGCATTAAACATGAATGCAGTTTTTCCAACACCCCACCTTCCTGTGATTATCTGAATTCCATTCGACATATTATCTACATAGCAATCTAAGACCAATGGATCTACTTCTGCATTTTCGTTTCCAAATATCTTTCTTCTATCACGAGGCATACCGTATCCTGACTATAATTGATAGTATTTCATTTTTTAAAGTGACCCCGAAGTATCCTCTGGGTCATGAATAAACGAAGAGTAGAGTGCCACATTCTTTTTTTCGCTTACTTCTTAGACGGGCGGCGACCTGCATCATCCTTTGTGGAGAGTGACTATGAGAGAGGATATCGCCGTTATAGGTAAATGCTCTGCCAGGGTGGTCAAGAAAAACCACTTTTCCCTCTTCAATTTTACGGAGAAGCCTGTCTTGTTGAACGTCTATATAACAAAACACGCTGCAGTATTGTTTAGTGCCCCGCGGTATATCGTGGGAGAACAGGAATTTCTGCTTAGCGATACTGACCCCAAAAAAAGGCGGAACGACGTTTGGCTGGTCTTCTACATAAAGCTCGGAATGTTGTCTGGCAATATACATGTTGGCTTCCCTAGGGTCTGTTGACCTTTGGTGGTTAAATTTTGTTCTCGCTATAAGCGTTTTAGGCGCGGCGAGGTGTGTGCCGCCTATTCATTCTAAGCAAATACACCTCAACAAAGCATAAAACGCTTAGAGTACGGGACGCGTAATCGAACCCTTCGGGCAGCGTTTGTGGGGAATTTCTGCGGCGTTATCGGCTTCTCATGTAGGCTAGCTACACCTCGAAGCCTCTGCCTTGCATAAAATCCCCACAAACTGCTGCAAAAATCATCACCAAAGGTCAACAGACCCTAGCACTTATTTTTGTCCTCTTGTCTATTTCAACGGATAAAGACGAGTAGAAAAAGCCAACCTTTGAGACAGAAGGAAGAAAACTATTCTGAGGAAGTTGAATGCGAACCTGTATGGCAGCGAAAAAGGAGTTGCCATCGGTAGAAAGAGTGTTGTTTCAGTAAGTCACCGCATAAAGGCAGATGAGTGTGATATACCCAAACAACCTGAAGATGCTCGCATTCAGAGGAACGCCGCGATCGCAACGCCAGTCAAACTCGCTGAATCCTGCATCTTCAGGTCATCTGGGTATATATGGACGTGCATCCGGCATTGATCTGCGCTTTGGTACTCCACCACAACGGTCGCCGATGACTGCTAGAAAAAGTCATCACTGATGACGCCTCCATTCACAATGAAAAGCAGGCGGGGGTGTTCACCTGTACCAAAAGCTAGAAACGTGTTCTTGGCGACATCAAACGTCAGAGTTTCAGAGCATCACTGACGCTCCCGATTAACGGTTTTCACCCTCTTGGTTTGGTGCAGATCGCTGTATTTGGACGCGTTGATCGTGAGTAATGGTATTGGCTAGAAGACGTACACCGCGCCGGAATTCTCTGCACCCGTATCATTATATTGTGCATTGTTGATGCCCCTGACATTTGAATCTTCTCCAGTCGCCCCCACCGCGAGGGTGTTGCCATCCCCTGACACCGATACCGAGAAGCCAAAATAGTCATCCTTTGCAGTGTTCGAGGCCTTGATGTAGATATCCTGTTCCCATTGACTATTGGCAAAGCGGTAAAGATATACTGCGCCGGAAGCAGATGCCTTGTTGTTGTCTGCACCGTCGATGCCAGTGGCATCTGAATCTTCCCAATGAGCTCCTACTGCGAGGGTGTTACCATCCCCCGACAAAGATACAGACCTACCAAAATAGTTATTTGCTCCGATATTTGAGGCCTTGATGTAGGCTGGCTCCTTCCAGCTACCATTGGCAAAACGGTACACATACACCGCGCCAGCACTGGATGCTTTGTTGTTGCTCTGGTCGCTAGGAGAATTTGACGCTTCCTTGTAAGCTCCTACCGCGAGGGTGTTGCCATCGCCTGATACTGATACCGAGGTGCCAAAATAGTCATCTTTTTCTGTATTCGAGGCCTTGATGTAGGCATCTTGCTTCCATTGGTTGTCGGCAAAGCGGTACACATATACCGCGCCGGAATAAGGTGCCTCGTTGTTGTCTGCACCGTTGGTGCCGATGGAATCTGAATCTTCCCAATGAGCCCCCACTGCAAGGGTATTGCTATCCCCCGACAAAGATACCGACCAGCCAAATTCGTCATGTTGCCCGACATTCGAGGCCTTGATGTAGGTGGGCGCCCCCCATTGCTTATGCTCATTGTCAAAGCGGTACACATACGCCGCGCCAGCACGAATTAAACTGTTGTTGTCTGGATCACCAGCTGAATTTGAAGCTTCTCCATGAGCCCCCACCGCAAGGGTGTTGCCATCCCCTGACAAAGATACTGAGGCGCCAAAATAGTCACTTCCTCCTATATTCGAGGCTTTTATGTAGACTGGCGCTCCCCAGATACCATTGTCAAAGCGGTATACATACACCGCGCCAGCATCAGGTGCGCTGTTATTACCCGGGTCTCTAGCGGAATCTGAATCTTCGTTAGGCGCCCCCACTGCGAGAGTGTTGCCATCCTCAGACATAGATACTGAGTAGCCGAAATAGTCACTTGCATCGATATTCGAGGCCTTGATATAGGCTGACATTTTCCAACGGCCTTTGGCAAAGCGATAGACATACACCGCGCCTGCATTAGGTGCTTTGTTGTCGTTCTTATTAATCGTGGAATTTGAATCTTCCCCATTAGCCCCCACTGCGAGGGTTTTGCCATCCCCTGACATAGATACCGCGTAGCCAAAATAGTCACCTGCCCCGGTATTCGAGGCCTTGACATAGCTTATCAAGCTGGCCAGGTCTTGTGGCGTTAAGGCTTTCTCATTAGACGCCGTTGAGCCTCCACTGTTAGTGGCTAACACAAAAAAATCAGCCAGATGTTTTTTTAGTGGACCACCCAAATTCAGAGTAAGAGACGCGCCAGACGTATTGCCCAGTGATTCACAACTATTGGGGCGTGTTTCATCTTTTCTACACAAGGTATAGCCTGTCGCATTCGCGGAGCTATCCCAACTGAAGGTAACGGGATAATGACCGTTTTTGAGCTTACCCACACTTGGTTGCGCTAAGTTCAGTGGCCCTGGTGGGGTAGTAGATGAAATATTCGCATACCTTTTTACAGAAGCGCCTGTCGTATTAGTATCCTCCTCCCCACATGCGGTGAGTCCTAGCGACAACACGGGCACCATCCAGATGGCTTTCTTAAATAAGTACATCATGTGTCCTCAAAAAACGACTTCAAATTACCTTGAGGTGTGTTGAATCCTTGAACTCAATCAACACGGCATGAAACCGGGTCAGCCCAAAAATTTCGTATCGAAAAATAAGTTAGTAGGGATAGAGGGAAATTCAATGACGAGAAATATGATTCACTAATAAGACTGAGACGCTAGGGAAATCAAATTAATATTTAAAGCAGACAGTTACCGAAATTTATCTAGCTAATGGAAAAGAAAGTTTCACATGTGAAACACACTTCTCTTTCAAAGAATGCGGCCCACTTCAAAATAATTCCTTTCGCTTTATTAATGATCGTATCAGCGCCATCAAATACTGCCTTTTAAAAAAACGGTGTGGGCGAGTAGGGTGGTCATAGCAGATATTGAATAAAACTTGCATTTCGTAAGCTGATAAAGCAATCGATTTAGTGGGAGTTACCCACAGATTCTGTGTGTAAAAAATGTGCAAAGCGCCGTGACGCTAAAGCCTGCGCACCGCATTTGAAACGTCACAAAGGCCTTGTGGCAGAGTGCAGGGGAGCGCAAGCTTATTTTTATCAGAAGGGTAGAGGGATACTCGAGCTAACCAGTCACTAGATTTTGCATCAAAGCTCTGTAAATCTTATAAACGGGGACAGTACAAAATAGGCGGGAGAGCGTTGTTTGATATGATTACGTTTGGCATCCCGGATTTGCTTTTCCTGTCAGGTTGACAAGTTCCAGAAAGCTCAACAGATAAAAGAGCGTGCACTTCAGGAGGGCCAATTGAGTGCTATTGAATCAGAAAGCCACCCCGCGGAGTGGCTCTCTGTTTTCCGTTAACGCAAAGAGAGTAGCGCTTTTCTCATGATGTCTATCGCTTCTTCAACGATGTGATTTTCCACGGTTAGCGGCGGCAGTAATCTAATCGCGTTGCCGAATTGCCCACAAGGCAGCAAGATAAGCCCTTTGTTACGACAGGCTTTCACAAAAGGTTGTACATGGCTGGGATCCGGCTTTCCGTTACAGACAAAGTCAAACGCGATCATGGCACCTTTGTGGCGGATGTGATCGATAGGTAGCTCTGGATTCAGCACTTTCATCTCGGAAAAAGCCTGATGTAGACGGTTTCCTAAGGACTCGGCACGGTCATTAAGGCATTTGGATTCCAATTCATCCAGCACAGCTAAAGCGGCAGCGCATCCCACTGGGCTGCCGCCATAGGTACCGCCAAGGCCGCCCGGCGTTGGGCTATCCATGATCTCGCGTTTGCCGATAATACCAGAAAGTGGATAGCCACCTGCCAGCGCTTTTGCCACTGTGATCAAATCTGGCTGCACATCGAAATGCTCGCTCGCGAGCGTTTTTCCTGTGCGGCCGAAGCCGGTCTGCACTTCATCGAAAATCAGCACGATGCCGTGTTCATCGCAAAGGGCACGAAGGTGCTCCATTAGTTCATTTGGCGCGGCATAAAAACCACCTTCACCCTGAACTGGTTCCAGCACAATGGCCGCAACGGAAGAGGGAGCAATGTCCGTTTTGAACAGTTTCTCCAGTTGTTGCAGCGAATAAGCGGTATCTATGCCCTGATAAGGCACAGGGAAAGGAATGTGGTAGATGTCATTCGGAAACGGACCGAAGCCTTCTTTGTAAGGAGCAATTTTTCCGGTCATGCCCATGGTTAAAAGCGTGCGGCCATGAAACCCACCGTGAAAGCCGATAACCCCACTTCGTTTAGTGTAATGACGGGCGATTTTCACTGCGTTTTCCAATGCCTCAGCACCTGTGGTCATTAAGATGGTTTTGGCATCTTCAATTGGGGCAATGGCGTTTAGCCTCTCAGCAAGTTCGATATAATTCTCATAGCCAGCAACCTGAAAGGCGGTATGGCTAAAATTCTTGATTTGCTCAGTGACTGCCTGTGTGACAGCGCGGTTGTTGTGACCGGTATTGACCACTGCAATTCCTGCCGCGAAGTCGATATACCGCTTGTCTTCCACATCCCAAAATTCTGCATTTTTGGCGCGTTTTACAAACAGAGGGGTAGCCGAAGCCACGCCTCTGGGAACCGCCGCATTGCGGCGTTCCATCAGTGACTGGTTGTTCATTTTGAACCCTTATTTGTTAGGAGAGTCCACCAAAGCAGACGTATTTGGTTTCGTTTTTACCCATCTCTGGCACATGGGCGATGATGTTCGTGTAGGCAGGGTCGAAAACGGGGTAGGTTTTCCCGCTTTCACTGTCGACCCAATCGCCACCAATGAATGCCTTATCTCGAATCAACGTCATCGTGCGGCCCCGCTTTTCTCGATATGCTGTTTGGCATATTTCAACAGCGCGTCATATTCCTTGCGGGCTTTCAGCGCATCTTCCAGCGAGACTTGCACAAACTGGGTTTGTGAATTGGGCTGCATCTGACCGATAAGGTCCATGTCTACCGACACCACAGTGCCAATCATGAAGTAGCCTCCGCCTGAAACGGCGTCTCGGTGCAACACAATGGGTTCTTTCCCTGCTGGCACCTGAATTGAGCCATAGGGATAGCAGCCGTCGACAATGTTGGAAGGGTCGGATCCGGCGCCAAACGGCTGCTCGCGCTCGACAAACTCTAATGGCGTGCCGTTTTTGAACCGGTAGCCAATGCGGTCTGCTTCCGGTGCTACCTGCCAGGTATCGTTGAAAAACTGCTCGCCAGCCGCTTTGGTGATCCGGTGCCAGTAAAGGCCGGGAACCACCCGCAACTGATTCAACCTTGGTCTGCGTAGAAAGTCGGGTAAATAGCGTTCTTCAAACGGCGCTTCATCGCTGCCGACAGGCAGTTCGTCCCCGGCTTGTAACAATCTGCCTTCAAATCCGCCCAGCGCTCCGAGCGTATAGGTCGAACGGCTTCCGAGTACCTCAGGCACATCAATGCCTCCAGCAATGGCGATATAAATCCGCGCGCCGCCTGTCAGATGTGAGAAGGAAAGAATCTGACCGGCTTTCACCTCAAAGCTTGCCCAATTGACCTGCTCTTCCCCATCAAGGATGGGGGTCATATCTGCTCCTGTAACGGCCACGGTGGCGTCCTGATTGAACGTCAGTTTGGGCCCCATAAACACCGCTTCCAACACTGCCGCGTTTTCGTCGTTACCAACCAGCCAGTTGGCGCAGCGACACGCGAATCTGTCCATCGCACCTGAGACCGGAATGCCAAGATGAAAATACCCTTTGCGGCCCAAATCCTGCACAGAGGTGGCGAGCCCGGGGTGGATAACATTAATGCTCATACAGCGCCTCCTGCATTGCTGCGTTATAGCCCGCCATGTCTTTTTCAAACTCAGACAGTGAGAATCGAACCGATTTTGTGCGAGGTTGGTAGGTACCGTCTTCGACCTGTTTGACAATCTCGTGATACTCACTTTCTGAGATAGGTTTGAACTTCACGATGTCGCCCGGTTGGAAGAACACCAGAAAATCCTTCAGGTGTGCCGCGTTTTGCGCCGGGTCGTAAATAGGGACAGGGGTGACACCAAACATCTGGTAGCCACCAGCACCCCGCACAGAGTAAATACAGGAGAAACAGCCGCCGTAGCCGACCGTCAACTTGGGTGTGTCGGTTCTGGGCCTGACGTATTTCGGTACTTGTATCTGTTTGTCGCGTTCAACCATTTGGAACATAAACGGCAGACCGGAAACGAACCCCACCATGGTGACAAACCAGGGGGCGTCGGAATGCGCCTGAATAAAGGCGTCAACAGAGTCATAGCCATTGATTCTGGCTGCGTAAGAGAGATCGGTGCCGTCTGGATCCTGATGGCGGTCACGAAACCGCATCAGGGTTTCATGGGTCCAGGGGTCTTGGTAGAAAACCGGCACCTCAACGATGCGGGTATCGATCTCTGCTTTTCCTGCTGCTTGCGCTTTTTCGATGTCCTGAATGGCGGCGAGCATGGTTTCGGGCGAACAAATGTCTGGGTTGTATTTCACCTGAAACGAGGCGTTTGCCGGACAGATTTCTTCTACGCCGGGCAGGTTCGCTTCACGGATGGCCTGGGTAATCGACAGGCTTTTGAAAAAGGCAGCGAGCGACATTTCTTCGCTGACTTCGACGAAAATATGCTCGTCGCCGCCGTATGAGTAGCGTGTTTTCATTGTCCTTCCTTAGCTTGCTTGTGGTAGCGAGCAATCCTTTTTGTTGTCGGGTTGAGCTTGTTCAGGCTTTGGGGTGTCGAGTGTCTCCAGCCATTGTTCAAGCCATGCCGTATGGAAATTGCCGTTAATTACGTCAGGCGCTTCACACAGCTTTTGAAATAGCGGTTGTGTGGTTTTCACCCCTTCAATCGACAGTTCGTCCAGTGCCCTTGCCATGCGGTGAATCGCGCTTTCCCTATCCTCGTCCCAGACAATCAGCTTGCCGAGTAAGGAATCGTAATAAGGGGGAATGGCAAAGCCGGAGTAGATGAGCCCGTCAAAGCGCACACCGCTGCCCAATGGCGGGGTGAATGATGTGATGACGCCTGGGAAAGGGAGGAAACCGTTGAATGGGTCTTCTGCATTCAGGCGGATTTCAATGGCATGGCCGCGACGGCGAATGTCCTCCTGTGCGAAAGATAGGTGCTGACCCGACGCGATCTGAATCATTTCTCGAATCAGGTCAACACCCGTGATGGCTTCGGTGATCGGGTGTTCTACCTGAATACGGGTGTTCATCTCGATGAAATAGAAAGACTCAGATTCATCATCGTAGAGAAACTCAATGGTGCCCGCGCCCTTATAGTTGACGCTTTTTGCCAGAGACACCGCTGATTGACACATGGCTTCACGCACCAAATCCGGCAAAACGGCGCAGGGCGCTTCTTCCCAGACTTTCTGGCGGCGGCGTTGCAGCGAGCACTCGCGCTCAAACAGGTGAACCGCATTGAGGCCATCCGCAAGGATTTGTACTTCCACGTGTCGGGATTGGCGAATGAATTTTTCGAGATAAAGCGTACCATCACCAAACGCAGACTGCGCTTCAGAAGATGCCTGATGGTATTGGGTCAGGAACTCGCTTTCGTCTTCAATCACACGAATACCACGCCCACCTCCGCCCGCTGAAGCTTTGATCATTACCGGGAAGCCGATGAGTTTAGCCTGTTCAAGTGCCGCTTCCGGGTTATCAGAGGGTGCACTTCCCGGTACCACGGGTACACCGGCTGCCATCGCGGTTTCACGGGCGCGGGCTTTATCCGCCATCTTGGTCATGGTTTGGCCTGATGGGCCGACAAAGATAATGCCTGCTTTACGCACGTCATCTGAGAAGCTGGCGTTTTCAGAAAGAAAGCCGTAGCCAGGATGGATAGCATCCGCGCCAGACTGCTTTGCCGCCTGAATGACTTTATCACCGCATAGATAAGATTGGTTTGCCATCGGGGCACCGATACAAATGGCTTCATCAGCCAGTTTTACTGCAAGGGACTCTGTATCCGCCTCGCTGTAGATCTGCACGGTATGGATACCCATTTCCTTGGCCGCGCGGATAATGCGTACCGCTATCTCACCGCGATTGGCGATGAGTAATTTTTCGATTGTCATACTGACTCCTTGTGTGCATTCAGAGCGCTTACTTCAGGCGGACAATAGGTTGTCCTGCGTTGACCGGGCTTTCGTTCTCAATCAGAAAGTCGTCAATCACACCGGATGTTTCCGCTTTGACTTCATGGAAGGATTTCATCACTTCCACCAGTCCAATTACGTCACCCGGTTCGATAGCGTCTCCCGGCTCTTTGTATCGGGGCTGCTCGGGAGAAGCCGAGCGGTAAAAAATGCCAGGTAATGGGCAGATAATTTCTTTGTCAGACATGGTTCACTCCTTCGAACGTCTATTCTTTTTCGGCGGTGCAGACATCGCTTTGGCGGGAAAGGTGAGGCTGTAACACCGCATTGACTGCTTTGGCGATATCCACCGCATTCGGGGTATCTGAATGCACACAGATGGTCTGGGCGACGACTGGGATCTCTTGACCATTGTTAGCCGTGACCTTGCCGTGTTCGACAGCCTTCAAAACGCGCTTGGCGGCATGGACAGGATCAGTGGCGTCATGGGTTTGGGTGATCACCAGATGCCCATCTTGATCGTAGTCGAGATCGGTAAAAAACTCGGGGATGAAGCCCGCACCGTGTGCGCTGTAAATGGTTTCGTGGCAGGTGCCGGAAAGCCCGAACACTGGCACTTGGTAATGGTGTGCGATGCGGGCAATGGTTTCAGCAATGTTCGGATCGGATGCTGCCATACCGTAGAGCGCACCATGCGGTTTGAGGTGGTTCAGCGGCATGCCGAGCATATCGAGGAAGCCTTTCAGCGCACCGATCTGGTACACAATCATGTTGTGCAGCTCGCCTTGACTGAGATGCATTTTCCGGCGTCCAAATCCCTGCAAATCTGGTAGCGAAAAATGTGCACCGACTTTCACGCCGTATTGCTTGGCAAGCTCTACGGTACGTTTCATATGATTGGGGTCAGAGGCATGAAACCCGCAGGCGACATTGGCTTCAGTGATGTAAGGCATGAGCGCTTCATCGTCACTGAGTTTGTAAATGCCAAAGCCTTCACCCATGTCGCTGTTGATGTTGATCATAGTGAGACCTTCCTTTTGAAATTTGTTTGCAGAGCACATATCAGTGGGCTCCCAGCTTGGCGCGCAATCGAATACGAACTTGGTCGACGATGACGGCAAATATCAGCAGCGCACCGATCACCACGGTTTGTAGGTAAGATTCCACGCGGGTCAGGTTCATGCCGTTTTGCACCAAACTGATAAACACTGCGCCCAAGACGACGTGTTCCACACGTCCGATCCCACCGCGAAGACTGACACCAGCGATGACGCAGGCTGCAATGGACTCAAGGGGCATGGCTGCACCTATGTTGGCCTCGCCAGTATCAAGACGGGCGGTGATCAGCATCCCTGCCATGGCAGCGAAGGACGCGCAGAGTAGGTATGCCAGAATCAGCGTTTTGTGGGTGTTGATCCCTGAGAGACGGGCGGCATTGATGTTTCCACCTACTGCATAGAAATAGCGGCCCAGACGGGTACGGTTGACGATGATCATCGCAAAAACCGTCATCAGTAAGGCAACCAGTATGGGGGTGGGTAAGCCAAAAATGTTGCCAAAGCCAAAGGTGTTGCCGAATTCCATCGGCATCCCATACACTGGCGATCCGCCTGTCATATAGAGGGCGATACCAAAACCAATGGAGGAGATGCCCAGCGTCATCACAAAGGGGGAAACCTGAAAATGCGCGACGCCGATGCCATTGATAAATCCGACGACCAAGCCAACGGCGACACCGGCTGCTATCCCCACAAGAATGGCGAGATACACAGATTCCGGGAAAGCCGCATAGGTTGCTGCCATGGTGGTGGCCCCAACCACCGATGAGAGGGCGATAATGGTACCGACGGAGAGATCAAATCCCGCGGTGAGTAACACAAACATCTGTCCGATGGAGACCATCACCAGATACGAAGACTGGCGAAGTAGATTCAGAAGGTTGCGCGCGGTCAGGAAGTTCTCTGATGCCGACGCAAAGATGGTCACGGCGATCACTACCAGAATAGGCAGCACACCCACCTTCACAAATAGCCGTGTCACGCGGTCTGCAAACTTCCTTTTTGAAGCGCCCAGTTCGGCGCCTTGGGAACTGGCCTTCACTGGCTCACTGTTCATTTTCTTCATACTCCATTGATTCAAAAAAGTGGCAGAGCGCCTCTGTTTCAGTGATCTCTTCGCCCTCCAGGTGGGCGGCGATTTGTCCTTCTCGCATGACGTAGAGCCGGTGGGAGAGGTGCACGACCTCGGGCAGGTCGGAAGAAATGATGACGACCGCTGCCCCTTGCTCGCATAAACCGGCAATAAAGCGGTAGATCTCCGCGCGTGTCCCGACATCTACACCCACGGTAGGCTCGTCGAATACATACAGCGAGACTTCGCGGGTCAGGCATTTCGCCAGTAGCACTTTCTGTTGATTGCCGCCGCTAAACTGGCCAACATCGCGCTCGGTTTGCATTGGGTAGAGCTTGAGCCTTGTTGCTAGGTGGCGGGTTTGCTCGCGTTCGTAGGCTAGATTCAGCGCGCCATGACGATGGGAAAAAGAGGAAGAACCCAAAGAAGGCAAGCTGATGTTTTCCCGGCAACTGCGGTTGAGCACCAAGCCTTCGTCTTTGCGGTCACGGGAGTTATAAAAAAAGCCCCGTTCTAGCATCTCGCGGATGCTGAGTCCTGTGACATTTTCACCGTTAAACACCACGCACCCGGCAGTGACCTCCTCGACACCAAAACACGCTCTAAGCGCTTCGGATTTGCCGCAGCCAACCAACCCGGCAAAGCCAACAATTTCACCGGCTCTGATGTGGAAAGAGAGGTCTTCGACCAGTCGGTTGTCAGTGGTCAGTGATTGCACCTCTAACACCGTTTCGGTGGGTAAAAAGGGTATGTGCGGGTAGATGTTGTCGATTTCCCTACCTGTCATCATGGTGATGAGGTCTTGTTCTTCGACCGTTTCTACCTCGCGTGTGCCTATGTATTTACCATCCCGCAGCACCGTAATTCGGTCTGCAATCTGGCGGATTTCGCCCATGCGGTGAGAGATATAGATGATGCCGACATCCTGTGCTTTGAGCTGATCGATTAGTGAAAATAACTGATTGGTTTCCTGGTGCGTCAAGGATGCTGTCGGCTCATCAAGGATCAGCACAGACAACTCGCTACGCAGCGCTTTAGCAATCTCTACCATTTGCTTTTCAGCGCGCGAAAGCTCGCTGACTGGCAGGTTTGCATCAAGGGCAAACCCCATTTTATCGAGCAGCGCCTGCGCTTCGGTGTGCAGGGTGGCGTTATCCAGAAAGCGTCCGCTCAACGGCTCTTCACCCAGAAACAGGTTTTGGGCAATGGAGAGGGTGTCGACCAGAGAAAACTCCTGAAACACGGCGCTTATTCCTTTTCGCCTCGCGTCGTAAACGCTTTTAAAGCGCACGGTGTCTTCGAAAAAGCGCATCTCTCCGGCCGTTGGCTGGTTGGCACCGGAGATAATGGAAATCAGTGTCGATTTTCCCGCGCCATTCTCGCCGAACAACACGTGAACTTCGCCGGGCTCTAGGGTGAAATCCACCCCGTCGAGCGCTTTTACACCGGGATACTGTTTGTGTATCCCGTGTAGGCTGAGAATCGGTGCGTCCATCACTGCGGCTTCACTGTAAACGTCGGTTTAAAGTTCGCTGGTGCGAGGGAGCTGTTACGATCAAAGCTGTTGATGTTGGTGTCATCAATGACATAAAGCTGCGGTCCCACATGTTTGGTGTAGGGCTTGCCTTCGAGGATACGGATAGCCTGATCAATCGCGACACGGCCTTGGATAACCGCTGAATCGGTTGGCGCTGCAACGATAAGATTACGTTTGATCCCCTGATGAACACCGGGGGTGAAGTAGTAGGAAAGGACACCGATTTGGTCAGTGAGACCACGGGCACGAAGCAGGCTGGTGGCGGCTTCAGCGGTCACTGCTGTACCGACGATGTAATCCAGATCCGGATGTGCCTCGAGGGTATCTTCCACCAGTTTTAGCTGCACTTCCTTACCGGTATCGCCGTATTTGGTTTCTACTACGTCAATGTTTGACCCTTCTACGGCAGACTGAAAACCCTTGTTTCCGGCTTCAACCCAACCTGCACCCGGAGGTCCGGGGAACCAGCCAACTTTGACTTTATCTTTATCATTCTGGTGGCGCTCCGCAAGATACTGTCCGGTCTTCGCACCCATCTCGCCAAATGAGACCAGAGACTTCGCTGAGATATCTGGCGATGACATGCCGTTGACGATGTCGATAACCGGGACACCGGACTGGGTGATATTCTTCACCAGATTATTGAGACCATCGTAAGAAATGGCGCCCACTATCACGGCGTCTGCACCGGAAGCCACACAGTCTTCAATCTGTGAAAGCTGAGTATTAAGGTTGGTGTAACCGCCTGCCTCCACCAACTGCATTCCGACACCAGCACGTTTTGCCTCATCCACAACGCCGTAGTTCACTGCGGTCCAATAGGCATCTTTGAGGTGCGGGAAGGAGACGCAGATATCCCACGCCTTGCTGGCCTTTTCGACGGGCTGATATTGCATCACTTTGCGGGCACTGCTCATGTCGAACGGTGTAGTCCAGACATCAACCGTGTACGGGTACCAGTTTTCGCTGTTTGCAGCGTTGCTTTGAGCCAGCGCCATTGCACCGACCAAGGTTAACCATGGGACAGCAGAAGGTTTGCCGTTCATGTTTCTTCTCCCTGTTACTTCAACCAATGTTTGCAATGGTCATGACGGTAAACGCCGGATTTGACTATTGCTCGATGTGTTAATAACAGGTTAAATTTGCATCACTGGTATGTAAATTATAGAGTTTTGTCTAGTGTTATCAGAAAAACAGATAATAAAAAGCGATGTGATATCACTTAGTGAAACTTAGTTATTTCATTGATATATAAATTTTAAATAGGTTGGTGTGGTTCTTTTTCAAACATATCATCAGCCCTTGATATCAGAAGAACGGATACGAGGCTTAAGGAAAACAGAATATGCTCCCAACCATGAAACAGATTCGCTATTTCATCGCGACGGCGGACACCGGACAGGTCTCTCAAGCGGCCAATGCTATGCACGTTTCCCAGTCGGCGATCACCACCGCCATTAAGCAGTTGGAGGAGATGCTGAATGTGAACCTGTTTGTGCGTCAGCCTCATGGCATGTTGCTGACCTATGAGGGGAACCAGTTTTACCAACATGCCACGCACATTGTGAAGGAGCTGGAAGAAGCCATGTTACTTTCGCACCGCTCCGCCAATCAGGTTGAAGGCACAATTACCGTCGCCATGTCTTACACCGTGGCGGGATACTTTGTGCCACCCTACCTCACCCGGTTTCAGCGCAGCTACCCCAATGTGAACCTGAAGCTGGTGGAAGCCACCCGGGGGGATATCGAAGAAGGCGTGGTGTCAGGGGAATTTGATGTTGCCTTTATGCTGACGTCCAACCTAATTAACCAGGAAGACATCAGTTTCCAAACCCTGTTGAGTTCCCAGCGTCGATTGTGGCTCAGCTCCAGTCATCCTCTGCTGGAAAACAAAATGGTGACCTTCCACGATGTCGCTCAATATCCCTACATTATGCTAACGGTCGATGAGGCAAGTAATACCGCTCTGCGCTATTGGAACCAAACGCCCTATCAGCCCAATACCATTTTCCGCACCTCTTCCGTGGAATCCGTGCGCAGTCTCGTCGCCAATGATTACGGCATCACCATTCTGTCAGACATGGTTTACCGGCCCTGGTCATTGGAAGGGAGAAGGGTGGAAGTGCGTCCACTGGCTGATCATGTACCGCCGATGGATGTTGGTTTGGTTTGGTCGAGAAAGCGCGAGCGTAGTGATGCGGTCACCGCATTCTGTGAATTTATGGAGCTTTCAGTGACGCCGGATAGCGGTTTTTCGCAACGGTACTGATCAGTTTCTAAGGATTAATCTGGTTTCACCTTTCAGGCCAAAAATTACCCAACGGGCAAGAATTGCGTAAATTTTGAGCGGTTTTTTGCCCGGGTATTTGGTTGAAATTCTCAAGTGTCTGTTTATCTGAAAAAACCTAATTGGCATATGTGTTGCTTGTGTGTATTGGTCGATACATACACTCGCTGCAGAAGGAATACGTAATGCCAACTCCATGCTATATCGCGATTGAAGGTCAAACCCAAGGCAATATCACTGCCGGTGCATTTACCGCCGATTCTGTCGGTAACATCTATGTTGAAGGTCATGAAGATGAAATGCTGGTTCAGGCATTTGATCACATCGTGACCGTTCCCACCGACCCACAAAGTGGTCAGCCGTCAGGTCAACGTGTCCACAAACCATTCAAGTTCACCGTGGCGCTGAATAAAGCGGTTCCCCTCATGTATAACGCGTTGTCATCGGGTGAAATGCTGCCGAAGATTGAACTCAAGTGGTACAGGACATCAGTAGAAGGTAAGCAGGAACACTTTTTCTCGACCATTTTGACAGACGGCACCATCATCGATATTGACTGCAATATGCCGCACTGTCAGGACTTAGAGAAAAAAGAGTTTACTCAGCTAGTGACCGTGTCCGTGGCTTACCGAAAAATCGATTGGGAACATACCGTCGCAGGCACATCAGGTGCCGACGACTGGAGAGCGCCAATCGAAGGGTAAAAAAACTGGGTAAGCGTCTACTCAGTTGATGCTTACCCGTTATCCATCGAACAGATACCGCACAAGCGTCTAGGGATGGTTTAACGATGGCGAACGCGACAGGGCTACAGTTCACTTTTCAGACCAGCAGTCTGGATCTTTCATTGTTTGGTGTTCTTGGCTTTTCCGTTGAGGAGGGGCTTTCGACGCCCTTCGTGGCAAAAGTTGAGCTGGTAAGCCGTGAAGCAGGCGTTTCGCCTGACCAACTGGTAGACAAAGACGGCTTACTTTGCGTATGGAAAGACGGTGTGCTGTACCGGCAATTCCATGGCATCGTCAGCCGTTTTACCCGCGGGGACACCGGTCATTCGCAAACCTACTACTTTCTGGAGCTGGTTCCTGCGCTGAAGCGGTTGAGCTTGCGCCAGAATAGCAGGATCTTCCAAAGTGCAGATGCCGTTCAAATCATCTCTACGCTGCTGGAGGAGATGGGCGTTGATGATTTCGCATTCTCACTGACACACACGCCCGCTACCCGCGAGTATTGTGTTCAATATCGAGAGTCTGATTTAGATTTTGTCGAACGCTTGGCAGCTGAAGAGGGCATGTTTTACTTCTTTGAGCAATCAGGCGGTAAGCATTCTCTGGTGTTTGCGGACGACAGCTCCGTACTATCTGCTATATCTACCCCACTGACTTACGAGCCAAACATTGGCGGCGTGGCTGAATATCCCTATATCCGTAGCTTCAAACCCTCCAGCGAAATGGGGGCGTCCAGTGCAACTCTCAAAGATTACAGTTTTAAAAAACCCGACTATGGGTTGGTGCACAGCCACACAGGGACAGATCTCAGCTTTCAGCGGGCGAGTTATGAACACTACGACTATCCCGGACGGTTTAAAGACGACGGTTCGGGGAAACCTTTCACTCAGTTCCGGCTTGAATCTCTGAGGCGCGAAAGTCTGTCCGCTTCTTTGCTAAGCAATATTCCCGCCATCTCACCGGGTCTGAAAATGACGGTTGAAGGGCCTGAAGAAGCGTCTGACGTCAACATGGAATGGCTTGGTGTCAGGGTTATTCATATAGGTACCCAGCCTCAGGCAGCACAGGAATCGGGGGGCGAAGGCCAAACGACCTACAACAACGAGGCTTTGGTGATTCCGGCAACCAGAACCTGGCGTCCGATGCCGAATATCAAACCCCGTGTTGATGGTCCTCAAATTGCGATTGTCGTGGGGCCAGCCAATGAAGAAATCTTCTGTGATGAACATGGGCGGGTCAAAGTCCAGTTTCCTTGGGACCGAGTGGGGGAATGGAACGAAAACTCCAGTTGCTGGGTGCGTGTGGCACAGGGTTGGGCAGGGGCGAGCTATGGCGCTGTGAGTGTACCGAGGATCGGTCACGAAGTGATTGTCAGTTTTCTAGAAGGAGACCCGGACCAGCCGATTGTAACGGGAAGAACCTATCACGCTGCCAACCTTGTTCCACAGTCATTGCCAGCACATAAAACACAGACTGTGTTGCGGACGCAAACCCACAAAGGTGATGGCTTTAACGAGCTGCGCTTCGAAGATGAGTCAGGCAAAGAAGAGATTTATGTCCATGCTCAGAAGGATGTTAATCGTGTTATCGAAAACAACGAAGGTGACATTGTTGGTAATGACAGGCAAAGGGACGTTAAGAATAACGAAACGGTAAAAATCGGTGATACCCAGAAGATCAGTGTCGGCAATGATCAACACATCAAGGTCAACCGCTTCTTGACTGAAACGGTCGGGATAGCCAGCACACTTACGGTGGGCGGTGCGTATCAAGTGACCGTCGGAGGGGCAAAAAATGAATCGGTCGCGTTGGTTAGCGCAGAGCAAGTTGGGACGATTAAATCCATAGTTGCGGGTAAATCGATTCACTCCAACACCAAGAAATACGTCGTTCAAGCGGAGAAAATCGTGCTCAGTACAAAGGGTGCCATGATTGAAATGGATGCATCCGGCATTTTGATTAAGGGCAATCAAGTCAAAATCAAAGGCAACGCAATTGATTTTTCGAGTGCGGGCGGTGGCGACAAAGAGGACAAGCCATTTAAAGAAAAATGCACCAAGGGGAAAGGGTAATGACAGTAACAGAAACCCTCAGCGCATCCTTACTCAAAGCCAAAAATCAAAGTGAAGAATGTCGCCTTTATGTCCTTCTCGACCCTTCACACAACGAGCAGCTCATCGCCGCGGTTCAGGGCATGTCGACGCGTCATCGTTGCCTGTTTGTCGGGGAAGATTTAGAAGAATTTCAGGAAGAATCTCCCTGGATAGCTGAAATTCTTCATGGAGAGCCGCTTTTTGACTGGCTACTCAAAGAAACCTTTGGCAAACAGCAGGCACTGTACTTTGTTAGCAATCAGGGGGTAGACAGCCTCTTCACCAAACTTCAAAGGGTCAAAGAGGTCGTCGAGCCGAGTGGGGAGTTGGTTTATTTCCGGTTTTACGATGCCAATACGCTGAACCGTTATTTACCTGTGTTTTCAGAAGGACAGCGACGTGAGTTTTTCAGCGCCATGAACAGTGTTTACGCTGAGGAAGGGGAAGAGGGCTTCTTCACGTACACGCTGAATGCGGACGCGACCATGAACTGGTCGGTATCTGGCAACATTGAAGATTCAGGCATTTACCCACTTCCGGGATTAAAAACCGAAGAACATGACCCGTCTCTACCTTGGTTTTTCACCGAGGAGCAGCTTCAGTATCCGTTGTTCGCCCATCGCGACGAACTGATCGATGACTTGATTGAATACCTGGAGTATGAAGAAGTCGAAACGGTGCGCTTCTATCCAAAAGGGTTTGTCCGAGCCATGGTTAATCAGGGCATAGGGCACTGTTTTACTTACAAAGTTCTGGACCTTATCCATATGCGGCTTTTCATTAACCTGATGTGGACGATCAACCCCCAGTTTCATCTACAACCCTCCATACATCAGGTGTTATCCCAATCATCCAGCACAGAAGAAAAGTTCGATACGCTGCTGTCTGATGACTTTGAGGAAGTCTGGATACGTGCTGGCGCAGAAAAATACAAGGATTGGTGGCCTGAGGGTGAGGGGGCGTCATGAGTAACGAATATACGCGTTTGTTAGAAGAAGCCAGAGACAAAAAGCTATGGGAAGAAGCGGGAGAGATTGCCAAAAACAACCCGCAGATCATCACAGATATCACAGGGATTTTTGACCCGACACCGGCAAGTGATGGGATTTCTGCCGTCATTTCGGCGGCAAAAGGGGACTGGCTCGGAGCCGGTTTGTCATTAGTTTCTATGATCCCTTATGCGGGGGATGCACTGGCAAAGCCTGCTAAGTTTGCCAAATATGGGAGCAAGGTTCAGGGACTGGTCGGGCTGATGTTTAAGAAGTTCGACAATGTCGCCTCGATGACCAAGTCTTATGAAAGCGTCTTGTCCGCTACACAGGTGATGAAAGCTAGGATGCAAGCGCTGAGAAAAGCCAGAGCTCAAATGATTGATGCGCGTAAAAGGGCCTTTAAGTGCAAAAAATGCGAGCAATTTAAGCGCAAACACAAAATGCCATCTAACCGAAAAGGAACATGGAATCCACCCGGTGCCAATGACCCGAAAAGCCCGAATTTTGGCTCAGGGAAACTGACGTTTAACAAACCTGTGGACCTTCCAAACCCGCCTGGTGGTCAGGTTAAATCAATCGATTATCAGGATGGTTTTCCTGTATTTAAGGACAAACACGTTCATGGCAGGGTGAGAGTTACTGATTTGAGCAACAACGTCGCAACTGACAGCGCATTGTTGAAGCAACAGGGGATCACGGCTCCCGGTAAAGATTGGACTCTACACCATTTTGAAGATGGTACGCTGGGTTATGTCCCTTCCAAGCTACACTCCAAAGCAAGCCACACAGGTAGCCGTTCAATCATGGACACGGATGCGTTCTAGCGACGAATTAATGAGGAAAGATATGCCGTCGAACATTGAGACACTAAGTCAGCAAATCGTTTGGAAGCCTATTGATGCTGAGGACGGGGAAACACCCGAGCTGTTTTGTTCGACTGAAGAACAAGTGCTAGCAGTGGAAGCATTTCTCAATACCAAGTTACCCCAAGATTACAGATGGTTCCTCAGAAATGTAGGGAGACGCTTGATTGAGGATCAGAGAATTGAAGTCAGAGTGAACGGTATATCGCTGGAATTTTTAGACTGGTTTCGGGATGCCGTTGATGTATTGACATTCACCATGATGGCAAGCGATGTCGATGATGATGGTGACGCCCGCATCCCACCGAATTTAGTGGTGATGGAAAGCTCCATTTCCCGAGACTTATTGTTGCTTGATGTCTCCGAGAACAACTACGGGAAAGTCTGGTACATGAATGGCTATCAAGGCGAAAAAGACTGGTCTGGACACAATTACGAAGGACTTGTGCTTTTGGCTGACTCATTCACCGAGCTGTTGGAAAAGATTGTCCAATATGAACCCAACTGAAATCAGCCAACCAACACCTGTTTCACAAGGAGACGCAAATGAACAAAGAGAAACTGTTGTCGTTTTGGAAGCAGGAAATAGTTAGCACGGAAGACCTGGGTGACCGTTTGTCTTCTCAAGAAGCAATATCGGATTTTGAGGCCAAGCATGGTGTTGTGTTACCAGAGGGGTTCAAATCTTTTCTGACAGAATACGGCGCGTGTAGTTTTAATGACCTTGAACAGAACTTTTGCGTTTATATGTTGGATGTAGGTGAACGCAGTGTGCCGGGTTTTGTGGCGCATAACTTCATTTACAACGTGGATGATATTGAAGATACGCTGTTTGAGTTGAACGAGGAACTGCCTGATTTCTGGGAAACGGATGCCGCGTTGATCCCACCCACCATGATCCCCATTGCTGACAGCTTGGCCGATGACAATGGCTACCTTCTGATGAACTTGGCGGAGAAACATTATGGCTCTTTGTGGCATTGGCGGTTTACCCAGAATGCATGGGGAGACAAGGGAAATGATTCCATCATCTTGATTGCCAATAGCTTCGAAGACTGGCTTGAAAGTCTGGTGACGTATGAAGAAGCCGAATTGATCGTGGCTCAGGGTGGGAGCAGTGTCTGATTCCAATCATGTGATTGAGCAGCTATGTAAAGATATTTCTTGGAGTCCAATAGCCGAAGAGTGTGAAACGAAAGACGTTTATTGTGCAATGGAGCAAGAGCTGGTCGCGCTTGAAACGTTTCTGAATCGTAAGCTACCGAAGGATTATCGATGGTTTATGAAAAGCTATGGGATGCGTAGCTTCGAAGATGAAAGAGTTCATCTCAAGTTGAGTGGAATTTCGCTATCTTTTCTCTCTGCATTCCTGGCTGCCGACTCAGCACTTGTTGTCACCCAAATGTACTCTGATGATGGTGAAGACAGAAGAATCCCGGATGAAAGTTTGATCATTGCGGATTCTATTTCCGGTGATTTTTTAGTGATGGATCTTTGTGACGAGCGATTTGGCTTTATCTACTTTCTCAGCAATCTGAAGCCATGGGGAGCTTTTGAAGACAGTGACTACCTTGTTTTAATTGCCGAGTCGCTGACAGATTTGCTGTTAAAGATTGTAGAGAATGACTCGGTTGAGGAGCCTGCTTTCAATATCCCTGACGAAATGATTCGATGAAACAGCTGGAAAAAATCGCCAAATGTTCAACAGCAATCATCGCGACAGAATATGGAAATCTTCCCGATGTTTTCCAGCGTCATTATTTTCAGCAACCGGCAGCGACACTGGCGGTTTCAAGTGAGATTTTGTTAGCAGGGCTTTCGAACAATACGAGTTACCGCCGTCTTTCGGGGCTACCTAAAAGGGCGGTGAGATTTACGGCTGATTGCATCATCGAGCCCCAAGATTACTTACCCAAATTAGGCGTAGTGAGTTGGAAAGATTGCGTTGGAATGGCAATGCTGCCCAAAGGGTTGCTTCACCCAGAAAGTCAAAATGAAGTGCTATCGTGCTGGCTGACAAACCTATCGGACCGAATGGCTCAGGTACTTCATGCGTATGTCGCAGACCAGGTAACACCGAGGCTGTATTTGTTTCCGTATCATGACTTTTCTGCGCGTTCTGAATACCGACTGGCAGTTTCCGGAGGGGCATTATTGGACGCTCGTTGTTATCGGCAACGGCAAGATTTTCAAGCCGGTTACCGAGAAGCGATAAAGAAGTGGTGGCTCGGCCTTGGGGATCATGTGGCGCAACTTGAACAACCTTTACTGATTGATGTTGTTTTGGATACATCGAGAGGGTTTGCGATCATTGATGTGAACCCAAACCTTCAATTATATCAATGAGGTATTGCTATGGGTAAACCTGTTTCTTTACTTGGCCATATGCACGTCTGCCCCAAGGTAGAACCCGGCCCAGTTCCTCATGTGGGAGGTCCAATCATCGATGCTGGCCAATCGCTAGTGAAGGTCAATGGTATTCCTGTCGCAGTGGTCGGAGGCAAGGCAATTTGCACCGGTGTAGGTATGCCTGATGACCTGAAGCAAGGCTCCTCTTTGGTGAAAATTAACGGAAAAGCCGTGGTGAGAATGGGAGACGGTTGCGCGCATGGTGGTCAGGTGGTGCAAGGATGGCCGACCATTACCATGAGCTAACCTGAAAGACTCTTTTCTCAACGTACTTTTGTGCGGCTTTGTTCCTTTCAACTTTTCTGGGAATGGGCGCTGCCATTCTCTCTTTTATGACGCTCGGAAAGACTCATTTTCCTGCCTATTGACAAGTCTACTTATATAAATGTTATGTTATAACATATCAATTTAATCCGCGGGCATATGATGAAAGGAACTCATCAACCCATACTCTCATTGGCTGACTTCTGTGCTGATAGCCTCTCAGGTTGGCGCGCGGTGTCTGACGTGACGTTTTCTGTTTCCGCAAACGAATGCATCGCTGTTATCGGACCTAATGGCAGTGGGAAATCGAGTTTGCTTAAAGCCATCACAGGTGAATACCGGAAAGTGGCGGGTGAACTCTGGCTTGAAGGCTGCGCTGAAGAAAATCTGAATCGCTTATACCGGGCGAAAAGAGTGGCGGTGGTTGCCCAGCATGAACATGTCGACCCAAGGTTGAGTGTGAGTGAATATGTCGGTTTGGGTCGGGTGCCACATACCTTCTGCTGCACTGAAAAAGAGCATCAACGTGCCGTCAAACAAGCCATTCATGACACAGGTTTGTCTGCCAAAGAAAATCGCCTGTTCGGCTCTCTATCCGGGGGTGAAAAACAACGTGCCAGCATTGCCCGCGCATTTGCTCAGGAACCCAAGCTTTTGCTTCTGGATGAGCCTACCAATCACCTTGACCCATTGGCGCGTCTTGAGCTGCTCGACTTGATTAAACAGCGCGGCATTGCGTCGATTGCAGTGCTGCATGATTTACCTCTAGTCGCGCCTTTTGCGGACAAAGTAATTTTGATGTCCGGGCAGAAAATGGTGACCTGCGCGTCCCCCAACGAGGTGTTGCAGGACGCATTCATTACCCCCGTTTTTGGTCTTCGTGTATTTCCACTCAGCCATCCCCAAATCAACAACACGGTGCATCATTTTGAAGCCGCACCGTCCCATTAAGCCATGCCATTAATAGGAGCTGCACAATGAAGTGGTCAGTCGCATCGACGCTGTTCTTCCTTTTTCCCATCGCAATCGCTAATGCCAAAAGCACGGAATATCCGGTCACGGTAGATAACTGTGGGAGTCCACTGACAATTGAAAAGCGCCCGAATGCTGCTGTGTTTCACGACATCAACATGACGGAGATGGCTTTTGCACTTGGCTTGGAAGACAGCATGGTGGGTGTGACAGGCATTACAGGTTGGTACAAGATGTCTCCTTCTTTTGAAAAAACACTGGGCGACATTCCTGAACTGGCACCCAAGTATCCTTCGCTGGAAACCCTGATTGCGGCTAAAACCGACTTCTTCTTTGCCGGCTGGAACTACGGGATGAAAGTCGGTGGCGAAGTGACTCCGGAAACCCTCAAGCCTTATGGCATTGACACCCTTGTACTCTCGGAAAGCTGTATTCACACCAACAAGCTGGAGCAAGGCGCCAGCATGGCGTTGCTCTACGATGACATCGAAAAGCTGGGTGTGATTTTTGACAAGCAGGATGAAGCGGCAGCTTTGGTGGAAGCCTGGCAAGCCAAAATGAAAACGGTCACTTCTCAAAGCAACGCAGAAAATAAAGCGCCTAAGGTCTTCCTGTTTGATTCCGGTGAAGACAAGCCATTCACCGCGGGTAAATTCGCGATGCCTAGCGCAATGATCAAAGCGGCGGGTGGGGAAAATGTCACTGATGGCATGGAAACCAGCTGGGCCAGAACGTCATGGGAACATGTCGCGACAGAAAACCCTGATGTGATTATCCTTTTAGATTATCAAACCGCCAGTGGCGCAGATTCATTGAAAACCTTCCTTGAACAACACCCTTTGATGAAACATACCAATGCGGTGAAAGATGGTCGCTATGTGAAGCTGCGTTATGAGCAGTTAACGCCGGGACCCGCCAATATTCAGGCAATTGAAAAGCTCGCTAAGGCTTTCTATCCGCAATAACCTAGAAAGCAACTAGATTGATTGCAGGAATCAACAAGTATCGCGCAGCATGGCTACTGGGAATCAGTGCCATGCTGATTGCTTTTGTGTTGAGTTTGCAGTTTGGAACTGTGCCGCTTTCCTTGGAGCAGGTGCTTATAGGCTTGGGCGCGTTCAACGAAGACGACGCCAGTATGATAAGCCGTATCCTAATGGATTTGAGGTTACCCAGAGCCATACTCGCACTGATTGCAGGCGCTGGTTTAGCCTTGGTGGGTGCACTGCTTCAAACCACCACACGCAATGATTTGGCGGATCCTTTCCTGTTTGGTTTGTCTTCCGGTGCGTCGGCAGGGGCGGTATTGGTGATTACCAAGCTTGGTGATGCACTTGGCATATGGTCTCTGCCTATTGCTGCATTTGCAGGAGGAATCGTCTCAGCCGCAGCGGTGCTGATGCTCTTTTCCCTCCAGAAAAAGCAAGGCGACAACAACATTGTCCTGTGTGGATTAGCCATCTCCTTTTTGTTTGGTGCTGTGACCAGCTTTCTTATCTATTCTGGTGACCAACGTGCTGCGAGCTCAATTTTGTTCTGGACGATGGGCGGACTGGGTTTAGCCCGTTGGGATAACCTGATTTTTGCCGCTGTGGGCGTGCTCTGCTTGGTGGTTCTGATTCTGGTGCGATACCGGGAGTTGGATACCTTGCTTGTCAGCGAGCAAACGTCCCACTCGCTGGGTATCAATGTTCACAGGCTGCAAAGTGAAGTATTCCTGTGCTGCGCTTTTTGTACAGCTTCGATTGTTGCACTCACCGGTGTGGTTGGCTTTGTGGGATTAATGGTGCCTCATCTGGTGCGCCCATTTTCAGGGATGACCCACAAGCGCGCGTTGCCCCTCATTGCATTGTGGGGCGCGGTGATCTTAACCCTTGGTGATCTTGTTAGCCGCACCATTCTGGCACCACAGGAACTGCCAGTCGGTATTGTGACAGCGGCCTTGGGCGGTTTGTTTGTGCTCTATCTTGTGTGGAAGAAGCCAGCCCGTTGAAAGAATAGAGAATGTGGTCAAGTTTTCCTCAATACTGTTGAGAGCGCAAAAACTGTAATGACGACGATCTCACTGTTTTGTTGTTTTCTTGACCATTTGGTAAATGAAGACGCTAAGCTCCTCGGTTAAATGGCATCTCGAAGAGGCAGCAAACGACGTATTGCTTTTTCAACGGAACAATCACGGAAGAATTATGCAAAGAAAACCGCTCTCAATCATGTTCAGCACAGTGGTGCTGTTTTTGGCTGCTATCAGCAGCTCAGAGGCGTTTGCGCACGCCGTCGCGGAAGGCGACAAAGGTTATATTCAGGAAATCACAGGCACACATATCTTCGCTTTTATGTACCTCGGTGCAAAGCATATGGTGACGGGTTACGACCACATCCTCTTCCTGTTAGGCGTTATCTTCTTTCTCTACAGACCAAAGCACATAGCGCTTTATGTCAGCCTGTTTGCCTTGGGGCATTCAACCACAATGCTGCTGGGCGTCTATTTCAACATTGGTATCAACAGCTACATCATTGACGCGATTATTGGCTTGTCTGTGGTGTACAAAGCCATGGATAACCTCGGTGCTTTTCAGCGCTGGTTTGGCGTCCAGCCGAATACCAAACTTGCCACCTTGCTATTCGGCTTCTGTCACGGCTTTGGTTTGTCATCCAAAATCATTGATTACGATATCTCACCTGATGGACTGGTTCCCAACCTATTAGCTTTCAACATCGGCGTTGAACTTGGTCAACTCTTGGCTTTGGGCGCGATATTGATTCTGATGGGGTTCTGGCGTCGGCATACCCACTTCTATCGCCATGCATACTCCGCCAATGTTGTGATGATGAGCCTGGGTTTTATGCTGATCGGATATCAGTTAACGGGCTACGTTGTGGCGCAGCATTAAGAGAAGGAACTCAACATGTATAACTCCGATATGCCCACCCGCGCAGAATTACCCACGTCGAAACAGCTTATCCGCTCAACGCTGATTGCGCTTGTCATCGCGATCTTCTTGCTGGTGACAGTGATTTTGCCTGCGGAGTATGGCATTGACCCAACGGGTATTGGCCGGGTGTTAGGGCTTAAAGAGATGGGTGATATCAAAACGCAGTTAGCCCAAGAGGCAGCAGCAGATAAAGCCACCAATAGCTTAATTGTCACGTCAGATATCAAGGAAGTAGAAACACCTGCTATCACCGAGTTTCAGGGCGAAAAACCCGTCTGGAAAGATCGGGTGCTGTTGGCACTTAAACCCGGACAAGGGGCGGAAGTGAAGCTGATGATGAATAAGGGAGAGCAAGCGATATTTGAATGGAAAGCCAAAGGTGGAGCTGTGAATTTTGACGCACATGGCGATGGAAATGGTCATGCGGTCAGCTATGAAAAGGGTCGCGGGGCGATCGAAGATCAAGGTGTGTTAACGGCTGCATTCACGGGCAACCATGGCTGGTTTTTCCGTAATCGCAATGACCATACTGTGATGGTGATATTACGCACCAGCGGTGAGTATGCCGAAGTTAAGCGAATCTTTTGAGCAGCAGGTGACAAAATTTTTTTCCCATACATGTCGAAAATTGCGGGTTGGGATCGTCCTTGTAGCGAGAACCATCATTAAAGAAGGAATTTGGAAATGAAATACATGCTACTGCTATACGCTGCACCGGATAAAGAGCCTCAATACGGGACGCCGGAATTCGATGAAATGATGGCCGCATTTGCCGCAACCAGTGAAGCCTATGAGAAAGATGGGGTGCTGGTGGGTGGTGAAGGGCTGCAAGATATCGAAACAGCGACGTCTTTACGGATAAAGTCCGGCAAGGTGGAAATTATGGATGGTCCTTTTGCGGAAACCCGTGAGCACTTAGGCGGCTATTACGTGCTGGACGTTGCGGATCTGGATGCAGCCTTGAAATATGCCGAGATGATACCTGTCGCCCACTTTGGCACCATTGAGGTGCGGCCTTTGTTGGTCTTTGATCAAGAGAGCTGACAGATGAAGAGCGCCGCCCCCAAAGCTATCGCGGTAGGTCATCTCATTGATGAGGTATTACGCCGCGATCGGGGGCGGATTTTGTCTGGGTTGATTGCCAGACTCGGTGATTTCCAATTGGGCGAAGATGCGCTGCAGGAAGCGTCAATGTCTGCTCTCAAGCATTGGAGCCAAGAAGGCATTCCGCGCGATCCGGTTGCGTGGCTGATGAAAGTGGGGCTGAACAAAGGGATAGATCAAATCCGTTCCTCCCAACGCGAAGCTCAGAGAAAAAACGATCTCGATTTAGTCGCCCAAGACTCACAAGAACAAGCGGGTTTAGATGTTGCGGAAGTCTTCCCTGACGAACGCCTGCGATTGATTTTCACCTGTTGCCATCCTGCGCTTGAGGAAAAGTCCCGCGTTGCGTTGACGCTGCGTACTGTTTGCCATTTAACGACCCGAGAGATTGCAGCAGCCTTCCTCGATAACGAGCAGACAATGGGACAGCGCTTGTCCCGAGCCAAAGCGAAGATTCGATCCAAAGGCATCAGCTTTTCTGTTCCCGAAAAAGGGATATGGACGGACAGGCTGGACACAGTGCTGTCCACGATATACCTGATTTTCACCACTGGCTATGTCACAGAAGACAAGGGGCCGAGATACCTATGTGAAGAAGGCATTTTTCTGATGCGTATTTTGCACAACCTTTGCCCGAACGATCCGGAAATCGAGGGTGCGCTTGCCTTGATGCTGCTTACCGATGCCCGGCGGATTGCAAGAATCGATGCCGAGGGGGCTTTGGTGCCAGTCGAAGAGCAAAACGAAACGCTTTGGTTAAGTGATGCAGTGACAGAGGCGAGAAGTATCCTTGAAAACGCCATCGAGCGTGGGCAATCTGGCCCTTTTCAAATCAAAGCCGCCATCACGGACTGTCATATGATGCGACCTAAACCAGACTGGCTGCAGATAGCCTTTCTCTACAGAGCGCTTTGGCACTTTGAACCCACACCCGTTGTCGCGCTGAATTGGTCTGTGGCCATGGCCGAAACCGGTCAACCTGAACTCGCCTTACAAAAAATGGATGAGCTGGCCGCCGAGCTAAAAAACTATCAACCCTGGTACGCGGCTCGCGCCCATGTGCTGGAGAAGCTTGGTGAGTTCAGTAGCGCTCGTGAAGCTTACCTGCAAGCGATTGAGACAGCACCAAACGACGCTTCCCGGAAACTGCTGGAGCGAAAAGTAGGCGCGTTGCGTCAATCCTGTTAGCCACACTCTCACTGTTGAAAAATTAACACTCCCCTGTCTTTTCATCTCCCGTTGGGCGCTACACTCCGCGTCCTTCGGCGACGGGCCGATATTGAGAGATTGAAAGATGAAAATGAAATCCTGGTTTTCTGTGGTTTGTCTGTCTTTGGGCTTATTGGGTGCGAGTGCAACAGTGCATGCAGACGACGACATCACGCTGGGTCGCACGATTGTGTTTGAAAACACTGATTACGGTGCACCGATTCCACTGCTGGTTTGTCGCTGTGTCGATGCTATTCAGGTAAAAGCTGACCGCGACATGTATTTGCGAAAGGTGGTGGCAACATTTAAAAACGGCGACACCAAAACGTTCCGTTTTTACCGAAATATCAAAGAAGATGACACCACGGACTGGCGCGAACTGCCGTACAAACGTTGTGTGAAGAAGCTGGAAGTTTTCGGTGAGTCGAAAAACTCATCGGCGGGTGTGAGAGTTTACGGACGCACCTAGTTGCCACACAAAACTGAAAACAGCAGCCATATACAGCTGCTGTTTTTGTTTTCAAAACCTTGTTGCTCCGGCTATTCAGTTTTTGCTGACTTCGATGAAAACCAGATGCTGGCGAGTGCCAAAAGACCCGAAGCGACCATCAAAAGCAATGACACTGCATTGATGACAGGCGTCGAGCCTTCGCGTAGGCGGTCGAACATGGCAATGGTTAGCGGTGCATCCGAGCCGACTAACATCAGTGTGGTGTTGAAGTTTTCAAAGGACATCAAAAAGGCAATGATCGCCGCCCCAATCAATGCGGGCTTTAAAAATGGCAGGGTGATAGTGACCACCGCTTCCATTTTGGTGGCGCCCAAATTCAAAGCGGCCTCTTCCAGGCTGATATCGAATTTCCGTAGTCTCGCTGCAATCACCAAAGTACAGATGGTGGTGATGAACGCAAATTGGCCTAACACGACCAAGACTAACCCTGGCCGCATCCACTCAATATCCCACCCAATACTGTCTTCGATGCCATTGGCGATGGTGCTACTCATCAAAAGGATCGATACCCCTAAAATCACGCCAGGGATCACCAGCGGTAACAACAGCAACACATAGCAAAACCCTTTAAAGCGAAAGTCAAAGCGCTCAAACAGAAAGGCGTTGGTGGTAGCCAGAAAAAGTGAACAGACTGTCACGGCAATAGCGACAAACAAACTGACGCCAATACCGTCGGTCAGTTCCCTGTCGTTGAATATGCCTACCTTTGGCTCGCTGTCGCCAAAAAACCAGGAAAGGGTAAAGCCGTTCCAAGGCAGTGATGGAAACAGACTATCGTTAAATGCAAACACGGCGACAACAACAAGGGGCAACATCAGGAACACAAAAAATAGAGCAATATATCCCTGATAAATGCGTGAGAATGGCCGGTTGGTGGGCAATGAAGGAATCATGGTTCACCCCATGGTTTTCACGAAAGACTGACGGGTTATTTTTAGCCCGCCCCACACCATCATTGAAGAGAGTGCGAGCAGCAAAATGCCGAACGCTGAACCCTGCTCCCAGTTAAACCGGGTGATGAACTGGGTGAAGATCTGTTCGGTAAACCACAGGCTGTCTTTGCCGCCAAGGAGCGTTGGCGTCAGGTAGTTACCCAGCGTCAGCATAAAGACCACAATGCAGCCAGCAACAATGCCGCTCATCGCATGGGGGATCATCACTTCGCGCAACACATCCCAACTGCTGCCGCCAAGGTCATAAGCCGCTTCGATAAGACTGTTATCCAGACTATCGAGCGTAGTAATAAGCGGCACGACCATAAAGAGCATGGAGGTATAAACCAAGCCCAGCATGATGGTGGCGTCATTGTAGAGGAGCTCGACAGGCTGATCTGCAAGCCCGAGATATTGAAGCAAACCGCTGACAAGGCCAGACTCGCGAAGCAGGATCATCCAACCATAGGAACGCACCAGTTCACTCACCCAGAAAGGGAGCAGGCAGGCAACAAACAGCAGGCTTTTGGTTTTACCCTGACACACTTTGGCGATGTAAAATGCCACTGGAAAGGCAATCAGCAGCGTCAGTGCGGTGGCCAATAGCGACATGATGGCGGTTCGGGCAAAGGTTCGCCAATACAAAGGTTCGGTAAAGAAGGTGGCGTAGTTATCCATGCTCAGGACTTTTTCGCCACCTACTACACGATCGTGAATAGAGATATTGAACATCTGCACGTGAGGCAAAATGATCAGCAGTGTCAGCCAAAGTAAGAATGGCGTCAGCAGCAGGTAGAGAGCCAGACGGTTTCCGCGTTCTATCATGTGCCCTCCTAACTCTGGACGGGCAGACAGCGAGAAACCGCTGCTTGCCAGTGAATAAACAGCGGATCGCCGGGGCGGATAGTGCGAAAGCTTTCTGTTTGTGGCAACTGCACCGAAAAAAGATTTTGGTTTGAGGCACTTTCTACCACCAACTGGCTGCGTGAGCCGTCAAACAGGATTTCTTTTACCTGCACACCAAACCCGTTTTCCGCCTGTGGTGGTTTTTGATCGGGCAGCGCGATGCTGATGGCTTCCGGCCGGACGAAGACGTCTACGTTATCGCCCACCTTCATCGTTTGGTTGGCGTTGGCCATCAAGCGTTCGCCATATTGGCCCGTGATGGTGACAGTCTGCCCGTTAACGTCTGCAACTGTACCTGAGCGGTGATTGTTTTCACCCACAAACTTGGCGACAAAGGCGGTGGCTGGGGAGTAATAAAGATCCTGTGGCGAACCGAGTTGTTCGAAGCGACCGTTATTCATCACGGCGACTTGATCGGACATTACCAGTGCTTCCGACTGGTCGTGGGTGATATACACAAAGGTGGTGCCGAATTCCTGCTGAAGGTGCTTGAGCTCCACTTTCATCTGCTCGCGGAGTTTGAGATCCAGAGCGCCTAAAGGCTCATCAAGCAGCAGTACGTCGGGGTTGAGAACCAGACAGCGCGCAATGGCGATACGCTGTTTTTGTCCACCGGATAATTGGGATATTTGCTTTGGCCCACTGCCGGAAAGCCCGACTCTGGCGAGGACTTCATCGACCTTGCTGTCTATTTCATTCTTCGGTGTTTTTCGGCGGCGAAGACCATAACCAATGTTTTCAGCTACCGTCATGGTGGGAAACAGCGCCAGATGCTGGAACACCATGTTCACTGGACGACGGTTGGGAGCAATGTCGTTAACACGGCTACCTTTGATGATGATGTCACCCGACGTTGGTTGTTCAAAACCGGCCAGCATTCTCAGTAGGGTGGTTTTTCCGCAGCCAGACGGGCCAAGGATAGAAAAGAAACTGCCTTTGGGCACGGTGACATTGATGTTGTACACTGCCGTGAAGCTGCCGAAGGACTTGTTGAGGGAGCGGCATTCCAGATCGGGAATCGGGTTTTCTGACATAGAAACAACGCCTGTGAAATTTAAAAGAAGAAAAACGGCCTGCATGATGCAAACCGTCTGGGTACATTGAGGTGATCAGTTTGCTGCTTTCACGCGATCCAGCACCAGACCTTCCATTTCCTCCAGACCGGCAGGAACGGTTGGGTACCATTTGATATTGTCGATATCAGCCTGAGGGAAGCTCGACTGGAACTGGGCTTTCGCCGTATCATTTACGAAATTGTCTGCACCTTTAGAAGCAGTGAAATTACCCGCAGATTCGGTGATTTTGGCGGCAATTTCCGGCTGATTAACGAAGTTAATCCATTTGTAAGCAGCATCGACAGCTTTTGACTTTCTCGGAATCGCGAAGGTGTCAATCCAACCCAGCGCACCTGATTCAGGTGCCACAAAGGTGATGTCGGCATTGTCACGGTTCACCTTCCAGCCGCCCGCATCCCAGGCCATCGCGCCCACAACTTCACCGGATCTGACAAGGTTCAGCAGCTCATCGCCGCCTGACCAATAGGCCTTCACGTTCGGTTTGCACTCGATCAGTTTGGCCTGCACTTTATCGAGAATCGCCTGATACTTGGCAGGATCGCTGTAGGCAGCAAATGGGTCTTCACCCATTGCGAATGCAAAGCCGATAAGAGTTGGGCGTTTCAGGCGGTAGGAAACCTTACCCTTGTAGGCATCATTACAGAGGTCCGTATAATCTTTGATGCCCGAAGCACTCTTGGTATCGACAACCAGACCGCTGGTGCCCCAGATGTGAGGAACGCCATATACCGCGCCCTCCAGTCCGGTATTGTTTTTGGTCGCTTCCAACATGGAAGGGATTAGCAGACTGGTGTCAATTTTTGACAGATCGATTGGTTGGTAAATATTGAAGTCGCGCTGCGCACCTGTGATGCGATCCTGGCTGGGTTGGACGAGATCAAAGCCTGCGCCTCGGGTGGCGCGGAGTTTTGAGATCATGTCCTCGTTGTTAGACTTGGTGACCTTAACGTCAATACCGGTTTCCTTTTGGAATTGGTCAATGACTTCCTGTGGTGCGTAACCACCCCAGGTGAGTAAGCGGAGTGTTTCAGCGTTGGCAGTTTGAGCCAGCAGAAGGGTGCTGGCAGCCATGACAGTCAGTTTCATGCTGTTCATCTTGTTTCCCTTTCGTCCTGTTTCCGATTTATTTGTTGTTTGGGTAGAGAGCCTAAAAAACCAAACAAATCTAGATAGCTTAGGTTCTGGTGTAGTCTCCCACTACACCTGCTCGCAATACCGGTACAGTGGGACTTCGCACCGAACGTTACGAGTGATTTGTTATAAATTTATTGCACAAAAATAAAGATAGCGTGACACAAAGTTCGGAAAATGACGCACTTAGGATATTTTCGGTCCTGAAAAGATCCAGAGATATGCACCTGCGTGATATGACTGCCTGCTTCAAAAATAGCGAGACCAAAACGTCCATTTCGACAAAGATCTCCGAGAAGACGGCTTGATCGATTGCATGACAGGCTGTAAAAGTCTTACGTGGATGTGACTGGAAATTTACGGTGAATCGAAGAATTCCTTGTCATGTATTCGCACTTACGGAATAACTTAGTGGTACATCGAAGTTATGTGATGTCCTAATTTTGATTCAATTATTCGTCACATTTGCCTGCTAGCCTCGGAATTGGGTTTACGGAAAAACCTGAACGACGAGAGGTATGCAGTATGAAGCTGGTGAATGTACTTAGCGGCGATATCGTCAGAGAATCAGACAGTCTGGAAGAGCTCAAAGCCCTAGGGGTTAGCATCGCATTACGCGACGGTGCCAAAGCGACCCATTGGAGCTTTGAAGACGCTTCCAACCACCGTATATCGGGCAAACGGGCGCTCAGCCTGAGAGATGAAGAAGGCGCGATATATCGTATCTTCCTCCCCAAATAGAATGTTAAAAGGCAGCGTATACGCTGCCTTTTTTGTGCCTGATTGGTCGTCAAGCAAAGCCCAATAATATCCAAATATTCAAAGAGTAAGGAAAGTGAACTGGCAAGCTGAATTCTCGGCGAGATTCACAAATCACCTTTCATTTCTGGCATATGATGAAGTCATCCAAGGTCGACATGAGGAGTGTATGGAAGCTGTTGTAGGTTTGATTATCCCGACTGGTGTTGACGACTTTATTATGCGAAAAGCGGGTCTCCACGGCTGACTGGGAAACCAAACAATCACAGAAACGTGAATAAAATAAACATCGCTTTTTGGTTTATTCGCTTTTACCTCTTTACCTCGTAATCAAAGGCCACCTGCAAAGGTGGCCTTTTCTCATTTTGACTCACACTTCGTAACAACAAATTGGGTGAGGCTGACGCACGGCATTCAGACTCGCGCTGCTCTTCTGATATTATCGGGCAAATGGAAAGCGTGTGCTTTCGACAAGATGTTTTTGGGAGAATCTCTGAATGGATCTGAAAGGTCTGGAAAAATACCTGGCGCTGAACCACATCGACTTTAAATCAGCGACTGATAACGATGGATTGCTAATCAATCTTGGTTTTTTGGTGGGGCGCGTGCATGTGCGTTACGAAGAAGACAGCAAGACTTTTGATTTTAATGACAAGCCCCGCTGGGTTATCCAAATCGTACTAATGGCTTTGATGCTGTATTTTCTGGCGACCAACTTTACTATCTACTCCCAGCTTCAGCTTTATACCTGTATTGCTGTTACTATCGCGATGTTCGGTATCTTTGGCTATAAAGAATCCCGCATCAAAAAGCTGAAAAATGCGATAAAGGAAGATTCACAACCAATCAGCTAGCACTGAATTGAGCTCAGGGAGAAGTGATGGAATATCAGGTTGTTGCCAACCCAACAGAGCAGGACATCATGGACGTGCGTGGCGGGCTTCGGGCGTTCAATGACCCTTTCGTCGAGCATCTGAATGAAATGCAAATGGCGGTCTTTGTTGTTGATGAAAGCGGCCAAAGGCGTGGTGGTATTGTCTCGCGCTTCTGGGGTAACTGGATGCACATCCTGTTCCTCTGGATTGATCCTGCGCTGAAAGGGGAGGGTATCGGCAAAACCCTGATGCAGAAGATGGAAGCGGAAGCAGTCGGCAAAGGGTGTAAATCTGCCATGGTCGATACCTTCAGTTTTCAGGCCAGACCATTTTACGAATCTCTGGGTTATCAAAACCAAATGACACTAGATGCCGTTCCTGGTGATGAACATCAGCTCCACTTCCTCACTAAAAAATTGGTAGATTGAGTCATGTTAAAGGGGCTCAACCACATCACGCTGGCAGTGTCTGACTTGGATACATCACTGGCGTTTTATCTCGATGTACTTGGCTTTAAAGGCCATGTCAGGTGGGGCCGTGGCGCCTACCTTTCATTGGAGGAACTCTGGCTTTGTCTCTCTATTGATGAGCTCTGTGAGAAAAGTGATTACTCACATATTGCGTTTAGCATTGGGAGTGAAGACTTTAATGCGTTTGCTTTATCTATACGCAGAAAAGGTGTGAATGAATGGAAAGAGAACCGAAATGAAGGTCACTCTTTGTATCTTCTTGACCCCGATGGTCACAAGCTCGAAATCCATTCCGGAAATTTGCAAAGCCGACTAGAAAGTCTCAAAGAAAAACCCTACTCAGGGTTAGCTTGGTTGTAGTGCAGCTTCGTCCTTTTACCAGCGAACTTTAGCGGTTTTATCAGGATGTGCGAGCCACGCCATGAAGCAGTAGATATAAGTTGCAACCACTTCACGCTAGCGCCCACTCCTGCTTTCTTGTCGCTCTTAAAAAAGATATGATTCGCACATCAACTTTGTGCATTTTGGTGTGTGTTTTAAAGCACTGGGTTTTGTTGGCAAACCCACAATTTCGCGTTGGCAAATTACTCTAATAATCTCTTCTATTGCTCTGCGAGATCCAACATCAAAAAGTTTGAGTTGATTGTTTTCACGTTCGAATGATTGTCGGCGTGGCTTTTATATTTTATTGGAGAGATTCGAATTGCATTACTATCGATGGTATGCAGTTTATACCCATTTCAACGAGGAAAACCTTCTCCGCGATTATCTGCTTTCACAAGGGTATGAAGCCTATTTACCTGAGCGCAGGTTTTGGGAAACGGCTGGCAATAAGCGAAGAGTTGCTTACGAGCCCCTGTTCAAATGTCACCTCTTTGTGCGAACTACGCAGGCTGGTCTGCAGAAAGTGAAACAGGCACCTGGCTTCTCGCATTTGGTGCGTCACGGCAAGTATGTGGCGACCATTCCTGAATCGCATATTGTTAAAATCAAGACGATTCTTTACTACTACGAAGACGCGACATCTATTTCCAACAACAACGTTGATGGCGTGACCGTGGCAGTGGTAAGCGGTCACCTGACAGGTATGACAGGCATTCTTCCCCATGGAGAGGGAGAAAGGCCGGTTTCGATGGAAATTGACCACCTTGGCTACTCCATCAACGTCAAGGTGCCAATGGAAACGATTTTCCAAACCAAAGTGCCTTCACTCGTGTCCTTCTAAAAAAGCCAGCAGGGAATATCTGCTGGCTTCACAATAAAAGTGTCAACCTATTTTAGGACTGGACACGCCAATACCTTTCTTCAAGTTTTCCTTTGATAAATCCCGCTTTCTGCGCAAGTTGGTATAGATTTCAGCGCAATGCTCATGACATCCAATTCGTATTGTTCAACTTATCAAGGATGTGATCATGAGAGTGATTCGAAGCGCGAAGTTCACCGCGGAGAATACCTGGGGAGCGATGGATATCGCTAATATGAACGGTATCACCACCAGACTGCACTGGACCGACAAACCCTACAAATGGCACATCAACGAAGGCCAGGAAGTCTTTGTGGTGCTCAACGGCATGGTTGAAATGCATTTTCGTGAAGAAGGTGACGAGAAGTCTGTGATGCTTCAGGCAGGAGATATTTTCTACGCTTCTGAAGGCACAGAACACGTTGCCAAACCTTTGGGTGAAGCGCGGGTGTTGGTGATTGAAACCGATGGCAGTGTGTAATTTTTTCCTCTGAATTTCCTTCCTGACGGGTGTTTGTCGCATCGATGACGCCCCGATTTGATAAACGACAAGATCACGCTAACCTACTGTTTTAAAAGTACTGTCATGTATGTGTCGGGTGAATGACGTTCCTGACAACAAGGAAGGTTCTGTAAATTTTGAAGCGTTCACAGCGAAAAGGAAAAACAAGATGATTGTCAGGAAATTACGATTGCAGCGCGGCTGGTCGCAAGAGCAACTTTCTGAAATGAGCGGTCTCAGTGTCCGCACCATTCAGAGAATTGAACGTGGCGATAAAGCAGGTCTGGAATCGCTGAAGTCTCTGGCGGCTGTCTTTGACATCCAAGTTTCAGGCCTTCAAAAAGAACCGGAGCCCGACATGACAGAAGAAGTGAAATACACCGCCGAAGAAGAACGTGTGATTAATCAGGTGCGAGAAATTAAAGGGTTTTATTCCCACCTGACTACCTACGTGCTGGTGATAGGATTGCTGTTTGTGATCAACTTCCTTACCAGTCCAGGTTACATTTGGGCATGGTGGCCAGCGATGGGCTGGGGCATCGGTATTACTGTCCACGCTTTGAGCTCATTCGAAATCCTGAACTTCTTTGGCCCAGATTGGGAAAAGAAACAGATCGGAAAGCGTCTCGGTCGCAAGCTTTAATCTCACCCCACAAACTGCTGCAAAAATCATCACCAAAGGTCAACAGACTCTAGCATTCTGCTGGCCTTTTGCTTTTCTGAACCCTGTTTGTCGCGCAGTTTATCGGCAGCCCTAAGATGAATATCATGCCCTGCGTGACAGAAGGGGGAGAATATGGGCTGGCAGGCGGCAAGGGCGGGGATTATCCACATACTCGTTCGCAACCCAGCTTGGTATCCGACCAGAGGCAATAAATCTGGTTTCTCCGCAAGAAGGTAACTGTCAGGGCATCGTAGATGTGACTGAATACCTTGGTGCGGATATCTATGTAGTTGTTGATTGTGGTGAGCTCGGTAACATAACCGTTCGCACCGATGGGGAAAGCGAGGTAAGAGCTGGCGACAACGTGGGTCTCCAGTTTCATACCAACAAGCTGCCCTTCTTCGACGCGGAAGGATTATCTGTCGCGCAATCATGATCAAGTGTCTTCTGTTTTTCGAGTTTACTGAAGGCACACATTCTCCATTTGATGCAGTTCTTTCTTCCAGTGAACTGCAAAACACTCCCCCGACATTTTCTCCTTGGATGTCGGGATTTTTTTGCCACTTTAGTGGTGGGAAAGTATTGATATTCTAATTTTTCTCACTTCAAAAACAAATTTATGGTGATGATTTCCATACCCTTTCTGACAGCTAAAGGAGTGGCTGGCTGAGATACGAATAAAAGAATAAAACGACAAAGGAAATCTGATGAACCTTAAACAGTTAAAAAGATATAAAGGGATGGTGGGGAGCCTTGGCTTGGCGTTTTTCTCCGCTACTGTATTAGCAGGAAATTATACGCCAAGCGATTTTCCCGACGGGCAGTTACCAAACAACGACACTAATATCACCTTTACTACTTACAACGGTAATTGGGTTGGTGAAATAAAGTTCCCTACTGCACCGCAGGATAAAACCATCGTTAATCTGGTATCCAAAGCGGGCTTCGCTTCTTCCATCAGCCACGACTCATTGGATTTTGAAACCGTTTATCTTTACACCAATGATGCCGTGACTTTCCGTTATGACGCACACACTAAATAGCTGTTCCTAATAGTAGATCTCAAAGATAAGAGAAACTCAGTCCGCTTTGTGCGATCTGATCAATCGCCAAACCGAAACATACCGACAAAAGGACTGAGTGATGGCCATCATAGCACCGATACCTCGTGGCGAACGTCGTAGGATGAAAAAAGCGATACAGACTACCAAGGACAAGGATTATGCCCGCAGACTTATTGCTCTCATGCAACTCCACGAAGGCAAAACGATTGTCGATGTCTGCCGTATTATCAGTGCAGCCCGCTCCTCAGTGGGTAGGTGGATTGACTGGTTTACTCAAGGTGGTATGGATGCCCTGCACGCTTTGCCTGTTGGCAGACCGCCAACGCTTCCCGTTAGCGAAATGTGTGCGATGCTGACTATTCTGGTTCAGTTTTCCCCGCAGGATTTCGGTTATCAGCGAAGCCGCTGGAGTACAGAGCTTTTAACGATGCAGCTCAATGATGTATTCCAAAGTACAGTGGCGGCTTCTACGGTCAGGCGTTGGTTACCGAAAATCGGGATCGTCTGGCGTAGGGCGGCACCTACCCTCAATATTCGAGACCCTGACAAGGAAGAAAAGCTCGCTCAGATAAGTGAGGCGCTGGAGAAATGCAGTGTTGACCATCCGGTGTTTTATGAAGACGAAGTTGATATCGACCTTAACCCCAAAATTGGGGCTGACTGGACGGTAAAAGGCCAGCAGAAAAAAGTGGTCACACCGGGACAGAACTGCA
>NZ_FIZY01000042.1 GCF_900060185.1 Grimontia marina | reverse complement strand
ACGGTGGCAACACCAAGATTGAGGCAGAGCGCGATGTTGCGATGCGACAGGCCGCAGTCGAATTTGAGGCGTAACACCTCTTTGATTTTGTTCATAGGGGTTCTCTTTTTTGCCATTGCCGCGTCCTTACCATCACTGTGAGAAGGGTAAGGATAGCGAGCGATTGATTTAAAAGAGAAAAATGGAGGATTTCGGGCATTCCGATCGCGGTTTCCGCTATTCCGATCGCCGATTTCGGAGTGAGGCTAAAAGTGATCGGATAATCGCGGAATCAGTGATCGGTTTAAACCGAAATGGGTGATCGGATAATCCCGAAATGACTGATCGGAATGCTCCGAAATATGCAATTGAATAGAAATAAATTGAAGTCGTTTTGGACAATTCATTGCTATGGATGGAAAAGGAGTGGAATTGGTTTTGGTACTTTTATCGTTGTGTCTAGGATGAGTGAGAATGAAGTCCCCGTTTGTTGATCTGCCAATAGATGTGAGAACACACCTGGAAAACAGTGGTAATGGCCTCAGAGTTTCTAGCGGGACGATATTACTTTCAGCGTCAAATATCTGGAAGCATTGTTACTGGCTTCAAAAAGGGGCTGTTCGAATGTACTACCTAGATAGAGATGGACGTGAGCACAACAAAGCGTTCTTCCTGATGGGAGATTTTCTGTGGCCAGTTACAGAGCGATTAAGAAACTCCCCCAGTGGCTTTTTCATTGAAGCTTTGACTGATATTCAAGTAGTTTCATGGAAGGTTGAATCTTTGCAGAAACATTTTGATGAGGAAGAATGGCGTCACTTTGCGTTACTTTGGGTCGAAAGATTGCTCAACTCAAAACTCGAGAGGGAAAGAGATTGGCTACACTTGAATGCCAAAGAGCGCTACAAAAAGCTGTTTAAGACTAAGCAGGACTGGATTGAAAATATTCCAGACTTCCATCTAGCCAGTTACTTGGGATTGACTCCTGAATCTCTTTCGAGGATTAAACGCCAACTTACCAAATGATAAGGAGCACAACTGTTTGTCGATGCAAACTATCTCTGACTAGAAAATGGTGAGTAATAGGGAGCAAATGAAATGAACAGGTTACTTGGCGTGAGCTCAACGATATTGTTGGGGTTGATGGCAGGCTTTTTTGCTACATACAGCTTCAATGTGAATATGGCGATGCTTGAGGTCAATGGTGAGACCTATGCCAGCGTCCAATCTCTCTTTAACCAAAAAGTCAGGCATACAGCATTTTTTGTTTGTTTCTTTGGCGCGGGATTGCTGCCTTTGGTAACAGGGGTTTATTGGTTAAAGGAAAAACAAACCATGATAAGTTTGGGTTGGTTGCTGATTGCTCTGACTTACATCTTGGGAATTATTGTGTTTACCCGTTTAGTTAATCTTCCACTTAATTATTACACCGAGTCTTGGGACCCTTCAGTGCTGCCACCAGACTGGGAAGTTGTGAGAAAAGAATGGAATCGCGCCAATCTTTTCAGAGCCATCGTTTCGATAGCTGTATTTATCGGAGCGTTGCTTCTGAGGGAGTTTGTTACATGGGACAGGCGAGCACGGTAGGCTCTCTCTGTGGGCGTGATAGGTTTAACCGTTTCACTCGATGGTGCGAGTTTGGCTCACCTCATGGCCATCTGATTCAGTCGCGGTAAACAGTGCTACCAGGAACGGGAACAACGTTATATTTTGGTGTTAGCAGCGAAATCGGGCAAAGCCGCGAGCATGAGCAGAGTTGTAGCGAGAGTATTTTTCATTGTTTTTTGTCATAAATACGTTGAAGGCAAATCGCGTTCGCAATGAAACAATCGGTTGAAAAGTGTTAATTGCGATGTGTCCGTTAAGGATTAACCGTCAGTGATAAGCCTTAATGCTGGCTTAATCAACCTGCTGATTTTGAAAATATTAGGGGTTGAGTGACTTTCCCAATGAGCATGAAAGACGGCAGGTTTAGATGTTTGAACTGATCACTACAAGATTAACGCTGCGTGACTTCCGTCCAGAAGACTTATCGTCTTATTTCTGTATGACACAGGATGAAAAGTATCGGCGATTCTATTCTGCGGAAGATGTGAGTATGGAAAAGGCAGCATTTTTGGTGCACTTATTTCAAGAGCAGGCTACAGCCATTCCGCGTACTCACTTTCAGTTAGCGGTATGTGATAGGAATACTGGCGAGTTTATCGGAACAGCAGGGCTTAGACTTGAGTCGGAAGGAAAAGCCTCAGTGGGTTGTGGATTTAGACGTCAGTTTCATCACTCGGGTCTGGCTGAGGAAGCTATGATCTCGCTGTTGTCATTTGGCGTTAAATATCTTGGCATTAACTTGCTTTATGCTGAGACGCTTGCAGCGAACAAAGCGGCGATTCGCCTATGTAAGAAAATGGGAATGGTGGAAATAGAATACAGAGTAGGAGGCGTGCTGTTCGCCGATCGCAAATGGGATACTGTTGTTTTGAGTAAGTGGATTGAGACTGCCAATGAATGCAAAGAAGGTGTTTAAATGGATGTGCTCCGAGGGAAACTGCCATAAGAGTATGGTTTAACAGACTACTCTGACCAGTGCTATCAGTAATTGATAATTCGAACGTTCGTGCTATTTTTAATTTTAGAAGTTTGAGAATTGTAGAATGAGCAAAAAAAAACAGACGCGGGAACAGATACTGAACGTCGCCTTTGAAATGGCGAGTCAGGAAGGGTTGGAGAGCCTCACCATTGGAGAACTTGCTAAGCGGGTCGGTATGTCCAAAAGTGGGCTGTTTGCGCATTTTAACTCGCGCAGTAATCTTCAAGCTGCAGTGGTGATGTTTGCCGGTGAGTGTTTTGCTGCTCGTATCATCGTCCCTTGCCGGGAAGCATCACACCCAAGCATCGAAGCGAAGATCCGCCATATGCTGGATAACTGGTTAACCTGGAACAGCTCATTTCAGGGAAGTTGTATGTTTCTTGATGCCTGGCGTGAAAGCCATGATGACGAAGACCCGATGCAACAGGCATTGGAAGGAACAATCAAAAAGTGGCTGAGCTATCTGCATATTCAGTTCGAAAAAGGCATTGAATCCGGCGAGTTTCGTGAAGAATTGGACTGTTGGCAAGCTGTTTATGAGCTTTACGGTTTGTACCTGAGTAGCCATCTATTCAGAACACTGAAGTTAGAATCTCAAGGGGCGCAGAAGTTTTGGACGGGGATCGATGGCCTGTTCAATAAAGTCCGAAAATAACTAGCGGAAAGCAGACGAATACCCAGTCTGCTTTTTCTTTGAATACAAATAGCACGACCGTTCTAAAAATTGAGGAGCATCCATGAGTAGCAAAATCTACTTTGGCAATAACAACCGGTTCAGTTTTAGACGTGGAGCATTGAGCGTAGCCAGTCGGCTTCATTACAAAATTGCGCCGAAGCAAGCCGTAAAAACAGCGCGTCGTTTGTTTTTAACGCCGGCGAAAGGACGAGAAAGTAATCCTATGCCGGAAGGAATGGTGGTTGAAACCACATCAACAGCGCAAGGCAACATGATGACTTATAAGTTGGGTTCTGGGCCAACCTGGGTGCTGACACACGGTTGGTCTGGTTCTTCAAACCAGTTCTTTCCATTGATGGAATACATCGCTGAGGTAGGTTATACCGCACTTGCATATGACCACCCAGGCCATGGAAAAAGTGAGGGCAAAGAAGGGAGTATTCCCGCCTTCCTGAATGCCTTGGACGGTATTCTCAACCAGCAGGAAACGATTGAAGGTGTGTTAGCCCACTCCATGGGAGGTTCAACATTACTGGAAAGCGAGCATCCAGCGCTGCAAGGTAAGCCAATTATTCTGGTCGCGCCTGTTCTCAAGTACTGGGACAATCTATTCGGTACCATTGAAGCGTCTGGTTACTCAATTAAACTGTTCAAGGAGGTGATTGCATCAGTCGGGCGTGAATACAATGTCCGTATCGAAGATATCGATCCATTCGTTAAGCTGGGTAAACGCCAATCTCCGGTCGTGATCGTTCATGACAAAGGTGACCGTTTTGCGCCATTTGAAGTGTCAAAAGAAGCGACCATCTATGATCATGTGACCTTGGTGGAAACGGAAGGGTTGGGTCATGGGCGTGTGCTGAAAAGCGAATCATTGAAAGAAGCATTTTCTGACGTGGCTCGGTCGCTCAATTAACGTCTACCCAAATAGCTGAAGTTGATTGGGTAGAAAATCGCTGGTAAGAGAAACTTATGATTACACCTATTTATGCTGCGCTACTTTGTCTAGTGTTTATCTTCCTGGCGTTGAGGGTAGTTAAGTTTCGGCACGGCTATAAAGTGGCTTTGGGTGATGGTGATGAAAAGCTACTGAGAAAGGCGATTCGTGCACATGGTAATTTTGCAGAGTATGTACCGTTTGCCTTGATACTCATGCTTATGGTGGAACTCCAATTAGACCAGGGAAGCCAATACCTCCATATTCTGGGTGCTTTGTTGCTGATCGGGCGGTTGCTTCATGCTTATGCGGTGAGTCAACCCAGTGAACCTTTGGCATTCCGTGTTTACGGTATGTTTCTGACCTTTAGCGTTTTGATATCTTCAGCACTCTGGTCGCTATATCTAGGTATATTGTAAATATTATTATCCCGGTGTGTTATTCTCCTCTTGTCCTTCAATAAGCACACCGGAACTTCCCTTGAAGAAAATTGCTGTATTCGCAGATGTTCAAAACATTTATTACACCACCCGTCAAGCCTATGGTCGACAGTTTAACTATCGAAAACTCTGGCAACAGCTTCAGGAAATGGGAGAAGTGGTAGTTGCTAACGCGTATGCCATCCGCCGAGATGACGATCAGCAAATCAAGTTTCAGGATGCACTTCGCCATATCGGTTTTGAAGTAAAGCTTAAGCCTTTTATTCAACGCAGTGATGGTAGCTCCAAAGGTGACTGGGACGTCGGTATTGCTATTGATGTGATGGAAATGGCGCCAGAAGTTGATGCGGTGATTTTACTTTCTGGTGATGGCGACTTTGATTTACTGATGGATAAAGTACGTATCCGTTATGGCAAGGAGGCGATTGTGTTTGGAGTGCCTATGCTGACAGCTAATTCGTTGATAAACAGCGTTGATTGCTTTATGCGTATTGAAGACGACCTGTTGCTATAGTTCCAGCTTTAATAACATGACTTCGGGCTCAGGATTTTCAGCCTCGGTTTTTTGGAACCCTAGGGACTCCAGCAAATTCAAACATCCTATGTTCGTTTCAAGTGTTATCGCCACCACTTCTGCCAAATCAAGTGACTTTTTGGCCATGTCTAACACTGCAGTTGCGGCTTCTCTTGCATATCCTTGCCCTTGAAACTCAGGGAAAAAGCCAAACCCTAAATCAATGCCATCAAGAGAGTCTCTATCTATCAGCCCACACACTCCAATGGGATCTTCAGTATTTTTTAGTTCTACTGCCAATAAACCCATCATTGGTGTTTTATGCATTGGCAATAATGTTGATCGAAGATACACCGCGGCATCAATAGTAGAGCGAATATTTTTATCTCCCACAAAATGAAGAAAACCTTCAGTATTGTAGAGGCGGTTGATGAAACTAGCATCGTTTTCGTTAAGGTTCCGTAGTGTCAAGCGAGGCGTGATGAGGAGCGGTTGTGGCATGTAAAATCTCCAAGAAAAAAGAGTCCTTAAATCAGGACTCTTTCAGTGTAGATGAGTTATTTACCTGCGATGTTTAATCGTGCGAAACGGATAAGCGGAGAGTAGAACTGTCCAGCATAGTTTGGTAGTACGGTGTTACCTACCGCTTCAATTTCTTTGATCATGGTGTAGAAGTTACCCGCGACAGTGATGCCCCGTACTGGCTGGATTCGCTTGCCATCGCGGCACAGGAAGCCGCTGGCACCAAATGAAAAATCACCGCTGATAGCGTCTGCTCCGGAATGGACACCCTGCAAGTCAATCAGCTCAAGGTATTCACCTGCCGTGACTTCTGCTTCACTGCTGGTGCCTGCCCCAATGACATCATGTCGCGAACTGACGCTCAAGGTACCTTTTGGCGAGCGCCCTGCGTTGGCAGTGTGTGCAACTCCGAAATGTGCCGCTGTCGCCGAGTTGTGTAACAGGCCAACCAGCTCGCCATTCTCGATAAGCGGCGTGTCACCTGTTTCGAAGCCTTCGCCATCGAATGACTTAATAGCATGGCCGCCAGGCATGTATGCCACATCCCTGAAACTCAGCAGTGGACTTGCTACTTGCTGGCCAATCTTGTCACGCCAGGGGTTAATTCCACGTTTTGCCGATTCACCGGAGAATACGCTGCCAAAAGCACCCAGTACTTCGTTTAGACTTTCTTGCTCGAAAATCACCGAGTATTGGCCAGTCGCAATCGGCGTGCCTTCCAGCAGTGCTTCTGCCATGTCATAGGCATCGTTGATGACTTTCTCTGGCGTCAAGCCATCGAAGGTTCGTGCTACAGACGCAGCGACATGCATAGCTTGCTTATCATTGTGGTCAATTAACGCGGCGGTGTAACAGCTCAGCGAACGAGATTGGTGGAAACAGCGTGTTTCCAAGGTATTGCCTAACAGCGTGATGCCGCTACTCTCACTGTAACCATTGTAAGGCGCGCCTTTTGCCAATGGTTTTTCACGGATCTTCCCTTCAAGCGACAAAGCCAGCTCAATCTTCTGTTCTGGCGTCGCGTCGTCTTGTTGGTAAATCTCCGGGTATTTCGTGCTGATGTTCAGTCCTTCAGCTTGAATTTTTTGGAGAGGATCTTTCTTGGTAAAGCTGGCGTTGGTCAGCGCCTGATCGATCATTTGCGCCAAATTTTCTGGCTCGAGTGATTCAGAGTAGCTGATGGCGACATGCTCATCTTTTATCACTCGGACGCCGATGACCTGACTTGCGGTGACTTTATATTCTGAAAGTTCGCCTTGGTCAGCTTTCAGGCTAAAACTCTCGCTGCTAGATGCGATGACATCGGCCTGCGCACCACTTTTCTGTGCCAGTTCTAGCACCTGCTCGACGGCGTTTTCTAATGTTTTTTGCTCGCTCATTAGTTACCGCCTCCTACCAGAATGTTGTCGACTTTAAGTGCTGGTTGTCCGACGGTGGTGGGTACTGAACCACTGACCGAACCACACATGCCAGCAGCAAGTGCAAAATCTTTACCCACCATGCTGATTTCTTTAAGCACTTTAGGACCAGTGCTTATTAGCGTGGCGGATTTAAGCGGCTTGGTCACTTTACCGTCTTCAATCAAATACGCTTCCTGAACCGCAAAATTAAATTCACCAGTACCCGGTTGAACCGAGCCACCGCCCATTTTCTTAGCGTAGATACCACGTTCCACACCGCTTATCATGTCATCGAATGACGCGTCACCCGGTTCAATGAATGTGTTACGCATACGGGAGGTTGGGGCATATTTATAGGACTCTCGTCTACCAGATCCCGTGCGTTCGAATCCGGTTTTCAAGCTGCCCATGTGGTCGACCATAAAGCTTGTGAGCTTGCCGTCCTTAATCAGTTGGGTGTGCTGGGTTTCCATGCCTTCATCATCAATATTGATGGAGCCCCATTCGTTTGTCATTAAGCCATCATCAACCGCGCTAACAGCAGGATGGGCAATCATTTCACCCATTTTGTCGTAGAAGACAGATGCCTTCTTGGCGACAGCAGTGGTCTCCAACAAGTGGCCACATGCCTCGTGGAAAATCACACCGCCAAAACCATTACCAATCACAACCGGCATTTCACCGGATGGACAAGCATCTGCACCGAGTTTAATCAATGCTTGCTTTGCGGCTACCTCGCCAAGCTCCTCTGGATCAACATGAGAGTTGAACTCCCAGCCAGAAAGCATACCCGGCGCTTCGTAACCGGTAGATTGCTCGTTACCATGTGTGGCAACAACAGAGGAGGCGATACGGGTATAGTGGCGGGTATCTAGAACGTGCAGACCGGTAGAGTTGAAGATTTCTATCTGCTGCTCGCGTTGGGCGATACGACCAATGATTTGAGAGATTTTATCGCTCTGCGACCGGGCTTTCGCATCGACACGTCTGAGAAACGCAATTTTCTCTTCGACATGGTTGTTTGCCGAGAAAGGCATGCTCACCGGATGGCGATCATCATGTTGGGTGAAGTTCAATGCGCCGGCTTTTGCGATTTGGTCACGTTTATCTTTTGCGCAGAGCAGGGAAGTAACCTGCTTAAGTTTTTCTTCGTCCAAACTGTTGGTATAGCCGTAAAGCACTTTGTGACCAAAAAAAAGACGAATACCGATACCGAAGTCGATACCCGAATTCACTTTATCAACTTCACCGGAAAGTAACTCTACGCTTCCTGAATGCTGTCGTTCAACGAACAACTCCGCAAAATCCGCGCCCAAGAACAGAGCGTGGTCAATCACTGCTTTGGCAGTGCTGGTATTTAACATTCCTTCCTCCTAAATAGAGTCAGTTTCCTCATTTGTTACTTTGAGATTAACAGCTTGCAAGCAGAGCACCAATCGTGTGTGCCTTTTAGTGATATAGGTGCAGACTGTTTGATTAAAATTCATTCAAAACATTTACGTAATGTAGAAATTGTACTTTCGTATCTGCACGGGGTTGATACACTGCTGAGCCTGACAATGATCAGCGTACTGATAGGAACCTTCATGGCCGACAAGTTAACTAAAAAAGTCCCGACCAATATCATCACCGGTTTCCTCGGTGTAGGTAAGACAACCGCCATTCTCAATCTGCTCAAACAAAAACCAGAAAATGAAAACTGGGCTGTGCTCGTGAATGAGTTTGGTGAAGTGGGCGTTGATGGAGCTTTCCTTAGTGAGCAGGGCGCGATGGTGAAAGAGGTTCCGGGTGGTTGCATGTGCTGTGTGGCGGGATTACCCATGGCTATCGGCATCAACGCACTGTTGGCACAAAATCCGGATCGATTGTTGATTGAACCAACTGGTTTGGGACACCCTAAAGACATTATCGGTAAGCTGCTTTCAGAGCATTACGAAAATTATATCGAGCTGAATGCGACGATTACTTTGGTTGATCCGCGTAACTTTGCGGATGCGCGTTATACCGAAAACCAGAACTTCCGCGATCAGTTGGCATTGGCAGACGTGGTGGTGGCGAACAAAGCCGACCTCAGTTCACCAGCCGACATTGAAGCGTTCGATGACTATGTCAAAAGCGCTGAAATCGCGAAGTTAGCATCAGGGTATGTTGAACAAGGACAACTCAACCCTGACTGGTTAGCCTTGCCGAGAGTCGACCGTAATGCGCAGTTTGGGCACCATCATTCACACGACGATGACGAAATGCCTCCGTTTGAGCTGGAGCCGGGTGAGAAATACCGTCGCAAAGAAAACAAAGGGCAGGGCTATGTCAGTTGTGGTTGGGTGTTCGAACCGACAATCATTTTTCCTTTCGATTCTCTCTATGGTCTGTTTGCGAACTTGAATGCGGAACGGGTGAAAGCCGTGATGAATACCGATGACGGTATGTTTGCATTCAATGTCGTGAACCAGATGGTGACAGTCAGTCCAATAAGTTTGCAAGGCGTTGAGTCCCGCGTCGAAGTTATCGATAAAGAACTGCTACCTTGGGACGAGCTTGAATACATCCTGCTGTCGTTCATCTCAGAATAATTGTCACGCCCGGCTAAATGCCGGGCGTTTTCATCGGAAAAGGAATTCAGCGTGATGAAGGAAGAGATAAAGGCAAAGTTTGAGAGTTACCCAGAGCCGACAAAATCTAGATTACTACAACTTAGGGAACTGATTTTCGCTGTCGCAGCTGAAAGCGGTGTTAGTGTCGACGAGAGTCTGAAATGGGGTGAACCTAGCTATTCTGTAAAAGGCGGGACGCCGCTGAGGTTTGATTGGAAATCGAAATCGCCAGAATCAATTTCTATTTTCTTTCACTGCCAAAGTTTGATGATTGATACGCTGAAGGAAGTGATGCCAGAGGCGTTTAATTATTCTGGAAACCGTGAGCTCTCGTTCCCATTAAATCAGCCTTTTCCGGATAAGGCTTTGAGGGTTTGCATTGAAGCGGCGTTCACTTATCAATCGAGAAGAAAACAGCCACTTCTTGGCCTCTAGCTCCGAGCTTTATCAAGCCGCAATAATGTTGTTGCGTACTAAACCACGCCTTACGTTGTTACACATCTTGCCAAAACGGCGAATTTCGTCGAATTGCGGTGTGATACCGCGAGACATAGCTGATTCCCAATAACTCAGTTCTGAGTCCACTATTTCCAGCAGCTTCTTTGGACAACCAATACAGTTACCTTCTGGGCCGCACACAAAAGTGTCGGATTCGTAGAGAGGAAGCTCCTGCTTTACCTGCTCAATAATCTGTTTCATTGCATCCATGCGAGTCGGTTTTTTAGCCATTTTTATGACTCGCTTGGGTCTGTTGCCCTTTGGTGGTTAAATCTTGTTCTCGCTATAAGCGTTTTAGGCGCGGCGAGGTGTGTGCCGCCTAGTCATTCTAAGCAAATACACCTTAACAAAGCATAAAACGCTTAGAGCAGAACCCTTCGGGCAGCGTTTGTGGGAATTTCTGCTGCGTTATCGGATTCTCATGTAGGCTAGCTACACGTCGAAGACTCTGCCTTGCACAAAATCCCCACAAACTGCTGCAAAAATCATCACCAAAGGTCAACAGGCCCTAATAAAGGGAGCGAAATCTTACGCCTCCTTGAAATCGCTGTCTAGCAGCACATAAATCACGGGTATGTAATTGGCTTGTTGTGCCAGTGTTAACCCTTAATATTTCTAAACAATTCGACGTAGATCCTCACTGAATCCTTCTTTCGTACCCTAAATGAAAATTGATATAGATCAATTAACAAGAGTGCCACGGGTACTCGACATCACACTAAGCATCTCACTTCTTTGTTTGAACGTGTTTTCAAAGCCCATTTTTCGAGTTGTTTATGATTGAGGTACAACGATGTTAGAAACCCTTATGCTCTCGCGAATACAGTTCGCCGCGAACATCAGTTTCCACATACTCTTCCCGACCATCACCATTGCACTTGGCTGGATGCTGGTGTTTTTGAAACTCCGCTTTAACCGAACCCAAGATTCGGCTTGGCTGGATCTTTATTACTTCTGGGTCAAAGTATTCGCTCTGACTTTCGCGCTTGGTGTGGTTTCGGGTATTACCATGAGCTTCCAGTTTGGTACTAACTGGCCGGGCTTTATGGAGCAAGTCGGCAATGTGGCAGGGCCGTTACTCGGTTATGAGGTAATGACTGCCTTCTTTATGGAAGCGACTTTCCTCGGGGTGATGTTGTTTGGACGTAACCGCGTTGCCGAATGGGTACATACGCTGGCGACTTTCTTGGTGGCCATCGGAACATCATTGTCGGCCTTCTGGATTCTGGTGCTCAACAGTTGGATGCACACTCCTGCGGGCTATGAGTTGATTGACGGTATTGTTCACGTCACCAGCTGGAAGGAGGTGATTTTTAACCCCTCCATGCCATACCGCCTCGCACATACCTTGTTGGCATCGGGTTTGACCGCAAGCTTTTTGATTGCCGGTATCAGCGCCTACCAATACCTGAAAAAACCAGACCACAAACCTGCCCGAAACGGACTGAGAGTCGCATTGCTGGCGGCAGCAGGTCTAATTCCGGTTCAGATTTTTGTTGGTGATTTACATGGATTGAATACCCTTGAACATCAACCGGAAAAAATTGCGGCGATGGAAGGCGTTTGGGAAACACAAAATGGTGCGCCTTTACTTTTGTTTGCTGTGCCCAATGAAGAAACCCGTTCCAACGATTTTGAAGTTGGGATTCCGAAGTTGGCGAGCCTGATTCTGACACATGACTTGAATGGTAAATTGGTGGGATTGAATGATTTTGAGGGCCATCCCCCAGTGTCTCCTCTGTTTTATGGTTTCAGGATCATGGTTGGTGTTGGCGTTCTGATGCTGCTGGTGGCGGGGTATGGAGCTTTCAAAATATTGAAGAAGCTCGAACTTCCAAAACCCTACCTGTATGTATTGGTCGCAATGACTTTCTCAGGTTGGGTTGCCTCCTTGGCAGGTTGGTATGTGACTGAGATAGGCCGTCAACCTTGGCTGGTCAATGGCGTGCTTCGCACTTCGGATGCCGTTACAACGGTTTCTAGCGGCAATGTCATGTTATCACTGGTGATGTATTTGGTTGTTTATGCCGTTTTACTCGTTGCCTATATTCGTACGCTTTTCTATCTCGCAAGGAAAGGATTGAACGCTGAATCAACTGAGCCAAATAAAAACCTTAAGGAGGCCTGCGCTTGATGGACTATTTACCGGAAATTTACCTGCTGCTCCTTGGCTTCTCCGCGTTCATGTACGCGATTTTAGATGGCTATGATCTTGGTGTGGGGATGTTGCTCCCTTCCAACAATGAAGCGCACCGTGACCGGATGATTGCATCCATTGGCCCTTTCTGGGATGCAAACGAAACCTGGCTGGTATTGGCGGTTGGCATTTTGCTGATTGCCTTCCCAACTGCTCACAGTCTGATTCTGACCGAGCTCTACTTGCCCACAGCGTTTATGCTGATTGCGTTGATCATGCGTGGGGTGGCGTTTGACTTCCGTGCCAAGGCAAAGGCTGATAGAAAGGATAACTGGGACCTATGCTTTAAAGCGGGCTCACTGATCGCTTCGCTTTCCCAAGGCTACATGATGGGTCGCTACATTATGGGCTTTGAGGATTCAGCCTCAGCTTACGGGTTTGCGGTATTGAGTTCGCTCTGTGTGACTGCAGCATATGTGTATATCGGTGGTGCTTGGTTGGTGCTGAAAACTGACGGGGAATTGCAAGTCAGAGCTGCCAGATGGTCACGACGTGCAGGTTGGTTGGCAGCGTTGGGTATTGCGGCGGTCAGTATCGTCAATCCGCTAGTGAATGAACAAGTCGCAGCCCGCTGGTTTAGTTTCCCAGAAATGCTGTTACTTGCGCCAGTGCCGCTGGTGGTGATGTCTATTATCTATTTGGTTGACCGATATTTGCGTCAGGTACCCGTAAAAGATGATTTGGGAGCAAGGTGGCCTTTCTTCGGCGTCAGCCTGATCTTTGCACTGAGTTTTCTTGGACTGGCTAACAGCTTCTTCCCGGATGTCGTGCCAGGAATCATGACTGCGAATGAAGCAGCGAGTGCGCCTGCAACCCTTATGATAGTGGGTGTGGGTGCAGCTATCGTGATGCCAATGATACTGCTTTACACCTTTATGATTTATCGAATATTTAAAGGGAAAGCGACAGAGTTAAGTTATTTATAAAAAGTCACCTATAAAAAGTAAAATGGGCACCTAGTGAGGTGCCCATTTTCATTGTCAATTCAGTTGGGGCTGGGGTAGGGTGATCATTCACCAGTAAAAGGAGTTTACGATGTCAAAACCTGCCAGCTACAAAGGCCAGTGCTTGTGCGGTCAAATTCAATATGAAGTGATTCATATCGAGCCTAAGATGGGGCATTGTCACTGTTCAATGTGTCGAAAATTTCATGGTGCCGCATTCGCTACTTTTGGTGAAGCCAAAGAGGAGGATTTCCGGTTCACGAAAGGCAAAGACAAACTGAAAGTCTATGTGGCGGAAAATGACACCAAAAGAACCTTCTGTGAAAATTGTGGATCCAGCCTGCTTTTTGAGGCTGCTAACAGTGACGGTAGCTTGGTTGAGTTTACGCTTGGCACGCTGGAAACTGATGTTCCACTCAAGCCTGATGCGCATATTTTCAAGAAATTTAAAGCGCAGTGGTATGACATTACCGATGAATTGCCGCAGTTTGATGAGGGGAGAGAGCACTAAAGGTCTGGCTACTTGGCACATTGAACCAAAGTAAAGTGTTCTCACTAAAAACCGAATATTGAGAACTTCGCCGCGTCTTTTCGAATAGTATACGACCCAGACTTACCTGCAGGATATCCTCAATCTCATAAAAGAATGTCGAGATTTGAGGTGCTTGTGATTAACAGTTGGTCTTTAACAGTGTTGGGTGGCATTTTAGCTAGCACTTCTTTTTTGGGAAGCACGATTGCGGCAGAAAATGTGCCGACTCCGGCCATCGTTGATGGGGCTTATGTGCAGATTGGTGATGTGCCTTGGCAAGCTGCTCTGATTGATGATTCAGGCAAATTCTGCGGTGGTATCATTATCGGTCAGCGTCACATTTTAACGGCTGCACACTGTGTTGTGGAAGTGAGTACGTCAACGCTGAATGTCGTCACTGGCTATGAAGATGTTGCGTATATCCCTGATGAGAATATCTCTGCAGTCTCAAAAATCGATGTACACCCAGACTATGATGATGAGTGGTTAACATCAGATATTGCTGTGATTCACCTCTCTTCAGATATCGCTGCTTCTGCGACTCCCGTATCAATTCTACCTTTATTAAAGCAGGGTGACTTGGATGCCCAATTTTCGGTGGCAGCGACCGAAAATCTATTCGTATCTGGATGGGGAAGAACGGGAACGACAGAATCAGGCAGTCGATTCTTAAAGCATACTTTAATGACAGGTATGGATGATTTAAGTTGCTATGGAAGTGACTCTCAATCCTTTATCTGTGCAAACAGTGAGAGAGCAACGGGTGTTTGTTTCGGAGATTCTGGTGGCCCACTAATTTGGCAGGATCCATCTGCGGTATCCGATAACGATAGAGGCTATGTGGCGGTTGGCGTTGTTAGCTACACATCAAGATATGGATGTGGATTAGTTGATTACGCAGATGGTTTTACGCAGATTTCAACGTTCTACGACTGGATTGATGAAAAAATGGGTGGCTATGAACGACCGGACGTTACTTTCACAACGGACATCTTTAATCTGAATTCTAGCTATGAGCCCGACAGAACCATTCCGTTAACCCAAAGTACCAGCGGAGGTGGCGGTTCAATTCCCCTTTGGTTACTGACACTGATGGTGCTTGCTGCTTTTATAAGAGTCTCAAGCCAGAAAGCTCATCGCTAAAAACCAAGCCGGAGGATTGAAAAATCTCTCCGGCTTTTTCGTGTGGGTTAGAGAGACAGACACATGGTGTGGGAAAGCTTCTCAAACCCGATATGCTCATAGAAACCAACCGCATTCTGATTGAATGACATCACTTCCAAGCGGACTTCCACAGCGCCATTTTCTTCCGCCCACTTTTTGCAGGCATCGATAAGTGCACGGCCAATACCTTTGGTTTGAATACTCTGGTCAACCACAATGGTATTTAGGCGGCAAATGAGTGCGTTGGTGAGAAATGGAACGGTCTCATTTTTGTCCAGCCTTGCCATGGTATATCCGACGATCTGGCCTTTTAAATCAGCTACGGCAAACCACCAGGCATCATCTTGGATTTTGGAAAGCAGAAAACGTTTGTCTTCTTGTGATGGAGGGTTAAATGCATTCGGTGCGTTATCGAAGTGTGTTTGGGCAATCTGTTTATAGATACCGAATATCTCATCGATATCGGATGGGGTGGCTTGTCGTATTACCAAGTTTAATTTCCTTTCGTTTCCACGCGTTCCATCAGAAAGTTAGTGATAACAGCGCTCCGAATGTTTACCTGCTGTTCTTTCACCACATTAAAACCCATACGCTCGAAAAACGGGCGTGCGGTGATACTGACATGAGCGTGATAGAGATTGAGCCCGGACTGACTTCCTTCGCTAAATAGGGCCTGCATCAGAGCTTTGCCCACCCCTTTCCCTTGAAATGCCATGTCACAAAAGAAGTGATCAATAAGCCCGTCATGTTGAATATCGGCGTAACCGGCAATTTTCCCTTTAACTTCTGCAACAAAGGGATTGAGGTCTTCAATCTTATTGGCCCAGATCTCTGCATTGAACCCGGTCGGCGCCCAAGCCTCAACTTGTGCTTGTGAATAGTCCTTGATGTTGACGTTGCGGACAGTGTTAAAGAATAGTGACCAAAGCAATGGTGCATCGCCTTCGCGATAACGGCGAATTTTAATCATGATGATGCTTTTCTGTGGCTGTTTTTTTGAAGTAAACAAGACTAAGTAAGATGAAAAAAGCGATAAATACACCGGAGTCGATGAGCAGTTTTCCAAGATGAAAGCCTTCGTTGAAGATGTCGTATTGAAAGCCGAATCGGCTTAAGACCCATTCAGCGAAAAGGTTTGATGCAACGCCGATAATGATAAACCACCAAACGGGAAGGCGACCAATATTCATACAATTCCTTGTAAGTTTCGAGTGGATTGAAAAGGTTATCGCTTAAAAAATGGAAAGGGCAGATTTCTCTGCCCTTTTGTGTAGATAGTATCATTGGGCGGTTAGGCGTAAGAAGCGGTGAGCGTCATCCAATTGCGTTTCTGCTTTTGAAAATCAGATTTCAGAATCTGTAACTGCTGCACCAGAATAGCTCGCTCGTATTTCTTCAAGAGGTTTCGTTTCTTGAGGTCGAGTAAGCGTTTTTTCGCTTCATAGTAATCACTCATGCGCGCCACCAGTGCTTCATATTCTTGCTCAACAATCTGTAATCGGTGCGTTGCATTTGGCGCAAGGCTTAGACGCGCTTGAATATTTTTCAGCATCATCCTCGCCTTTGCTTTTTCAATGCGATCCGGCGGTGTGATGCGGAGCTTTTTGGTCAGTCCCAGCCAACTGCTCGATTTGATGAGCCACTTGGTTGGATCAAATTGCCACCAGTGAATGCCATTGCGGTAATCGTTCTCAAAGATATGGTGGAAATTATGGTAGCCTTCACCGAAGGTCAGGAATGCCAGAATACCATTATCACGCGCTGTGTTTTTCTGGGTGTACGGTTGATTGCCCCAGATGTGTGCCAGCGAGTTGATAAAGAAAGTACAGTGATGATTGAGAACCAGACGGGTGAAACCAATCAGAATAATGGCACCCCAAAAATCGCCATGAATGAGACCGAAAGCGATGGGAATACCGAAGTTAGTAGCAATGACCAGCGGTAGGTAATACTTATGTTGCCACATCACTATTTTGTCTTTCTGCAGATCGCGGCAATTACTGTAGTCAGAATAGCGGTGTTTCTGGTATTCACGCAGCATCCAGCCGATGTGAGAGTACCAAAAGCCACGGTTGGCAGAGTATGGGTCTACGTCATTGTCGTCAACGTGGCGGTGGTGTACGCGGTGATCAGAGGACCAGTGAAGAATACTGTTTTGGACAGCGTAGGCTCCGCCAAGAGCAAAAATGAATTTCAGAACAGGGTGGGCTTCATAGGTTTTGTGTGACCAAAGACGGTGGTAACCCGCTGTGATTGACATACCGCTAAATGTGAAAGCGACAAGCAACATCGCGATTTGTGCCCAGTCAAATCCATGATAGTAAGCCCAAATTGGCGTACCAATTATCGCCACCGCAAAAGTAGCGACAAACACCGAGACATTCAGCCAAATGATCGGCGGTTTATTTGTGTTAGTTGATTCCATGTTAAATACCGCAAAATTCCAGCGTACACATGTACGCTAGAATAGTGACTGGTATCTAGGGGGTCAAGATAGCTGTTAACAATTTGTCTCAATTTCGCCGTCTAATTTGGTGACTCGCTCGAAAGTAATAAAAAAGGGTGAAACGCCATGAAAGCATTTCACCCGCAATGTGAACTAATGATATGAAAAGGGACTACATAATAATAATACTACCGTTCTGGTAGGTTAATCCGCCCTGGATATCATCACTGATAAGGAATGCACCGTCCAAATCAACCAATACCGCGTTCGCAGCTATAGGCAGAGCTGCACGCATGGCAACCGAACTTCCAAGCATACAGCCAACCATGACTTGCATCCCATTTGTGCGTGCTGCTTGTTCTAATTCAAATGCTGCCGTTAAACCGCCGGTTTTGTCTAATTTAATGTTCACCATCTGGTATTTACCTGCCAAACCGTCAACATCATCTGCGGTATGACAGCTTTCATCTGCGCAAAATGGAATTGAGCTTGAAACCTCGCGCAAGACATCGTCTCCAGCCGCAGGCAAGGGTTGTTCAACCATGGCGATATTAAGCGGTGCTATTTGTTTAATCGTCGCCTCTATATCTAAATTTCTCCAGGCTTCATTGGCATCGACGATCAATGTGCTGTCCGGTGCCGCCGCGCGCACTGCAGATAAGCGCTCATAAACATCATCGCCATTGAGCTTTACCTTGATCAGCTTAGCGCCTTGTTCAACGTAATCTTTCGCCTCTTCAGCCATTTTTTGTGGTGTCGCTATTGAAACGGTCATCGCTGTTTGGATGTGATCCGGCAAAGAAAAATCATAGGGAAAGTTATCGGCTTCTAGATCCCACAATGCGCAATCAAGCGCGTTGCGAGCTGCGCCCGCTGGCAAGAGCACCTTCAACTGTGAGCGGTCGAAAACTTTTTCTTTTACCGAATCAATCTGTGCCAATACACTCTCAAAGGTTTCTCCATAACGGCCAGTTGGAGAGCACTCCCCAATTCCTTCCTTCCCGTCTTTCTTTATGGCGACTTGAATCACCTCCGCATGAGTTCGGCTACCACGGGAAATCGTAAAGGGGCGCTTTAAGGTATGAGTGACTATCTGTGCGTTGATTTGCATCTTAATCCCCGAAACTGCTGACCAGATGATCGACGATGTTTTCGACACCGAATCGGACTGGGTCTGTAGCAGGCAGTCCATGCTTTTCCTCCATCTCTTTAAGATATATCTTGGCTTCATCTTCAGTTAGTACCGAGGTATTGATTGCCATTCCGACAAAGCGAGGGTTCGGATTAGTGAGTTTTGCCAATCTTAAAGTAAGCTCCATGATGTCCTCCACTTTTGGCATAGGCATATATGGCATATGGCGTGTGTGTGGGCGATTCGCTTCATGGCAAATTACCAACGCATCCGGCTGTGAACCGTGCAAAAGACCCATTGTCACGCCCGAAAATGCGGGGTTGAGCAGGGAGCCTTGACCCTCAATCAGTTGCCACTCATCGGCATCGCATTTTGGCGACAAGGCTTCTGTTGCACCTGCGATAAAGTCTGAGATCACCGCATCTACTGCGATACCTTTGCCTTCCACCAAGATGCCTGTTTGCCCTGTCGCACAGAAGGTTGCTTTAATGTCGCGCGCTTTCATCGCTTTTTCGAGCGCCAAGGTGGTGAACATTTTGCCGACGGAACAGTCAGTGCCGATAGTAAGCAGACGTCGGCCAGAACGTTTTTTACCGCTACCCACATCCAGCTTTTTGACGTAGTAACGGAGGTCGAAAAGTTGAACGCCCGCCTTTTCCGCTGCAATAGCAATAGCTGGTACGTCTGCAAGACGCTGATGCAAGCCTGATGCGACATGCATTCCTAGTTCAATCGCTTCAACAATCATCGGAATCCACTGTTCTGCAAGGACACCGCCTGCATTTGCGGTACCCAGTACAAAGGTTTTCGCACCTTGCCTGTATGCAGTTTTGGCGTCCATTTCAGGAAGGCCGAGTGAAGGCACGCCATCATTCAAACGCAATTGTCCCAAACATTTCTCTGATCGCCAGTAATGAATACCGCGTGCGGTTTTGATAGCGAGTGGGTCGTGACTTTCGCCAAGCATAAGCAGGTAAGGGGCGGGTATGTTCATCGTTTTCCTTTTCTCTCGCACGCCTTAGCGTGCTGCATAATGTCCTAAAGTGATGTTTTCACTATAGGAGTGTCAGGCATTGTAGGAAAATGCCGTTTGTGACTTGCCCATACCGTTTCGTTATACAAAAGACATATATATGAGATATCTATCAATTTATGACTTCCTGGTAGTACTACAATTCCTATGAGACTACAGATTAGGTAAGGGAACTTGACTTGAATCTCGAAAGTAAATGGTTGGAAGATTTTCTGGTATTGGCAGAAACAAGGAACTTTTCCACTGCTGCAGGGCTGCGAAATATTACTCAGCCTGCTTTTTCACGCCGTATTCGCATGCTGGAACAATCCGTTGGCGCAGAGTTGGTTGATCGCACTCAAACCCCTGTTGCTTTAACAGCCAGTGGTCGAATTTTCCGAGTCACCGCCAGAACATTGGTGCATCAGATGGAAGAGGGGATTAGTCAGATTTCGGCACTCAATTATTCCGATGGCAGCGTGGTTCGTATTGCTTCTGCTCATTCATTGGCTCTTGATATGACATTAGCTATTCAGCAGGCTTTCACACAAGAAACTTTGCCGATGTTGAGTGTCGATGCGATGAACGTGGATGAAGCCGTAGACGCGCTCCAGCAAGGCGAGTGTGATTTGTTAATGGCATTTGAGAACCAACACCTGAAATTACCACCGTTTGATTACATTCAGGTAGGTCATGCTGATTTACTGCCAGTCACAGCGCCTAACGAAAAAGGTTTGCCAAAGTTTTCGCTCGAATCTAAAAAGGTGACACCATGGCTAGCCTATAACCCGACATCTTACATGGGAAGGCAAACCGACTCCCTTCGTGCTGAATTGAATCTAACAACCGTGTTTCTCTCTTCCATGGTCGACATGCTGAAACTTCAAGCATTGAAAGGTCAGGGTGTTGCCTGGCTACCGGACTTTTCGATTCGAGATGAAATCGGGGATGGTCGCTTGATAGTGATGGGAGATAAGAAGTATGTCCGTCAAGTGGCCTACTATGCGTATCGGTATCAATCCCGATTGCATCCATCGGGAGAAAAAGTGTGGTCGGCGCTGAAAAAAATTGCTACCGGTAACTCTCTCAACTAAATAGTGAAATTCAAGAAACAGTGGTTTGGCTGGAAAGATCTTGTCCGGTTGCTGCTATATTTTTCTAACACGCTGCCGATAACTAGAACAACTAACTAAACCTAAACAGCCTGCCTTCAAGATAAAGCTAGTGGCATTGAGAACAGATAGCCTATGTGCTGTTTGGGGGGACGACTTCTCTGTTGACTGGGGTTGAAGCAGAGATTCATTGACGCTGGGAGTGACATGCCGTTGAAAGAACCTATCCCGAATTTCGTCAAAGCCATGGGGCATCGCGTTGTCAGTTATATTTTGAACGTTTCCGAAGCGGAAGCGAGACTGGTGATGCAAGATCAGGCTCGTCTGAACGCGAAGCAAAAAGATACCTTATCTTCATACATCCAACTGTGCCGACAAATGCGCGCGGTGGCGGTATCACAAGGCGACATTGAACAGTCCTTCTTCCATCGTTTGCCTCTTGTGCTGCAAAATGGTCAACATATGTTTACCGTCTGGCGTCACCAAAACGGTGGCACGACGCCAGTTGTGAATGCGGCTGATCCTCTTGCTCGTAGCTTAGCCAAGGTTGCAGCGGAACTCTATCCGTTGTTTCTGGTTAAAGCAGGGGCTCGTCCTCATTTATTCTATCGTGCGTCTGGGCATCTAAGTGCAGCAATCATGCATTTGCCGAGTCAAAAATCTTTGTATCGACACTTTATCGAAGATCATTCTTTTGAACGGGTCTTCGAGACAATTGGTAATGAACCAAGTGAAACCTTTGGTCACTATGCCGATTCCAAAGGCAAACGTGGGGTGATCACACTTTCATCACTACCCGCTGCGCTTTTGATTAACAGCTACGACCTGATGCGTATACGTGGACCAATCTCGGTAGATACCTTCGTCGAAACTGTTCTAGAGATGCTTGAAATTGCGCGTAGTGTCGCTGATGGAGAAGTCGCGCAGATCCCTTTGTTTGTGGGTTTTCGAAATGCAGCCCTGACTGATTTTGATGCCTTGGATACCAAATGGGGAACCATTCGCCGCTATACGCCAGCTATCGCAGAGTATGTTCTTCAACTGCCAAGCCAAATGGCAAAACGCAAAGACAGCGGTTTTATGTTGGAATCCGGTTTTGCTTATGCGATCAACGTCGGTGATTTGTTGGAAGACGATGAATGGCCGGAAGATGTGATGGAAGCTGAAAGCGATAAAGTGGCTACGGAGCTCAATATTACGCTCTGTATGGCGATGTGTTTCCTAGAGCAGACACCACCATTTGTCGCACCAGAATGGGCATGGCATATCGATCCGTTTTCTTTGGAAGGGGCGAAGCAGATTGTCGATACGGTAAAAGAGGCGAACGAACCGGTTTCAGTGACCAACAGTGTGCTAGATGACCTAGAAAGCTGGAGTCTGCTTCTTGAGGATACTGACTCAACGGGTATTCGACTTGCGTTCGGTAGGTTATTCAGTGCGGCCCGACAGCCGGAACGGCTGGATGGATTGTTAGATGCGATTCTTGCTCTGCGAAATATTTTTGGGGCGGGAGCCCAAGCTGAGAATGTTGCACAGGCGGTCAGCGTGTTGATTCAAGGTGATGCTCAGGAGGCCGTTGAAGTTGCTCAAATGCTGACCCAGGACTGGAACTTGATACTTTCTGGCGAAGCTTGGTGGGATGCAGAGGAAATCCGTGAGAAAACAAATGACTGTATTTCGCTGTGTCTAACCTGCCTTCATCACTTGTACCTTAAGTTCCCGACGCTGGTGAGCGAACCGGACCGACTCAACCAGATCATTACTGCAAACAGAGAAAGCATTGCTAGTTAGTTCACGAATAGACAAGTGAAGCATTTCTCTTACTGAACAGTTTGTTGGAGCAATCAAACGCCGATTCTGTACAATACGGAATCGGCGTTTACATATAAAAAGAAAGGAGTCAGCGTGAGCACAAAAGTCAGCCAGATAAATGTATTTCCCGTTAAATCGGCAGGAGGCATCTCGCTCTCTAATGCTTGGGTTGAAAAAATTGGCCTGAGTTTCGATCGCCGCTTTATGGTGACGGATAGCACGGGGAAAATGGTCACCGGACGCACCGAGCCAAAGCTGACTGAAGTGTCGGTGGGTATTCAGTCCAATTGTATTACGCTGACTCATCCCACCATGTCTCCTTTGGTGTTGAAGTACTCTCAATTCTCCATGAGTGAAGTGCAAACGGGCGTCTGGAAAGACGAGTTCGCGGGTTACTCCACCACATCCACCGCCAATGCCTGGTTCAGTCACCTGTTAGGTGGAAATAAGCAATTGCTGTTTACGGGCGAAGAATCGTCGCCGCGTTACTCCCAAAGTGCGCAAACCCAGGTGAGTTTTGCTGATGGTTATCCGCTTTTGGTGATTTCAGAAGCCTCTCTCGAAGCATTGAACGAGCGCTCGCCAGATAAACACATCATGGATCAGTTCCGAACCAACATTGTCGCAACCGGTTGTAAAGCGTTTGAAGAAGACCGCTGGGAGAAAATCCGTATTGGTGGTGTGACGTTTCAAGTTGACCGTCCTTGCAGTCGTTGTGTGTTCACCACGCTGGATCTGGAAAGCGGTCGATTCCGTGTGAACGGCGAACCTATCACCACATTGAGCCAGTTCCGCACCGACAAAGACGGCAACGTGAATTTCGGCATGAATTTGGTTGCGCTGAATGAAGGTTTGATTTCTGCAGACGATGAGATCAAAGTCCTCGAGTACCGTGAGCCAGAAGTCTACGAAGACAACACTACGCCAAAGCTAAATCTCAAATGCAGCGAAGTTGAAGAGGTTGCACGAGATTTTAAAACCTTCTGGTTTACTAGCCAGCAAGGCACGTTACCAAGTTACAAAGCCGGTCAGCATCTTCCTATTGAATTGGATATTGATGGCGAACGCATCCAGCGTCGCTATACGCTGTCTTCCTCGCCAACTCGTCCCGAAACGCTATCGATTTCCGTTAAACGTGTCGATAGTGGTCTGGTGTCAAACTGGCTTCACGACAATCTAAAAGTCGGCGACAAAATCAAAGCACAGCAACCGGACGGTCAGTTCCACCTAAGTGATGATTCAGGCAAGCGTCAGATATTGCTCTTTCTTTCTGGTGGTAGCGGAGTCACACCCATGATGTCGATGCTTCGTGCGCTGGCAGATAACAACGAAATCAATGATGTGATTTTCCTGCATCAATGCAGTACAGAAGCAGATATTCCCTTCGCGGATGAACTGAAATCATTGGAAGATGCGCACGCGGGTCTAAAAGTCATGACCATACTCAGTCAGCCTGCAGCGGATTGGCAGGGAATGTTTGGCCGCTTGAGCCAGGAGCATCTCGCATTAGTGCCTAAACTCACTCAACGTGAAGTCTTTGTTTGTGGTCCTGAAGGGTTTATGGAGTCCGCCATGAATCTACTTGGAGCCTTGGGTGTGCCCGAAAGCAAACGCCACCAGGAGTTCTTCACACCACCAACAGTGGGCAATGACGCGCCAGCGATGGAAGTGAACATAAACATTGAAGGTGAGTTCATCCGCGGTGAAAACCAGCGTCCGATTTTGGTTCAGGCAGAAGAGGCAGGTGTCTATGTCGATTACAGCTGCCGCGCAGGCGTTTGTGGATGCTGCAAGCTTCGCTTGGTCGAAGGTGAAGTAGAACAACCAGATATGCCGGCTCTGTTCCCGGGTGAGAAAGAAGACGGTCTTGTGCTCGCATGTTGTTGTATTCCAAAAGGTGACGTCACTTTGGTCAAACCTTAAGCAGATAGCGGAAAACTAAAGATTTTTTCCATCAGCTAACATTAATAACTGCCACCATAGGCTATCATGGTGGCAGTTATTTTTTGGGGAATACGCAGTTGCGACTGCAAGGAAAACATAATGACAAGCACAAACAAAAAAGGTGCATTGCTGTTTGCCGGCGGTTTACTTTTGGGGAGACTGGTGGCCACTAACCATTGGTCTTCGGTTGAAAACGTCACTTCACTGCAACTTGATGACGTGAAGGCCGAGCTATCCGAGACAAAAGTTGCTTTGGCCGAAGCGCAGGAAGCGTTAGCGCAAGTCAACGTGCAAGGTGAAGCCGCGACAGAGCACGCTGAGTCACTCGCCCAGCAGCTCGAAGAAAAGCAGGCTGAGATAACAGCATTGAAAGCGACGCTGGGTGAAAAATCCCGCGCTTACGCAGGCAAAGCGGATGCAATGGAAAAGACATTGGAAGAAAAGTCTGTCGCCATTGCCCAGCTCAAAAAACGCGTTACGGACACCGATGTATTGTACGCTGAGCGTTACCGACTGACTAAAGCGGTCAGTGACCTGAATGAGAAGATCCTCAAAGGCGCGCACAAGCTGGAGCTCAGCCAGAAGGCATGCTCGGAGTTCAAAAAAGGTAATTCTTGGAACAAAGTATCGGAAAGTGATTGCGACAACTTCAACACGCTAAAAGCCGAAAACAACGCCATGATTGAGCAATTTGACCACATGAGCTCAGATCTCGACAAAGTGAAAAGGGAACTTGCAGCCTTTGGCAATGTGCCGCTTACTGACTATCCATAATCCGGATTGGGAGAGCCGAAACGCGACCAATTTATCTCCCTATCGCATTAAATTACTCCCTCTGAGACCAACAGGCCTGTTTAACAACTATGCTTATGGGAGTAAGGTCATATTTCTTTGAAAATTGCGTTATATTTCGCAGCCTTGCTTATGGCAAAAATACTAATCAATAGAATACGCAGCCGAATTTAGGGGTGGAGATTTTGACAACCCGAGTATTAATTACCGATGACTCTGCACTGGCAAGGAAGCAACTGGCGCGGTCGCTACCGGAATTTGTTAATGCAGAAATTACGTTCGCGGAAAACGGCAAAGTGGCCATTGAACAGCTACAGTCTTCCAGTTTTGATGTGATGTTTCTGGACTTAACTATGCCGGAAATGGATGGCTACGAAACACTGGAAGTGATGCGATCCAATAGCATCAATGTTCCCGTCTTTGTAGTATCAGGCGATATCCAACCGAAAGCACAAGATAGGGTGATTTCTCTGGGCGCAAAGGCTTTTGTAAAAAAGCCTGTTAGTCAGGAGAAACTCGTCGAGCTTCTAGAGCCATTCAAAAGCAGCGAACCTTCTGCACCACATAAACCCACTGAATTGTCAGAGGATATGAAAGTTGGTCGCCGGGAAATATATATGGAAGTGGTTAACTTGGCGATGGGGCAGGCAGCAGATTCGCTTGCGCGGTACTTTGACGTGTTTGTTCATATGCCTTTGCCTCAGGTCAATGTGCTTGAGGTAAGTGAACTGACAATGACGATCAAACATCTCGCCAACAATGACAGTATGAATGGCATTTGTCAGGGTTTCAGCGGAGAAGGTCTCGCGGGAGAGGCTCTGATGTTGATTTCAGACTCTTCGATGAAAGACCTATTGGATATTCTGGATTATCCGGATGATGGCAGCGTCAATAATAATCTCGAAGTGCTGGTCGATGTCGGTAACGTGCTGATTAGTGCTTTCCTGAGGGGGGTCGGTGAGCAAGCAGGTCTGGCGTTCGCGCAAAGCTATCCTGTTATTATTGGTCAACACCAGTCGGTTGAAAAGCTTGCGGAAACAATGCGTAGCAAGTGGAAACGCACAGTGACGATTGAAGTGAGTTATGCCATTGATGGCACCAACATCAAGTGTGATTTGCTGCTGCTGTTAGTCGACGAATCCTTGCCACTTTTGGATGCAAAACTGGCTTACTTAATGGATGACGAGGAATAACCATGATTGACTCACCAGAATTTGAACAATTCAACTGGATGGTCGATATGGTTCAGAATATCGACATGGGTTTGATTGTCGTCGACCGCGATTTTAATATCCACATGTGGAATGGCTTTATGGTGCACCACACAGGCAAACATCCAAACAAGGTTAAAGGGCAATCATTGTTCGATGTGTTTCCAGAGGTTCCTGAAAGTTGGTTCCGTGCCAAATGCCGTCCGGTATTTGAATTGAAATGCCGAAGCTTTGTTGTTTGGAAACAACGTCCTTATCTATTCCATTGCCGAAATGTTCGTCCGATCACTGGACAGGCTAGCTTCATGTATCAGAATGTAACCTTGAACCCTATGGTGAATATGCGCGGTGAAGCGCAACACATGTTTATCTCAGTAGCTGATGTAACGGGCGAAGCTCTAGCTTCTGAATAACAGCCGTTAGAACGAAAAAATGCCAGCGTTGTCGCTGGCATTTTTGTTGGTGAGATTTTACTAACCAAACAGGTTCGGGCTGCCACAGTTTGGTGCTTTGCGGGTTTGAGAGGGTAATTCGCTGATGGCTGCTTGTAAGTCAGCAATTCGGGTGTCGTGTGAGGGGTGAGTGGAAAGGATCTCCGGCGGCGCACCACCCGAAGCCTTCGACATATTGCGCCATAAGGAAACACTTTGGTTAGGATCGAAGCCTGCTTCGTTCATCAGTCTTACGCCAATCAAATCTGATTCAGATTCGTGAGTACGGCTGAACGGCAACAAAACCCCCACGTTCACACCAACCCCTAAGCCTGCCATGATGAGATCTGCATCAGCAGTTCCGGAGGCGCCAAGTGCAATGCTGGTAATTTGAAGGGCACTGTTGGCAGCCAGTGAGCTGGAAACGCGCTCGCTACCATGGTTTGCCATCACATGGCCAATTTCGTGACCGATGACTGAAGCCAGTTGATCTTGCGTCTTTGCTACTTTAAGTAGTCCGGTATACACACCGATTTTACCGCCAGGCAAAGCGAAGGCGTTGACCTGATCGCTGTCGAAAACCACCACTTCCCATTTATCAAAATCCGGCTGGGGTGGCGTCACTTCCAAAATCGCATCGGTTACGCACTGCACGTAAGCATTGGTCTTTTTGTCCGTGCTGATTTTCTCGTTTTGTTTCAATTCAGAAAAAGATTGAGCACCCAGTGTCGCCATCTCTGTACCCGAGACGAGAATAAACTGGCTGCGTCCGGTTGGCGAAGTCGTACAACCCGCAATCAACGCACTCAACAGCGCAGCAACGGCTGTATATTTGATTTTGTTGATTTTCATAACGCTATTCCTTAAGCCCTTAATAATCCTGGCTATATAGTATACCCAAACAACCTGAAGATACTCGCATTCAGAGGTCATCAATGCGTTCAATTCGAGGCAAATTCCGCGAGGAATAGTCATCCTATTTCCGTGGAATTTAACGAAGAAGTGGGCGCTTTGAGGGCCTCCCTTTGGGCGAGTTGACTGACGTCGTGCTCATTGTTGTTCCTTTTTGATGGAGATGACTACAACTGCAAAGGAACGCCGCGATCACAACGCCAGTCAATCTCGCTGAATCCTGCATCTTCAGGTTGTTTGGGTATAAATCATCGATAGACCTGATTTAAACAACAAAGACCCTTGGAGAGCCTTAAATGTCACCGATTGCGATAGAAGCCGGTAGCGAAAGGCAATGACAACAAAGATAATAGCTAAAACCATAAAAATCATTGAAGGGACTTGTTTTGTCTATCTGGAAGAAACCCATTTCACTTGAAGGCTTGAATGCCACTTCGAAAAACACCTTGGTGGAACATCTCGGTATTGTTTACACCGAATTCAGTGATGACAGCCTCACGGGCACGATGCCGGTAGATTCCCGAACGCATCAGCCATTAGGTATGTTGCATGGTGGCGCGTCAGTGGTGCTTGCAGAAACCTTAGGTTCACTGGCAGCCAATATGGCAGTGGAAGAAAACAAGTACTGTGTCGGTCTGGATATTAACGCTAACCATATTCGTGCTATGCGTTCAGGTCACGTCACAGGAACAGCCAAAGCGATTCACATGGGCGCGACCACACAGGTATGGCAGATTGAAATAACTGACGAGCGCGGCCGTTTAGTGTGTACAAGCCGTCTGACCATGGCGGTGCTGCAGCACAAAGGGAAATAGTCATGGTGATTACGATTCCCGGTGGCCGTGTGATTGCCACCATGCATGAAGTGATGGTGAAGTTTCAGGAAAACCAGATGACGCTTCAGGCACAGACTGATGATATCAGCCTGCTGGGCGCGCCCTGTATGCTGATTGCCAATGGCGGTACGGTGAATTGGAGCTTGTCATTAGGTTCAGAAGAAAACCTGAATGCTGTGTCAGAAGCGACAGGGATCGCCATTAAACGCTAGAAAAGGACGGAAAAATGAAAAGACTGATCGCTGCAAGTTTAATGTTCTTTGCGGGAGCCGCTTGGGCTGGCAAGGCTGATGTTGTGAACGCGACAGCGACTAAAAGTGGTGAGTCTTACCGTTTTTCTGCCACTGTCGAACATGCCGATGAAGGTTGGGAACACTATGCCGATGCCTGGCGAGTTGTCACCGCAGATGGCGAAGTGCTGGGAACGCGGGTGCTACACCATCCCCATGTCAACGAGCAACCCTTCACCCGCAGCCTTTCAGGTGTAATGATTCCGGAAGAGATTGCAGAAGTGTATGTGGAAGCCCATGACAGCGTGCATGGCTGGGGTGGAAAGCAGTTTAAGGTCACACTGAAATAGTTTCGAAAAGCTCCCCCTGCCTAATGGAAGGAGGAGCCTTCGATTAATATTCTGCCGTCACTTCGTAGCTGGTGAATTTGCGGATATTAATCACACCGGTATCGAAGATCAGATACTGGCCTTTAATACCTTTCAATACACCGGAAACCACAGGATCTTTATCGAAGTTCAGTGACGTAATCTTGGTTGGGTATTCCGTCACCGGAAAGCTGATGTCGATGATGTCGTTTTGAATCGGTTCAACGGCGTCAAAACCATATTGCAGGCGCAGGCTGTAAATCTTGGCATCAATTTGTGGCAGCAGTCGGCGCGCCTCTTCATGCAAATCCAACTCAACATTGTCACCTTTAAGCATCGCCCGCCAATTGGTTTTATCTGCCAGAAATTCCGCAATCGCAATTTCCACCAAACCAGACAGATGACGGCTTTTTACCTTCAGAATTGGCAGTGCTTGTGTCGCGCCTTGATCAACCCAACGGGTCGGGATCTGATTCGCACGGGTAATGCCGACCTTCAAACCTGAAGTATTTGAAAGGTAAACCACATGGTCGGTCATACAGAACTGTTCTGCCCACTCAGGCTCACGACAAGTGCCTTCAGCAAAGTGGCAGGTTTCCGGTTTCAGGATGCACATATCACAACGTGCCAGTCGCTTAGTGCAGGGGAAACAGTGACCCTGGCTGAAACTCTTGTTGGTTTTGTTACCACAAGCATCGCAATAGATATTGCCTGTGTACGTCAGTGTAAGAGATTTGCCAATCAGGGAGTTCAGGGAAATGTCGGTGTCACCAACAGGAAGGGAGTAATTCACGCCGTTATCCAGCGTGCTTTTCATTTTGCTCAGAGTGCCAGTAATCATTGTATTTTATTGTTGTCCTTCACGTGCAGAGATTCTACAACGAAAGGACAACCACTAAAACCGCGTTGAAAACGCTTTGATGCTTATTTAGCCTTAACCAAACCGTCGTTCAGGTCGTTATACAAAGACACGTCCAATACCAACATATTGCGGTCGATGTCTTCACTGATTTCGTCAATCACAAACAGATCAGCGTCTTTGTCAGTCAAGTTGGATTCGGCCAGATTAACAATGTTCTGGTTGATGTCGCCATGAATGGTCACTTCTTCTACCTTTTCGTAGTGTCCGTAATCTAGCATGGTGGCAGGAACCAATTCTGGTGCAGCAAAAGAGGGAGAAGAAATCAGCAGGGCAGCAGCAAGCAAAGGTGCTTTGGAAAAAGTCATTTCGGTGTTCCGTTGTTCTCGTTTTAGCGCATTGTAAATGCGGGTATTGCTTGTATTGTCAGTGAGATGTCAGAGCGGCTTTAAAGCGCCGCAAAAAGGGGCATTTGGGGTTTTTATCAGAAAACTACAAGTCGACAATCACAGGACAGTGATCGGAAAGACGATAAGTCGCCACAGCGTGATAAGAGTATTGATATTGACGCGGCTCCGGCATATTTGACAGTGGTACTGCGCCAGGACTAACGACGATGTGATCGATGAGTTTGCGGTAAACAACATGCTCCCAACGCTTGGTGCGATAGTTGTATTTTCTCGCTTTGCACTTCGCATCCGTATCGTGAGTCAGTTTTACCAGATTATCTTCGCCCACTTCCTTAATAAGCTGCTTCCACACCCACTCGTTCTTTTCGTTCATGTAGTGGTTAAAATCTCCGGCAATCACAAACTCCTGCCCGAGTTCGATGCGAGCGTTAATCCAGATCCCAAGGGCTTCGATTTGCTTATCGAGTTTCTTACAACTGTTGTTGCGACGGACAGGCGTTTCGAAACAGCCTGATTTTAGATGAATGGAAAGAAGATGCAGGGAAGGTTGGTTTTCGCGTACCACTTCGATATATGCACCATAACGCAAATCACCCCTAGATAGGAAAGTGGGTAAACTGAGCGGCTGATAATCCTGATGGTCGATGACCTTGATGCCTTTTTTGACTGCCCAGCCAGTGAACTGTTGGCTGCGGCGACTCTTCTTGAAATACTTTGAGCGATCGGAAAAGTAATAATCATACTCGTCAGGGTTTAGCACCTTTGCCAGAGAGGTTTCGCTGTCCACTTCCTGAAAAGCAATTAAGTCGGCATCAATCACTGAAGAGACGGTTTGCATCATCAAGTAATCTTCAGGCGTTCGTTTACTTTGAATGATGTCATCTTTATCACTCAGCCATTCCATGTTCCAGGTAGCGACAGACAAGGAAGCATACGCACTGGAAACCTGCAACAGCATTACCACGGGCACCACAAAAGCAAGCCAAGAACCTATGGTCCGCCTGAATAAAATACGCTGTCTTGATGGGCTCGCTGAATTCATTAAATGGTTGCTAAGTGGTTACTAAGTATTTGTTCTTAAAATAGGTGAGCTGAGAGTCAGAAAATACAAGGCTTTCAAGCTCATAGTAGTACATACGGTATCGCACAGTTTTTACAACATAAAGAATTTGGGGAGTCTGTAGCAAAATTTGACAGGCTTTTTTCATTTCTTGAAGTTTGTCCACACTAATCGACTAGATAGAAATCGCATCCCCCTAGGCCATGATCTAAATCAAAGTATCCCGTTCAGCTCGACGGTCTAATACACCACATATTGTAGTCCTAGCTTTGAATTCGCCCATATTTGGTATTTCTTGACGCCATTCACATTTGCGTGTAGGTCGATTGGATCTTGCTGGATCCTTGTTCGATTTCGATCAACTAACGCGAAATGGCGCGCTTTTTCATGGATATGGCTGACTACTTTCCCAGACGTGACGACTACTTACTAGCCAAAGTGGTCAACCTGATTTTCTTTCCCTTGCAGTAAAAGAGGGCCTATTTGTTGAGGAGCTATTTGTGAAACCTGTTGTCATCAAACGCGATGGAGGCCGCGTACCTTTCGAGCGCCAACGTATTCAGGATGCGGTACTGAGCGCGGCGTTTGCAGTAGAAGACATGGATCAAGCCTATGCAGCAGCAGTAGCAGATGGCGTGCTCGCGCAGTTTATGCGCAGCGATGAAGTGGATATCAATCAAATTCAGGATGCTGTAGAAAACCACCTGATGGCTGGGCCATTCAAGGCGGTTGCCCGTGCATACATTGAATACCGACATGATCGTGACAGCATTCGTGAGAAGAAAAGCCGCCTGAACCATGAAATTCGTGGTCTGGTTGAGCAAACTAACTCCGACATCCTCAACGAGAACGCCAACAAAGACAGCAAGGTGATTCCAACTCAACGCGACTTGTTGGCGGGCATCGTGGCGAAACACTACGCGAAGCAGTACATGCTGCCGAAAGCGGTGGTTCGCGCGCACGAGCAAGGCGACATTCATTACCACGATCTGGATTACGCACCATTCTTCCCGATGTTCAACTGTATGCTCGTTGACCTTGAGAACATGCTGACGCACGGATTCAAGATGGGGAATGCGGAAATCGACACGCCGAAATCCATCCAGACCGCGACAGCAGTAACGGCACAAATTATCGCGCAGGTAGCCAGCCATATTTATGGCGGTACCACGATTAACCGTATTGATGAAACCTTGGCTCCGTACGTTGAGATTAGCTACGAAAAACACCTGATGGTAGCGCGCGAGTGGGATATTCCAGATGCAGAAGGTTATGCCCGCGCGCGCACGGAAAAAGAGTGTTACGACGCTTTCCAATCGCTGGAATACGAAGTGAACACGCTGCACACTGCAAATGGTCAAACGCCGTTTGTTACCTTTGGTTTTGGTTTAGGTGAATCCTGGGCAGCGCGTCTTATTCAGCAATCTATTTTGCGTAACCGCATTGCTGGTCTGGGCAAGAACCGTAAAACCGCCGTTTTCCCGAAACTGGTGTTCAGCCTGAAATCTGGCCTGAACCTGAACGATGGTGAGCCAAACTACGACATTAAAAAGCTGGCGCTGGAATGTGCGTCAAAACGCATGTATCCGGACATTCTGAACTTTGACAAAGTGGTAGAAGTGACAGGCTCATTTAAAACCCCAATGGGTTGCCGAAGCTTCTTGTCTGCATATGAAGAAAACGGTGAACTGATACACGAAGGCCGTAACAACATTGGCGTTGTATCGATTAACCTGCCACGTATTGCGATTTGTGCCAATGGGTGTGAAGAAACCTTCTACAAACTGTTGGATGAAGTCTTAGCCGTTGCCCGTGAAGGTCTGGACACTCGTATTGCCCGTCTTCAAGGCGTGAAAGCCCGCGTTGCTCCAATCCTATACATGGAAGGTGCTTGTGGTGTTCGCTTGAACCCTGATGACGACGTTAGCGAAATCTTCAAGAATGGCCGTGCCTCAATTTCCCTTGGTTATATCGGCATTCACGAAACCATGAATGCGTTGTATGGCGTGGAAGAGCACGTTTACGATTCAGAAGCACTGCGCGAAAAAGCTCTGAACATTGTAAAATACCTGAAAGCGGCGACAGACAGCTGGAAGGAAGAAACCGGTTATGGCTTTAGCCTGTACAGCACACCAAGTGAAAACCTGTGTAGCCGTTTCTGTAAGATTGACACCAAAGAGTTTGGGCTGGTAAATGGCGTCACCGACAAAGGTTACTACACCAACAGCTTCCACTTGGATGTTGAAAAGAAAGTGAACCCGTATGACAAGATTGATTTTGAGATGGCATACCCAGTTATCGCGAACGGCGGCTTCATTTGCTACTGTGAATATCCAAACATTCAGCACAACGTTGAAGCGTTGGAAAACGTATGGGACTACAGCTACGAGCGCGTTCCATACTACGGCACGAACACGCCAATTGATGAGTGTTACGAATGTGGCTTCACCGGTGAGTTTGACTGCTCAAGCAAAGGCTTTGTTTGCCCAAGCTGTGGCAACCATGACTCAACGAAAGTGTCAGTGACCCGCCGCGTCTGTGGCTACCTGGGCAGCCCGGATGCGCGCCCATTCAACGACGGCAAGCAGGAAGAAGTTAAACGTCGCGTTAAACACATGTAAGCGAACGAGAATGAACTGCCACCAGTATTATCCGGTCGATGTCGTTAACGGCGAAGGCACACGTTGCACCTTGTTTGTGTCAGGGTGCGAACACCAATGCCGAGGCTGCTATAACCAAAGTACCTGGTCACCATCGTCTGGCGAGCTTTTCGATCAGGTGATGGAAGATCGCATCATTGCGGATTTGAATGACACTCGCATCAAGCGTCGTGGATTGTCGATCAGCGGTGGTGACCCGCTGCTTCCTGTCAATCTACAGAGCGTTCTTAGGCTGGTTCAACGCGTGAGAAACGAATGCGAAGGCAGAGACATTTGGATGTGGACGGGATATACACTAGCGAACCTCTCCGACGCACAGCGTGAAGTGGTGAACTATGTGGATGTGCTGGTGGACGGTAAATTCGAGAAAGCATTAGCAGATCCTTCGCTACCTTGGCGAGGCAGTTCGAATCAGGTTGTGCACCGTTTGACACCACGTTAACAAAGGTACGGTTGCAAACTGCTAATCTCATTTCCAACGCCGCTTCAATGCGGCGTTGTTATACTCAACATCTAGTTTGGTCAGGCAAAGTTCAGAAACATCATGTATTCTGGCTTCGTCACCATAAACAAAGAAACTTTCAACAATCCGCACTGTCCATCTCTATGAATTTGCTTTAACTACAAGGACATCGCAATGAAACATCGTATTGCTGCCTTCTTAATCTTCCTCGTTATGGGTTCTATCTCAGTCGCTTTTGCGGCCAGTTCACCAGACAGCTACGAACACCTGCCAGACGGAAAACTGGTGATGGGTGAGAAAGAGTGGGTCAGAGTTGACGAGATCAACGTTGTCGCTAAAGCCCGTGTGGATACAGGGGCAACAACTTCATCAATCAGTGCTATCGACATCGAAGAAATTGAGCGGGATGGAGAAGAGTGGGTACGTTTCCGGTTGGCGCATGACGACAAGCAAACCGACTTGATGGAATTGCCTGTCATCAGAACCGTACGCATTATACAGTCGAGCGCCGAAGGGTATGATCGCCGTTACGTGGTCGAAATGCCAATCACCATTGGGGATGTCACTGAAACCACAGAATTTACGCTGCGTGACAGACACCACCTGAATTTCCCTGTGCTATTGGGAAGGACATATTTAAAAGATGTCGCGGTCGTTGATGTCAGTCGAAAATATGTGCAGCCAAAGCCGGAAATTCTCGAGTAGTAAATCACACTTGACGAATTTACAGTCAAAAGCGCAATCCATTGATATTGGGTTGCGCTTTTTTAGTTGCGCGGCGCTGAGCTTTTAGTAATGTAGCTTCATTAGCAAACAGCACGGCCGTTAAATAAGGAAGTTATCGAATGTTAGATCTGCTATCTCCGGCGCTACAAGACCCAATTTTGTCTCTCTCCGTTGCTTTCCGCGAAGACAACCGCGCCGAAAAAATGGACCTTGGTATTGGCGTTTACAAAGACAGCCAGGGCAACACCCCCATCATGAAGGCGGTGAAAGCAGCACAGCAACAACTGGCCGAATCTCAAACCACCAAAAGCTATGTCGGTCTGGCAGGCAGTGAAGCCTACAACCAGGCGATGACAGATCTTCTTCTCAAAGGCACAGATGGCTATTCACGCAGCGCAGCAGTGCAAACACCTGGTGCAAGCGGTGCGCTGCGTATGCTGGCAGATTTAATGTATCTGGCAAAACCTATCACCACGGTATGGATCAGCAACCCAAGCTACGTGAACCACAAACCTGTGATGGAAGCGGCTGGCCTGACCGTGAAGTTTTATCCTTACTTCAACGCCGAGACCAAACAGGTTGATGCCGATGCCATGATTGATGCACTGTCAAAAGCGGGTCCTGATGATGTGGTGCTTCTGCACGGTTGTTGTCATAACCCGACGGGGGCAGACATTCGCCCTGAGCACTGGCAGGCGATTAATGATCTGGCACAGAAGAATGGCTTTACGCCGTTTGTTGATATTGCTTACCAAGGTTTCGGTGATGGTTTAGAAGAAGACGCAAACGGCCTGCGCCTGCTGGCGGATTCAGTAGAAGAAATGCTGATCGCAACGTCTTGCTCGAAAAACTTCGGCTTGTACCGTGAACGCACAGGTGCCTCGATTGTTATTGGTAAAAACGCACAAGAAGCAGGTAATGCAAAAGGGCGTATTCTCCAACTGGCGCGCGCAACGTACACCATGCCGCCAGATCACGGTGCCGCGATTGTAGAAACCATTCTCACCAGCGATGAACTGACCAAGCAATGGAAAGACGAGTTGGATGAGATGCGCGGACGAATCATTACACTGCGTGACGGTCTGAGTGCTGCATTGGCGAAGCGCACAGGTGATACCCGCTTTGATTTCATCAAAGAACACAAAGGCATGTTCTCCATGTTGGGTTTGACGCAAGAGCAAGTGGCAAAGCTGCGTGATGATTTCGGTATCTATGCGGTCGGTGATAGTCGTATCAACGTGGCGGGCTTAACCGAAACTCGAATTGATTACCTAGCCGACGCGCTTATTGCTGTTTCAAAATAATTAGATTTTGTTCTAATGAAAAATAAAGCCAGCGTTTGCTGGCTTTATTTTTTTAATTGGATTTCTTTATTTTTCTTTAAATACTAGGCTGACATTGACAGGCACAGTGCTGGAAATGTCAATATTTCCGACTGTCGCTGAAACTGCTTCTAGGTTTTCTTTGGGTATACCAAAAGTCGCACCACTGATAATTACTGGTTTGGTGGTAAATGCGAATATATTGTCACCTGATTTAACAATATTCATGTTAAGAGTGACTTCCTTAGTATTACCAAACAGAGTGACCTTTGCTGGAATTGCTTGTTGAAGCTGAGTGCTGTTTTTAACCAAACCTTCCATGGACACCTGGCCTTCTACTTTGAGCGTAGGAAATTTATTAGAGTCAAAGAAGAGATCGTTAAGACGCTGATTACGAATAGGAATACCTGTAGAAATCGAAGAGAGTGGTGCAGCAACACTGAAGTTTCCGGAGGCGTCAACAGAGCCTTCAATACCGCTTAGGTTGGCAGGCTCTATAACATAAGACTTCTTGATGGTAGCGAAACTGATTGATGAAGCTTCACTGTCTAAAGCGTAATCGTTCGAGGCAAGAGCGAGGGAAGGCGATAAAGACATAGCCAACAGTATTGCCGACGACATACGTTTCATTTTTAATTCCTTTTTATTGATTGACTTTTTATCTTTGTTGACAGTAGACAGTTTGTAAAAGTTTTTATTTCGATTTTTCTTTTCTAAATTTTCGATTGATTCCTATCTGTTTCAAGTGATTCAGAAATAAAACAATGGAAATGATATTTTTTATCCTAATGACTGACGACTTAAGTGACGATAATTCAACCTGACCAAGATGACGAACATATCAATCAAATGCTAGTATGTGTTTTCAAACTAGATATGGTAGTAACCTAATGAAAATACATCGAATTAACCCTACAAAACGTTGGTCAGATGTGACCGTTTTCAATGGCATTGCAAACTTTGTAGAAGTGCCTGAAAGCGACCTCAGTGCAGATATCAAAGGTCAGACACAACAAATATTTGCACAGGCAGAAGAAATGTTGGCGAAAGTGGGCTCAGACAAAACCCGAATTCTATCTGTCACTATCTACATTACTGACTTTGCAAATCTCGAAGCATTAAATGAAGTCTGGGATGACTGGTTTGAAGAAGGTACAGCACCAAGCCGAGCATGTGTGAAAGCGGAACTGGCTGACCCAGATTATCTAGTTGAGATGGCGTTTGTAGCTGCTGCTGGCGAAGAGTTCCGTTAAGCTGGAGCCTTGTCGCCTGAAATACAAACGCCCAGCAATACGGCTGGGCGTTTGTATACCCAAACGACCTGAATCCTGCATCTTCAGGTCGTTTGGGTATATATCTTGATAGAGCAAATTTAACTTTACACACGATAGGTTGAGAGCTGATCGTTCATTTGTGTCGAGAGTATTCGAAGGGATTCGCTGGCCTTTTGGGTTTCTTCAATATACTTAGCATTTTCTTTACTAATAGAGCCAATTTGAGAAACGTTGTGGTGAATTTCGTCAGCCACGACATGTTGGTCGCTTGCGACATTGTTGATGGAGACATTTGCCTCTGTCAGCATTTTTACAGCTGACAAAATGTGCTCTAAAACTTCACCGGCAGACTTGGCTTCCTCTAAATTAGAGACAGAAATTTCGCGGTTCTTTTCCATTATCGAGAGCATCTCATGGGTACCGTTTTGAAGCCGGTCTATCATCACTCGGATCTCTCCGGTCGAATCCTGCGTTCTGCTGGCAAGTGATCTCACTTCATCGGCGACTACCGCAAAGCCACGACCTTGCTCACCTGCTCGCGCAGCCTCGATGGCTGCATTCAGTGCTAACAAATTTGTCTGTTCTGCAATCTGGAGAATCACGTCAAGAATGCCACTGATATCGCCTGTTGCTCTGGCTAGCTCATTCACGACAGTGGTAGACTTAGCCATGGATTCGTCTTGGCTCTCCAAACTCAAAATCACGTTTTGAACCACAGCGTTACCGCGCACTACTTCTTGATCCACTTTGTTGATAGCGTCAGAGGCAGCATTTGCACTGTCGGTGACTGATTGGGCGGAATTGGTTAGCTTTAGAATTGAGTCTTCAGCACGATCGACTTCTTGATTCTGTTTACTCATTGCTGTTGATGAGTGAACAGCAATGCCGGCGAGTACCTCAGATTCTGAAGAGAGTTTGTTCGATGATGCTATCACCTCTTTGATGGTATTTTGAATTCTTTCGAGAACTTTATCGAAGTGCCTTGCCATGACACCGAATTCATCTGAAGCATTAGAGTTAAACCGTTTGGTGAGGTCACCTTTACCTTCCGCTATATCCTTAATGGTCGCGATAAAGGTATCAAGAGGTTTGGCGACAATTTGCTTCATTACAAAAAAATTAACCAGCAGGAATGCAAGCACAAAACAGACGACAACGGCGAACGCTTTTATCGCTGATTGGAAGATTAATGCAGAAACGTCCTCATTAGGATAGGCGATCACGACTTCGTAGCCCCATTTGTCATAAGGAAATCGAGCAACTGACCATAAGTCTGGGTTAACATTCAGCGCCAGTTCAACCATTGCAGCATCAACGGAATCCGAATGCATCCTGACGCGTTTTTGATTGTCCAAGAGTGCAACAAAACCGTTATTCAGTACCTTGGATTTACCAATGGTAGAAGCCAGTTGCTCTAAATCTGCTGAATACCCAACATACCAAATGCCGATCACTGAGTTTTGTTGGTCGAAAATCGGTTCATAAGCAGTCAGGTAAGGTTCTCCGAGGATATCAATTTTTCCGTAAAAGGCTTCCCCAGCTTTTATTTTCATATCGACAGCGCCACCGGGGGTTAATATCGTACCAGTTGCGCGTTTGCCTTTCTTTTTGACATTGGTAGCGACTCGCACAAATTCAGAACCATCTTTAGCGAAAAGAGTTGCGGTTCCCCCCATGGTGCTGGTTATCCTGTCCACAAGATCAAAGTTATTAGCTTGCGGATTTCCACCAAGATAGAGGTTTAAAGCTTCTCTGCTGTTGACCGTGACGCTTTCACCAAGGCGAGGAGGACCCAACTCCTGACCTTCTCTCTTTAGTAGCGCCATGCTAGCGCCAACGCGTTCCATGATCAGGCTATGTGTTGTGTCCATTAAGCCAATTAAATCATGGCTGAGGTTTTCCTTTTGGACATACACACTTTCTTTGATGTGATTGGTCTCGTTAATATTGGTCAGTACAAATGCAATAGCACTGGCAATAATGCCTAAGGTAGCTATGGCAGCAAAGAATTTACGTTGAAGAGACATTCTTTGAACTCCTTGTTAACCCTCTAAATAAAATTCGGAATGAAATAATGTGGTTGCAAGTAAAATGTTGCTAAATATTTCGTTATGAATGAATTCTAGATTCGAGTGTCAAGAAATTTGGGAAATACCGAACAAATATCAGCAAAATGTATTAAAGGTGAGAAATTTAGGTGTCAAAACATACAATTTTAATCAAATGGTTGCGTATAAATACAAAGAATAAGATTACAAAGCAGACTAGCTTTGTTCATGAATGGATATTTGATGGAGGGATAAAGGTAGATGCTTCACCTTCTCCCTTTGTCATGCCTGAACTGGCAAAGGAAGATGCCATTGATCCGGAAGAAGCTTTCATCGCTGCCATTTCCAGTTGTCACATGATGACCTTTCTATCCGTAGCGGAGAAACAGCGTTTTACGGTCGATAGCTATACCGATGAAGCTATCGGTACGTTGGGGGAGTTAGAGAATGGCAGAACAGCTGTTACGGATGTTGTACTGAAACCAAAGATTGTTTTCAGTGGTAATAATCAACCCACATCCGAACTGCTGTCAAAGATGCACAAACTGGCACACAAGCATTGTTTTATCGCCAACTCTGTGATCACCAAGATCACAGTTGAAAGTGATTAATCGTCAAATCGCTCATCGATAAAACGTTGTGACGGAACGAAATAATTAGTACCTGTTTTCGCTTCAACAAAATCAAGCAGCTTGTCGTAATCGCCGTTCTCATCGGCGGTGATCATCTGCTTTAGTGACGTTTCTACTACAGATGAAGACGCCGCGAATCCAACAAACATGGTACCGTGTTCAATGGCATTGCCGTAAGGGCGGTTCTGGCGATACATTTTGATTTCCTCGCCACCCACTTCCACCTTACTTTTCTCATTGTGTGCCCAAGCGGGCTTTTCATCATCACTGAGTTCAATATCATCCATCTTAGTGCGACCAACCACTTTTTCTTGTTGTTCGGTAGGCAGAGCGTCCCAATCCTGATGACGGTCGATATACCTTTGCACAGTGAGATAGCTACCTCCCATTTCGCTGTCATTGCCTTCCTTCACCAACACAGCTTCTGCGCGTTCCTTATCTAATGGATTTTCTGTACCGTCGACAAAGTCGATCATGTCGCGGTTATCCAGATATTTGAAACCTTGAATGTCTTCAGTCAGTTCTGCTATATCCGCCAAGGCACGTGCTGCGTATTTGGCGACCTGAAAGTTCAGATCCTTACGTTCTGATTTCACCATCAGAAAAATGTCGCCCGAGGTGGAAGGGAAAAGGCGAGGGCCGTCCACCAGTTCTCGGAAGTCATGGAGCTCAGCAGGCTTTGGTATATCGGGAAACAAAATGGGCCAGCTGTTGGCAGAAAACCCCATAGTGACAGACAAACCGGCAGAGGAATCTTTCTGTCGAATGGATTTTTCAATGCCCGGTAGCTGGGAAAGTGCCTCGTTGATCTGGTCAATATTGAGCCACTGATCTTTAAGCGTGAAAGTCAGAAATTCAGCATGGGTAGTAGGATTAGACAATACACCTGGCTGCGCCAGCGACACGAGCTCGTTCATAGATCTTCCTGTTGGTAGAAGTGAGAAATCCCAGTGAGAATAGAACAGGAGAGAAGTTCGAGGTGGGGTAGGAATGAGACGTCAGGTAAGAACAGACACAATCCTACAACAAGCTTGTTGATGTCCCGTTTTACATACATAAAAGATTCATATCATTAGACTTCTTAGGCAAGCGCAACTAAGATAAATTTTCTTTAAGTTAATTCAGTTGCATATAGGGAAAACATGCTCTGGCATAAGGTTCAAAACCAGCTAGAACTTCACGATATTAGCTTCATCGTTGGCCCCAACCGCTCAGATAAAACTAAGTTTCTGGTCGAACAATATGGTGATATGCATTTCGCCATTGATATCTCTAAAGCCACGCTTGCCTACTGCGGAGGCGACACTACCATCACTGATGCCGAATGGCAGCAAATCGTACAACGCGATTACCCATTTATCACCGTCGATGATGCCCATCTTTTAAACACAACTGATCTTCTCAAGTTGATTGAAGTTGCTGTCGAAACCAAAAAGCGTCTTTATATGTCATGCAATGAAACCATTGTTTCTGATCTGCCAGCATTGTTGACTCATGCCAGAAAGCATTGCCTTTCAGTGGTTAAACTGGAAAGGCTGACCGCGAATGACGTGTGTGCGTGGGTGTTGGGGGAGTTTGGGTAGGGTTTTGTATTCTTCCCTTTGCAAGGGGAAGGTTAGGGGATATTTGGTTGGTTTTTCCCCTTTCCTTGTTGGCAAATGCAAAACCAGTCAGTCTTACGTCAAGAAATCTAGATAGATTTCCTAATACAAAATCAGAGCTTTGTAGACACACGCCATCTTGTCGTGTTTTCTCGTTCGTGATTATGCGTCGTATGATAATACTTTTTTAAAACATGCGCTTATGCTGAGTCCAAGTGTCCAGCGGATGCGTAAAAATCCTAAAGTGATGTGTTTAATTACCCCACTTTGGGATCTAATTAATTGTTATAAGCCTAGAGGAAAATATGAGTGTTGATATAGAAAAGGCCTATCAATTATCGGTGGATATTAATAAGTGCCATGAAGGTTTAGAGATCTCGGTTGATGATGATAAGTTCTTTCCTTCTCTTTTTCATTCGACCGTAATTGAACACCATAGAAGCATCATTCTGTTAGTTGAAAGAAAATTGTACAGTTCTGCTTGTACCTTGTTACGCCCCCTATTTGAAGCATATGTTAAAGGCTTATGGTTTACACATTGCGCAGAAGACAAAGATTTTGTTGCTTTACGAAAGGATAAGTTCAACAAAACTTTAGGGGTAATGGTCTCTGAAATTGACTCGGTAAAAGGAAGTCAACTAAATAACTGATCCGAATAGTGCTACATTTTCGCCGTGCCGTGGCAACCTCCCGGGTACGGCGATACGTTATCCATAAAGTGCTTCACCTTCCTGAGCAATTGCCACATATGTTTACACCTGTGATTCCGAGTAATTGTCTCATGGAGAGCATTCCACAATCGTTCTATGACGTTGACCCAAGGGCAATAAACGGGCTGGAACAGCAGCCTGAACTTTGGGTTCTTCTTGAGCCAAGCCTTCGTTTTTTTACTTTTGTGGATGATGTAGTTATCCAGTATCAAGGTGACACTTTTGGCTCGGCGGTAGTGCCACTTTAGCTTCTCCAGCATGGCAATGAATAGGTCTGAGTCTTTCTTT
>NZ_FIZY01000041.1 GCF_900060185.1 Grimontia marina | reverse complement strand
TTTTATGATGGCATTGAGAGATATTCAGGATGAGCTGATGTGGTGTGCGATAGCAGCCCCCGGCTCAATCCCGAGAAAGCTAAGAGCCATGCGGGAGAGAGTGAAACGCTACATACTCCCCAAAAAAAGAAAACGGCCCAAAGCGAGGACCGTTCGTATTAATAAAACTCGCTACCCTGTTCGCTCTAAGCACCTTAAACCTTAAGTGATAGGTGTTAACCTAAATGGTGGCTTTTGTCTCAACCCCCAAGATTTCTACCCTTTGACATCGACCAAGCCCACGTTTTTCCTGTGTTGTAACTTCGGCGAACATCGTGTAGAAAAGCCCATTATTAGAAAATAAAGAACCTCGGATGGTTACAGAAACTAAGACGGCGGAAGCGTCCCTGGAAAGCCTCCACCGTATTTTTACCGTGCCCGAAGCGCCCGATTCCACCTTGGGCAAAATCGAGCAGGAAATTTCCCAAAACCTGAATCGCTTTTTGCAGAATCATATTGCTGCGACAGATTCATCTCTCACTGATATCGAAAAAGATTTCAGCAACCCGTTGATCCCCGAAAAACCGACTTTCGTTTCCGAACACACCGAGTTTTTGCTGGATAAACTGGTTGCCCAATCGGTTCATACTTCATCGCCACGCTTTATTGGTCACATGACATCAGCGCTTCCCTATTTCCTGATGCCGCTTTCAAAAATCATGATTGGCCTGAACCAGAACACGGTCAAAATTGAAACCTCAAAGGCCTTCACGCCACTCGAGCGTCAGGTGCTGGGCATGCTCCACAACCTGATTTACGACCGTGATGACCCGTTTTATGAAAGCTGGATGCACAGCGCTGAACACTCCCTTGGGGCATTTTGCTCCGGCGGGACAATCGCCAATATCACGGCTTTGTGGGTAGCGCGCAATGCTGCACTGAAAGCGGATGGCGATTTCAAAGGCGTGGCGGAAGAAGGCCTGTTCCGCGCCATGCGCCATTACGGCTATGACGACTTAGCCATTCTCGTCTCCGATCGCGGCCATTACTCTCTTAAAAAATCCGCTGACGTCCTTGGCATTGGCCGACAATCCTTGATTGCTATCCCAACTGACGAAAACAACCGCATCCGCATCGATAAGCTCGAAGAGAAAGTTGCTGAGCTGAAAGCGAAAAACACCAAGGTATTTGCACTGGTTGGCGTCGCTGGCACAACCGAGACCGGGAATATCGACCCGCTTGACGCCATGGCAGAAATTGCTGAGCGTGAAGGCATTCATTTTCATGTGGATGCTGCCTGGGGCGGTGCGAGTTTGATGTCCAGCAACCAGCGACACAAACTCAAAGGCATTGAACGAGCAGATTCGGTGACCATTGATGCTCACAAGCAGCTGTACGTGCCAATGGGTGCAGGCATGGTGATTTTCAAAGACCCTTCTATGGTCTCTGCGATTGAACATCACGCCAACTACATTCTGCGCAAAGGCTCTAAAGACCTCGGCAGCCACACACTTGAAGGATCTCGCAGTGGCATGGCGATGTTGCTATACGCCAGCCTGAACATCATCGGACGCGAAGGCTACGAACTGCTGATTGATCAAAGCGTCGACAAGGCCGAATACTTCGCTTCATTGATTGCTGAGCAGCCTGATTTTGAGGTGGTGAGCAAGCCAGAGCTTTGCCTGCTCACCTACCGATTTGTCCCTGAATCAGTCAAGAAAGCGTTCGACGTTGCCAATGACGCCCAACGTGGACTACTCCACCAGCACCTCAACGATCTGACGGTTTTCATTCAGAAGCACCAACGCGAAGCCGGAAACACTTTCGTCTCCCGAACCACGTTAACGCCAGTCCATTTGGACAATCGCGCGACTATCGTATTCCGTGTGGTTTTAGCCAACCCGCTTACTACCAAAAACATCCTACAAGAAGTGTTAGAAGAACAGAGAGCACTGGCGAAACAAAGCACCATCGCGTATCCCAAGCTTCTCGAACTTGCCGAACAAATCCTGAATTAACCTTCATGAAAAAAGCCGCCAAAGCGGCTTTTTCGTTTCTCACAGCTCACGCCTCATTGCTGCAACATGCTGATTTCAAATCGCTTGGCTAAGCTGAAATTAGGATATGAAAAGGATTTGCTGATGGGAACATTAGGGTTTGAGCTGAAATCGCTGGAAGTGTTTGTGGCAACCGCTAAAACCGGCAACATGACCGCGGCTTCTCAGCATCTGGATATATCCCAATCTTCGGTCTCACAAATCCTCGCCAATCTGGAAAGTAGCCTCGGCGTGAAGCTGCTTGATCGCAGTGTGCGCCCCGTAGAGCTAACTGTCGCCGGACGCTATTTCTACGACCAATCCGTTCATCTGCTCGAACAGGCCTATAAAACCCAGCAAGTCATCACCAAAGGCAGCTTCAATAGTCTGCATTTAGTGAGAATCGCGATGGTGGATTCACTCGCCGCCACCGTGGGACAACCACTGATTGAAGTGATAAAAGCGCACACCGAAAACTGGACCATGATGACAGGCTATTCTCACCTTCATCAGCAAGGCCTACTCAGTCGTAGCATTGATATTATTATTTCTGATGATGTCTTAGAAAGGCAGGACGACCTTCGCCGTTTACAGATTCTTAAAGAACCCTTTGTTCTGGTTGTTCCCAAACAGTTTCAGCAAAAGTACCCCGACACCTGTCACTCACTTGTCGCATTGAGTCAACATTTGGATATGATTCGCTACAGTGAACAAAGCCTTATCAGCCAATCCATCGAAACCTACCTGCATCACCAAGGACTGACCGTACCAGACCGTATGCAGCTCGATAACACATTTGCCGTACTTTCCGCAGTAGCTCAAGGACTTGGCTGGGCATTGACCACCCCATTATGCCTTCTTCAGGGTGAAGTTTTTCGCAACCAGATAAGCTGTATTCCCCTACCTGAAAAGGATTCTTTTTTCAGGTACTTAACCCTAATTGCGAGACGCAATGAGTTGGGAGATTTACCGGAAAAACTCGCCGACGGAAGTTGCAAAATCCTACGCCAACATTTCCTTGCCAAAATCCGCCAACATTACCCCTGGCTGGATGGAAAAATCCGCATTGGAAAGTACACCTAACAAGCCGTTCAAATTCACACTATTAAAATTCCTAATAGTGTTATCCCACCCTGTGTGATTGTGGTGGTCAAAATTTTTATACCTCGCCTACGTTAAATTTACAGTCCGTTACCAACCGTAAGTGACTGATGAGTCACCTACTGCTTACCCATGCTTCAACTATCGTTGATAGAGGTTCATGGGTTTCTGAAACATCAGAAGCACGTGGAGCATGCAGTTTTTCTTTCGGTCCAGTAACGAAAATAACAGGAGCGGGTATGGAAGCGCGTGAAGTAAAAACGGCGGCAGACGCCAAAAAGATTGTTGAAGAAAGGAAGCTCTCCCACGTCAAAGTGGGTTTGTTTGATAACGATGGCGTGATGCGTGGCAAGTACATGTCGAAAGAGAAATTCTTCTCTTCGCTGGATGGTGGATTTGCTTTCTGCGATGTGGTGTTAGGGTGGGATGTTAAAGACCAACTCTACGACAACGCTAAATACACCGGCTGGCACACAGGCTATCCAGACGCCCCAGTCCGCATTCTTCCCGATACCTGTCGCGACGTGCTTGATGAAGATGGCATGCTACTTTTCATCGCGGAATTTTCTGGCGATGCTGAAGCGGTTTGTCCTCGCGCCACACTTCGCCGTGTGCTTAAAAAAGCGTCAGACATGGGGTTTGACGCTTACGCTGCGCTTGAATACGAATTCTTCATTTTCGATGAAACGCCTCACTCCGCCCGCGAGAAAGGCTTCCGTAACCTGAAAACGATCACGCCAGACTGGTTCGGTTACTCGATGATTCGTAACTCTACTTACTCAGGTTTGTATAAAGCGATTCTCGCCATGGGTGAAGCAATGGATTTTCCTATTGAAGGCATCCATTCCGAAACCGGCCCTGGCGTTATCGAAGCCGCACTCACTGTCGACAGCGCCAAAGAGGCTGCAGACAAAGCCGCGCTGTTCAAAACCTACATGAAAGTGCTGGCGCAGAAAAACGACATGATGGCGACCTTCATGGCCAAGTGGACCAATGATTACCCCGGCCAAAGCGGACACATTCACATTTCCCTTCGTGACCGTGATTCGGGGAAAAGTGCCTTTTATGCGCCAGATGCAGAGCTCAACATGAGCGATGTCCAACGCCATTTCCTCGCAGGCCAGCAACTTTTGATGCCGCAATTCCTTTGCATGATTGCTCCAACCGTTAATAGCTACACCCGAATGATCCCCGGCTATTGGGCACCAACAGATGCAACCTGGGGCGTTGAGAACCGCACCACATCACTTCGTGTTATTCCCGGCTCTGATAAATCACAACGCATTGAGTACCGTCTGGGCGCTGCAGATGCCAATCCTTATCTCGCCCTCGCTGCTGCGTTGGCCTCTGGTCTTTATGGCATCGAGCACAAGATGGAGCCCACAGATCGCATCGTAGGCAACGCCTATGAAGTAGATCATCCCGAAGAACTCCAACTACCCCGCACACTCTGGGAGGCCGCACAGTCTTTCAAACAATCGGAAGCAGCCAAAGCCATGCTGGGTGAAGCCTTCGTGGAACACTTTGCCGCGTCACGTGAGTGGGAAGAAAGAGAATTCCGCAAGCATGTGACCGACTGGGAACTCGACCGTTATTTTGAAATTATATAGGTGAAGACATGGAGCGTTTTCAGACAATTACACCCGTAGATGGCTCGGTTTACGTCGAGCGCCCTTTTGCTACCGCGAGCGAAATTAGCGCGGCGTTGGAAAGTGCAGCAAAAGCCTATCCATTATGGAAAAGTACGCCCCTCGAGGTGCGCCAGAGCCTTTGTCGAAAAGCCGTTGAATACTTTGTCGCTAAAGGCGAGGAAATCGCAGAAGAAATCACTTGGATGATGGGTCGTCCCATTGCCCACACCAAAGGCGAAGTGGCTGGTTTCGAAGAGCGTGCGCTGCACATGATAGACATCGCCCCAGAAGCCCTTTCTCCCATGCCTTTACCCGATAAAGCGGGCTTTCGTCGCTACATCAAACGCGTTCCGCTTGGTACAGTGTTCGTTGTTGCACCATGGAATTATCCTTACCTGACTGCGGTTAATGCCATTGTTCCCGCTTTGTTAGCAGGAAATACGGTGTTGCTCAAGCACTCTGCCCAAACGCCACTCTGCGCAGAAAGAATGGCAGAAGCATTTGCAGAGGCGGGGTTACCCGAAGGCGTTTTCCAATATCTTCACCTTTCTCATGCTGATACCGAATCCGTCATGCAACACGATTCAATCCGGCATGTTGCATTCACGGGTTCAGTACCTGGCGGCAGAGTCGTTGAGAAGGCCATTGCTGGTCGCTTTATCAGCGCAGGTTTGGAGCTTGGCGGCAAAGACCCAGCCTATATACGCCACGACGCCAATGTTCCCAATGCTGTTGACACTGTCATCGACGGCGCTTTTTTTAACTCTGGCCAGTCTTGTTGTGGGATGGAACGTCTTTATGTCCATGAGTCGGTTTTTGATGATGTTGTCGATGCCGCGATAAAACTCGTGAACCAATACCAACTCGGTAGACCTGATGTAGCAAGCACAACACTTGGGCCTTTGGTTCGGACTGCTTCCGCTGATTTTGTGAGGGGACAAACGGAAGAAGCGATACTTCAAGGCGCAAAACCCTTGATTGATGCCTCCAACTTCCCTGCCAGTCAGGTGAGTAGCCCATACCTTGCCCCTCAGCTTCTCGTGAACGTTGACCACAGTATGCGGGTGATGACGGAAGAAACCTTCGGCCCCGTTTTAGGTGTTCAACGTGTCAGCAGCGACGAAGAAGCCTTGCGTTTGATGAATGAGAGTGAATTCGGTCTCACTGCGGCGATTTTCACCCAAGACGAAGAGCGCGGCGAACAACTCGCGGACCACGTTGAATCCGGCACTGTGTTTCTTAACCGCTGTGACTATCTCGACCCCGGTCTTGCGTGGGTTGGCGTCAAGAACAGTGGGCGGGGATGCACCCTTTCAAAAATTGGGTTTGAGCATCTAACACGACCCAAGTCTTATCACTTCAAACGCGTTTAGGAGCGGACATGTCATTATCAAACTGGAATTACCCTACTGCAATGACAGCCGGTATCGGCGCGTTAGAGACTTTGCCAGATGCGTGTAAAAGCCTGGGAATGCATCGGCCACTGCTGGTCACTGACCCCGGCATTGCGGCGCTGTCGATGACGCAACAGGCGAGAGATCTTTGCGAGCAGCAAGGGCTGTCTGTCGCGTTGTTCTGTGATCTGCAAGGCAACCCAACAGGCCAGAACGTCGAATCGGGAAACACGGCTTTCAAAGAAGGCTCCCATGATGGCGTGATTGCACTAGGTGGAGGCTCAGCCTTAGATTGCGCGAAAGCCATCGCGCTATCAGCAGAACAGTCTCAACCACTTTGGGCTTTTGAAGATGTTGGCGACAACTGGGCAAAAGCAGATCCAGAGCTCATTGCCCCCATCGTTGCCATTCCAACCACGGCAGGTACAGGTTCAGAAGTGGGTCGTGCATCTGTCATCACCAAAGAAGATGAAAAGCGGAAGCTCATTATCTTTCACCCGAAAATGCTGCCGGGAAAAGTGATTTTAGACCCTGAACTAACGCTTGGTTTACCCGCTCATATCACTGCTGCTACCGGGATGGATGCGTTGTCACACTCTCTTGAATCGCTATGTGCCCCGGGCTACCACCCTATGGCAGAAGGTATCGCCATTGAAGGTATCCGTTTAGTGCAGCAAAACCTGCCCATCGTTTTTGAAAACGGGGCAGACAAACAAGCCAGAATGCAGATGTTGGTTGCTTCCAGTATGGGCGCCACGGCATTCCAAAAAGGCTTGGGGGCTATGCATGCCATCGCCCACACACTTGGCGCTTTGTACAACGCTCACCATGGCCTGCTGAATGCCATCCTGATGCCATACGTATTGGAAGCGAATCGCAGCGATATCGACGAGAAAATGGAGCGATTAGCTCGTTATCTGGCGCTGGAAGGATCAAGCACCGATGCTGTTTTGAATTGGGTTCTGGCGTTACGGGCATCTTTGGGCATTCCACACACACTGGCTGAAATTGGGATTAACGATTCTGACGCAGAAAAGGTTGGATTGATGTCTATTAATGACCCATCTGCAGGAGGCAATCCGATTCCGTTTTCAGCCGATGAATACAGCCAACTCTTTGTCAGCGCTGTCCATGGAAAAGGACTCTGAGAGGCACTATGCGTATCGGTCTTCTGCTATGTGATGATGTGAAGCAAGAGCTTCAAAGCGCGCACCGAAACTATCCTGATATGTTCGAGGCGACATTGAAAAAGGTCGAACCATCATTATCCCTGCAGTGTTATCGGGTCATAGACGGTGAATATCCAGCTGATGTCGATGATTGCGACGGGTATGTCATTTCCGGCAGCCGTTACTCTGTCTATGACGGTCTCCCCTGGATTAGGCAGTTCGAGGATTTCGTCAGGACTCTGTATGAAAAAGGCAAGCCCACGGTAGGTATTTGTTTTGGTCATCAAATGATGGCGCAGGCATTGGGTGGCAAAGTCGAACGTTCAGAAAAAGGCTGGGGTGTCGGCATTGCCACCAGCAACTTGGCGGCAGAAGAAAAAGCTTCGCAGCCTTGGCTTCAAAGCCTCAAACCTGACTTTTCGCTTGTCGTCAGCCATCAGGATCAAGTCTGCCAACTCCCACCAGACAGCATAACCCTCGCCAGCAGTGACTTCTGCCCTATTGGCATGTTTACCGTTGGCAGCCACTTTCTGGCGATTCAGGGGCATCCCGAGTTCAGTCGTGCGTACTCCTTCGATTTGATGGAATCACGCAGGGATCGCATACCAGAAGAGGTAATTTCCCGCGGGCAAGCTTCACTGAGCCAAAGTCCGGACGCCGAACTTGTCACGCGATGGTTGCTGGATTTTTTGAAGTTTAGCCAGTCGTCACCCAGTACCCCTTCGCTGTCTACGAAGACTTAAACGACCCCATTCAAGGAAGGAAGTATTTATGGAGTCATCACGTTTACCCGAGGACAAAAATCTGGCTTATTTGCCATCCACCCTCGCTGCGTATGTCAGGTTTGTTGAATCAATAAATTTCTACATCGGCCGATTTGCGATGTATTTGATATTCCTGATGTTAGGCATTCTCGTCTACTCATCGATCACCAAAACCTTTTTCCTGCCTTCGCTTTGGACGCTTGAAATGGCGCAGTTTGCCATGGTCGCTTACTACATGCTTGGCGGCCCCTACTCAATGCAGCTCAACAGCCATGTACGTATGGACTTGGTTTACGGCAACTGGTCACCGCGCACCAAAGCGATGGTCGACAGTTTCACGGTGATTTTTCTTATCGTTTATCTCGTGATTTTGCTTTATGGCGGCATTTCCAGCACCTCCTATGCGTTGGAATATGGTGAGCGTAGTTACTCGGCTTGGCGACCTTACATGGCACCAATCAAACTCATCATGTGCCTCAGTATTTTCCTGATGCTGCTGCAGGCAACAGCTGTGATGCTGAAAGACATTGCCAAATTGCGTGCTCCAAAAGTCTCTGAGGAAGAATCAGAAGGAGGCGTGCAATGAGTTATGAACTGATCGCCCTCCTAATGTTTTCTTCCATGATGCTGATGCTGCTAACGGGGCAACGGGTTTTTGCTGCCATTGGCTCTGTCGCTGTGATTGCTTCTCTACTGCTTTGGGGTGATGGCGGATCTGAAATCGCCTTCGGCGCAGCCATGAAGTTGATGAAGTGGTATCCACTGCTGACCTTGCCGCTGTTTATCTACATGGGTTACATGCTCTCAGAGTCTGGTATCGCGGAAGACCTCTACAAAATGTTTCATGTCTGGATGGGGCCGATTCACGGTGGTTTAGCTATCGGAACGATCTTGTTGATGGTTGCGATTTCTGCCATGAATGGTCTCAGCGTTGCTGGCATGGCTATCGGTGCAAGTATCGCCCTTCCCGAACTGCTCAGGCGGGGGTACGACAAGATCATGGTCACCGGGGTGATACAGGCAGGCAGTTCGCTCGGGATACTCGTGCCGCCCAGCGTGGTACTGGTGCTTTACGGCATGATTGCGCGCCAGCCTGTGGGACAACTTTGGCTTGCCGGCGTCTTGCCCGGTCTGCTGATGGCAAGCATGTTCATCATATACATCGTTGTTCGCTGTAAAATACAACCGCATCTCGGTCCAGCGCTTTCCAAAGAGGAACGTAACGTCCCGATGAGTGAAAAGCTCAAACTGTTGCGCGCCGGCATTCTTCCACTCGCCATTTTCTTCTCGATGACAGGCCTGTTTCTGATGGGTGTCACCAGCTTGGTGGAAAGCTCGGCTGTTGGCGCACTGGCAGCGACCATTGCTGCCATCGTCAAGCGACGTATGACCAAAGAGGTGATGGAGAACACGCTTCGCAAAACCCTTGCCATCAGCTGCATGTTTATGTGGATCATTCTTGCTGCTCTTTGCTTCGGCGCGGTGTTTGACGGTTTAGGCGCAGTCAAAGCGATAGAAGCACTGTTTATCGACAGGCTTGGTCTCACACCTTGGGAAGTGTTAATCCTGATGCAGCTGTCCTACCTCATTATGGGTACCTTCCTCGACGACACTGCCATGCTGGTTATCGTCGCGCCTCTCTACGTTCCATTAGTGAAGATACTCGGCTTTGATCTTATCTGGTATGGCGTGCTCTACACCATTACCTGTCAGATTGCCTATATGACGCCGCCATTTGGCTACAACCTGTTCCTGATGCGTGCTATGGCACCGCCGGAGGTATCACTGACCGATATTTATCGTTCTATCGTGCCGTTTGTTCTCATCATGATCTGTGCGCTTGCCATTGTCATGGCATTTCCTCAGATCGCGCTCTGGCTGCCAGAATGGCATTACAGCCGATAGGAGGAAATGACGACAGCAATCGATCTCAAATATGCAACTACACTCAAAGCAATGGAAAAGTGTGTTTATCGAATTAATGACGTAATAAGGACACCATTATGAGTAACAACAGACGTGATTTTCTGAAAAAGGCAGGTATCGTCGGCGCTGCTAGTTCAACGGCGATTCTGGGTGCACCAGCTGTTGTCTCCGCCAAGGAACCTATTCGCTGGAGACTACAAACTTATGCTGGCCCAGCGCTCGCTGAGCATGTCATCAAGCCTGCCGTAGATGCGTTCAACGCTGCAGCTAATGGTGAAATGATCATAGAGCTGTATTTCGCCGACCAGCTTGTCCCAACAGGCGAGTTGTTCCGCGCAATGCAGAAGGGAACGATTGACGCTGTACAAAGTGATGACGACTCCATCGCTGCACCTGTCGATATCTCCGTATTTGGCGGCTATTTCCCCTTTGCCACACGCTACAGCCTGGATGTACCGGTGCTGTTTGAAGAATATGGCCTCAAAGAAATCTGGCAGGAAGCCTATGGTGAAGTCAAAGGTGTCACTTGGCTAAGTGCGGGTTCTTGGGATCCTTGCCACTTCGCGACGGTAGACCCAATTCGTAGCTTGGCGGACTTGAAAGGGAAACGTATCTTTACCTTCCCAACCGCTGGCCGATTCCTTTCCCGTTTCGGCGTTATCCCCGTCACCCTGCCTTGGGAAGATGTGGAAGTGGCAGTGCAGACCGGCGAACTGGATGGCATCGCATGGTCAGGGATTACCGAGGATTACACCGTTGGTTGGGCTGATGTAACCAACTACTTCCTGACGAATAATATCTCCGGTGCCTGGTGTGGTTCCTTCTTTGCCAACACTGAGCGTTGGAATGCACTGCCGGAACACTTGAAAGTGCTGTTTAACCTCATGATGGACTCTTCACACTATTATCGTCAGCATTGGTATTGGGGCGGTGAAGCTAAACTCAGAACAAGCGGCACCAATATGAAACTTACTACCATTCCGGATGAAGAGTGGCGTCAGGTTGAGGTCGAGGCTTATAAGTTCTGGGATGAGATCGCCAAAACCAGCTCACGAAATGCTCGGGTGATCGAGATATTTAAAGAATATGCTGGGGTAATGGAGAAAGCAGGTAAGCCATACCGGTATTCCTAACCAATGCGGAAATATGTTTAATAAGCGGCTGATAGAGGTCGTTTTTTTGCAGGGCTATAAATGAAAAAAACCAGCGTTGATAGGCCAATATCGACGCTGGTTTTCCTCGAGTTTTTACGTTGGCAGATTTAGAGTTCTGCCCTCTCATTAATTTCCTTCAGCTGATAGGACCAAATGAAAGAAATGAAAGTCTTTTGGTTCAGAATCAGTCTGTAATTGGCGGCCTTGCATTACTGACTGATTTTGAACTCAGGAGTAATTTAGTACTTGATGAATAAGAAAACTGTGAGGTAAACATGAAAGTTTCCTTATATTTTATGAAGATGCAGCAATTTTGCGAGCCAGATACTACTCTGGAAAGATAGTCACATTTGTAGTGAAACCATGTTTCACGATGTGGTCGCAAAGTTCGTAGCACATTCTGCTCGTCCTAGTTCATAAAGTCGCTTTTCACGGATTGTACGGCGTGCTTCGTTCCACTCCTCGATTATCTGGGCACGTATTCCCCCCCTGCCCATTTCACTAAACAAAAAGCGGTCAACTGTATGATTAAACGCTTCCAAATCCATTTTTTCCTGATATACCACACCCATATATTTAAAAGCTTGGGATTTCTCTTTGTTACTGCCGACCACGGTAAATTGCTGCAAGGTATCCAATGCCGCCTCGTACTCACATTGGACTATCTGTTGTTCGGCTCCCAATAGTTTTCCGTGCACACCATAATTAGACACATAACTGCATCCCGACACCAAACTCACAGCCATCAAACCCAGCAGTAACTTTTTCATGAAAAATCCTTTCCAATTGAAGCGGCAACATTTTGTCTTTGGTTAAAAAACTAGCAAAAACCAAGCCTATATACCCAATGCTTGGGTATAAACAAAAAAAGCCGGGAGTCAATCCCGGCTTTCTAACTCACTGAAACGATGTCGTTTATCTAAGGGCGCTTGCCCAGCTTCACTGTGCCATTTTGTTCAAACATCGCAGTTTCTTTGCGTTTTCTGCCAATAAGCAAAGGCTTGTCATCGTAGAACAGGAAGTTTTTCCAGTACTTCTTGAACATTCCCCAGCGGGTTTCAACGACATTGCCTTTGTCATAGCAGAAGTAAACGACAGCATTGTCTTCCCATGGGAAAAACGCCAATACGTCCTCCGGCAAATCGTCTTCTTCTTCCCAAGGATGTTGCCAGTCAGATTCCTGCGACCACGCATCACGCATGATCGCCCAGTCACCTTTACCAAAGTGATCTGGAGTTGGGCTTTGCTGGCTAATAAAATCACGCCATAGCTGGCCACCGCGCTCTTCCGTCATCGGCTTGATGTGTTCGCGGTCTTCTTCGGCAACAGGCATAGACTGATGCGTAAAAATCCACTTACGTTTGTATTCTTCAAAGGGAATGTAATTCATAGTTCTCTCAGAATTCGCGGATGTTATTTCCCCGCGAACATGTAACCTTCGCCATGGACCGTAATGAACATTTGCGGTTTTTTGGGTTCGACCTCGATTTTGTTGCGTAAACGTCGAACTAATACATCAATGGTTCTGTCATTTGGCGCATCGACCCGATGGCTGATCAAATTCAGGATACGCTCCCGGCTCAATACCCGGTTACGGTTCGCTGTGAACGCCACCAGCATTTCATATTCTGCTTTGGTGAGTTTAACTGCGTTGTTGCCTTTGCTCAGTGCGCGACGTTCAATGTCGAATGTCCATCCATTGAAGTTCACGATGTTATCACTTTCTTTTACTGAACTCTGCATTTCAGGCTGAGTATTCGCTTTGGAAATGCGCCAGAGTAAATTACGCACGCGAACAAGAAGTTCACGCAATTCAAGCGGCTTGGTACAGTAGTCGTCCGCACCCATTTCCAAACCGACGATACGGTCAATAGTGTCAGTTCGAGCGGTAATGAGAATAATACCCACATCGCATTTGCTGCGCAGTTGGCGCGTCAGCATCAACCCATCCTCACCCGGGAGGTTGATATCAAGCAGCACTAAATCAATGTGCCATTCGTTCATAATCTGGTGCATTTCCTTGCCATCAGCGGCCTGACTGACGTGATATCCCTGTTTTTCGAAGTATGCGCTCACCATAGTGCGAGTCACTGCTTCATCATCTACAACCAAGATGTGATGTGTCACATTTACCCTGTTCACATATCGTCATGAGGAGCCGCACTTTACCACCTAAATTGCGAACAAACTTGATTTACCTCATGGTTATTGCAGTTTTATGTACGACAAATCAATCATGTTTTTTAACAAACCCAGGGGTCATTTTGCGAGATAGGCGACAATTAAGTCATTTTTGGTACATTTAGAAGCACATAAAGCCCACATTTCACGTTAACAATCGATTCTGTTCATATCTGTTCATATTTGCCGCTTGCCTGTTCATTTTCTGGTTGAACCATATTCATATCCAATCGCTACTATGCCCGCAACAAAATAACGCATCAAAAACATGTAGCTATAGTGCGCTGGCTTGCTTCCAAACACGCTACCGAAATGGGCCCAAACACTAACTACAAAAACTTTATGGGTGTATCCACTTTTATGAAAAAGCTACTGCAGAAGCTGAACAAACCTAGCGCGAAGTACTCCATCCTTGCGCTGGTTCTGATCGGTGCTGTCATCACGGTTGCCGGCGTGGTCGTGATGAATAAGTCTCTCCACTATTTCTCTCAAACAGAGTTCTGTGTGTCGTGCCACACAATGAAGCAAAACTACGAGGAATATAAGCAGTCGATTCACTACAGCAACGCAAAAGGCATCCGAGCTGAGTGTGTAGACTGTCACCAGCCCAAAGATTTCGTCGGCAAAATCTGGCGCAAAATGGGCGCTTATAAAGACGTTTACCACCACTTTGTGACGGGCAAAATTGATACCCCTGAGAAGTTTGAGGAACACCGACTCGAACTCGCCCAGAAAGTCTGGGACCGCATGGCTGACGAGAACTACAAGACCTGTACCACCTGCCACTCATATGAAGCTATGGACCATGACAAGCAGTCTGTTCAGGCGATGAAAGAAATGATCCCTGCGGCGAAAGAAAACATGGCATGTATCGAGTGTCACAAAGGTATCGCGCACGAACTGCCAAATATGGCGGGTGGCTTCCGTAAGACATTCGAAACCCTGACAGCTTCTGCGATCGCACCTGCTGGTGCCAAGAAACTGTTCTCTATCGAAGAGAAGAGCCTGTTCGCTACCGCTGATGCAAACGGCAAAGTTGAAGGCCAATTGCTGCCAGCTTCTGAAGTAGAAGTCATTGGCGAAGAAGGCGAAATGCTTAAAGTGCGTGTTCAAGGTTGGATCGAAACCAACGGTAAAGGCCGTGTAATGACAGAGTACATGGGTAAACGTGTATTCAAGGCGACCGTTCGTGGCGACGTGAAAGCGACTGAGACTGTGATTTCTGAAGAAGTGGATCCAGCAACCAACATCGCTTGGAAACAAGTGGCTGTGAATGCCTACATCACCAAGGATCACCTGGTTCAGAGCATTGATCCAGTCTGGGACTATGCATCAGAAATGTTCGCATCTACCTGTAACTCTTGTCACGCAGCACCGGCACCTGGCCACTTCACTGCAAATGGCTGGATTTCAAGCCTGAAAGCGATGAGTGCGTACTACCGTCTGAGCAAGACCGAAGAGCGCACACTGCTGAAGTATCTGCAGAACCACGGTAGTGATACCGGCGGTGTAGGCGCCCACTAATCGGCAAAAAGAATACTAAGCGGCAGATGCGCCCTCGTGCATCTGCCCTGATGAATTAAAAACTATAAGGACTTCTACATGGCGACTGAAAAACAACAAGGCATTTCCCGCCGTCGTTTTCTCTCTGGCATGTTAACCGCCAGTGCGGGTGTTGTGATTGGTTCCAGCCTGCTGGCACCACGCAAAGCAATGGCCGCGACTGAAGCGAAAAACACCTTCTCTGGTGAAGTTATCCACGGTTCACACTGGGGTGCATTCCGCGCGAAAGTTGAAAACGGTATCTGGGTTAACACAGTAGCGTTTGAAAACGACCCACACCCAACCTCAATGTTGAACGGTGTGCGCGAAGTGGTCTACAACCCATCTCGCGTTAAGTACCCAATGGTACGCATCGACTGGCTGAAGCACGGTTGGAAATCAGACACTTCACAACGTGGCGACAACCGCTTTGTGCGTGTGCCATGGTCACAGGCGCTGGACTTCTTCCACCACGAACTGGAACGTGTTCAAAACACTTACGGCCCAAGCGCACTTTACGCAGGCCACTCTGGCTGGCAGTCATGCGGTAAGTTCAACACCGCAGGTACGATGATGCAGCGCGCTATTAGCCTGCACGGTACTTACCTAGCAAAAGTAGGCGATTACTCGACTGGTTCTGCGCAAGTTGTTCTCCCTTACGTTGCAGGCGCAATGGAAGTTTACGAGCAGCAAACCTCTTGGCCTCTGGTTCTGGAAAACGCGAAAAACATCGTGATCTGGGGTTCAGACCCAATCAAGAACCTGCAAGTGGGCTGGCTGGTTCCAGACCACAGCGTCTACGGTTACTACCAGCAACTGGCTGAGAAAGTAAAAGCAGGCGAAATCAACGTGATTCACGTTGATCCGGTTAAGAACGAATCATACAAGTTCTTCGGCGGCTCTCAGGTTGCGGTTAACCCACAAACTGACGTGCCTCTGATGCTGGCTATCGCGCACACTCTCTACACTGAGAAGCTTTACGACGAGCAGTTCCTGGCTGACTACACCACGGGTTTTGACAAGTTCGTTCCTTACCTGACCGGTGAGAAAGATGGTGTGGCAAAGACGCCAGAGTGGGCGGCAGAAATCTGTGGCATCCCAGCTGATCAAATCCGCGAACTGGCGCGTACCATGGCAAATGGCCGCACCCAGATCATCGCTGGCTGGTGCCTGCAACGTATGCAGCACGGCGAACAATACGCGTGGATGATCGTTGTTCTGGCTGCCATGCTGGGTCAAATCGGCCTGCCAGGCGGTGGCTTTGGCTTTGGTTGGCACTACAACGACGCAGGTACTATTACTTCTGCGGGCCCTCTGATGTCTGGTTTCAGCTCAGTGACTGGCGTTGACCCAATCCACAGCGGCAGCTACAACGGCTACTCAAGCTACATCCCTGTTGCGCGTTTCGTTGATTGTATCGAGAACCCGGGTACCACCATCCAGTTCAACGGTCACAGCGTGAAATTCCCACACATGAAGATGGCTATCTTCTGTGGTAACAACCCGTTCCACCACCACCAAGATCGTAACCGCATGATCAAAGCGTGGCGTAATCTGGAAACCGTGGTTAGCGTTGAACATCAGTGGACTGCAACGTGTCGCTTCGCGGATATCGTTCTGCCTGCGACCACCACTTACGAACGTAACGACATCGAGCAGTTTGGTAACCACTCGAACAAAGGCATCATCGCGATGAAACAAATCGTTGAGCCTATGTTTGAATCAAAAGATGACTTCGACATCTTCCGTGAATTGTGTACGCGCTTTGACCGTGAAGAAGCCTTCACTGGCGGCAAGACCAAGATGGAATGGATTGAAGAAATCTACAACGGTGCCCGCCTGCAAGGCCGTGGAATCGGTGTGCGTATGCCGAACTTCGTGAAATTCTGGGAAGAAGAGCAATTCATCAGCTTCCCTGAAGGTTCAGAGTGGGTTCGTCACGCAGCATTCCGTAAAGAACCTGATTTGGAGCCACTGGGCACAGCGTCTGGTCTTATCGAGATCTACTGTAAGACTATCGCTGACATGGGTTACGACGACTGTCAGGGTCACCCAATGTGGTTCGAAAAAGTAGAACGTAGCCACGGTGGTCCTAAGTCGAAGCAGTACCCTATCCACCTGCAAAGCTGTCACCCGAACCACCGTCTGCACTCGCAGCTGTGTTCGTCTGACGACCACCGCGGCACTTATGCGGTAGCAGGTCGCGAGCCTTGCTACATCAGCACCGCTGATGCAAAAGCACGTGGTATCCAATCTGGCGACATCGTTCGTGTATTTAACGACCGTGGTCAGGTCCTGGCTGGTGCAGTGGTGACTGACGATTACATGTCTGGCGTATGTCGTATCCACGAAGGTGCATGGTATGCGCCGCTGGAAGGTGGCAAACCAGGAACCCTGTGTACTTACGGCGATCCAAACGTGCTGACCGTTGATATTGGTACCTCTAAGCTGGCTCAGGCTACCTCAGCACACACAGCATTAGTTGAAATTGAGAAATACACTGGCAAAGTACCGGTAGTGACAGGCTTCAGCGGCCCTATCGCGGTTGACGACGTTAACCCACTGTTCCCGGCGATGGATATCGCATAAGAGACAGTGTGAGGAAAAGGGCAGCTTGGCTGCCCTTTTTTACTTTAAGCTGGTTAGAATTAACGAAAAACATCCCTTACTTACGGAATGACAATGCAAGAATTTATCGCCATCAACGAGCAACGCGCCGAATTTTACTGGTGGATGTCTTCACTCTTCTCGACGGAGTTGACCCAGCAAGATCTGGACAACTACCACGGCGGCGACATGGATAACTACTACTCCGTGTTGGCGATGACCGACGAATTGAAAGCCCCGATTGCGGAATTTCGTTACGCGCTGGCGAAACTGAAAGTCAGAGAAGATGCGCAACTAGAGCTTGCTGCAGATTTCTGTGGCCTTTTTCTAAGCACACCGAAGTCTGGCGCCCTGCCTTACGCCTCTATGTACATTGGCGAAACCGGCTTATTGAACGACAAGCCAGCGGTTGAAATGGGCCAGTGGATGGACAAGTACGGTATTGCTCAACGGAAAGACTTTAACGAGCCGTTTGATCATTTGGCGGTAGAACTCGACTTTATGGGTAACCTGGCGATCCTCGCGAACAAAGAAACAGACGAGGAAAAGCAGGAAGCAATGATGCAAGAGCAGCAACGTTTTCTTGAAACCATGATGCTGCCTTGGATTGAGCAGTTCCAACAAACCGTGCAGCAGTTCGAAAAATTCGGTTTCTATAAAGCCGCAGCGAACTTGTTGGTGTCCTTTATCAAGTTGGACCAAGCCTTCCTTAACGGCGAATAAGCGGACAAGCACAGTGTTCAAAAGCCGGGCTTGTTCCCGGCTTTTTGTATTTATAGCCGTTCAAAATCACCAAGCTAGCGCTCAGTTAGCTGAAACTGAAAGTACGCACTGTGTGGTTAGCATGATGCGCATCAACCTTATGCACGTCTCTAAGACACAATAATTGCGGCGTAGGACCATTGACATTAAACTGTGAACGCAAGCGATTGGCATTGAGAATTTTCTGAAATCTTACAACAAACTCATGTAAATGCCTCGCGCGTTTTTTCTCCTCTGCGTCGATAACAGTCAGACTGTTTGGGCATTGCGTTCGCTTACGCACCAACAAGAGAAAAAAGCACACACATAAATTGAAAGAACCTAATACGCTGCTTATACCGTCGGATTGAATCGAAAACATTCTGATAGGTTGAGCGGCGTAAACTTGTGCAGTCCGAAATGACAGAGACTGCCAATGAAAACGACAAGAAGATTACCGAATGGCAACAATTAAAGACGTCGCTCGACTCGCCGGTGTTTCTACAACAACAGTTTCGCACGTGATCAATAAGACACGTTTTGTTGCAGAGAACACAACAAAGAAAGTATGGGCAGCAGTCGATGAACTGAATTACGCACCAAGCGCAGTGGCTCGAAGCTTGAAGTGCAACTCCACCCGCACTATTGGCATGCTGGTCACCAAATCAACCAACCCGTTCTTCGCAGAAGTGGTGCATGGCGTAGAAGAATACTGCTACAAAGAAGGCTACACGCTAATCCTGTGCAATACCGAAGGTAACCTTTCCAAGCAGCGCGATTACTTGCGAATGCTGGCAGAAAAACGCGTTGATGGTCTGCTTGTAATGTGCTCTGACCTTAATGAGGAGCTACTCTCGCTGCTTGAGAAGAAACAAGATCTGCCGATGGTAGTGATGGACTGGGGCACTGAGCACATCAACACAGACTGTATTCAGGACAATGCAGAGCTTGGCGGCTATATTGCGACCAAACACTTTATTGAAAACGGTCACACCAAAATTGGCTGTATCTCAGGCCAGATGGATAAATTAACGTGTCGCGAGCGCTTAGACGGTTTCCGTAAAGCGCTGGAAGAAGCGGGATTAACTTATAACCCAGACTGGATTGTAGAAGCCGATTTCGAATGTGACTCTGCTGAAGAAGCCGCCAACAAACTTGTGGCGCTTGAAGAACGCCCTACAGCCATATTCTGCTTTAACGATATCATGGCGCTTGCTGCTATCAGTACATTCCGCCAAGCAGGTTTGGATGTGCCCAATGACATTTCAATCATTGGTTACGACAACATCGATTTAGCAGGCTTTTTCTCTCCGCCATTGACTACGATTCATCAGCCTAAAAACCGTTTGGGTAAAACGGCAATCAAACTACTGATGGAACGTCTGGCAAACAAAGAAAACCAGCAACAGATTTTCGAAATGCAGCCTGAGTTGATCGTGCGACGTTCTGTAAAGAACTTGAACAATTAACAGCAAATTACTACTTCTATTAAACCTAAAAGCCTGAGCGTTTACGTTCAGGCTTTTCTATTAGTGACAAGTTTGTTAGATAAACTGATCCTATTATTGCGACAAACCTCAAAATCAATAAAATGCCTAGATTTCTAGTGCTACCCTTATTTCATATTGAATAAGGGGTGCGAAAGTCGAAATTTCTTCAATAACAAAGGGAACGGAATAATTATAAAGGCATCAATAAAGCCCATTCTGAACTAAGATCACACTTTGTTAGACTAGCAATAACGACAAAATGACGCGATTCGGTTAAGCTAAATCTCGTCAAGAAAAAGGCAAACCAAGGCGAAAGCCTGGGACGCAAAGCTTCCGGCCTCACATCGAGAGTGACTCTCAGATGTTGGTAGCGGAGTTACCGATGACGTTAGCATTTCACATTCCGGCTCACCCGGTGCGTTGACAATTCTCTGAATTAGCTTTGCTACGTTACTCCTTGACCATTCATCCAGGAACGTATTGATTGAGAATAAGTCACATGGACAAACCTACTCTAAAAAACACACTGAAGTTCTTTGAATGTCTGGGCAAAATGAAATCACGCTCGATGTTTGGCGGTTTCGGTGTATTTTGCGACGAGACGATGTTTGCACTCGTTGTCAATGACCAGCTTCATCTTCGCGCTGGTACAGCCAATGAATCTGAATTCAAAACGCTTAGTATGAAACCCTACGTATACAAGAAACGTGGATTCCCTGTTGTCACCAAATACTACTCCGTGCCGCAGGAATGGTGGGAGCAATCAGATCTTCTCATGGACCATGCATTTAAAGCATTGACCATTGCAAGGGAAGACCAGAAAGAAAAGAAGACTGCTGCGCCTTCACGTATCAAAGATCTTCCAAACCTTCGCCTTGCGACGGAACGCATGCTGAAAAAAGCGGGCATCGAATCCGTCGAGGAGTTGCAACGTGCAGGCGCGGTAGGTGCTTATCAGGCATTACAGAAATCACACAATGATGCGCTAAGTCTTGAGTTGCTTTGGGCACTAGAAGGTGCGATTGAAGGAAAGCATTGGTCTGTGATTACACCTCAGCGCAGAAACGAGTTACTCGAAACCCTTCGCCAGTAACCGAAAAACCTCTCTCATATACAGCCAATGTGCCCTCTCGGCCATTGGCTGTTTTGTTATTGAGCAACGATATGAAGATACTCTGTACTGTAAAGAGCCACGATAAAAGTAATTAACTTCCCTCTTGATAGACAATCTTGGCCTTAATAATGGAAAGTAATACGATGACCCATTGCTTACATGAGAAGGGTTTGTCTAAGTAAAGTGGTAAAAAGGAAGAGATTTGCTGTGAAGGACGATCAACCTAGCCAAAGCCACAGTTAAGTCACATGTGTGACATATATCACATATATGAGACATAGTGGTACATAACTTTTATCAGTGCATCCAAATCTGAACTATGCCAAAAGAGAAGATACATAAATGGCGACAAATAAATGCACTACACAAAGCCGTTTCCTGACCAAATTGATAGAATTTTCCGCGACCATTTCAGAAAGTGGCCGCGCAGGTTCAAGTGGACGGTATTTTTCTGTTTCTCCTTCCCTGCGGTTTCCTATGCGACAAACACACATGGCACCGTTGACCCGTCTTTTCTTACCATCATTGTTATTCTTTTTTGTAGTATCAACGCACTGGTAGTGATTTGGGGTTTGAGGTTGAACAGCTTCGCACAACGCAGCTATTGGTACCGTAACTACCATATTGGTGGCGCAACGACACTTGCGCTGATTCCTCTTGGGCTTTTAGTTCTCCAATACACCACGTACTGCCTGTAAACTTGATTTCCACTCTCTCATCTTTAAAAGACACTGAAGTAATCCAACGACCCACTCTTTGCGTAAAAATTTTATCAATTACTTCAGAAAGTTAGCTTTGATATACATGCACTCACTCTTCATACCCCCGCGAATAACATCGAAAAATTTGAATAAGTTTGTAATTTTTCCCAAAACCCCTCGGTCATATCCAGCAAGCAAAAAAGAAGAGGAATCGCGCGCAACTCCACGTATTGCTTTCGTCAAGCCGAGGTTTAACAACTCCCTCGGTCACAGTTTTGACAATAAACCTGTTTAACTCATTGGTAACGAAGTGCATTCCGCTAAGACAAAAGGAAACTTTTGACATAATTAGAGGTGTGCCAAATCACTTGAAGTTATCCCGTTTTCGAGTAGACAGATTCGTGGAACAACGTCAACAAAAAAGGACCCGAAATGAACACAAAGAAGTTAGCTGTTCTCATTGTCATTGCAGCCATATTCGTCACCTGGGTTGCCTTCGACCTCGGAGCGCTGTTTACACTTGAAAACGCAAAAGCGCAGCATGAAGCACTAAAAGACACCATTGCTAGCAACTTTGTCAGTGCCAGCGTGATTTACTTTATCGTTTACATCGCCATGACCGCACTTTCATTGCCGGGAGCAGCGATTGCTACACTGCTCGGTGCCGCCTTATTTGGCTTCTGGTGGGCACTGCTTCTGGTTTCGTTTGCCAGCTCTATTGGTGCAACGCTTGCTTTCCTGGTCAGCCGTTTCCTTCTGAAAGACTCAGTGCAAAGTAAATTTGGTGACCGCTTAGCCACGATTAACCAAGGTGTAGAGAAAAATGGGCCTTTCTATCTGCTGACTCTGCGTCTCATCCCTGTTTTTCCGTTTTTCCTGATTAACCTGCTGATGGGCTTAACGCCAATCCGCACCGCCACTTTCTACATCGTGAGTCAAATCGGCATGCTGCCAGGTACTGCGGTATACATCAATGCGGGTACTCAACTGGCACAAATCGATTCCCTGAGCGGCATCGTTTCACCGGGCGTATTGTTATCACTGGTTCTGTTGGGTGTTTTCCCAATCATCGCCAAGATGATCATGAACGTGATTCAAAAGCGCCGCGTTTACGCAAAATGGCAAAAGCCAGCCACGTTTGACCGCAACCTGATTGCGATTGGTGCGGGTGCGGGCGGTTTGGTCACCACCTACATTGGTGCTGCTGTAAAAGCGAAAGTGACCCTGATTGAAAAACACAAAATGGGCGGCGATTGCCTGAATACTGGCTGTGTGCCATCAAAAGCACTGATTCGCGCAGGTCACGCAATGCATGAAATCAAGCGTTCACAAGAGTTTGGGGTAACTGCTGGTGAGCCCAGCGTTGACTTCCGACAGGTAATGGGTCGCGTACACAAAGTCATCGCTGGCATTGAGCCGCACGATTCTGTCGAGCGTTACACCAAGCTTGGTGTGGAATGCATTCAAGGCGAAGCGAAGATCCTGTCTCCTTGGGAAGTCGAAGTAAATGGTCAGCGCCTGACCACCCGCAACATTGTTATCGCAACCGGTGCACGTCCTTTGGTTCCTGGTATACCCGGTCTTCAGGAAGTGAATTACCTCACCTCAGACAACGTTTGGGAGCTTCAGGAGCAGCCTAAGAAGCTCTTGGTACTGGGTGGTGGTCCAATCGGTAGCGAATTAGCGCAAAGCTTCTCTCGCCTTGGTACAGATGTTACCTTGGTGGAAATGGCAGACCAACTACTGATCCGTGAAGACGCCGATGCTGCCGAACTGGTTGTAAACGGCCTCAAAGAAGACGGCGTGAACATTCTGCTTGGCCACAAAGCAACACGCTTTGAGAAAGATGGCGATGTTCAGCGCGCCTACCTTGAGCACAACGGCGAAGAAGTTGTCGTCGAGTTTGACTATGTGATGCTGGCGCTTGGCCGCGTAGCCAACACCAAAGGCTTTGGCCTTGAGGAAATCGGCGTTGAGTTGACAGAGCGCGGTACTGTCAAAGTGAATGAGTATTTGCAATCGAACTATCCGAATATCTTCGCCGTTGGTGACGTGGCGGGGCCATTTCAATTAACCCACGCTGCAGGCCATCAAGCTTGGTATGCCGCAGTGAATGCTTTGTTTGGTGACTTTAAGAAATTCAAAGCAGATTACTCTGTGATGCCAGCAGCCACCTACACTGCGCCGGAAGTCGCCCGTGTCGGGATCAACGAGAAAGAGGCGATTGCACAAGGTATCGAATACGAAGTGGCTCACTATGGTATCGACGACTTGGACCGTGCGATTGCGGACGGGGAAGACCATGGCTTTATCAAAGTCATCACACCGAAAGGCAAAGATAAGATCCTGGGTGCGACCATTGTGGGTTCACATGCTGGCGACCTGCTCGCAGAATTCACCTTGGCAATGCGACACGGCCTTGGATTAAACAAGATCCTCGGTACAGTGCACCCTTACCCAACCATGAGTGAGGCAACCAAATACACAGCGGGTGTTTGGAAGCAGAACAATGCTCCTCAAGGACTGTTGGCTTGGGTAGAGAAGTTCCACACCTGGATGCGTAACGAATCCAATGCAAACAAATCTCAAACCATGATTAAGGAAGATTGATCACCATGAATTTGAAATCTATCGTCGCAGCTTGTGCCCTCGCCTTCACATCAGCCGTTTCGGCGGCTGATCTGTCCAACTGGGAGAAAATTGAAGAAGGCGCTCAAGGCCAAACGGTTTACTTCAATGCTTGGGGCGGTAGCCCGGAAATCAATGCCTACCTGCGTTGGGCGGGCGACGAACTAAAAGATCGTTACGGCGTCACTCTTCAACATGTCAAAGTGTCAGATATCGCTGAAACCGTAAACCGCTTAGTCGCCGAGAAAGCCGCTGGCAAGAATGAAGGCGGTAGTGTAGACATGGTTTGGATTAATGGTGAAAACTTCAAATCAATGAAATCAAATGGTCTGTTGTTTGGACCGTTTGTCGAAAGCCTACCAAGCTGGTCGATTGTCGATAAGTCCCTGCCAGTGAGCGAAGATTTCACAGAACCAACTAACGGCCTCGAAGCACCTTGGGGTGTTGGCCAGTTGGTTTTCATTTATGATGAGAAGACATTGGCAAACCCACCCGCCTCTTTTAATGAAATGCTGAGTCTGGCAAAAGCGTTTCCGGGGAAAATCACCTACCCGAAACCACCAGCATTCCACGGCACCAGCTTCCTGAAAGCCGCTTTGCTGGAATTAAGCATGGATACCGCTCCGTTCTACAAGCCTGCTGATCAAGCTGATTTCAATGCAGTGACAGCACCACTTTGGAAATATTTGGATGAGCTGCATGCTGTGGCTTGGCGCAAGGGAAAAAAGTTCCCAGCGGCCAGCGCGGAAACCATGCAGCTGTTGGATGACGGAGAATTGCTGCTCGCTATCACATTTAACCCCAATGCGGCTGAAACGGCAGTGAAAAACGGTACACTTGCGCCTTCCGCAAAAGCCTTTGCTTTTGAAAAAGGTGCACTGTCCAACATTCACTTTATGGGCATTCCGTGGAACGCTAATGCGAAAGAAGGCGCACTTATTGCGATCAATTTCCTGATGAGCGAAGAAGCGCAGGCGCGTAAAGCAAACAGCGATTACTGGGGTGACCCAGCTGTCGTCAAACTGTCTGACAGCAAGCCTCTGTTCAAATCTCAACCTGAGCCGCATCCAAGCTGGCAAGGTGCGTTAGAGCAGGAATGGCTCAAGCGTTATGGTCAATAATTAGAATAAATGTTGAAGCCACGGGCGCTTCAAGTGAAATGAGGTAAACATGTTACGCCTGCTGTATTTGATGACATTAGTCGTGTGCTGTTTACCTCTTCTTCCCGGACTTGGCGGCGTGTTACTTTCAGCTGTCAGTTATCTTCCCGTTCTTGGACTAAGTGAACCCAGCCTCGAAGGTTGGCGAGCGATGCAAGAGTGGCCCGGCACTCACAAAGCTATTCAGCTCACCCTATTTACTGGCATTACCGCCTCTTTTGTTGCTGTACTGTTTACGTTTCTGATCCTTCAATCCTGCTGGGGAACCCGATTCTGGAAGCGCATCGAGCAGTGGCTTTCACCTTTGCTGGCGATGCCTCACGTTGCCTTTGCGATCGGCTTTGCCCTCACCTTTGCGCCATCAGGCTGGTTATTCCGTTTTATCACGCTTTTTACCGGACAAGAGCAGCCCTACCACTGGTCGCTGGTTCAGGACAGCAATGGCATTGGTTTAATTCTGGCTCTGGCGGTGAAGGAAACCCCTTTCCTACTTTTGATGAGCCTTTCTGTGCTGAAGCAAATGCAAGTAGACCGTTTACTCGCAGCCTCACAAAGTCTGGGCTACAACCGCACCGCGGCTTGGTTAAAAGTAGTGTTTCCGCAATGGCTGCCGAAAATGCGCTTCCCAGTTTACGCTGTGATTGCTTATGGGTTGTCAGTGGTCGATGTGGCAATGATTCTCGGGCCAACTTCACCAACGACTTTTGCGGTACTGGTGTGGCAGTGGTTCAACGACCCTGATCTGTCGATGTTGCCACGTGCGGCAGCAGGAGCAATTTCGTTATTCGTCCTCTGTTTCGGCACACTGCTTTTGTATCGCCTGTTCGAATATGTACTGATTAACGTTTGGCAGAACTGGCAGTTCAGCGGCAGCAAAACCTATTCTCTGCCGGGACGACACCTGTTTAAACTCATCGCTATACTCCCTTTTATGATGATACCCCTGCTGCTGGTTTGGTCGTTCGCTCTCCGCTGGCGCTTTCCTGATATCTGGCCGACACGCACCAGTACGCGGTTTTGGGAACAGGAATCCAGTCATCTGATTGAGCTTGCGACCAACAGCCTGATTCTTGGTCTGATATCCGCAACGATTGCGTTGATATTTGCTGTAGGCTGTCTGGAGTATCGCGACAAGTACCACAAATCACTCCCGCAGTTGGTCATTGCCGTCCCCATGCTGATCCCACAGTTATCCATTCTTTTCGGTATTCAAGTCGCGATATACATGTTGCCGGGGCAATGGCACGTCCCGGCGACTATCTGGGCGCATATTCTGTTTGCCTTCCCTTATGTCTATCTTGCGTTGGATGGGCCTTGGAAATCGTTCGACCAGCGCCTTACACAAACCGCGCGCAGCTTGGGGCACAGTCCGTTGAAGGCCTGGTGGCAGGTCAAGCTACCGATTGTGATTCCCGCTATATTGCTGGCTTGGGCTGTTGGTCTCAGTGTCAGTTTTGCACAATATCTGCCAACACAGCTTTTAGGCGCAGGACGCATTACAACATTAACCACCGAAGCGGTCAGCCTTGCCAGTGGTCAGGACAGACGTATCAGTGCTGTGTATGGTCTGATACAAGCCTTCCTGCCACTTATTTTCTTTGCCCTTGCGCTTGCTTCGAGCCGATTGGCTGACCCGCGCCGTCGCCTCGCCCGACATGATGAATCCAGAGAGTCTGTGAATGAGTTTGTCCGTACAAAACCTGACTATAAAATCTAATCAAGCCACCTTGGTCGATGGCATGTCATTCCTTATCGAAAAAGGGGATGTACTGTCGATCATGGGGCCAAGCGGCTGTGGTAAATCCACGCTGCTCAGTGCAATTGCCGGACACCTTGCCCCCGAATTTAGTTGTGATGGCGATATTCTGGTTAATGGCCAAAACATCCAATCGCTTCCAGCAGAAAAACGGGCGGTAGGCATTCTGTTTCAGGATGATTTACTCTTCCCGCATCTTAATGTTTGGCAAAACCTCGCGTTTGGTCTGCCAGACACCATGAGCGCCACCGAGAAAAAGGAACGTGCATTGGCGACGTTGCAAGAAATTGAGCTGGCAGATATCGCTTTTAAAGCGCCCGACCAAATCTCCGGTGGCCAGCGAGCCCGCATCAGTTTGATGCGCACTCTTCTCTCGCACCCCAAAGTCATCTTGCTGGATGAGCCTTTCAGCAAGCTGGATAAACCACTTCGAAAGTCCTTCCGCGCATTCGTTTTCAAGCAAATCAAAAATCGAAATATCGCCGCTGTCATGGTCACGCACGATGAAGATGACGTGCCAATGGAAAGCACTTTGTTGCATTGGCCAAACAAAGAAAGGAAAACGACCTCGAAAGTGGGCTTTATGAATACGGAGCAAAACAATGCTTGATCGCTATTCCATCGCCGTTATCCGTTGGCCCTTAAAGCAAGCCGCCAAGATACCTGACAAAATCGGCCTCACTGCCAACCAAGTCACTGTGATTGGTTTCCTGATTGGTTTGTTAGCGCTGCCTGCAATTGCTTACGAGTATTATTGGTTCGGACTACTTTTTATTGCCCTGAACCGTATTTTTGATGGGTTAGACGGTGCTCTGGCTCGCAGACAAGGAATTACCGATGCAGGTGGATTTTTGGATATCACGCTGGATTTCCTGTTCTATTCGATGATCCCGTTTGCCTTTGCTTTAGCGAATCCCGAACAAAACGCAGTCGCCGCCACATTTCTTGTTTTTTCGTTTATGGGGACAGGTTCCAGTTTCCTCGCGTTTGCCATCATGGCCAGTAAACGAAACATTGAAAACCCGGTTTATCAAAGCAAATCGCTCTACTACATTGGCGGGTTAACCGAGGGAACTGAAACCATTGCGTGCTTTGTACTGTTTTGCTTGTTCCCTGGTTACTTTGCAGAAATTGCCTGGACATTTGGTGCACTTTGCTGGATTACCACAGCAACGCGTATTTGGGCGGGCTATCAAACACTGAAAGATAATCCACTTCAAGATAACGCGGGATAATCAATCCCGCGCCAAATTATTGATGGCAAATGCCAGTACATCGATATCAACTTGACCGAAGAATCGATAACGGCCAGAGTCAAAAACCCACGCTGGACTACCCGGGATTTTGTCTTCCTCTGCATGTTTGATATCACTATAGACATCCGCCAGAGCTTTCCCCGTCAAAAAGCGCTCCATGATGTCTGGCGTAGCAAGGTGACATTCCTCAAGCACATCTTTTAGCACACCATAGTGGCTGATATCCCGTGCATCACGGAAAAACGCTTCTCGGAGTGCATGTTCGAGTTCAACCGCAACATCATTACCAGCAACATACTGTACTGCCTTCACCGCTTGGTGTGGCATTAATGAACTGGACGGTCTGACTTTACGCCACAAATCTGGATTAACATCCAAACCGTCAAATTTCGCCATTAACCTTTCGGTGATTTCGGCATACTTCATGTATCCACGTTCCCCCTCACCAATGGAATTCATCCGTTCGGGGACATTCGCATACAAAGCCAAATGATGATGCTGCCATTCCACATGAGAGCTATCCCAGAGATGCATGATTTTGTCGTTGTAATGCTGACCAACCCAACCCCAAAAACAAAGCACATCGCTATAGAAGTTAACCTTTACTGTCATTGAAAACCAATCCTGTTACTGTGGAATATTAGAAAACGCGTCTGAGTAATTGATTCAACGCTTGTTTTTCACCACTCAACGTAAGCCTTTCAATTTCGGCATGCTTTTTCAGATAGATTTCAGGAGCCAAGTCCCAGTGGGTTCTCCGGGATACCCTTTCTTTGAGGAAGCCTTTTGCTGTTTCCAAATGGCCTTGCTGAACCTCAGCGTTGATCAGGTATTGATGCAGAATATCTTGCTGGGCATGGCTTCCACCCAGCCTTGCCATATCGTATCGAATTGGCGTTATCAAACTTGCCGCGTGGGCAAAATTGCCATTTTCAAAGGCCTCAATACCCGTAACCAGCTGTTGAGAAATCCCATTTTCGAAAGGATAGCGCAGAGCATTTGGGTTACTCAGCCCATGCTTCAATGAAGAGATTGCCTCTTTATCACCCGCTCGATGGAGCACCATAGCAGAGTGAAGCTCAGTAAACAGGTAGATATAGTCCCCATAGGAATCCTTCACACCTTCGTAGAGCCGCTGCCAACGATCACCGACATTAATACCTAGAAACTCCAAACGCTTGAGCAGTGAAGCCCCGTTTTGAACACTCAAGTAGAAATTAGAAGGTTCAGGGTAAATGTGCTCGTCAAGAAGGGAGAACACTTCATCGATGTTACCCTGCTCAAGATGGAACAGCGCAAGGTGCCACCAGATATGGCCGACAAAAGCGTTATGGGTAGGTAACTGTTCTCGACGTGACTCTATCCAGTCTATGCCTTCGTCAGTGCGTGCATTCATTTCCAGCACATGAGCAAGTGAGTGAATGGCCCATACATCTGCGGGGTTTAGCTCAACCGCTCTGCGGGCATACTCTTCAGCTTTACCATACTCCCCAATTTCCTCTAAGGCGAAGCTAAAGGCCCCAATAAAGTAACCATATCCAGGGGTGTCTTCACGCCAATGAGGCGCTATTTTAGCAGCTGTATCAACCAATCGCTGTCTTTCACCGAGCCAGAAAAGATTACCTGTAGACTGTCGGAAAGCGACCAAATCCAGCGGCCACTCATTCAAAATACCCGCCCATACCTCCAAGGCAGCTTTAATATCTCCCCGCTGATAAGCTTGGAGAGCTGAAATGTGTTGTCGTTCGCGGCTATTTGCCTTTACATGGAGTGATTCAATAGCGTTGAGTACGCCGACCACCTTTACCAAAGAAGAGTGTCGTCCTTCACTGGCAATGCTGTATCCCTTTAAAATGTGAGCCATAACAAACTCAGGGTAAGCTTCCAGGATAGTCTCTATTTTCTCCATGGCATTAGGGCGATAGTCGAATATCCATTCCAATGCGGCTTCAAATTGTTCTACACCGGCATCGTCAGTACCCGTAAAAACCAACCCACGTTTGTCTGTTCCCATTTTTTATTCTCCTTAGCGAACTGTCAGGAGAGCTTAACGAGGTCAATATTGGGTGACAAACTAGGATATTTTGTCTGGCGGGAAACGATTTGTTGTCGCTTCTGCTTAAGGTCAACGCGAAACAAAATATTCGGCGGGTAAATCCAGCGTCTCAACGCATAATTCATTGCAATACCAAGCGTTTTTGGTTACGCCTATCGAAACAACACCTACACCCACATATGGGTATACCCTCGACAATAAAAAAGGCCGCTGTGTGAAGCGGCCTTTGATTGGAGTAGATGTTGGTTTATTTGCCCATCTTGGACTGAATGTAGTTCTGCAAACCAACCATATTGATCAAGCGAAGTTGCTTCTCAAGCCAGTACATATGGTCTGACTCAGTATCGTCAAGAAGCTTCAACAGGATTTCGCGGGTCTGGTAATCCTGCTTTTCTTCACACAGCGCAATCACGGTACGCAGCTCTGCAGCCACCATGTACTCGTATTTCAGATCGTTCTGCATCATCTCTTCGACATCAGCACCGATCAGAAGCTTTTCACGAGACTGAACATCCGGCGTACCTTCCAGGAAAAGGATGCGGTTGATCAGAATGGATGCATGCTCACGCTCGTCTTCAGACTCGTGGTTAATGCGCTCATACAGCTCATCCATACCCCAGTCTTCGTACATACGCGCATGAACGAAGTACTGATCCATGGCAGACAACTCATTCGTCAGCAAGCGGTTTAGACCATCAATAATTTCTTGATTACCTTTCATTTTTATTTCTCCATTTTCGCTTGCAGGTAGTTTTGCAGACCGGTCAGGCTAATCAGTTCAAGTTGTGATTCAATCCAGTCAAGATGTTCTTCTTCGTCTTCGAGGATGTCGTTTAGCAGCTCACGAGTGACGTAGTCTTGTTTCTCTTCACAGATAGCAATGGCTTCTTTCAACTGAACCAACTGCTCTTCCAGCATCACTTTGTCGCACTCGATCATCTCCTGAACTTCCTCGCCAATGCGAAGGCGCTCAAGGTGTTGCAGGTTAGGCAAACCTTCCAGAAATAGGATGCGCTCGATCAGTTTGTCGGCGTGCTTCATATCCTGAATAGATTTCTTGTATTCGGCTTTATTGAGCGCTTCAAAACCCCAATTGCCCAGCATTCTTGCATGGAGGAAGTACTGGTTAATTGCGGTGAGCTCGGAGGTGAGAATCTTATTCAGCTCAACGACAACGTCTTGGTGACCTTTCATCGTGATGATCCTTTTATAACGCTGGTAATCCCAAAAGATGTGCTACATCCTAAGTGAAACCAAGGTAAACAACAACCAGAAAAATGCTTAATTTTCATAATATTAGCCAATGATAACCATTCCTATTTTTATTCAGTTTTAGGTTACTGTTTTTCAAAAACCTTAAAAGCCCATGGATTTACAAACAAGTGTGTGGAAATACTGACCTTATTGTGATTTCCCTTGTGCGAAGGATTGTATTTCAGTCCACTCGACCTCAAAATGCCGTTGTTTTTTTGTCCCTATCGAGTCCGAAGAAAAATCATGAAATCCGACATGTATTCAAGATATGCCCAGCAATATGACCTAGCCGTTCAAGACAATATCTACAACGCGCTTTTTGAGCGCCCTAACCTACAAGCCATGCTTGGTGATATCGAAGGGAAAAAAGTGTTGGATTTAGGCTGTGGGCCAGGCGTATACGCAGATTACTTCCTCCGTAAAGGCGCTGAATCTATTACTTGTCTCGATTTTTCTGTAGAGATGGTCGATATCGTGAAAAACAAATTTAGCGACCGTGTTTCGACCTATGTTCAGGACTTATCAGAAGGCTTACCCAAAGAAGCTGAAAGGCAATACGATGTCATCGTGTGTCCTTTGGTTATCCATTACCTGAAAGACATCACCGCCCTGTTTAGTGACGTCTACCGAGTGCTAAAACCTGGCGGATCCATGGCATTATCAACCCACCATCCGTTTGCAGACTTTGAATGTTCTGCATCGGGTAACTACTTCGACACCGAGTTGGTACAAGAGGAATGGGACACAGTCGGCACCCCGGTTCAAGTAACCTTCTACCGCCGACCACTGGTTGAAATCACAAATGCAGTCACCAATGCAGGGCTGTCTATCACCCAGATTTCAGAAGGACAGGTTTCAGGAGCCATTAAACAAGCATCACCAGAGACCTATGAACGCTTGAGAAAACACCCTAATTTCATCTTTATCAAGTGTCAGAAGTAGAAAGTACAACGTGGAGTGTTAGGCTGCACAACACCCCACCACTACGCTCACCACATGCTCAATCTTCTGATCCAGATCTTCCCCTTCCGGAATTGGCTGCATATCGAATACCTGGGGCCACACGAACATGCCGTTAAACAGGCTTGAATAGGTTTGGGTGAGTAATTCAAGCTTGATGGCTTTGATTTTCCCGGCCTTCTGCGCTTTATCAAACCAATGGTTCAACGATTTATTGTTATAGATTTTTGAAATGATCTGGCTAGCCATATCGGGTTGACGCAAGAACTCCATCAAGATGGTCCGGGTGAAAGGAATCCCGTACGTCCCATAAAGAATATCCACTTCTTGGCGTGTAATCGCGGTGAGTTGCTCACTCAGGCTTTTGTCGGCGTCAAATTCATATCTCAGGCTTTCATCAATCGAAGACTGAATGATGGTCAGCACAGATTCAAACAGTACTTCCTTACTTTCAAAATGACGGTAAAGCGTGCGCTTTGATACTTCTGCGATTGTGCAGACGCGGTCCATATTCGCAGCCGCAAATCCATGCTGGATAAACTCTTCTTTGGCTGCAGTAATAATCGCCAGGCGCTTTTGCTCTGAGCGTGTCATAAGCGTTCTCCTTTCCTCAACACGACAAATCTAGCAAGTTGAAATCAAAAAGTATACTTTTGAGTTTACCTCAACACAAAACACGCTTAAGATAAACTCCAGAGTTTACTTTTGGTTTTAACACCAACCCCAAAATTGTCTGATCAGACCGACTTTGCAGGCCGGTCTCTTTGTGGAGTGGAACTACATGGCCGTCAACACGTTCGGCAAACCGTCATTCAAGCGCGGCGCGATTGCTACTTTGATCATCTCTTCTTTTCTTCTGTCAGGTTGTGGCGAGAAAGCGGTTCAGCTAGTCACTGCGCCTGTCATCCAGCCTGCCTTAACTGAAATCGTCTATACACAACAAGCCGCAGATCTCAGCTTTAACGGTGTCGTGCGCGCGGCTGAACGCGCAGACATGGCCTTCCGCATTGGCGGCCGACTGACCAAAATCTTCGTCAATGAAGGTGATGAAGTGAAAAAAGGCCAATTACTGGCAACGCTGGATTCTCGCGATGCCAAAACAGCTTTGGAATCAGCAGAACTTGAACTGAAAAACACCACGTTAGAATACGAGCGTGCACAGGCGATTTATAAGAAAAGCCAGGCGATCTCCAAAGCCGACTTAGATGCGATTACTACGCGCTTTGATCTGGCAAAGAACCGTGTTGCTGAGGCAAAACGCCAGCTTGAATACACCGAACTTCACGCACCGTTTGATGGCATTGTTGGCCGCAAAATGATGGATAACCATATTCAGGTTCAAGCCAATGAACCTGTGCTTACCGTGCATGATCTCAACGATTTGGAAGTGGTGATTAACATTCCTCATCAAGTCATGTTGTCTGGTGGTAACCGCACTAAAGCCATCGCAGAAATTTCTTCGATTCCGGGGCAAGCGTTCCCGCTGACACTGCGCACTTTTGCTACGCAGGCAGATTCAGTGTCCCAAACCTATGCTGTCGTGCTTGGGCTGGAGCAGGTGGGCTTCCGCGTTTTGCCGGGCATGGCTGTGAAAGTCATACCAGACACTAATGCTATTACTGACGAAAACACCCTTATCACCCTGCCGCTGACCGCCGTGGTTCCTGATAACCAAGGCAAGCAGTTCGTCTGGGTAGTCGGTGAAGATAACAAGGCTGAAAAACGTTACGTGGACGTGGGCGCGCTGGTCAAAGACCGCATTGTCGTGAAACAGAACTTGGCCCTTGGCGAACGTGTCATCATCGCGGGAGTTTCCAGCGTGAGAGAAGGCATGGAAGTCCGCCCTTACACTGACGAACGCACTGGAGCATAACAATGGATATCGCACGTTATACCATTGCCAAACGCACCAGTGTTTGGGTGCTAATTGCCCTCACCCTGATTGGCGGCTACATCAGCTACCTCAAACTCGGTCGTTTTGAAGATCCGGAATTTGTTATCCGTCAGGCGGTGATTGTCACTCCGTATTCCGGCGCAACAGCACAGGAAGTCTCTGACGAAGTGACCGACGTGATCGAAGGCGCGGTGCAATCACTTCAGGAGCTCAAAGAGGTGAAATCCGTCTCCATGCAAGGCATGTCTGAGGTGACGGTTGAAATCAAACTTGAGTTCGCCAATACCAATGCTGACCTCCAGCAGGTATGGGACAAGCTGCGCCGCAAGGTTTCTGACGCCCAAAGACAGCTGCCTCCAGGCGCTGGCCCATCAATTGTTAACGACGATTTTGCGGATGTATACGCCCTGTTCTTTGCCGTGACCGGAGAAGGGTTCAGCGATAAGCAGCTGCAGGATTATGTCGATACCCTTCGCCGTGAAATCGTGCTGGTACCGGGCGTGGCGAAAACCGCGACCTTGGCGGAACAGCAGGAAACCATCTTCGTCGAGATCTCCAGCGAACGTCTGGCAGAGTTTGGTGTGTCTGCAGAGAGAGTCTTTCAGGTGCTGCAAAAGCAAAATCTGGTGACAGTTGCGGGCAGCATCGAAACCCAAGCGATGCGTATTCCGGTGATCCCAAGCTCCAGCATTGATTCCGTTGCCGACCTGAAAAACCTGCAAGTCGCCGTTGGTGATAGCAACACCGTGCTGCGTCTGGGCGATATCGCCAACATCGTGCGAGGCTACAAAGAACCTTCCACCATGCTGATGCGATACAACGGCGAGCGCGCGATCGGCTTTGGTATCTCGAATGTCACTGGCGGTAACGTCGTGGATATGGGTGATGCGGTCAAAGTGCGTCTGGCAGAACTGGAAAGTCAGCGTCCGCTCGGCATGGAGCTGAATGTTATCTCCATGCAGTCTGACTCGGTGCGTGATTCTGTTTCCAACTTTATCGACAACCTGATTGCTGCGGTTGCCATCGTATTTGTGGTACTGCTGCTGTTTATGGGTGTCCGTTCCGGTGTGATTATCGGCTTTGTCTTGCTGCTGACTGTCGCAGGCACGCTCTGCATCATGCTGATTGAAGATATCGCCATGCAGCGTATTTCGTTGGGTGCGTTGATCATCGCGCTTGGCATGTTGGTGGATAATGCCATCGTGGTGACAGACGGTATTCTGGTGCGATTGCAGCAAGAACCGGATGCAGACCGCAAGGTTGTGGTTTCAGACGTGGTGAACGCCACCAAATGGCCTCTGCTTGGCGGCACAGTCGTCGGTATCTGCGCATTCAGTGCGATTGGTTTGTCACCATCAGACATGGGCGAATACGCGGGCTCCCTGTTTTGGGTGATCCTCTATTCCATGTTCCTGAGCTGGGTGTTTGCCGTTACTGTCACGCCAATGCTGTGCCATGACTTCCTCAAAGTGAAGCCGGTAAAAGCCGATAAGAAACCGGGTCGTATAGTGACAGGTTACAAAGCTTTGCTGACCTGGGTGTTGAATCGCCGCATCATCAGTTGTGCCTTGCTGTTCGGTACAATGGCCGCCGCGATTTGGGGTGTGCAGTTCGTTCCACCGGGCTTTATGCCGGAATCTCAACGTCCTCAGTTCGTGGTTGATGTCTACTTGCCGCAAGGCTCAGACATCAAGCGCACCGAAGCCGTGGTCGCAGACATCGAGAAAGACGTGAAAGCCAAAGAAGGCATTACCAATATCACCAGCTTGATTGGCGGTGGTGGCCTTCGCTTTATGCTGACGTACGCACCAGAAGCACGAAACCCGAGCTATGGTCAGTTGCTGATTGATATCGACGATTACACCAAAATCGCTCCGCTTCTCGGCGAACTGCAAAGTGAACTGGATGCGAAATACCCTGACGCTTCTATCAAGGTATGGAAGTTCATGCTTGGCCGTGGCGGCGGTAAGAAAATCGAAGCTGGCTTTAAAGGCCCTGACAGCGCGGTGCTGCGTCAACTGGCAGAGCAGGCAAAAGCCATCATGTTGGCCGACGATAACCTGATTGCGGTGCAAGACGATTGGCGTCAGCAAGTGCCCGTACTTCGCCCTGTTTATTCTTCCGAAGAAGCACAGCGATTTGGCCTGACCACGCAGGAGATTAACCAGGCGATTGCCCAAACCCTGACCGGGCGTAACGTGGGAGTTTACCGTGAAGGTGATGACTTGATCCCGATTGTGGTGCGCGCTCCTGAAAGCGAACGCAACCACCAGCGTGCGATTGAAAACACCGAAGTATTCAGCCCTGCAGTAGGCACCTTTATTCCGGTAAGCCAGTTGGTGGATTCAGTCGACGTGGTGTATCAGGATGCGATTCTTCGCCGAATCAACCGCGTACCAACCATTCTGGTTCAGGCTGACCCTGCACCGGGTGTGTTGACAGCGGATGCGTTCAACGATGTCCGTAACAAGATTGAAGCCATTGACCTGCCAGCGGGCTACGAGCTCAAGTGGTACGGAGAATACAAAGCCTCGAAAGATGCCAACGAAGGTCTGGTGATTTCTGCACCTTACGGTTTCGCAGCCATGATTCTGGCCGTTGTCTTTATGTTCAACGCCCTGCGCCAACCACTGGTGATTTGGCTGACTGCCCCACTGGCAGTGGTAAGTGTGACGGTCGGTTTGATTGTTTTCCAGACGCCGTTTGAGTTTATGGCAATCCTCGGCTTCCTGAGCTTGATTGGTATGATGGTGAAAAACGCCATTGTATTGGTTGATCAGGCAGACGTAGAAATCCGCGATGGTAAAGCGCCCTGCTATGCGATTATCGACGCCGCCCTCAGCCGCGCCCGTCCGGTATTGCTTGGCGCATTCACCACCATTCTGGGCGTTGCCCCGCTCTTAATAGACCCCTTCTTCAAGAGCATGGCAGTGACCATTATGTTTGGTCTGCTGTTCGCAACCATCCTGACCTTGGTAGTGATCCCGCTGTTCTATGCGATTTTCTTCAGGGTGAAGGTGGAGGCTGCTTAAAGCAGGCTGAAAGGAAATGCCAAGGGAGCCAAGTGGCTCCCTTTTTGTTTTGGAAATGATTTTTGGACAATTCTGACTTAGCTCTATTTACAAAAAGTGTCGCATTCACTTTGTTATTTTAGCGCATTGGCGGTTGAGCCTACAAAAAGAAACCGAGCCATTGGGATAGATATGGACGCGCCCGATTCACGGATTTCACCTCTCGGTCTGGTGCAACACCGTGTTTGGGCGCGTCTATTGTGACTACTGGTATGGGCTAGTAGATGTACACTGCGCCGCTATCACCTCCACCGCCAATGTTTCCGTCACCGTTAATGCCAGTGGCACTGGAATCTTCCCTATTAGCCCCCACCGCGAGAGTGTTGCCATCCCCTGACACAGATACCACTTTGCCAAATTCGTCACCTGCCCCGGTATTAGAGGCCTTGATATAGGCCTGCTGCGTCCAGTTGCTACCGTCAAAGTGGTACACATACGCCGCGCCCGCACTGTCTAATTCATCGTTGATCTCCTCTCCGTTAATGCCTTGGGCATTGGACTTTTCCTTATAAGCCCCCACAGCGAGGGTGTTGCCATCCGATGACAAAGATACCGAGTAGCCAAAGTAGTGATCTGCCCCTTTATTTGAAGCCTGGATGTATTGTTCCCTCGTCCAACTGCTACCGTCAAAGTGGTACACATAAACAGCGCCGGTATAGGTATCTTTCCCTATAGCGCCCACCGCAAGGGTAGCGCCATCCGATGACAAAGATACCGAGTGACCAAATTTGTCAATCGTCGCGGGACTCGAGGCTTTGATGTAGGCCTCATCGTACGTCCAACTGTCGGTAAAGCGGTATACATACACCGCGTCGGCAAGGCTTATACTGTTGTTTCCCTTGTCAGTACCGTCAGATCCTTCCGTATTAGCCCCCACCGCGAGGGTTTTTCCATTCTCTGACCAAGATACTGATGTGCCAAAGTGGTCACCTGTTTCCTTATTCAAGGCCTCGATTAAGGCCTTCTCCGCCCAATCGGTACCGTTAAAATGGTACACATACACCGCGCCGGCACCGTGCTCTCTGTTAGAAACGCCCACCGCGAGGGTATCGCCATCCGAAGACAAAGATACGTTACCAAAGTAGTCACCTTTCGCGGGATCTGAGGCCTTGATGAAGGCCTCCTCCGTCCAATTCCCATTGTCAACGCGGTACACATACACCGCGCCGGAATTAAAAGAAGTATCAGTATCATCATGTGATGGATCGATGCCTGCGGATTGTGTATCTTCCCATGGCACCCCCACCGCGAGGGTGTTGCCATCCCCTGACACCGATACCGTTCTGCCAAAGCTGTCATTTTGCCCGGGATTCGAGGCCTTGATGTAGCCCTCCTGCGTCTAACGGCTGCCGTCAAAGCGGTACACATACACCGCGCCGGCCGTCGGCATATCGTCGTTTTCCTCGCTAGTACCGTTAGAGCTTTCACCGTAAGCCCCCACCGCAAGGGTGTTGCCATCCTTTGACAAAGATACCGAGTAACCAAAATTGTCATTTACCCCGGTATTCGAGGCCTTGATGTAGTTTATCATCTTAGTCAGTTGTTCTGGCGGTAAGGGTTGGTCAACAGACGGTGTTTTGTCCGTACTGTTTTCGGCTAGCACAAAAAATTCAGACAAATAATTTTCCAGTGGGGCCAAACTCAGAGTAAGCGATGTATCGTTAGTCGTTTCGCCCAGCTTTGCACAGTTACCGTCTTGTGATTCATCTTTTCTACAAAGGGTATAGCTCTGCGCGTACTTGACATCATTCCAACTGAATCTGACTTGAAGAGAGCGATCTTGGAACGTTTTCACTTCCGTTTCAACAAGAGTAAATTGCTCTGGTTTGGGAAATAAGGCTATCTCAGCAGACGCTGTTGAGCCCATACTGTTTTTGGCCAATACAAAATAGTTAGCCGGCGTGTCCAAACTCAGAGGCAGAGTCAGCGATGTATCGGTCGTTGGTTCGCCCAACTTTGCACAGTTACCGTCTTGTGATTCATCTTTTCTACACAGGGTATATCCCGTCGCATTCGCAGCGCTACTCCAGCTGAAAGTGACAGAATAAGCATCATCTGTGAGCGCCCCCACCGTCGGTTGTGCTAAAACCGGCGCGCCCGGTAAAGGGAGACTATTCGCGTCCCCCGGTACGGAGGCTGACGTATTCGCGTCATCCCCCCCACAAGCGGTGAGTCCGAGTGAGAATACCGGCAGCACCCATATCGCTTTCTTAAAGAAATACATCTTATCTCCTCGATAAATTACGTCTAATGGTTGTAAAGCGTGTTAAGCCTAATCAGCACACCCAAATCACAAATCAGGCGCAAATAAAATTTCGTATCGAAAAATAAGCTAGAAAAGATTGAGGTAAATTCAATTATGAGAATATTGATTTAAAAATAAGACTGAGACACTGTAGAAATCAGATTAATTGTTAAAGCAGACAGTTACTGAGATAAATCTGGGGGAATATAGAAAGAAAGTTTCACGGATGAGACACGTCACTCCTTTAAAGAATGCGGTGCACTTCAATAAATAACTAAACAACCTGAAGATACAGGATTCAGGTTGTTTGGGTATGACTCAATTAATAAGTCCAAACCCAATGTCTAATGTCGTTCAGTTTTCTCAGTTCGGTGGTAATAAGAAGGCTGAAAATTCCCCATCAGCCAATTCACCTAGTCCGAAGGAATTGAGGGAAAAAGCGGCATTGAAACAAGAGAATCAATGCAACTTCTGCGGTACACGTAAAGAACCCAAAGACTTGCACTGGCTTAATCAGATTGGTTTTAAGCCGAAGACCCATGTTGTCTGCGGTACGTGCAGCTCTGAGGCAAAATCACATTCAATGGATGAACTGCGGATCATCCTTGCGCTGAAGGCAATGGACTTCTGAACCATTAAAATGAAGCAGTACCTTGAGTTAAGAGAAAAAGGCGTTCGCATAGATGGTGTCAGTGAATACAAGTTTTACTTTGAAACACTTGAGTGATGATTGGTAGCGTTATACAGGGCAAACACCTGAGGGTAGGTCAAATTTGTCAGTTTCATGCTTACAAACCGCAAATACTCGCCGATTCTGCAAGCACGAATTAGCTAAGGTTACTTTCTCACTACGATTGCCCCATGAACATCAGAATGCTCTCTGCCTGAATAAGGATATCCCCCCGGAGCCGGAGCCATCGAGTTATCGACGGTATTCGTTGAACGCAGCACGCCAAGTAATCTGCCGCTTTCTCCATCATTGAGCACTTCAATAATACCCACTCCTGGACAAGAGCCCTGAGCAGAGTGCCCCACCGAGACAGGTCTAGGACCTCTTAGGGCTACCATTAAGTATTTTCCATCCGGCGTCGCATCTAAAAGATCTGGTGTTGGGTCGTTAATTGGAAGTCCTTCGTCATCATCAACAGATTTAGCTGCACATGGGCCAATGCCAGACCCTTGGCCATCGTAAGAGGTCAAATCATAGGTCGTCCGCTCAAAAGTCGTTGCGTTAAAAACCTCGACCACATTTTGAATACGGTCAACGTTATGAACATAATTTCCATCCGTTGTCGCCACAGCGCCGTGTGCGTCTCTTCGTGTAGTTACATCAGGCAACTGACCCGTTTGATTAACCAAATTAATGCCATTTACATTGCCATTGGTTTTGGTGTTAGTAGGATCTTTAAATACCTCAGTAGGCATTGGTGTATTTTCAGAGTTAGCCGAAGCACTAAATTCAGTATCATCAATGGTGTACATCGAAAATGTTGATTGAGTCGCTCCAGCATTTGATGCAGACACCCCACCGTTGATCCACATATCGGTACCCACTCCTACTCCACCGCAACCAGCACCATTAACGGCTTCATTGCCGTACTCACCAACAATCATCATTGGCGTCGTGTTAGCTTTTGCTATTAATAATCCACCCCCGCCCAATGTAATATATAGATTGTTATTCTTTGAAGTTATCGGGCAAATAATGACGTTATTCGGCCTGCCTCCAAATGTGCCATCAAAGCCAGATAAACAACCATTTTCTTTACAATAGCCATTTGGCGTTAAATCACCAAAATCAGCTTCCGAATAATCCCCTACAATACCACCAATCAACTTATTCCCTTGCTGATTTTTGCCAGAAAAATAGGTAGCAGGCACCGTCACTGACATTGACTTACCCACACCCAAACTAGCAGAACGATTAAACAAAGCTTGTTTAATCTTACCTGATTCATTACGAATAATATTTATTCTTTCCAATACCTTACCATTAAGATTGGCAATGATGATCGCAGAGCCAGAGGCATCCCAAAATGACATATGCACTGAGCGAGTGCCGACATTACCACCGTCATTTGTCCCTGTTACGCGAAACAACGCCACCGCACCTTTGGTACGTGTATCAATAATGCCAACATAGCCACCGCTAGGCGCGAAAATATTCGCCGTTACATACCGGTTTTGCGGATCAGCGATTACACCATGCAGTCGTCCAAATCCATTAAGATCTGACAAGCGATTACCAGTAGGATTACCGAAAGCGTTAAATTCCATGAGATCTTGAGGGAATATATCTAATAAATCACACGGTCCGGCATTATTTACTGATTGACCATTATTATTTTTTCCACAACCAATTGGTTTTGCATCACCATATCCAGAAAGTTGTGCTTCAATATCTTTTGAATCCCAGATCCACAAATAACTACCTTTCACACCAACGCCAGCAGCATCGGAAATTGAATTGGATTGATCTGATGCCCATACCTCATAACCATCTTTTGCGTTAACAATTGAAGTCGCGAGAAATGCTATGGAGAAACAAGCAATGCTTAATAACTTATTTTTCATATCAGCGTCCTAATAAGCTAATTACTGAATGAACTTGTGATCTGTATGCCGAATGGTTCTTATCCATCGAACAAGAGACCTTTGGTTAATAATTCTAAAATCAGCCTAGATAACTGAAAATCAGCTAATAAGCCTGATATAGACACAAGAAAAATCAAGGTAACTTATTTAAGTTATTTTAATATTATTGTTGAAATTCAATGACCATGTCACGGCTTATTAAAGGAAGATGTGAGTTTCCATTCACTCCTATCCACCTATTCTTAATATAGGAAATCCATAAATATTTCGCGCTTCATAAATTGGAATATGGCGATTTTGAATAGAACAACGCCGATATTCAGCACACGATCACATCGAAAGATGTTGCGCAATATTTTGCATATTGAGATGGAGAAATTCTATTGAGATTGGGAATTTTTGATTGTGACGCAATTACTTAGAGGCCCATACAAAATACGATGATTGGGCATCTCTTTGAGGAGGGTGGCAACCAAAAGGGAGCCAACGCTCCCTAAATAGCTGTTCCTAATAGTAGATCTCAAAGATAAGAGAAACTCAGTCCGCTTTGTGCGATCTGATCAATCGCCAAACCGAAACATACCGACAAAAGGACTGAGTGATGGCCATCATAGCACCGATACCTCGTGGCGAACGTCGTAGGATGAAAAAAGCGATACAGACTACCAAGGACAAGGATTATGCCCGCAGACTTATTGCTCTCATGCAACTCCACGAAGGCAAAACGATTGTCGATGTCTGCCGTATTATCAGTGCAGCCCGCTCCTCAGTGGGTAGGTGGATTGACTGGTTTACTCAAGGTGGTATGGATGCCCTGCACGCTTTGCCTGTTGGCAGACCGCCAACGCTTCCCGTTAGCGAAATGTGTGCGATGCTGACTATTCTGGTTCAGTTTTCCCCGCAGGATTTCGGTTATCAGCGAAGCCGCTGGAGTACAGAGCTTTTAACGATGCAGCTCAATGATGTATTCCAAAGTACAGTGGCGGCTTCTACGGTCAGGCGTTGGTTACCGAAAATCGGGATCGTCTGGCGTAGGGCGGCACCTACCCTCAATATTCGAGACCCTGACAAGGAAGAAAAGCTCGCTCAGATAAGTGAGGCGCTGGACAAATGCAGTGTTGACCATCCGGTGTTTTATGAAGACGAAGTTGATATCGACCTTAACCCCAAAATTGGGGCTGACTGGACGGTAAAAGGCCAGCAGAAAAAAGTGGTCACACCGGGACAGAACTGCA
>NZ_FIZY01000040.1 GCF_900060185.1 Grimontia marina | reverse complement strand
ACGGTGGCAACACCAAGATTGAGGCAGAGCGCGATGTTGCGATGCGACAGGCCGCAGTCGAATTTGAGGCGTAACACCTCTTTGATTTTGTTCATAGGGGTTCTCTTTTTTGCCATTGCCGCGTCCTTACCATCACTGTGAGAAGGGTAAGGATAGCGAGCGATTGATTTAAAAGAGAAAAATGGAGGATTTCGGGCATTCCGATCGCGGTTTCCGCTATTCCGATCGCCGATTTCGGAGTGAGGCTAAAAGTGATCGGATAATCGCGGAATCAGTGATCGGTTTAAACCGAAATGGGTGATCGGATAATCCCGAAATGACTGATCGGAATGCTCCGAAATATGCAATTGACTGGTATAGCCGCAAAGTACTGGCTTGGCGCTTGTCGAATACGATGGATACAAGCTTTTGCATTGAGGCTCTCGAAGACGCACTGCAACACTACGGGCCGCCCGATATCTTCAATTCAGATCAAGGCAGCCAGTTTACTAGCGCTGAGTTTACTCAGAGATTAATCGACCATGATGTACGGATAAGCATGGATGGGAAAGGACGCTGGGTCGACAACGTGTTCATCGAGCGATTATGGCGTAGCTTGAAATATGAGGAGGTTTACTTAAAAGCCTATACCACCCCCCGAGAAGCTGAACTTGAAATCGGCCACTACATGGTGTTCTATAACGAAGAGCGTAACCATCAGGGACTCAATGACCTTACTCCTGATGAAGCCTACTTCGGCAGGCAAAGATACGCAGCATGAGCGGGATCAAACACTTAAAAAATTAGCTTGTGTGTCCAACCAATGGGGTCCACTTCTCAATGTTGTTACCTTGGCGCACCAAGAGAGACGGCATTGACAATCTGTCACAACCCTTCACGCCAATTGCGTGAAGCCCTCTAAAAATATTGATATCGTAGCTAATGGTCAAGTTTTTTGACATCTCCACAGTTTAACAACGTGTAAATGCTGTTTTCTCGTACATTTCACTCTCATACACCCGTCTATTGCGGGCCTTAATCATCGTTGTTAGCAATTTACATTTAGAAAGTTAAATGGCTGCTGTATGTTCATGAGAGCTCTCTTGGGGTGGGCTTTGTGGCCTCAGGCAACGACCTCTCTAACCAATCTCTATCGTTATGGTAAAGCCAAAAAAATGCTGCGTTGCAATAACGTTTGACGTCTCGACGCAGGGCGTCGCTGTTTCGCCTAAGATAACTTTCAATTGAAGCTCTGCTACGTCGCCGTTTCGACTCCCAATGACAACGCTTGCGCCATTTGACTAAGCCCGACTCACTGGAGATGGCTTGTTCGACTGAGCCCAAACCAATACCACAAATTTCCGAAATTCGACGACGGTGCAAACCAAGAAACGCCAGTCTTATGATTTTTTGCCTAAGGACATCATTTAGCTGCTTTGGCATAAGATTTAATTTGATGTCATTTAGCGCCGCTAAACGCTTGAGGTAGCATCGGCTTTTACCTGTCTTTCTGTAAACCGCAGCAAGAGAGTAACCTTCCCTGAGCAGGCTCAAACAACGCTGCTCAACCTCTTCCTTCGTTGAACCTTTTGGTTGATGTGGGCTAACCTCTCCAATTGGTGCAGTGTGTTGAAACATCTTATTCGCAGAGTTAAACAACCATGCTCCGAGTAAAAGATGCCTAAACGGGTGACAGTTTTTTCCTGCAGCTAGCAATTCCGAAATGTAGTGATAATCAATTTGGTGGCGAGGAAACAGAGACCCCTGCATTGGATACATAGCCAAATCAGATGAAAACGCCTTCATTAGCGCCTTCCTTCGAACGCTCCCATTGGAAGTGATAAACCCAAGTTCATTGAGTCGTGAACGGTATTTAGCTTCTAAATCAAAGTCTGGTTTCGTTCTCTCTAGTTGAGCTAAAAGGCCGAAACCGAACTTCGCAACCTCGATCTCCACGGCGGACGCCGCTTGAGCTTCACAATCAACCACAGTCGGCAACCCTTCATTTAACCGCTGCCTTGCTTTTAACTCGGTAGACATAAGTCGCACTTGGTGCGACCAACATGCTGTTACACCGGGAACTTGATGTGCTCGATGCCAATAAGCGACGCCTCGATCATGGATGTCTTGCTCAACGCAACGTGGACACCATTTTAAGTGTAAAGATCCCCCACAGCCAAAAGAGGGTAACTGACTATGGCGAAGGGCTTTAGCACCATCTCCTCCAAGCAAGTCCTCTTTGAGTGCGTTCGCATATTTAGGTAAGTAAAAGAAGAACAGAGGTGCAAGGGTTTGTCTGACCAACAGGTTATCAGCATTTTCACCGGACATTTCAGCGATTCGCGATATGCCTGCTGTCAGGAAAGGATGCAGAGACAAACGACTGGAGCCAAATACCCGTGAACTAAACGAACACGCCGTCTCGCCTGTCAATATGATGTGGCGCATCAAGCGCCCTAGAAGGAGCTCATCTGGAAAAGCCGGTGGCAGTTCCATATTCCCCACAACTTACTTGAATATCTCCAGAGGGTCATCACATAGAACACCTGCTTTCCTTAACGTTTCAAGCGGGTTGTTCTCTTCTGATGCTCGCTGGAAAAGGTCAAAATCATGGATTTCCGGATGAAGGTTTTCTGTATTCTTCAGCGCAAGAATCCGCGCTGCAAACTCAGGATGGTGGGGTTTCGTTAAATCACCCGGAATAGATATCAGCTTCCCTTTTAATGTTGTCAGCTCTGGCTTGGTTATTTCTTTGGTTTCACTGCTTAGCTCAGAAAGCCTATCGGTTTTTGGTGCATTTTTTTGACGCTTTAGTAACGCGATGTTGCGGCCTCGTCTGATTTCATCGATAGCAGGCCTCGACAAACGAAGGGCAATATTTGCACCAAACTCCAACGCTGCCAACGTCAATTCTTCGTCTTCACTACCAATTAATTCTCTCTGAGTTGCTTGGAAAATCCTTACCGCTAAATCCATGTTGCCCACCGACAAATCAAAGAGTTTATCGCTAAGCTCATCGGTCAGTGGCGTTACAACATTTGTCCATTGTAACTGCCACAGCTCCTCGATAAATAGTTCCCATTCATCATCATTGTGCATCAGTCCAACATCAAAATAGCCGCTACTCTCTGCCCGTCGGGCAGCTTTCAAGCTTTGACTCAGTAGATTATCAAATGGAGGGTTGGCGCAAAATAACAGTGGGATTCCCAAGTTATTCACCAAGTTGTGTAAAAAGCCGAGTAGCCTATCAGCACCGCCAGCCTTTGCTAGATTCAAATTTTGCATTTCATCAATGACTAGAATTCCTAAGAAGCTGGATTTCATCTTCGCCTCAATTTGACTAATCAAGGCAGCAATGGTGCTTGCAGGCTTGGTTACAGGAATTCCCAGCTTCCCATCCAGCTCCTCCAAGATGCGGTGACAGAGTCCCTTAACACTTGAATCATCAGGGCAGTCAACTTTTAACCAAACAACTTGGCGTAAGGGAAGGTGCTCATTTTCGTAGTACGAATGCTCTAAGGTGTCGGGAAAGCAGCCCAGCACTTGTTCCAACATGCATGTTTTTCCTACGCCACTCTCACCAATCACCGTGATTCCACAACCTTTCGGCTTGAAGTACCCCGTGATTGGCTCAATGTCTGGGCGTTCATCCTCCGAGTAATGCAGATAATTCATCGTGGTAGGCGATAAAGGGTTTTTCGCTGAATATCCCTCCTTGATTGCCATTTCTACAGCTCTAAAAACCTCAAGATAAACAGGCAGTGGCTGTCTCAATGCTTTTAAACGCGAGACATACTCAACTCTTTCTAAGGCATCCAGTTGCGTTTCTTCATAGCGACATGATGGATAATGGCTCAATTTATCAACTAGATCACTGTCACTTAGCTTTGGAGGCAAGGACTCTATCAAGGGATTTCCGCAATGCTCGGGCAGAATTGCTTGTCGGTAAACAGCCAAAGTTCGCTTCATTTTTTGTTGCCCCTCTTACGCTTTAACAAAGAAACAACTTCCTTTCTCCGTTCTTCATTTCGCTCATCCAATACTGACATCTGAGGAGAGGTATGTTGTTCTTCAGGCTTCTCTCCAGATACCCGAGCGTCCAGAATGGCCTGCTTGCGACGCTCTTTCATGCCTTTGGTTTTTTCTGATTTTGACTTTAATGGCGTTGCTTTTGCTGCTTCTTTTTGGGCGTTTTGTGTGATTTCTTTGCGGCGTTGATGACGTTCAACAGATTTGGCTGTCGGCATGGCGCCGTGTTTTTCTAGTTTTTTCCAGTCTTCGAAGAAAAGAATATCTGCTTGGTGACGCTCATCAAACGTTCTCGACGCTTTTCGTAGCCAACAACGTGAAAATCCCTCATCTGGCTTCAATCGAACATAAATAGAAGAGGAGTTGTCCTGATCCAATCTAGCCTCTAAACGCCAACTACTTCCCGAGCGGGCTATCACTTTCCAATCTTCAAAGTCAGGGTGGTCAGATTCGTAATACATATCATCGTTAAGCCTGATTCCCTTGCTTGTCATCGATACCCAATCAACAGGTAAGAGACGTGCGCGTATAGTTGCCTCATCAGCTCTACTCAAGGCATGTCGAAGTTTTTGAAGGTGGATGTCCCAATAGTTAATAGGTGTTGGCGATAATCCTGCTTCAATAAGTAAACCCGATTGGCCCGCCAAGCTGTCAAACACTTTACTGTTATGTTCAAGAACCGCATCAATCAACATGGTATTCACTTCATCAAGTGTTAATACCGCTTCCATTCTTGGGTCTTTATCACCGCGAATGTAGTGACGCCCCCTCGTCGTACCCATCAAATCATGGATAAGGTCTTCATTTAATATATTAAAACGATGCTCAACTATTCCTTTCAGCTCTGCTCGATAAGGGGGTGCAATACTCAAATGCCCAATCAGCGGAACTGCAAGGTCTTCCGCATCCTTACAAATAAACTCGCCACGATCACACAAGAGTCTCTGCGGTATATGACGACATGGCCATTCACTGTCCTCAATATGAATACCATATCGTGCGCAGTATTCTTTTTTAGAGGTAAATGCATTAACCAACGTCTGACGCCCAGCTCGCCAAGACGCATACTCCATAGACACGTGAATACCTACAATCATTCGGCTTTCTTTATCAACTACACAATAAACCGTCGGCCGTCCTAATACATGATTGCGACGAAACTCTGAAACCACATGTACATCTAAAACGGTTGCATCAAGTTCAAAACAACTGCCAGGAAGGGCAGTATGATCTGTCACAGCCCCACGAAGCCCACGATGATTGCGCTCAAAGTCACCTAGCGAAGTCTGTTTTCGAATCAACTCCTGACGAGGAACAAGTCTCTTGACCCAATACAAGAAAGCTCTGTATTGAGGGACCATTGTTGTTCCATCTTCTACATCGGCTTCAATAAGTTCTTTCGAATAGAATTCCTTAAGCATCTGATCGTAGACTTTACGAAAGGTAACTTTCTTGCCCTTCATTCCAAAGCGCGTCATAGCCTTTAGAAAGATGGCTTTGTCCCTTTCGCTAGTATTGACGCTGGGAGGAGCTGCAATACTTGGGGTGGAGAGCTTTATTGGGGCACCTCGTTTCACTTGACCAGCAACTCTAGCTTTCCCTGCTCCTCCAGAGTTTTTATATGCAGGCAACAGCGCATTATATTCCTGACCATATTTCCAGTAGAGGTTAAGAGAGCGATAGAGCGCCTGAACGTATACACCTTGTTTTTTAGCATGCTCGGCAAGTACTTTTGAGCGCGAATCCGTGACCAACGTAAAAAGGAATCTTGGATCTGCAATCAAGTCCTTGATTTGTCGGACACGCTCATCACGTTTTTGGCGGTGGCTTTCAGAGATGCTTTCATCGTCCACCAGTTGGAAATGCGGCTTCGGGTATTTTTCGGGGCTGATTGCCCCCTTTTCAGTTTGTCGGAGAAAAAATGGTAAATCGATAGCAACCGGTCTTAGTAGTTTTGAACCTTCCACAAGTTGAAAGAGAACAACCGTTGTGTAATCAGGGTAGCAAGCCAATAACCGATAAAGCCCGTCCTCATACCCATCGACATCTGTTAACTTCCAAATGCTGTTAATCTCAACCTGCATAGTGCTTGTCCGCAGACTCCGTTTCCACGTGAGTGACGTCCATAACGCCAGTTTCTTCGATCGGCGTGTTGAGGTTAACACTGACTTGCTTGGTCGCTAAAAGGCACTTTAAAAGCATCAAAGCTTCGTCAGGCTCAATACCTAGCTCTCGAACAAATCCATAGCAAACATCCTCGACCAAGCATGTTCCAGTTCTGACTAGAGATTTGGCACTATTCATCAGCGAACTTGGATACTGATAGCCCTGACGATGGGGTGCCGTAAACCATTGGATATTTTTAGACTGGATTTGATTGTTTTCGGTCATCACGTAAATGTGAAATGGAACCCCTGACAGTTGCCACCAAACTCTCTCTATATCAAGTTTTTCGGCGACTCTTAGATCAGTTAATTCACTTTTGGGTTTAACGCTGACCGCCTCAAACCATTGCTTAAATCCATCGGTTCGGGTCAACAAGAAGTCCGTTGTGATGATATTAGGTGTTTTGTCTTTTGATTTAGGGACGATGGGGTGTTGAACGCCCAGTGATTGAGCAATCTTAATAGATAGATCCAGTGGTAAGAGAGGGAACTGTTCTCGGATATCTATTATTGAGTCACTAAACTCTGCCAAATAAAAAAATGACGTCTCATGCTCTGAAAGTGTGTGGTGGGCACGTGAAATCTTGATTCCGTTGATCTTTGCGCTATTGCCGTGAGACTTCACATCTTGAACTCTTAACCATGGCTTATAGTTCTCGCGCTCACCAAGTCCATACTTATTTTTTAGTTGCCGCTGAAAATCTGGCAGAGATTCCAACTTTCTCCTACTGGCCAACTTGCTAACTCCGTCAATCACCCCTCAATTAAGATTAGTGTACAAACTTTATTATTCCAAATTCGTGTTTATGTACAAACTTTAGCGCTTATGTACAAACTTTATTGTGCCTAAACAACACATCAAACGTGCTGTCCAGCTACCCAGCCTGAGCTCCAGGCCCATTGGAAGTTGTATCCACCGAGCCAACCGGAAACGTCCATCACTTCACCAACAAAATACAGGCCAGGCACCTTCTTGGTTTCCATGGTTTTCGATGAAAGCTCGTCCGTATCCACGCCGCCCAGCGTCACTTCTGCTGTGCGGTAGCCTTCGGTACCATTTGGTGCGATGTGCCACTGATGCAGATAATCGCCAAGTGCAGTAATGTCTCTCGGATTTAGCTGTTTAAGTGGCTTATCATGAATGTCGCCACGCTCAATCATGGCTTCCACCAGACGCTTTGGCAGTAATCGCGCCAAGCTGTTTTTCAGACTCTGTGCTGGATGCTTGTCGCGCATGGCTTTGATGGTTTCCACCACGTCTAAATCTGGCAGCAGGTTGACATTGACCTTCTCCCCCGGCGTCCAATAAGAACTGACCTGAAGGACCACAGGGCCAGACAAACCGCGGTGGGTAAACAGAAGGTTTTCTTTAAACAGCACGCCGCTTTCGGTGGTAATGGTCACCGGAATCGCGATACCGGACAAATCAGCAAACGCCGTTTTGTCTTTATCATGCAGGGTAAACGGCACCAGACCGGCAGTGGTCGGTATGCGTGCCAGCCCAAACTGCTCAGCAATTTGGTAGCCAAGTGGCGTTGCACCGAGCTTCGGCATGGAAAGACCACCGGTTGCCACCACTAGTGACTGACAGCTTACGGTATCCGTATCCAGCTTCAGGATGAAGCTGTCTTCGGTCTTTTCGATATCATGCACATCGCAGCAGTAACGATGTTCAACGGTCGGTAGGTCGCACTCTTTCAGCAGCATTTCAACGATGTCTTTGGCAGAGTCGATACAGAACAGCTGGCCGTGCTCGCGCTCTTCCCACGCAATTCCGTATTCGTTAACCATGGAGAAAAAGTCCCACTGGCTGTATTGTGCCAGTGCAGATTTCGGAAAGTGCTTGTTGCGACAGACGAAGTTAGCAGCTGAGACATCATAGTTGGTGAAGTTGCAACGGCCACCGCCGGAGATCAGGATTTTACGACCCGGTTTTTTGCCGTTATCGACCACCAGCACGTTGCGACCACGCTTACCTGCCTGCGCGGCACACATCAGGCCCGCTGCGCCTGCGCCAATGATCACTACATCATACTGCTTCATCTTTATTGCCCATTACACGAAATCGGGCGGCATTGTAGCCGCCCGAGCACCTTGGAGCCAGTCTAGTTTTTGTCCGGTGCTGGCGCCAATTCAGGATCAAGCGGGATCTGCGCTTCCATACCATCATCACGGTCAAACGCGATAGTACGGGTAGGGAAGGCAAAGTCAGCCCCATGTGCATGAACAATCTCGACAATTTTCAGCATTACGTCCTGTTTCACTTCGTGGTAGCGCGCCCAGTTGATGGTTTTGGTGAAGGTGTAGATGAAAAACTCCAGCGAAGAACCCGCAAAGGCATTGAAATTCACCATCAGTGTCGCGTTCTGTTCGATGTCCGGATGGGTCTCCAGCATCTTTTTCACATCAGCGACGATTGCCCCCATCTTGTCGGCATCTTTGTAACGGATGCCGATGGTTTCGTTGATGCGGCGGTTACGCATTCTTGATGGGTTTTGTACGACGATGCTACTGAACACCGAATTCGGCACGTATATAGGGCGGCTTTCAAAAGTACGGATCATGGTCATGCGCATACCAATACGCTCAACCGTGCCTTCGATGTTTCTGTCCGGAGAGTTAATCCAGTCGCCGACATTAAAAGGACGGTCAAAGTAAATCATCAGGCCACCGAAGAAGTTTGACAGCAAATCTTTCGCTGCCAGACCAACAATCAGACCACCGACACCACCAAAGGTGAGAAGACCAGTCAGGCTGATGCCAAACTCCTGCAGCAGCGTCAGTACACCAATAAAGGCGAGCAACAGGCGCATTACATGGCCGATTGCGGATACTGTGGTCTGGTCGCGTCTATCCGACTGGGATAAATAGGCTTCAATGGCATTCACCAAACGCAGCATCACCCAGAGCATCAACACGATCACCAGCACCCGTCGAGATATAGTCAGCCAATCTGTACCGACATTGGTACTGGCATCCATCAAGCTGCCAACCGCAAAGGTTGTTGGCCATAACCAGATAAATACGCTCACTGGCGTACTAATGACCTTCAGGACAATTTCGTCCAACTGGGTGCGGGTTTTCTTTGAGACTTCCATCAGCTTGCTGAGCACCAGTCGCCAAACCAACCAGGCGATTGCTGCTGCGCCCAACATCAAGCCGATATGCTCCAGCCAGTTAAAATCCAATCCTTTGGCACTTTGCTGCCACCACGCAAGAAATCTGTCCAAACCCTGCTCCGACGTTTTTTGTATCTACTAAGTCAGAAGGTTAACAAAAAAAACGCCGACATCTGCCAACGTTTTATAAGAATTGAGTTTGTGATGGTTTTCGCGATTCAAAGTCCTGCAAATGCCACAAAAAAGAGGGACATAACCAGTGAGAGCACCAGCGCCGTAGAAAGAATGAATAGGTGACGGACTTTATTACATTTGGCAATAAACGCATCATCATGGTGATGCATGTATTCCTGACTGCGAATGTAGTGGTACAGGCGTTTTTGGCGGCTGATATCGCCTTGTGGCGAAAAGAAGTTATTTCCCCGCGCTACCTGTTGATACAACAACGGATTGGCGTCTCGCATCATCACCAGCAGCGTTCGCAGCGAGCTTAGATAGCGCAGGATGTTAACCAGTGTGACGAAAAAAATCGCAATAATTAAGGCGTCTCCGCTCATGGTTCATCTCCCAGTGTTTCTGATGGCTAGAACCCGTTTCGGGGTTATCCATCACAGAGGCAGTTTATTAAGCACCGCGTCTGTCGGTAAAACTCAATGAAGAACAGGGTCTTTCCGTCTTCCCCTAATACAATTTTCGTTTAATCACTCACTATGCATTGTTGATATTAATTTAATTGCACAATGACATCGCAAAACGTTAGATCAGACTAGAATTGTTTGATACGTATGCTTGACACCAGATGGCTTAAAATCTCAGTAATGAGTTGTTGCCTGCGCATCATTCATCAAGGTTCATGGCTTACGCTTTGCTATCACGCGTCACCCTGACGCTTTTTTTTTCGGACCCGCGTTTACTTTAAGTATAGATTTGATGCCGAAAACGCCAACCCAAACTGCATATTCTTTGCGCTGGGGCAGCACTCCCCAAACAGCGATTGTTTTCTTTTTTATCAGTCTGATAGCTATTCTGTCTTTTAGGCGAGTGTTTTTAGTCGTGGAAAAAACCGTATTGGTAGCAGCCTCTTAAAAAGCACATCGGCAGTGAGATCCAGGCAACAGTCTTCGCACAGAGACAGTGGTAGTTTTCATCTGTAATCATTGACTTAATGGGAGTCAGGCTATGGGCTATAAACACATTTTGGTGGCGGTGGATCTGTCCTCTGACAGTGAGGTGTTAGTGCAAAAAGGGGCGGCATTGGCAGCACCTTTGGGGGCAAAACTCTCACTCATTCATATTGATGTGAACTATGCGCAGCTCTATACCGGCCTTATTGATGTGAATCTGGTGGAGACCCGCAACCGTATTATCGATGAAGCACAATCTCAACTGAATGCGCTCGCGCGGTATGCAGAGTATCCTGTGGCGCATACGCTGGTTGCTAGTGGTGATCTTGCGGAAGAGATCACTGAATCCATCAGCCACTATGAAATTGATTTGGTGCTGTGTGGCCACCATCAGGATTTCTGGAGCACACTCATCTCATCAGCCAAACAGCTTATTAACAAAACACCGGTAGACATGTTGATGGTGCCGCTGCCAAGTTGATCACAGCGCTCATCCGTCCAGCTTAAGATCGCTACACATTGCCGCCAAGTTCATTAGAATTGGCGGCAATTTTAATGATTTTAAGGAAAGGAAATGGGGTATCTATCGTTTGTCACCCTACTGTGGGCATTTTCATTCAGTTTGATTGGCGTGTATCTCGCCGGGCAGGTCGACGCCTGGTTCTCGGTTGTCACCCGTGTGGCTCTGGCTGCATTGGTTTTCCTACCGTTCCTCCGCCTGAAAGGCATACCTAAACCACTGATGTTAAAACTGATGGCTATCGGCGGCATTCAACTTGGCTTGATGTACTGCTTCTACTACCAATCTTTCCTCTTCCTTTCTGTACCTGAAGTCTTGCTGTTCACGGTTTTCACACCTGTTTATGTCACTCTCACCTACGATTTGCTGAATCGTCGTTTTTCGCCTTGGTATTTGATTACAGCGGCATTGGCGGTATTAGGTGCGGTGGTGATCAAGTTTTCCTCGGTGAACCCGAACTTTATGCTGGGTTTCCTAATTGTTCAGGGTGCAAATCTCTGTTTTGCAATTGGTCAGGTCGGCTACAAGGTGGTAATGGAGCGTGCCGAGATTGAAGTGCCTCAGCGTACCGTGTTTGGTCTTTTCTACCTTGGCGCCCTGTGTGTTGCCCTGCCTGCGTTCCTGCTGCTTGGCAGTACCGACAAATTGCCCACCACCAACCTACAATGGGGCATTCTGATTTACCTTGGCACTATCGCTTCCGGTCTGGGCTATTTCCTGTGGAACAAGGGCGCGACCCTTGTGAATGCAGGCGCGCTGGCCGTGATGAACAATGTGTTGGTGCCGGCAGGTATCATAGTTAATGTGCTGATTTGGAACCGCGATGCTGACCTGATGACATTGGTGTTTGGCGGCGTGGTGATTCTGGCGTCGCTCTGGCTCAATGAAACCTGGGTCAAAAAGAAAATCGAAGCGGCCGCCTAATTCCTCCAAGTCACTAAACAAAAAACACCGCCATCTGGCGGTGTTTTGCTATTTGGTTATCTTCTGTCTCAACGCTTACAGGAAGGCGTAAGCATCTGCGAACAAGTGGTCTCGCTCTGCACCGCGCTCGTTACAGAACATCTCGCGGGCAGCGCCTGCCATTTCAAATCGGCCAGCAATGTAAACATCGTACGCTGACAGTGATACGAAATCTTCCATCACGGCTTCAAGCACGTTGCCCACTTTGCCATTCCAGGCTTCCGGCGCCTTTTCAACCACCGGGATGTAGTTCAGGAGGCCGTTCTTCAGTGCCAGTGCTTCCATTTCGTCATTGGCGTACAGCTGGCTCGCGTCGCGGCCACCCCAGTACAGGAAGATTGGCTGCGCAAAGTTCTGACTTAAACAATGGTCAACCATACTGCGTACGTAAGAAAAGCCCGTACCGCCCGCAATCAAGACCAACGGGCGCTGGCGTTCTTCTCGCAGCCAGGCATCACCATGCGGCGCTTCAATCACAAAAGAGTTGTCGCCTTTTTCCAATGTCGCCTTAGCCGCTTTCACCACATCCATCGCGTAGGCATTTTCTTCTGCCGCACCGATGTGCAGTTCCAGTTCATGGCCGTTCTGGCGACATGGGCTGCTTGCAATCGAGAACGGACGCTTGTCTTTCTCGCCCATCACCGCCAACAGGTATTGACCTGCTTTGTAGCTCACTGGCTGTTCAGGCTTCAATAAAATTCGATAAGTGTTATTGGTCAGTGACGACACTGACGTAACTTCACATTTAATAGTCATCGCTTTCCTCAAAACTAACCACCAGATCACTGCATGGAATGGCCTGACAGGCAAAGATCCAGCCTTGTTGTTTTTCCTGTTCAGTCAGCATGGGTTCGAGATGATATCTCACCTCGCCTTCAACCAGCAGACACAGGCAGCTTGCACAAGCCCCAATCTGGCAACGGTTAGGAAAAGGTACCCCTGCGTCGAGCGCGCCTTGTAATAATGTCTGGTGTCCGGATACGGAAAATTGCGTTCCGGCAGGCATCAGGTGTACCGCATACATGTTCTAGAGACCCAGTTTATCCCACATTTCATCAACATTCGAGACAGTTAGCGGGTCTTTGCTGATGGGTGTTCCCCACTCACGAACCGACTCACCCGGCCATTTGTTGGTCGCATCTAATCCCATTTTAGACCCCGGACGCAGAGCCTGAGACTCATCATCCTGCGCGTTTGCGCGCAACAGGGTATCACGAGCCGGATCCATTCGGGTGGTTATTGCCCAAATTACATCGTTCCAGTCGCGGATGTTGACGTCTTCCTCATCAAACACCATCACGAACTTCACGTCCGCCACTTCCCCAAGCGAATTCCAAATCGCCTCGATGATTCGCGGACCGTCGCCGAGTGCCTGTTTCTTGATAGTGGCCATCACCATACCGTTAGCATGGGCTTCCGGTGGGAGATAGATATCTGTCAGTTCACTGTGTGCTGCTTTAAGAGCGGCAAGGCAGGATTCAATCTCTTCGCTGTCCGCAACACGTGCGTCGTCATTGGCGTAACCTGAAAGCTCAGCTTCCCACTTTTTGGTGACATCCAAACCCATTTTTGAGCCCAAGCCGACAACAGGGGACGCAAAGTCCAAGGAATCAATCGGCGTGTGCTCAATCATAAGGGTATCGCGCACCGGATCCATGCGGGTCGTCATCGCATGAGCCACACTGTGCCAGTCGCGCGCGTCCACGTCTTCATCACAAACAATTACGTACTTGGTGTACATAAACTGGCGAAGGAAGGACCATACACCCATCATCACGCGCTTGGCATGGCCAGGGTACTGCTTCTTCATTGTCACTACTGCAGCGCGGTAGGAGCAGCCTTCTGGTGGCAGGTAGAAATCAACAATCTCTGGGAACTGTTTTTGCAGGATAGGCACAAACACTTCGTTCAGCGCCACACCCAGCACCGCAGGTTCATCCGGCGGACGGCCAGTGTATGTGCTGTGGTAAATCGGCTTCTGACGCATGGTTACGTGGGTGACGGTAAACACATGGTGGCGCTCTACCTCGTTATAGTAGCCAGTGTGATCGCCATAGGGGCCTTCATCGGCAAACTCGTTCGGATCGATGTAGCCTTCCATGACGATTTCCGCGCTTGCTGGCACATCCAAATCATTGCTAAGACTTTTCACCACCTCGGTTTTGCTACCACGTAAAAGACCAGCAAACGCGTATTCAGACAGAGTGTCCGGCACTGGCGTGACCGCACCAAGAATAGTTGCAGGGTCGGCACCATAAGCGACCGAAACCGGGAAAGGTTTACCCGGGTAGGTTTCCATCCACTCTCGCAAGTCCAACGCACCACCACGGTGAGCCAGCCAGCGCATGATGACTTTGTTTTTGCCAATTTTCTGCTGGCGATAAATCCCGAGGTTCTGGCGCTTCTTGTTGGGTCCGCGAGTAATGGTGAGACCCCAGGTCAGCAATGGTGCCACATCGCCCGGCCAGCAACTCATTACCGGAATTTTATCCAGATTAACATCGTCACCCTGCCAGACAGTTTCCTGACACGGTGCTTTGCGAAGACGTTTCACAGGCATGTTCAGCACCTGACGAAATACAGGCAGCTTTTCAATCGCGTCTTTGAAGCCCTTTGGCGGCTCGGGTTCTTTCAAGTAGGCCAGCAATTTGCCGACTTCACGAAGCTCTCTGACCTCACTGCGTCCCATACCCATCGCCACGCGCTTCGGCGTGCCGAACAGGTTGGCCAGTACGGGCATGTCATATCCGATGGGGTTTTCAAACAAGAGCGCAGGGCCACCATCGCGCAAAACGCGGTCAGCAATCTCTGTCATCTCCTGATCCGGACTGACAGGGTGAGAGATACGTTTAAGCTCGCCCACTGATTCTAGATGGTCGATAAAAACGCGTAAGTCATTATATTTCATAACCTTTCCGGCTGAGGTGTATTGGTTCGATTATAACGAGCCGATGAAACCTGAACAGGCGGATATATAAGAATCCTTAAGGTAATTAGCCTTCTACCTGTTCGAGTCCATTGCGGATATTTCTGCGGATCACTCCCGAAGACTGAGCTTCCAACTCACGCAGCCACTCTTTGTGACCTTTCTGCGCAATGATTGCTGCAATATCTTTTCCACGTTGGCGATCAGCAATCTGTTTTTGCAGGAAGTCTTTGACGTTTTGAGGCAAAGGATTCAATCCAGCCAACTGACGTATGGCAGTTTCCGCCAATACGGGATTAGCAGTGGCGGCGATCATCAGTTGGATATGTTTAGCAGTGATAGGGGGTATTTCCAGCTTTTGTAGCGCCGCTAAGCTATAGCTATCAGTGCGGCGTAGCCAGAGTAGATCGTACAGTTTGACATCATCCGTATTCTCAGCGAGCGCTGCCAAAAGCCCGTTATCAGGGCTCCATACCATGTTTTTATCATCAAGATACAAAGCCACCAGCTTATCTAGCATGGTTTTGTTTAGCATTGGCACAAGGGTCACTATCGCTTCACGGCGCAGTGCATAATCGTTGGAAGAGAAAGAGAGCCACTTGGAAAGGTTCAGCTGATTGTAGTTCAGCAGGCGCATCGCTTCATCCTGCATCAGCTTGATTTGCCAGCGGTTGAGCACCCACTTGGCTTCCCCAGCGTAGTTGAACGCTGGCATGGTGACCCAAAAGCCATCACCTTGACTTTTTACTAGGTATTTAGGTTGCTGCCTGCTGATGGTTACTAGGAACTTTTCACGCTCTGGCGTCATGTGCTTGAAATCCAGCGCACTGCGCGCCAAAACGGTCAGCGCTTCTTCTTTCAATAATTCGGGTAGGGAGTCGAGATACGTATTGAGCATATCCATGTCGTTATCGTCAAACAATTTTGTGGCTTGCAGAATTTTGGAAACTGAAGAGGGATCTGCCATATGCGTGGCCACGTCGTTTGGGCTAAGCGTCACGGCACGTGACACCCCAAGCAATAGGGTTGGCAGCAAAACAGCGAGTAGAATCAGTGATCGTTTCATCCCGGAAATCCTGCGTCAGCTGATCCATTTTCGCTGACTGGTTGGCGATTTTGCCTCAATTCTGATGATCTGTTTCAGTTTTAGCAACCAATAAGATTATAAATAGAGCAAAGAGTCTTCGTGAGCAGAATAAAAAAGCACCGCATTGGCGGTGCTTTTTTGGAAAGCCTGGCGCGTCTTATGATTTTTGACGACGCATCGCTTCAAAGAACTCGTCGTTGGTTTTGGTCATCGCCAACTTATCGATCAGGAACTCCATTCCTTCGATTTCGCCCATTGGGTGAACAATCTTACGCAGGATCCACATCTTCTGAAGCTCATCAGGCTTGGTCAGCAACTCTTCACGACGGGTACCTGAACGAGTGAAGTCAATCGCTGGGAAGACACGCTTTTCAGCAATCTTACGGGACAGGTGCAATTCCATGTTACCTGTACCTTTAAATTCTTCGTAGATGACTTCATCCATCTTCGAACCAGTATCAACCAGTGCGGTGGCAATGATAGTTAGGCTGCCGCCCTCTTCTACATTACGTGCCGCACCGAAGAAGCGCTTCGGACGGTGCAATGCGTTGGCATCCACACCACCAGTCAGTACTTTGCCTGAGCTTGGTACTACGGTGTTGTATGCACGCGCCAGACGAGTGATGGAGTCGAGCAGGATAACCACGTCTTTCTTGTGTTCAACCAGACGCTTCGCCTTCTCGATCACCATTTCAGCAACCTGAACGTGACGGCTTGCTGGCTCGTCGAAGGTTGAGGCAACCACTTCACCTTTAACCAAACGCTGCATCTCGGTCACTTCTTCCGGACGTTCATCGATCAGAAGTACCATCAGCTCACATTCTGGGTGATTGTAAGCAATACTCTGCGCAATGTTTTGCAGCAGCATGGTTTTACCCGCTTTTGGCGGCGCCACAATCAGACCACGCTGACCTTTACCGATTGGCGATGCCAAATCCAGCACACGCGCTGTAATGTCTTCGGTAGAACCGTTACCACGCTCCATCACCATACGCTCGTTGGCATGCAGTGGAGTCAGGTTTTCAAACAGGATCTTGTTACGGGCATTGTCAGGCTTGTCGTGGTTAACTTCGTTCACTTTCAACAGGGCGAAGTAACGCTCACCGTCTTTCGGTGGGCGGATTTTGCCTGAAATGGTGTCACCGGTACGCAGATTGAAACGGCGAATCTGGCTTGGAGACACATAAATGTCATCCGGACCGGCCAGATAAGAACTATCTGCACTGCGCAGGAAGCCGAAACCGTCCTGAAGAATTTCCAGCACACCGTTACCAAAAATATCTTCGCCGCTTTTCGCGTGCTGCTTAAGGATGGCAAAGATGATGTCTTGTTTACGGAGGCGGGCGAGGTTCTCAAGGCCCATGCTTTCGCCTAAGGCTACAAGCTCGGAAACGGCCTGATTCTTCAGTTCGGTAAGATTCATAGTGGTAGGTGTCTTGTCAGTCAAATTTGAAGTCTGAGTTAGTTAGGGTTTAGCGATCAAGGGTGTGATCGAGGAATGAACAGAAATGTACGATTTACGTGCAATAAGTTAGCACCAGATTGGAAAGCTGTCTAGGTGACGGAAAGAATTAAGCCGTGTCCGGGGATGGTCACGGCTTCTGTGTCACATTACAGGTTTGCGTCCAAGAACTCTTTCAGCTGAGTTTTAGACAGAGCGCCAACCTTGGTTGCTGCTACGCCACCGTCTTTGAACAGCAGCAAAGTAGGAATACCACGGATACCGAACTTAGGTGGTGTACCTGAGTTCTGGTCGATATTCAGTTTACCAATAGTGACCTTCCCTTCGTATTCGTCAGCGATCTCGTCAAGAATCGGGGCGATCATCTTACAAGGACCACACCACTCTGCCCAGAAATCAACCAGTACAGGGCCTGCAGCATTGATAACATCTGCGTCGAAGCTGTCGTCGGTCAGCTGCAAAATCTTGTCGCTCATCTTTCACTCCAATGATTATTTTTTGTCACTGGTGATATACCAACCAGTAAATCATCGCACTATTTGAATGTATTCACTATCGTATTGCAAGCCTAAGCTGATATTCTATGCGGATGAAAATGACGCATCTCACAGAGCAGAAATTTGCCGACTTCGGTCTTCACGCCGATGTTATCAAGGGTTTGGAAGAAAAAGGGTTTCATAATTGCACCCCTATCCAGGCTCTGGCATTGCCGGTCCTGCTCACCGGCCAAGACATTGCAGGACAGGCCCAGACGGGCACAGGTAAGACGATGGCATTCCTGACTGCGACTTTCCACCATTTGCTGACAACGGAGGCACCTGCCGACCGCAAGAAAAACTGTCCGCGCGCTATCATCATGGCACCAACGCGCGAACTTGCGATCCAGATCTATAACGATGCTGCTCCGCTGCTGGCTTCAACCTCTCTGACTGCGGGTCTTGCCTACGGTGGCGAAGCTTATGAGAAGCAGAAAGAAGTACTGGAAGGCGGCGTTGATATCCTGATCGGTACCTGTGGCCGTATTATCGATTTCTACAAACAGAGTGTTATTGACCTGCGCGGCATCCAAGCTGTCGTGCTTGATGAAGCCGACCGTATGTTCGATCTGGGCTTCATCAAAGATATCCGCTTCCTGTTCCGCCGTATGCCGGCACCGGCAGACCGTCTGAACATGCTGTTCTCAGCGACTCTTTCCTACCGCGTGCAGGAACTGGCGTTTGAACACATGACCAACCCTGAGCACGTGGTCGTTGAACCTGAGCAAAAGACTGGTCACCGCATTAAGGAAGAGCTGTTCTACCCGTCGAATTCAGACAAGATGCGCCTGCTACAAACTCTGATTGAGGAAGAGTGGCCAGAGCGTGCAATCGTGTTTGCAAACACTAAGCATCGCTGTGAAGACATCTGGGGTCACCTGGCAGCTGACGACCTGCGTGCAGGCCTGCTGACTGGCGATGTTCCTCAGAAGAAACGCGTTAAGATTCTGGAAGAGTTCACCAAAGGCAATGTAGACATTCTGGTTGCAACCGATGTTGCTGCCCGTGGCCTGCACATTCCTCAGGTGACCCACGTATTCAACTACGACCTGCCAGATGACTGTGAAGATTACGTTCACCGTATCGGCCGTACCGGTCGTGCTGGTGCAAGTGGTGCGTCTATCAGCTTCGCGTGTGAAGAATATGCCGTGAACCTGCCAGCGATCGAAGAATACATCGATCATGCCATTCCGGTATCTGAATACAATGAAGAAGCCCTGCTGACTGATCTGCCTGCACCTATCAAGGTACATCGCCCACGTCAGGTAAACAGCCGCCGTAACGCCTCCGGCAAATCCGGCTCACAATCACGTGGCCGCGGCCGTCGTCGCCCGTCGACTAACAAAGCGTAAATCTATCAGGGGTAACCACAGAGCATGGAAAACGCGCGTTCGCCCCTGTACGCTGCCATTGACCTCGGTTCAAACAGCTTCCACATGCTGGTTGTGCGTGAAGTTCAAGGCAGCGTACAAACGTTGGCAAAAATCAAACGTAAAGTACGCCTGGCCTCCGGCCTCGACAGCAATTTGAATCTCAGTGACGAAGCCATGCAGCGCGGCTGGGATTGCCTTTCATTGTTCGCTGAGCGCCTTCAGGACATTCCTTCAGACAATATCCGCATCGTCGCTACCGCCGCCCTTCGCAGTGCCAAAAACGCCGATGTGTTTATCAAGCATGCTAACCAAATTCTTGGCCATTCCATCAATGTGATCACCGGTGAAGAAGAAGCCTGTACCATCTATCAGGGCGTGGCACACACCTCAGGTGGTAAAGGCAAACGTCTGGTGGTCGATATCGGTGGCGCCAGTACCGAAGTGATTATTGGCGAAGGCTTTGATGCTGCGGCATTGACCAGCCTGGATATGGGTTGCGTGACATGGCTGGAAAAGCACTTTAAAGATCGCTCACTCACCGAAAAGAGTTTTCACTCTGCCATTGATGGCGCTAAAGCGGTGCTTTCCCCTATCGTCAAACGCTATCGCGAACTCGGTTGGGATGTCGGTGTCGGTGCCAGCGGCACTGTGCAGGCCTTGCAGGAGATCATGGTGGCGCAAGGTATGGACGAAACCATCACTCTGGCGAAACTCCACCGTCTTCGCAAACAGGCGATCGGCTTTGGACAGGTAGAAGAGCTCGATATCGACGGCCTGACGTTAGAACGTGCTTTAGTGTTCCCAAGCGGCCTATCTATCCTGATTGCGATATTTGAAGATTTAGGTATCGAGTCAATGACGCTGGCCGGCGGCGCACTGCGTGAAGGCTTGGTGTATGGAATGATGGATACAATGTCCGAACAGGACATCCGAAAGCGTACCATTCAGAGCATACAGTCTCGCTATCAGCTGGACGACATCCATGCAGACAATGTCGCGAAGACAGCGCAAAGCCTGCTGCAACAATGTGGTGATGACTGGATTGCAGAACCTGTCGCGCCTGTGATGCTTGATGCTGCTGCGCAGCTACATGAAATCGGCATGAGCATAGGCTTTAAAAAGGACGGTGAGCATGCTGCTTATCTGCTCGATAGCCTCGATCTACCCGGTTTTACCCGCGCACAGAAAAAACTGCTGGCTGAAATGCTTCGCCACTACCGCGAGCAGCTAGTTCCGATTGCGCCGCAAAGTGCGATTTCACCCAACAGCGCTAACCGCCTGCTGCGTCTTCTACGCATAGCGGTTCTGCTCTGCCACCGCCGAGACAGTAAAGCGATTCCCGTTTTTACGCTGAAAGCAAACGGCGACTCACTCGAACTGACGATGCCTGATAACTGGCTAAACGCAAATGTGCTGATGGCGACTGAGTTGACGTTTGAAGCAGAGCGCCAGAGCGATAACCACTGGCCGCTGACCATCGCGTAAGTCAATCGAAGACACAAAAAAGCACGGTCGAAACCGTGCTTTTTCTTTTTGGGTTTTGTGCTGGGGAGTTAAACGCCAATCCCGCTGTGGCGCAGCAGTGCATCCGGTGATGGCTCGCGGCCACGGAAGCGCTTGAACAGCTCCATTGGCTCTTCACTGCCGCCGCGCTCAAGGATGTTCTCAAGGAACGACTGGCCAGTTTCCGTGTTGAAGATGCCATCTTCTTCAAAGCGGCTGAACGCGTCTGAAGACAGCACTTCCGCCCACAGATAGCTGTAGTAACCCGCACTGTAGCCACCCGCAAAGATGTGGCTGAACGAGTGTGGGAATCCATTCCAGTCTGGAGACGGCACAACCGCGACCTGGCTCTTCACTTCTGCCAGCGTTTCCAGCACTTTCGCACCTTCTTCCGCGTCGAAACGGGTAAACAGGGTGAAGTCGAACAAGCCAAACTCCAACTGGCGCAACATGCCCATGGCAGAGTTGTAGTTCTTCGCCGCCAGCATTTTGTCCAGCATCTCTTTTGGCAGTGGCTCGCCAGTCTCATAGTGGCCGGAGATAAACGCCAGCGCGTCTTCTTCCCAGCACCAGTTTTCGAGGAACTGACTTGGCAACTCAACCGCATCCCATGGCACACCGTTGATGCCAGATACCGACGACACATCGACCTTGGTCAGCATGTGGTGGATACCATGACCAAACTCGTGGAACAGCGTCACCACTTCATCATGGGTAAACAGCGCGGGTTTACCACCGATTGGCTTGTTGAAGTTACAGGTTAGGTAAGCGACCGGGCTTTGCAGATCGCCGGATTCAGTCACTCGACGCACGCGGCACTCGTCCATCCACGCGCCGCCACGTTTGTGTTCACGGGCATAGAGGTCGAGATAGAAGCTGCCACGCAGTTCGCCTTTCGCATCGAAGATATCGTAGAAAGAAACGGACTCATGCCATACGTCCACGCCGTCACGACGTTTAACGTCCATACCGAACACACGCTTCAGCACTTCGAAAAGACCGGCAACCGCTTTGTCTTCCGGGAAGTAAGGACGCAACTCTTCATCAGAAATGCTGTATTGATGCTGCTTGAGTTTCTCGGCGTAGTAACCCACATCCCAAGGCTCAAGCGTTTCCACACCAAAGTTGTCTTTGGCGAATTGCTTGAGGGTATCGAATTCTTTTAGGCCCTGCGGGCGTGCTTTTTCCACCAGCTCGTTCAGGAAGGTCAGTACCTGATCGGTAGACGCCGCCATTTTGGTTGCCAGCGACAGTTCACTGTAAGTGGCAAAGCCTAGCAGCCGGGAAATCTCACTTTTCAGCAGCAGGGTTTCATTGATGAGGTTGGTGTTGTCCCACTTACCTGCATTTGGACCACGGTCAGACGCTCGGGTAGTGTACGCCTCGTACATTTCTGCACGAAGCTCACGGTTGTCACAGTACGTCATGACTGGCAGGTAAGACGGGATGTCCAACGTCAGCACATAGCCTTCAAGCTCTTTGCTTTCAGCCTGCGCTTTAGCCGCAGCAAGCGCAGATTCAGGCATGCCCGCCAGCGCGTTTTCGTCGGTCACATGCTTGGACCAACCCATGGTGGCGTCGAGCACATTGTTTGAGAAAGTCGACGACAGCTCAGACAGTCGCTTGCTGATCTCACCAAAGCGGTGCTGCTCTTTAGGTGGCAGTGCAATACCGGAAAGCTCGAAATCGCGCAGAGAGTCGGTAATGGTCTTCTGTTGTGCCGGTGTCAGTGAGTCAAAATCATCACGCGCTTTGATCGCCTTATAAGCATCATAAAGCGGCTTGTGCTGCCCAACCCAGGTTGAGTAGTCAGACAACATAGGAAGGCAGGCTTCATACGCCTCACGTAATTCCTGACTGTTCACCACCGCATTCATATGGCCTATCGGTGACCAAATGCGGCTTAGTCTGTCGTCGCTCTCTGCCAGCGGTGCACAGATAGTGTCCCAGCTTGGATCTGTGTTGTTTTCCAAAACCGCTTCAATCGCAGCGCGGCAATCAGCAATCGCCTGCTCGACGGCAGGTTGCACGTGCTCAGGTTTGATTTGAGAAAAAGGAGGCAAATCGTTAAACGACAGCAGCGGGTTGGACATAATGAGTTCCTTCATAATATTCAGTCTTAGTATTTATGAAGGCAATTAAGCGGCTTTTCAATGCTGAGGCTGGATCCATCCCTCCAATAAGCGATAATGCTCGACACTTTTTTATTTTCACCGGATATCGACATGCTCAGTTACCGCCACAGCTTCCATGCTGGCAACCATGCTGATGTGCTCAAACACATAGTTCAAAGCCTCATTATTGAATCGCTCAAGCAAAAAGACAAAGCCTTTGTCTACCACGACACCCACAGCGGTGCGGGTCGCTACGATTTGTCTGACGAGCGCGCTGAGAAAACCGGTGAATACAAAGAAGGCATTGGCTTGATTTGGGAATGCGACGATGCCCCTGAAGCGATCAAACCGTATCTTGATACTATTCGCGCACTGAATCAGAGCAACAAACTGCGTTACTACCCAGGCTCACCGAAAGTCGGCCACAGCCTGCTGCGTGAACAGGATCGCGCTATTTTCACAGAGCTTCATCCTAGCGACTTCCCTCTCCTGCTTCAGGAGTTTCGCGGTGACCGTCAGGTAAAAATGTACAAGGAAGACGGTTACGCGCGCCTTAAAGCCAGCCTGCCTCCAAAAGAGCGACGCGGAGTGGTGTTGATTGACCCACCTTACGAGCTCAAGCACGAATATCAGGACGTGGTAGATGCGATTGATGAGAGCGTGAAGCGCTGGGCAACTGGCACCTATGCGATTTGGTATCCGGTGGTTTACCGCAAAAATATCGATCTCATTACTAAAGGTCTGGAAAAGCTCGGCATCCGAAAAATCCTGCAAATCGAACTGGGTGTAGCGGAAGACAGTGAAGAGCGCGGTATGACAGCGTCCGGCATGATTGTGATTAATCCGCCATGGACGCTGGAAGCACAGATGAAAGAAATTCTACCTTGGCTGCAAAGTAAAATTGTACCCGAGACAGGCCACCAATTTGTACAATGGGTAGTGCCTGAATAACATACGGATCTTGAAAGGTCTGATATTATCAGGGGATGCTAATACTTCCCCGCTCAACGGGATTTAAGAATAACCAAACGGAGAAACTCATGGCCAAGCATTTTGATTATATTTGTATCGGCGGCGGCAGTGGCGGTATCGCATCTGCAAACCGTGCGGCAATGTACGGTGCAAAAGTTGCGGTGATAGAAGCACGCCATCTTGGCGGCACTTGCGTAAACGTCGGCTGCGTTCCTAAAAAAGTGATGTGGCATGGTGCACAAGTCGCCGAAGCGATAAAAATGTATGGTCCCGATTACGGCTTTGATACAACGCTAAATCAATTTAACTGGGGCAAACTGGTTGAAAACCGTGAAGCCTACATTGGCCGCATCCACACCTCTTATGAAAACGTGTTGGGCAAGAACAAAATCGAAGTGATTGAAGGCTTCGGTAAGTTTGTTGACGCAAAGACCGTAGAAGTGAATGGTGAGCATTACACCGCAGACAATATCCTGATTGCTGTTGGCGGCTCACCAACCATCCCAAATATTCCAGGCGCAGAGTACGGCATCGATTCAAATGGCTTCTTTGATTTGAGCGAGCAGCCAAAGCGCGTTGCGGTTGTTGGTGCAGGTTACATCGCAGTCGAAATCGCCGGTGTATTAAATGCAATGGGCACTGATACTCATCTATTTGTGCGTAAAGAATCGCCTCTGCGCAGCTTCGACCCAATGATCATCGATACCATCGTTGAAGTAATGGAACAAGAAGGGCCAGCGCTTCACACCAACTCCATTCCAAAGGAAGTGGCCAAAGAATCTGATGGCTCACTGACCCTGCATTTTGAAAGTGGCGAAACACACAACACTGATCTACTTATCTGGGCAATCGGCCGTCATCCAGTCACCGAGAAAATCAATCTGGCGGCAGCAGGTGTTGAAACCAATGACGGCGGTTACATCAAGGTGGATGAGTACCAGAATACCAGCGTACCGGGCATCTATTGTGTGGGCGATATTATGGAAGGCGGTGTCGAGCTCACGCCAGTCGCTGTTAAAGCCGGTCGCCAACTGTCAGAGCGCCTATTCAATGGTAAAGCCGATGCCAAAATGGATTATAACCTGATCCCAACCGTGGTCTTCAGTCACCCACCAATCGGTACTATCGGCCTCACTGAAGGCCAAGCTATAGCAAAGTATGGCGAAGAAAATGTGAAGGTATATAGCTCGAGCTTCACCGCGATGTATACCGCTGTGACTCAGCATCGCCAACCATCAAGAATGAAGTTGGTGTGTGCAGGTGAAAAAGAAACTGTCGTTGGATTGCATGCTATCGGTTTTGCCGTGGACGAAATGATCCAAGGCTTTGGCGTTGCGATGAAGATGGGCGCCACCAAAGCAGATTTCGACAGTGTTGTGGCGATCCACCCAACGGGTTCCGAGGAGTTTGTTACTATGCGTTGATCGCAAACGCCTCAAAAGAGCCTCGCCGTTGCGGGGCTTTTTTTGTTATTCACACAACACATTCAGCGTCAGCGTATCTGATATCGCTAAGAACGACATATCCAGCTTGATATCGTAAACATGTCCATTGCTGAGCCAATAGGGATAGAGATCTGGTAGTGCATCTGCGCCCTGTTGCTTTAATAATGCTTTTCTGATGCTTCGTTCCGTGACTAACGTCCGGCCTGCCTGACGACACGCATTATTGGCATCCTGATAGGTGGCACGCCACCAGTCGTGGCGATTAACGGTATAACGGGCATCCATTCCCTGTGGCTTTGGTGTCCATAGGCCTAACACTTGTTCTTGTTGCCGTACAACACTGCTTTTTGAGGCTCGCGAGGAATGGTTTGGTAGCTGTTTTTGCTTACTGGCTTTAAGCCCCACTTGGCGGATAAATGCGTCGGCCGTTTCCGGGTGAGTCCGAAATTTATCTCTTACATTAATCGCTTCACCAAACGACGCGAACGGACCTGCTAAACAACGGTATTGATCGCCTTCTTTACGATACAGTGCTCCATTGGCCACCTCTCCCTTTTCGGGCAGTTCAGCATAAATGCCGCACTGCACCCATAATGCACCTTTCTTGGCGGGCTTTCGACCCCATAGTCCGTCACCGATAGGGCAGCTTTCATCAACGATTTTGTAGCCTTCAGCCGATGTTGAGCCCAGGCAAAGCCCATTATTATTAGAAAGGGCAAACGCAGATGAACTGGGAAGAAGAATACTCAAAAGAAAGATATTCAGAATGGAGAACCTGCGGGAACGCATGAATGATAGCCTTTTACTGCCGTACAACGAAAACGTGTGCTTTCGTGCCCATTTTACGAGGCGAACGCTTCGAGAAGGGATTTAGCGTCTGTTTCTACAGCAGGATTCACAACTCTGGGAGATTGGCGCTATTTCATGGAGTTAAGGTTCGCACAATACCAACAAAGCAGACTCAATGGTAAGAGGCATGGAGATACCCATGACCACGTCAAACGCACGCATCTCAGCCACCCAATAAGGCAAGCGACTCGGGTAGGTGTTTTTCCAGTCGGACGTTGATGACAGAGCTTTCAGCTTAGCCTCTGACACCAACTGCATTCCATCTTGGTGACACACCTGATTCGCTTGTTTGAGCGTGGCGCGCCACCAGGTGTTTTGTTTGTCACTGTAGTGCGGCTCACCGATTTCCGGCATCGGGCTTTTCAGTTCACCAACATCGATGTAGCGTCGCAACTTTTGGGCGGGTTTTGCGATTTTCTGAGCAGTCGTTTTCTTCTTATGCTTATCGGATTGACTAACCTTGGCTGCTTGCTCAGTAAGGGATACGTCACGAATAAACGCAGAAGCAAATACTTTCCGCTGCGTCATAACGTCCTTGACGATTGCAGCTTCAGAGTAGCGCTCAAAGGGACCAACTAGACAGCGGTATTTATCGCCTTCCTGTCGGAGTACTAGCTTGTCCTGCATAAGCACGGCTTCGATTTCTTTTGCAAACCAAGGTTTAGGTAATTGGCTGACCACCCCGCATTGCACCCAAAACCTACCTTCGTCCTTGAGCGGTCGTTTTGACCAGAGCCCTGCACCAACCTCACAGCTTTGCTCCATGACTTGCCACCCCTGCCTTTCAACAGACGAGCATGCATCAGCGGCCTTAGCCTTTGCTGAAGACCAGGAAAGAACGCCAAGCAATGAGATAACTAAAATGCTGAAAAACCTTAAAAGCATTGCACCACATCCCGTCAGGAGTTTATGTAGTTCAGATAGTTAGCCTAGCGCGAAACGAGCGAAATAACGAATAAATTGCAGAAAAGGCAGCGTGATGCTGCCTTTTCTCATTCCGTTAACCTTTGTAGATTTTCGGGTTGAAGACATCGCGCAACCAGTCACCTAGAAGGTTGATGACCAGCACTAACGCAACCAGCACAATACCTGGGAAGGCGGTGATCCACCAAGCACCCGAGAAGATGTAGGTGAAGCCGATACTGATCAGCGACCCCAGCGATGGTTTATCTACAGGCATCCCCAATCCAAGGAAGGAGAGCGCCGCTTCCGACATAATGGCATTAGCCACCTGTACCGTACAAATCACCAAAATTGGCGACAAGCAATTAGGTAGAATATGCCTGAACATGATGCGTGGCGCTTTAAAGCCCATGACTTGTGCCGCCTCAACATACTCTTTTTTCTTCTCAGCAAGCACTGATGCTCGTATGGTCCTGGCATATTGTGGCCACTCGGCGATACCAATAATGACTACCAGCATCAAAATGGCGTACTCACTGTAGAAATCGTTGCCAAAACTGGCTTTGAAAATCGCCGATACAATGATTGCCACCATCATGGTAGAGAAAGAAAGTTGCACATCAGCAATACGCATCAGGAAGCTATCGATACGGCCACCGAAGTAACCGGCACTCAAACCAATCACAATGCCCAACAGCAACTGCAACGCAACTGCACCAAGGCCAATCATCAGAGAAATACGCAGGCCATAGAGAATGGTTGAGAGGATATCTCGTCCCTGGTTGTCCGTACCCAGCAAAAAGCGCTCATCTCCCGACTCCAGCCAATTAGGTGGAAGTTCAGAGTCCATAATATCGATGGAAGCCAAGTCATAAGGATCGCTTGGCGCAATGAATGGCGCAAAAACTGCAGCTAGTACAAACGATAAAAATACGGCAAAGCTGAACATCGCCACTTTGTCGCGTTTGAAGAAGTAGAAAAAGTCTGATTCTAAAAATTGCTGCCAGCGCGAAGGCACATTGGTATTCACATTGGTCATAATTATGCCCCCTTGCCTGTCAGGTTAACCGTTGGATTGATCAGGCCATACAACAAGTCCACTAGCGTATTAGTGACTACGAACAGCAAACCGACAAAAATGACATACGCGGTGATGAGCGGCGTGTCGACACGATTAATGGCTTCGAGGAACAGAAAACCGGTACCTGGCCACTGGAATACTTTTTCCGTCAAAATGGTGTAGGCCACCATGGTACCTATTTGAACACCACCCACCGTCACGACGGGCAGCATGGTATTTTTCAGAGCATGTTTGTACTGCACGGTTCTTTCCGGCAAGCCTTTGGCGCGGGCAAACTTCACGTATTCGGTGCTCAACGCTTCCAGCATTTCAGAACGCACCAAGCGGATAAACAGCGGCAACATAATGGAAGACAGCGCAATACTTGGAAGAATCAGGTGTGAAAGCCCATCTAATGACAGGAAGCCTGTCTCCCACCCTAATACATTGACCGTATCACCGCGTCCAAATGAGGGCAGCCAGCCAAGCTCGATGGAGAATATATACATCAGCATGATGGCAGTCAGAAACACAGGTATCGAGATACCGATGCTGCTTCCCGCCATAATCATCTTGGTAAAGACGCTATTCGGGTGAATCGCGGAGTAAACGCCGAGCGGTATGGAGAACACGACGATGATAATGGTCGCCCCAATCACCAACTCTAAGGTGGCAACGAGTTTGTCGAGAATGACGTCTACCGCAGGTCGTTTAAAGAAATATGAGGTACCCAAATCACCTTGCAGCGCATTGCCGACAAAACGTGAGTACTTTTCGATGAAAGGGTCGTTCAATCCAAGCTCATCGCGTAGGGCTTGTCTTTCTGACTCTGATACAGACTGACCCACCATTTCACGCAACGGATCGCCAAGGTTATCCTGGATGGCAAATGCCACCAGACTGATCACAAACATCACTATCACCGCCTGAAACAGGCGCTTGACGAGAAAGGTAAACATTCCTAGCCCCTTCACTTTCCTTGAAGATTTTTGCTTTAAAATCTTTCAGTAGGGCTTTCCTTTCCTACTGAAAGAAACGGCCTGATCCATCCCATAGGTGGTCATAAAGGCCGTTTCCATTTTACGTTTTTTTATCCGCCGGATATGAGGAATACCCGGCGGAAAAGCGGTCGACGGTTTTACTTAACGACCAGATCACCGAAGTAAGGGAAGTTCATCCCGTTGATGATTGGACCAATTTCTACGTTTTCTTTCGCTGCCCAGGAAGGATCTTGCCAGTGCAGAGGAACGAACGCCGCATCGTTGTAGAGGATTTCCTCTACTTTCTTCAGCATCGCGTTACGCTTGGTCAGGTCAGTTTCTTTGTTCGCTTCATTAACCAGTTTGTCTACTTCAGCGTTGCTGTAGTGACCACAGTTGTACTGACCTTTACCAGTGTCAGCATTGCGGGTCATCGCCAGGAACTCGGTGAAGTTTGCGGAATCTTCCGTATCCGGGTGCCAGCCGATCATCATCATATCAGCTGCACACTTGTCGAACTCAGGCCAGTATTGCGCTTTTGGCATGGTTTTCAGGTCAACATCGATGCCGATTTTTGACAACATCGCCGCCGTAGCTTGTGCAATCTTGTCATCATTCACATAGCGGTTGTTTGGCGCCATCATGGTCAGTTTGAACCCATCACCATAGCCCGCTTCTTCCATCAACTGTTTCGCTTTTTTCAGATCGTAACGAGGTTTCAGATTCTCGTTGTAACCGGCATAGCCTGGAGGGCTCTGCTGAGCAGAAGCTGTCGCCGCGCCTTTCATGACTTTCTTCGCGATACCTTCGTTGTTTACTGCATAAACGATAGCCTGACGCACGCGTGCATCTTTAAGCGCTGGGTTACTGTTTTGGTTCATTTGGAAGGTAATGATACGAGTACCTGGCATGGTGAACAGATCAACACCTTTCGCGTTTTCAATGCGCTTATAATCGTTCGGTGAAACCGGCGCAATCATATCAACATCACCAGAAAGCATTGCTGCCACGCGAGTCGCGTCCTCTTTGATTGGCACTAGAGTCAGCTTATCAACGTTACCGCCAGATGCCTTGTCCCAGTAGTCAGCAAATCGCTCAAACTCAACCTTTACACCCTGCTCACGGGATTTCACGACGAATGGGCCGGTGCCGGAAATGTTAGTAGATGCGAAAGAGTTACCGTGCTTCACCAATTCAGCTTTGTCTTTGCCTTCTGCTGTGGTGCCCGTGTAGAACTTGCTGTCCATCGGGAAAATGTAGGTAGCAACGTTTTCAATCAGCGGATAAGTGCCGTCAGTTTTGATTTCTACTGTGTAGTCATCCACTTTGGTCAGAGATACCAGCGGTGCAAAAATACCCTTGAAGTCTGGCGAGGACTTCAGGCGGTCAAATGTCCAAACTACGTCATCGGCCGTCATATCATTGCCGGAGTGGAACTTTACGCCTTTGCGCAGATTAAAGCGCATAGTTTCGTTATCAACACGCTCCCAAGACTCTGCAAGGCGTGGTTCAAATCCCATCGACTGGCTAAAGCGGACAAGTGGGTCCAAGACCATGTGGGATAATTGAAGGGTACCGCCAGAGAGCTGCTCATGGGGGTCAAGTGACACTGGGTCGGCTGCGTAAGCAACAGTAATATCTGCCGCAGAAACAGCAAAGCTCATGCCTGCCGCCATTATCGCGAGCGCGATTTTACTTTTGAAGGTTTTCATTGCATGACTCCTTATGCTGGGAACTAGGGCTCCCGTTATGTTGTGTATTGCAAATTGGAACCACCAACGAACACAACATTATCCTCTCGTTGATGGTGAAACTAGTCTATTACACCGAGATAGCACTCATACCTTTGAATTCAGGCATCAAAGAAATCAACTGCTTGCTGTATTCATGCTGAGGCAATTTGAATAGCGCTTCCGTTTGCGCTACTTCAAGTAAAGTACCTTTTTGCATCACGCCAATGCGGTCACACATTTGTCTTATCACCGGCAAATCGTGACTGATAAACAGCATGGTCAAGTTCAATTCCTGCTGCAGATCTTTCAAAAGATTCAGGATTTGCGCTTGTACCGATACATCCAATGCTGATGTCGGCTCATCACAAATCAAAAGGCGTGGACGGGTTGCCAGTGCACGCGCGATAGAAATACGCTGGCGCTGACCACCTGAGAATTCATGGGGATATTTGATACCGCTTCCTCTGCCAAGACCGACGTGATCGAGCAGATCTCCGACAATTTGGCGGATCTGGTTTTCATTAGCCAGTTTGTGAAAACGGATAGGCTCGGCGATGATATCCTGCACTTTCATGCGCGGATTCATCGAAGAGTAAGGATTTTGGAATACCATCTGCATTTGACGACGCATCGGGCGACGCTGCGCTTCATTTTTCAAAGAGGTCAGATCGATGCCTTCAAACCACACTTTACCGGAGTTAGGTGGATAAAGACCGGCAATCACACGGGCAATGGTTGACTTGCCTGAGCCGGACTCGCCCACGAGACCAAACGTTTCGCCTTCATGGACTTCAAAACTCACATTATTAGACGCTTGCACGTATTCGCGGCGACTTTCGAAGAAAGAGTCCTTGGTAACAAAGCGCAGATTCACGTTCTCGACTCTCAGCAATGAGCCCGTATATTCGCGCTCGTCCTGGCTTTGTCCCAGCCAATGAGTTTTTACATCCAGCGGCTTCATCTCCACCGCTTCTTCGATGTAACTCACGAGCGGAAATCGATCAAGCTTGATGTCAGAGCGCGGAACAGCAGAAATCAGGCTGCGGCTATATGGATGTTCCGGGTTGTTAAGCACTTTGGCGGTTTCACCAAATTCCACCAAATCACCACGGTACATGACTGCGATTTTGTCAGTTACGTTGGAAACGACACCCATGTCGTGAGTCACTAACATACAACCCACGTTCTTCTCAACACATAGGGTACGGATAAGGTTTAAGATCTGATCCTGAATCGACACATCCAGCGCAGTGGTAGGCTCATCAGCAATAATGAGATCTGGCTCTCCCGCCAATGCAATAGCGATAACTACCCGCTGGCGCATACCACCCGAGAATTGGTGAGGATACTGTTTAATACGATTGTGGGCTTCGGGGATACCCACTTGCTCCATCAGCGCCAAAGCACGCTGCTTGGCCTCTTCTTCACTGACGTTAAGATTAACGGTGATGGTTTCGACCAGTTGCTGCTCAACAGTGAATAGCGGATTGAGTGACGTCATTGGATCTTGAAAGATAAATCCAATTCTTGCGCCGCGATAGCGACGAATTTGATCGGGAGTCAGCCTAGAGATTTTCTCGCCATCAAGGAATACTTCGCCACTGGCAACATGCCCGGGAGGACTCAACAAGTCAATGACGGCATTGCCTACCGTCGACTTCCCTGCACCAGATTCGCCAACCACACCAACTATCTCTCCCCTTTCGATAGAAAAGGAGAGATCTTTCACTGCTGCAAACACACCGTGACGAGATGGATACTCGATACGGAGGTTTTTCACTTCCAATAATGCCATTGACCAGACCCTTGGTACTGCACAATTCCGTGCCTGCCGGAAAACAATCCCTGTTTAACATCAACAAAACAGGCTAAATAAGCGCATTACAATCTGGCAAATGTTTTACTAGAAATCAACACGATGAAACTATTTGCCATAACAAGCGAATTTTCTCGAATAAATATTCATTAATATAAAATCACCAGACAAACATAAATGCGATAATTAGACCTTACTTTACGTGCACTTACCAAGCTAAAGGCAGTATTCCAATCAAGAAATTACAGAAGGTACCCGGATGGCTAGCTATGCAACCAGTAACAAAGAAAATGTAACAATTCACACGTTTCAGAGATGAATCACGCTCACATTTAAATCAAGAGTGTGAAGGAAACCAAAAAAAGAGCCGCACTTCTGACCAGAATTTAAAGTTAGTTGACGCGAATAAGACCACTTAATGTCCTGAGAATGGAGACTCGCGCTTAAATCAAGCCCTCTTCCCCCACAAACATGAGCTAATAGAAATCTAATACTGATATGTTTACGTCTTAATAGATGTATAGAAAATAGAACAGAATCGGAAAGGCCCGCTAGGGTGTATGTGTTCTCTGAATACGGTCGATGAAGACGGATTCGATGGGATTAGTATTCCAGCGGGGCTTCTTCAAAATGGTTCGACACTTCGACCCAACCATGGGTGGAACAACCCAAACATCAGATATGAAAAAGCCCGCTCGATTGAGCGGGCTCTCTAAATATGGTCGGTGAAGAGGGGGTCGTACGGGGCGGCCTTCCGCACCCGACCCAACATGCTGTAAGCATGTGTCCTCATTGAAGACCTTAGAAACGACGAAGCCCTGCTCATTGAGCAGGGCTTCTAAATGTGGTCGGTGAAGAGGGATTCGAACCCCCGACCCTCTGGTCCCAAACCAGATGCGCTACCAAACTGCGCTATTCACCGAGTGGGGTGGCTGACGGGACTTGAACCCGCGACAACCGGAATCACAATCCGGGACTCTACCAACTGAGCTACAGCCACCACTGTTTTATTTCGCCAAATTTTCTTTTCCGGACTGGCGCACCCGACAGGATTCGAACCTGCGACCTTTGGCTCCGGAGGCCAACGCTCTATCCAGCTGAGCTACGGGCGCTTGCCCCTGTCGGCGGAGTCGCATATTACGGATATCGCCTCCTGCCGTCTAGCACTTTTTTTAATTTTTTTTTCGAACGGTTTATTTTTATCCGATCGGGCTAAAAACAGTGCAGGCAGGCGATATCATAACGGTTTCACGCAACAATCTAAAGCGCTATAATCACTTAATCTTTACACGGAGTTAACCTTGTTTCGTCCATACTTCGTAATTAAGATCGTCACAATTGCTGAAAGGTCGACCCAGTTAGCCGATCCACCTCTACAATTGTGATAAAAATATCTAACCGCATAAAAAACGTCCGATAATTCGGAACCAAAAAGATATTGGGAGTGAAACAGTGAGCGCAAAGGGAATTTTTTTACGTCGTTTAGCAGTATCTGCTGTCACCGCTTTGTTTATGATGGGTACAGCGCACGCTGCTGACATGTCAGAAGAAGCCATTGCAGAACGCATCGCACCAGTCGGTTCCGTTTACTTGGACGGCGAAGCACCTGTTGAGACTGCGGCTGCACCATCAGGCCCACGTACCGGCGATTCCGTTTACAACACCTACTGTATGGCATGTCACGCGACAGGTGCCGCGGGCGCACCAAAAGTTAGCGACCCTGCTGCTTGGGAACCACGTCTTGCACAAGGTCGTGACACGCTGAACAAGCACGCCATCGAGGGCTTCAACGGCATGCCAGCACGCGGAACCTGTATGGATTGTTCTGATGACGAGATCGTGGCTGCTATCGACCACATGTTGTCTCTGTAAGGCATCCAATATTGTGTGAAAAAGCGGCTTTCAAGCCGCTTTTTTGATGCCTGTTTATCAGTCTGGAAGCAAGGACACTGAATTCCTCCGCTATATTGCCCATCATTCGCGCGTGTTTTCTTCTTTCCTGTTCCTAAGATGACCGAATTTGAAAAAATGACCCAAGGCCTCGCCTTTAATGGGTGCGATGAAACGATTGATTCCATTCGCTCGAAAGCCTTCCAACTCCTTCAACGCTACAACACTCTACCAGTTGACCAATCCATTGATATTGCATCAGAGCTGTTTGGCAGCATTGGGGATGACTCAATGGTAATGCCGCCTTTTCATTGTGAGTTTGGTAAAACCATCAATATAGGTCCCAGTACCTTTATCAATATGGGTGCGATGATGTTGGATGGTGCACCAATTACCATTGGCAGCAACGTGCTCATTGGCCCTAACTGCCAGTTTTACACAGCCGGCCACTCTATGGATTACCGCAGCCGACGCAAATGGGAAACCTTCTGCAACCCGATCGTGGTGGGTGATGATGTCTGGGTGGGCGGCAATACAGTGATTTGCCAGGGCGTGACCATTGGTGCTCGCTCAGTGATCGCAGCCAATTCAGTAGTCACCAAAGACATGCCGGAAGATTGTCTGATTGGTGGCACGCCAGCCAAAGTGATCCGTAAGCTGCACGAGAACGAATCGGCTGAAGAAGCTCTCGATGCATAAAAGAAAAGCCGGAGTTATCCGGCTTTTCTTTAGTCTTTTTTAAGCATTGCTCTGAGATTGGCGATTGCTGCCTGCCCTTTTGCCATCCTTTCTTCCTGCGTCTGGGGCTTTTTCTTCTCTTCCCATTCCACATCGTCGTATGGCAGCTCTTCAAGGAAACGGCTCGGCAGAGGCTTTATCAACTCGCCATACTGACGGCGCTCCTTACAAAGCGTGAAAGTCATCTCACGTTGCGCGCGGGTGATCCCCACGTAGGCAAGACGGCGCTCTTCCTCCACATTGTCTTCATCAATGCTCGACTGATGCGGCAGAAAACCTTCTTCCATTCCTACCAGATACACATACGGAAACTCTAGCCCTTTAGAGGCATGCAGCGTCATCAACTGCACCTGATCAGCATCGTCATCGTCCTCGCCACGCTCCATCATGTCACGCAGTGTCAGTCGCTGAACCACTTCGCGAAGTGTTTTCACTTCGTTGTCGTAGTTGTCTCCTTCCAAGTCCGCCACAATCCAGCTGTAGAGATCGGAGACGTTCTTCATCCGCATCTCCGCTGCCTTAGGGCTGGCTGAGGTTTCGTATAACCAATCTTCGTAGTGTGAATCCCGCACCAATGATCGCACTGCATCAACCGCGTCGCCGCGCTCAAACTGATCGGAAAGCTCAACAATCCAGCGGGTAAAGCGTTGCAGGGATTCGAGACCACGACCGTTTAGGTGCTCCTGAAGTCCTAGTTCAAAACTCGCCGCAAACAAGCTCTTTCCTCGCATGTTGGCGTACGTTCCCAGCTTTTCGAGTGTCACTGGGCCAATTTCGCGACGCGGTGTATTCACGATGCGCAAAAATGCATTGTCGTCATCCTGATTGGTCAGCAAACGAAGATACGCCATGATGTCTTTAATTTCTGCGCGTGCGAAGAATGAGGTGCCGCCCGAGATCTTGTAAGGAATACGGTTCTGCATCAGCGCTTTTTCGAATAAGCGTGACTGGTGATTACCGCGGTACAAAATCGCGTAATCTTTGTAGTCTGTGCGGTTCATAAATTTGTGCGCAATGATCTCACCGACCACGCGCTCTGCTTCATGCTCTTCGTTGTTGGCTTTCAGCACTTTGAGCATTTCGCCGTCTGGCAACGCGGAGAACAGCGTTTTCTCAAACACGTGCGGGTTGTTGGCAATAAGAATATTCGCCGCACGCAGGATACGACTGGTTGAGCGGTAGTTTTGCTCCAGCTTGATGACTTTGAGGCTTGGAAAGTCCTGACTCAGCATCAAGAGGTTCTTTGGCTGCGCCCCCCGCCAGCTGTAGATAGACTGGTCATCATCACCCACCACGGTAAAACGGGCACGTTCTCCCACCAGCAATTTCACCAACTGGTACTGGCTGGTGTTGGTATCCTGATATTCATCCACCAGCAGATAACGGATTTTGCTTTGCCAGCGCTCACGTACTTCCTGATTGGTTTTCAGCAGGATCACTGGCATCAAGATCAAATCATCAAAATCCAGCGCGTTGTAAGCCTTCATCTGCTTTTGGTACATGGCATAGCAATGGGCAAATAACTGGTCGCGTTCGCCCATCGCCGCGGATTCCGCCTGCTGCGGCGTCAGCATGTCATTCTTCCAGTTGGAGATAGTATGCAGCAGCTGGTTCAGTAAATCCTTGTCGCCGTCGAGCTCATCCTCAGTCAGCTCTTTTAAAAGTGCCATCTGGTCTTGATCATCAAACAACGAGAAACCCGCTTTCAGGCCCAAGCTTTTATATTCGCGGCGAATGATATTCAGGCCGAGGGTGTGGAAGGTAGAGACCATCAGCCCCCGCGCTTCCTGGCGGTTCAGCGTCTGGCCGACACGTTCTTTCATTTCCCGCGCCGCTTTATTGGTAAAAGTCACCGCCGCAATGTGGCGTGCCTTGTAGCCACACTGTTGGACCAGATAAGCAATTTTATTGGTGATCACACGTGTTTTACCGGAACCCGCACCAGCTAACACCAGGCAGGGCCCGGAGACATGATGGACAGCGTCATTCTGAGCTGGATTAAGTTTCATGTGGTTCCTCTGTTCATTCGCGCGATATTTAGCAGGTGCATTGTATACCCAAACAACCTGAAGATGCAGGATTCAGCGAGGTTGACTGGCGTTGTGATCGCGGCGCTCCTTTGCAGGTGTAGCCACCTCCATCAAAAAGGAGTAACAAAGAGCACGGCGTCAGTCAACTCGCCCGAAGGGAGGCCCTCAATGCGCCCACTTCTTTGTTAAATTCCACGGAAATAGAGTGCTATTCCTCGTGAAATTTGCCTCGAATTGAACGCATTGATGGCCTCTGAATGAGAGCATCTTCAGGTCGTTTGGGTATAGACGGAATAACGGCGCACTTCATCTTTCGTCGATTTAAAGGAAAGAGTTGGCAGCCTGTAACAAAATCCATACAATGAATGAACGTTCATTCACTGGAGCGCTGTGTTATGTCTGACAAGAAAACACAGATCTTGGAAGCAACGGAACGCTTGTTGGCCCAGCATGGCTTTGATCGCCTCTCGATGCAGATGGTAGCAAAGGAAGCCGGGGTCGCAGCAGGCACCATTTACCGTTACTTTTCAGATAAAAACGACTTACTGAGTCAACTTCGAAATCATGTGGTTCAGCAGTGTGCCACCAAAATGTTGGAAGGCCATGACGCAGATAAGCCGTTAAAGCAACAATTCGTCACGCTGTGGCTAAATGCATGGCACTTAACCATTCGCCGAGACGATAACGCAATCAATCGGGAACAATTTGACAGCCTGCCCTATCAGAGAAACGGTGAGCAACGCCTGATGGATTTAAAAGCTTTTGGTCCTATCCACCAGTTTTTCGAATCAGGAATTGCTGACGGAACCTTTAAGCCCCTTTCTACTTATGTGCTTTCTGGCATTGGTATCGAGCCAGCTGTTTGCCTTGCACGCAAACAGGTACGAGGGGTCATAGAACTAGATGAATCAGCAATCGAGGATACGATCAACGCTTGCTGGGATGCTATCTGCCTTCATAGATAATCGGAGCAATCTAAATGAAGAAATGGTTTGTAGTCATGTTAGTCGTGGCGGTTTTGCTATTCGGCACCGTGATTGGCTTTAACATGTTCAAGCAACAGAAAATTGCCGAATACATGGCAAACATGCCTGAGCCGGAATTCCCGGTCACAGCGGTAGAAATGGATTCAGTCGATTGGATCCCTACCATTGAGGCTATTGGTTTTATCGAACCAAACCAGGGCGTTACCCTGACCACAGAAGTCAGCGGCGTCATTGAAAACATCAACTTTGAATCCGGTCAGGCCGTCAAACAAGGTGATGTTTTGCTGGCATTAGACTCAAAAGTAGAAGTCGCGAACCTCAAGAGTACCCAAGCTCGCTTGCCTGCTGCTGAAGCGAAGTTCAAGCGCTACCAAGGTCTGTTCCGTAAAGGCTCAATTTCTAAAGAAGCCCTGGATGAAGCCGAAGCGAATTTCCGCTCACTGCAAGCTGATGTTGAAAGTCTAAATGCGTCGATTGATCGCCGTACCATTGATGCACCCTTTGATGGTGTCGTCGGTCTGCGTAACGTCTTTTTGGGTGAATACTTACAACCAGGCACAGAAATCGTGCGTCTGGAAGACACGTCAATCATGCGTCTGCGCTTTACTGTGCCACAAACCGACATTGCGAAAATCAAGTTGGGCCAGCAAATTGATATCTCTGTAGATGCCTACCCAGATACGCCATTTACCGGCAAGATCAGTGCGATTGAGCCTGCAGTTAACTTCCAGAGCGGTTTGATTCAGGTACAAGCAGACATTCCAAACAACCACGGCCAACTGCGCTCAGGTATGTTTGCCCGTGCAAACATCATTCTGCCAACGTTTGAAGACCAAATCGTTGTCGATCAGACTGCCATCAACTTCACCCTCTACGGTGAGAACGTGTATGTACTGCGTGAGGAAGACGGCGCAACCCGAGCCTATCAGCAGGTTGTGAAAGTCGGTGAGCGTAAAGATCACATCGCACACGTGCTGGAAGGTCTGGAGCCAGGTGACAAAGTCGTGACTTCCGGTCAGGTGCGTCTGAGCAACGGTGCGAAAGTACGTGTTGTGGAAAGTGATGCCCTCAATCCACCGGCAGAGCTGCCACAACTGTAAGAGGCCGCTATGAAATTCACTGATATTTTCATCAAGCGTCCGGTACTGGCAGTGTCGATCAGTTTTCTGATCGCACTGCTTGGCCTGCAGTCGATGTTCAAGATGCAGGTGCGGGAATACCCGGACATGACCAATACGGTGGTCACTATCTCTACCAGTTACTATGGTGCGAGTGCTGACCTTATTCAGGGCTTTATTACTACGCCACTTGAGCAGGCCGTCGCACAGGCGGACAACATTGATTTCATGACCTCGGAGTCGGTGCTGGGTAGCTCAACCATCACGGCATACATGAAGCTCAATACCGACCCAAATGCGGCGCTTGCTGACATTCTGGCAAAGGTGAACTCGGTACGTGCACAGTTGCCAGGCGAGTCAGAAGACCCGTCGGTGTCGATGTCGACCGGTTCTACCACCGCGGTAATGTACATTGGCTTTACGTCAGAAGAGCTCGATTCCAGCCAGATCACTGACTATCTGGAGCGTGTGACTAAGCCTCAGCTGTTTACCGTAAACGGTGTAGCAAGTATCGACTTGTACGGTGGTCTGAAGTACGCGCTGCGTGTATGGCTGGATCCGGCGAAAATGGCTGCGTTTAACCTGACAGCGACTGACGTGATGGGCGTGCTGAACGCCAACAACTTCCAGTCTGCGACCGGTCAGTCCATCGGTACCTACATGGTGTACAACGGTTCGGCCAACACTCAGGTTTCTGACACCGAGGAACTGAAACGCCTGGTTGTCGCCACCCAGAAAGGTCAGGTCATTCGTCTTGGCGATATCGCGAAGGTGTCGCTTGAGAAGAGTCATGACGTTTACCGTGCGACAGCAAACGGTTCTGAAGCCGTGGTTGCAGCCATTAACGCCGCACCAACCGCCAACCCGATTAACATCGCGGCAGATGTGCTTGAGAAGCTCCCAGAGCTTGAGCGTAACATGCCAAGCACCATCAAGATGAACGTGCTTTATGACTCGACCGTTGCCATCAACGAATCGATTCACGAGGTGGTGAAAACCATCATCGAAGCAGCACTTATCGTACTGGTGGTGATCACCCTGTTCCTGGGCTCATTCCGCGCAGTACTCATCCCGATCATCACCATCCCGCTATCGCTTATCGGTGTGGCCATGATGATGGAGCTGTTCGGTTTCTCACTGAACCTGATGACGCTGCTCGCGATGGTACTCGCTATCGGTCTGGTGGTGGATGACGCCATCGTTGTTCTGGAGAACGTCGACCGTCACATTAAGCTCGGGGAGTCCCCATTCCGCGCCGCCATCATCGGTACCCGCGAAATTGCCGTGCCCGTCATTTCGATGACACTGACGCTGGCAGCGGTGTACGCACCTATCGCATTGATGGGGGGAATTACTGGCTCGCTGTTCAAAGAGTTCGCCCTGACGCTGGCTGGTGCGGTATTTGTCTCCGGTATTATCGCGCTGACCCTGTCGCCGATGATGTGTTCGAAGATGCTAAAAGCCAATGCGCAACCAAGCAAATTCGAAGCGAAAGTACATCACTTTCTTGATCGCATGACTGAAGGCTATGCACGTATGCTGGGCGGCGTGATGAAGGTACGCCCTGTCATCATCACCTTCGCCGTGATCGTGTTTGTCAGCTTGCCACTGCTGTTCAAGTTCATTCCTAGTGAACTTGCACCGGCGGAAGATAAAGGCGTGCTGGTGATGATGGGTACAGCGCCATCGACAGCAAACTTAGATTACATCCAGAACACCATGGCGGAAGTTAACCAGAAACTGGCTGATCAGCCAGAAGTGGCCTTCTCGCAGGTATTCTCTGGTGTGCCAAAGTCCAATCAGGCATTTGGTATCGCCTCTTTGGTACCTTGGAGTGAACGTGAAGCCAGCCAGGCAGACATCGTGAAGCGTATGACTGAGGAAGTGAAAGACATCCCGGGTATGGCGGTGACTGCCTTTCAGATGCCAGAGCTTCCAGGTGCGTCTTCCGGTCTGCCTATCCAGTTCGTCATCACCACACCAAGCAACTTCGAGAGCCTGTTCCAGGTGGCGTCAGACGTACTGTCTGAGGTGAAGAGCAACTCTATGTTTGTTTACTCTGACATGGATTTGAACTTCGATTCGGCGACGATGAAAATCAACATCGACAAAGACAAAGCTGGCGCATACGGTGTGACCATGCAGGATATCGGTATTACCTTAGGCACCATGATGGCTGACGGTTATGTGAACCGTATCGATCTGGATGGCCGTTCCTATGAGGTTATCCCGCAGGTGGAGCGCAAGTACCGCCTGAACCCAGAGTCCATAAAAGGTTACTACGTACGCTCTGCGAACGGTGAGGCTGTGCCGTTGAGCTCACTGATCACCATTGATGTAGTAGCCGAACCTCGCGCCCTGCCTCACTTCAACCAGCTGAACTCTGCAACCATAGGTGCGGTTGCTGCACCTGGTGTTGCGATGGGCGATGCCATCAACTGGTTTGAGAATATCGCAGCTGAGAAACTTCCTCGCGGTTATCAGCACGATTACCTCGGCGAAGCCCGCCAGTTCGTGACGGAAGGTAGCGCGCTTGTAGGCACCTTTATGCTCGCACTGGCGGTGATCTTCCTGGTTCTGGCTATTCAGTTCGAATCGCTGCGTGATCCACTGGTAATTCTGGTCTCTGTACCACTGGCTATCTGTGGCGCGTTGATTGCCCTCGCTTGGGGCGCAGCATCAATGAACATCTACTCTCAGGTAGGTCTCATCACGCTGATCGGCCTTATCACTAAGCACGGCATCCTTATCTGTGAGGTGGCAAAAGAAGAGCAACTTCATCGCGGCATGAACAAGATGGAAGCCGTCATGGAAGCGGCGAAAGTGCGTCTGCGTCCAATCCTGATGACCACAGCAGCGATGATCGCAGGTCTTATCCCGCTGATGTATGCAACTGGTGCAGGTGCCGCGCAACGTTTCAGTATCGGTATCGTTATCGTTGCCGGTCTGGCAATTGGTACTCTGTTCACCCTGTTTGTACTGCCGGTGATCTACACCTATCTGGCGAGCAAGCACGAACCACTGCCAGAGTTTGAAGAAGATTTGGATGTTTCAGCGCAGGAAAAACCCGCGCACTGATATTCTTCCAATATGACAAAGGGTCTCGATTGAGACCCTTTTCTTTTTTCAGCGTAATGAGTAGTAGCCTTTTGCGATACGACACTTTCGACAAAAGGTCAGGTGTTGCTTAGAATAACGGCATCAAAATAAGGAGTAACGCATGTTCGACCCAAAAAAGTTGGAGCAAATTGCAAAGCAAATCCATGAATCTATGCCGAAGCCGGTAAAAGATCTGGGTAATGATGTTGAGCAGAAGGTTCGTGAGGTGATCCAATCACAGCTGGCTAAACTGGATGTTGTCAGTCGCGAAGAGTTTGATGTTCAGACGCAGGTTTTGCTTCGTACTCGCCAAAAGCTGACTGAAATGGAACAGAAGCTGGCTGAATTTGAGCAGAAGCTTAACGAGAAGTCTGACGCTTAAGCGCAAAACGAAAGACATAAAAAAACCCGGCTATTGCCGGGTTTTTCGTATTTATCTATTGCAGTGATTAGTCACCCACTGCAATACGCTTCATGTCAGTCATGTAGCCACGCAGCTCCTGGCCAATCCACTCTACTGGGTGGTTGCGCAGTGCTTCGTTCACGTCGATCAGCGTTTGGTTGTCAACGTGGTTGCCAGTTTCACCCAGGCCTTTACCAATCACGTCAGTACCAACCAGCGGCATGAACTTCTCACGCAGAAGTGGCGTTGCAACGTTAGCAAACAGGTAGTTACCATATTCTGCAGTGTCAGAGATAACCACGTTCATTTCGTACAGACGCTTACGTGCGATGGTGTTTGCGATCAGTGGCAGCTCGTGCAGTGACTCGTAGTATGCAGACTCTTCGATGATGCCAGATGCAGTCATTGCTTCAAACGCCAGCTCAACACCCGCACGAACCATCGCAACCATCAGGATGCCGTTGTCGAAGTACTCTTGTTCAGAAATCTTCACGTCAGTTTCTGGGTAATTTTCAAATGCCGTTTCAGCAGTTTCTGCACGCCAGCCCAGCAGGTTCACGTCATCGTTCGCCCAGTCAGCCATCATGGTTGATGAGAAGTGACCTGAGATGATGTCATCCATGTGCTTGTTGTACAGCGGGCGCATCAGGTCTTTCAGGTCTTCAGACAGTTCGAATGCTTTTACTTTTGCTGGGTTAGAGAGGCGATCCATCATATGAGTGATGCCGCCAAACTTCAGTGCTTCAGTGATAGTTTCCCAACCAAACTGCAGCAGTTTACCCGCGTAACCCGCATCGATGCCGTCAGCAATCATCTTCTCGTAACAAACGATAGAGCCTGCCTGCAGCATGCCACACAGAATAGTTTGCTCACCCATCAGGTCAGATTTTACTTCCGCAACGAAAGAAGACTCCAAAACGCCTGCGCGGTGACCGCCAGTTGCAGCTGCCCATGCTTTTGCAATCTCGTGGCCTTCGCCTTTTGGATCGTTCTCTGGGTGAACTGCCATCAGTGTTGGAACACCGAAGCCACGCTTGTACTCTTCACGTACTTCAGTACCTGGGCACTTAGGTGCAACCATCACAACCGTCAGGTCGCTACGAACCTGCATACCTTCTTCAACGATATTGAAACCGTGTGAGTAGCCCAGCGCAGCGCCTTCTTTCATCAGAGGCATCACAGCGTTAACAACTGCAGTGTGTTGTTTGTCTGGAGTCAGGTTAACGACCAGATCAGCCTGAGGGATCAGGTTTTCGTAGTTATCTACGTTGAAGCCGTTTTCTTTTGCGTTTTTGTAAGATTGGCGTTGCTCGTCAATCGCTGCCTGACGCAGAGCGTAAGACACGTCCAGACCCGAGTCGCGCATGTTAAGACCCTGGTTCAGGCCCTGTGCACCACAACCCACGATAACAACCTTCTTGCCTTTCAGGTAATCCGCTTCATTGGCGAATTCCGCTTTATCCATAAAACGGCAAACACCCAGCTGAGCTAATTGCTCACGCAAGTTCAAGGTATTGAAATAGTTAGACATGTCGAATACTCCATGAAGAAATTTTGTCCTTTGGCGATGCGAACATGACAATCTGTTGCATCGAATTGCCCCCATCATAGATCAGGTAATTAGTTGCTTAAAGTGATATATTCACAACATGTAATTGCATTTTTTGCAACATGGAAGTTAAGCGATGAACATCAAACATCTTCAGCTGTTCATACACCTATGTGACAGTAAAAGTTTCTCTAAAACAGCCGCTGCAATGCACATCAGTCCCTCAGCGCTGAGCCGCCAAATACAGAAGCTTGAGCAAGAAGCTGAACAACAGCTTTTTCTGAGGGATAACCGAAGCGTAGAGCTGACACTGGCGGGGAAAAAGCTATTGCCTGTCGCGATGAGAATTCTGTCTGAATGGCAACAATACCAGAGTCAGTTTAATACCTCGGGTAATGAACTGGTGGGCGAGATAAGGCTCTTCTGTTCAGTCACCGCAAGTTACAGCCATCTACCAGAGCTGTTATCAGAGTTTCGCTTAAGACACCCACTTATTGAGCTTAAGGTATCTACCGGAGACCCCGCACAGGCGATAGATAAAGTGCTCTCTGATGATGCAGACATTGCAATATCCGCTTTGCCTGAACAGCTCCCCTCAAAGGTTTCATTCGAGCCTATCAACGATATTCCGCTATCTGTTATCGCACCTGCTGGTGTCAGCAGTTTCGCCGATACCCTGCAAAGCGAAGATCCGGATTGGTCTTCTATTCCTTTTATCGTACCGGAAGCAGGAACTGCCAGAGAGCGCGCGAATACCTGGTTTAAAAAGATGAAAATCAAACCCAATATCTACGCGCAGGTTTCCGGCCATGAAGCCATCGTGAGCATGGTAGCGCTTGGATGCGGTGTGGGAATTGCGCCGGATGTGGTAATCAATAACAGTCCTGTCAGGGATAAAATCGAAAAGCTCAAGCTAGCCCCCATCAAGCCATTCGAGCTGGGAGTGTGCTGCCTTCGCTCACAGATAGATAACCCGCTTATTAAGGCGCTATGGGACGTAGCAGAAGGGAAAACGATCTAGTTGCGATACTGTCTCAGCATCGGTATCGCGAAGAGCAGCAACAGCCATATCTCCTGACTACCCTCACTAGGAATCAACACAAGTGAGGTGAACGATGAGCATGATTGAAAAGATAGGAAAAGCGCTGGAACCTTTGATGCTCGTAATGGGCTTGGTCAGCCCTCTGGCAACGTTGCCTCAAATCTATAAGCTCTACTTCTCACACAGTGAGCACGCCGCAGGGTTATCCCTGACAACCTGGGTGCTCTATTCTTTTATTGCCATGCTTTGGACCATTTATGGGCTTTACCACAAGAACCCAACGATATGGGTAGGTAATGGCTTAGGTTTTTTAATGTATTTGGCGATGGTCGCAGGGATCATCGCACGTGTCGGCATCACCTTCTAAGCAAGAGCCTTTAATACAGATGCTCATTAGGAGTTGGCAGATAGTAGGGATGCCTAGTTTTGCATGGCAAGTGAGGCAAAAGTGCAAAGCACTTTTTCGGGTCGCAGATAGCAAAAAACCTCAGCATTTCTGCTGAGGTTTCTTTAAGAAGTGGCGGAGCGGACGGGACTCGAACCCGCGACCCCCGGCGTGACAGGCCGGTATTCTAACCAACTGAACTACCGCTCCACACTTAAATTGGAAGCCTGGCGATGTCCTACTCTCACATGGGGAGACCCCACACTACCATCGGCGCTGTTACGTTTCACTACTGAGTTCGGCATGGAGTCAGGTGGGTCCATAACGCTATGGTCGCCAAGCAAATTCTTTTTTTACTTTCAGTTTTTCAAAAAACTGAAGGCAAAAGTAATCTTGGAAAGCTGTTTCTATGTTCTCTACACATTCAATGTTCTATCCGAGTCCGTCAAAACCCCTTGGGTGTTGTATGGTTAAGCCTCACGGGCAATTAGTATCAGTTAGCTCAACGCCTCGCAGCGCTTACACACCTGACCTATCTACGTCGTCGTCTCCAACAACCCTTTAG
>NZ_FIZY01000039.1 GCF_900060185.1 Grimontia marina | reverse complement strand
TGCAGTTCTGTCCCGGTGTGACCACTTTTTTCTGCTGGCCTTTTACCGTCCAGTCAGCCCCAATTTTGGGGTTAAGGTCGATATCAACTTCGTCTTCATAAAACACCGGATGGTCAACACTGCATTTGTCCAGCGCCTCACTTATCTGAGCGAGCTTTTCTTCCTTGTCAGGGTCTCGAATATTGAGGGTAGGTGCCGCCCTACGCCAGACGATCCCGATTTTCGGTAACCAACGCCTGACCGTAGAAGCCGCCACTGTACTTTGGAATACATCATTGAGCTGCATCGTTAAAAGCTCTGTACTCCAGCGGCTTCGCTGATAACCGAAATCCTGCGGGGAAAACTGAACCAGAATAGTCAGCATCGCACACATTTCGCTAACGGGAAGCGTTGGCGGTCTGCCAACAGGCAAAGCGTGCAGGGCATCCATACCACCTTGAGTAAACCAGTCAATCCACCTACCCACTGAGGAGCGGGCTGCACTGATAATACGGCAGACATCGACAATCGTTTTGCCTTCGTGGAGTTGCATGAGAGCAATAAGTCTGCGGGCATAATCCTTGTCCTTGGTAGTCTGTATCGCTTTTTTCATCCTACGACGTTCGCCACGAGGTATCGGTGCTATGATGGCCATCACTCAGTCCTTTTGTCGGTATGTTTCGGTTTGGCGATTGATCAGATCGCACAAAGCGGACTGAGTTTCTCTTATCTTTGAGATCTACTATTAGGAACAGCTATTTAGGCCGGAGTTATCTCCGGCTTTTTACATTTAAATATTAGCAGCGAATTTTTAGTCACCACTTATATCAAAACAACTTAAATGGGCTTTGGCATAACATCTTGAAAACCGCAAATATCAGCCGTTTTTTTAACGACATAATTTTTATACATCAACAGTTGGAAATGTAAGATATTCTTTCCTGCCCTATCGTTAGGTGAATATTCATTAAACAAACAGCAACACGATCTATATCCTATATTTTTCAATGCATTAAGATGACACACAAACCAAACAGTCGCAGTCACACAGTCCCACAAAACAATACGCGCAACAATTTCGTTACACAACAGATGAGAAGAACACCGACCAACAATCAAACCCACTTCTTTTTACGAGTTACATCTCATTAATTTCGTAACAAGCTAACGAGTAAGCATTTAAATATCAACTTGTTCATCATTTTACCTTCACTATTAAATTTAAATAAAAATTCGCAAGCCGAATAGTTGCCAATTTTCCATCAAACACTCATTGATAAAAGTCAGCTGTTTTAACCTAGCTGAAAACACGTAGGTATTTATCGCTGTTACCTCTAACCCATAAATACACATTGGTGAACAAATAAATGAAACCGAAATTTCATATGCTATCTCTTGGTGTCGCGCTCGCAGTAACTTCGCTACCCTCTGTTGCTGCACAACGGATTAATCTCGAACTTTCAAGCTTTGCCAAAGCCGACAATCAGATTGAAGCATTGCTGGAAGGTCAGTCCTACATAGAGGGCTTTTCAGGAAGAGACCTTAGTGGTAACGAGGTGGTAAGAATCAGTCAAACCTATCAAGGCCTTCCCATTTATGGAGAGAGCTTTGTAGCAAACAAGGGTCAACTGGGACGCGTTAGTGGCTTTGTTGGGACCGCTATCACTGGTATCGAACAAGACCTGCCGACAACAACACCTTCAATTAGCGATAATGAAGCACTGTCAACTTTACTTGCACTGAAAGGACACGAGCTATACCAGATACAACATCCCGAAAAGCAGCTCATGGTTTGGTTGGACGAAAATGATACCGCCCACCTGGCATGGAAGGTCTCCTATGTTGTTTACAGCGATAAGCCAACACGCCCCATTGGCTTTATTGACGCACTGTCCGGTAAAGTTTTAGACAGCTGGGAAGGTCTAAACCATGCGCAAGGCACAGGGCAGGGAGGAAATCAAAAAACCGGCCGCTATCACTTTGGTACCGACTATCCTGCGTTTGACGTTAAACAGTCCGGAAGCACATGTTATCTGGACAGCCAAAACGTCGAAACCCTGGATATGAGACATCAAAAAAGTGGAGGCACTGTCCATAGTTTTAACTGCTTCGAAAACAGTGAACGAGAGGTCAACGGCGCCTACTCCCCGCTAAATGACGCTCATGCCTTCGGACAAATTGTTTTTAACATGTATAAGGAGTGGTACGGCATCGCTCCCTTACGCCAGAAACTGCGTATGCGCGTTCACTACGACCGCAATTACGAAAATGCCTTCTGGGACGGCCAACAAATGACATTCGGAGACGGTCAATCCTATTTTTATCCTCTCGTTTCTTTGGATGTTGTTTCTCATGAAGTCAGTCATGGTGTCACTCAGCAGAACTCCGATTTGGAATACAAAAATCAGTCCGGTGGCATCAACGAGGCGTTTTCCGATATTGCCGGTGCTGCAGCAATTTATTACCTCGAAGGAAGCTACAACTGGAAAATTGGCGATCGCATCAAAAAAGGCAGTGGTGCCATGCGCCATATGGACAATCCCCCACTGGATGGAAAGTCCATTGGCCATGCTAAAGACTACTATTCAGGGATAGATGTACACCACAGCTCTGGAGTATTTAACAAAGCCTTCTATCTCTTGGCTACAAAGTCGAACTGGGATATCCGCAAGGGTTTTGATATCTTCCTTCGCGCCAACCAACTTTACTGGCAAGCAAGATCAACGTTTGACCATGCTGCGTCAGGCGTTTTCAATGCCGCCAGCGACTTGGGGTACTGTGTCGATGATGTCGTTGACGCCTTCCAACAAGTGGGGGTCGCTGCTGGCAGTAAAACGGGTGAGCACTGCAAAGACGTTTCTCCTGTTGTTGATGCTTCTTTCTCACATAAAACCAATGCACTAACCGCAGTATTCAGCAACCTGTCGACAGGCCCAATTGCTTCATATCAATGGGATTTCGGTGATGGCCGCTCTTCTTCTCAGCAGAGTCCGTCACACACTTATGCGACAAGTGGGACGTATTCCGTATCGTTGACAGTCGCTGATAGCAAGGGGAACAGTGACGTTGCAGTTAATACGGTAACAGTGTCTGATTCAGACAGTTCATGTTCAGTTGCTACCTGGGATCCCAACAAAAGCTATTCTTCTGGTGATAATGTGAGTTTTCAGGGCAAAACATACAAGGCGATTTGGTGGTCAACTGGCGCACAACCCGACCTCTACCCCCAAGTCTGGTCTGTAAACGGAGACTGCCATACATCACCGGAAGATAACCTTCCTCCTGTTGCGGATTTCAACTTCTCCGCTTCAGGGCTCACCGTTAGCTTCCAGAGTACATCAACCGATGATAGAGGCATTGTTAGCCACACATGGCAGTTTGGGGACGGCACCGAGTCATCAGAAAAAAGCCCGACGCATACTTACCAACAGCAAGGTAGCTATGAAGTGAAGCTTATTGTGGCTGACACCAAGGGAGTAACAGACGAGAAAGTCACCACGATCGTGGTTTCCAATGATAATCCGACACCAGAGTGCTATCCCGTCTGGCAGTCAGGTACGGTTTACAGCAGTGGAGATCGCGTTTCCCATAAAGGCAGTGCGTATGAAGCAAAATGGTGGACCCAAAATGAAGAACCTGGTAACACAGGCAACTGGGGGGTTTGGAAGGATTTAGGGCCCTGTTCTTAACTCTGTAAATAAAAAAAGAGCAGCTTGGCTGCTCTTATTTACTGGCTGTTCGAGGGCTTAACCTATCACTGAGCCTTGATAAGAACGGAAGTATCCATTCTTCCAAGCCCTTGCGCTTGAAGGCTGGCGTATTTTTCATCCACCTCTTTGGTGAGTGGTAATTCAATACCCTTGCCAGTGGCCTCATCCAAGCATATCCCCAAGTCTTTGCGCATCCAGTCGATAGCAAATCCAAAATCGAATTTGTCCTGCGCCATGGTGACAGCGCGGTTTTCCATCTGCCACGAACCCGCCGCGCCATGCTTAAGCACATTGACCATTTGTTCAATATCCAGACCTGAGGCTTGCGCCAGAATTAACGCTTCACTTAAGCCCTGCAAGATACCTGTGATACAGATTTGGTTCGCCATTTTACAGCGCTGACCCTGACCATTTTTACCCATCAAAACGGCTTGCTTGGCGTAAGCATCAATCACAGGCTTCACCTCGTCAAAGACTGTCTGATCGCCGCCACACATCACGGTTAATACCCCGTTTTCCGCGCCTGCCTGACCGCCTGATACTGGCGCATCAATAAAGTGAACACTTTTCTCCTTGCATGCTTCGGCGAGCTCTTCGGCCAATGTTGCAGATGTAGTGGTGTGATCCACCAGCACACTCCCTGCTTTCATACTGGCCAGTACGCCATCATCGCCATAAATCACGCTGCGGACATCATCATCATTGCCAACACACACAAATACCACATCACAGTCTTGTGACGCCTCACGTGGCGTAACGGCAAAGTCACCTTTGTATTCATCTGCCCAGGCTTGAGCTTTTGCAGTGGTACGGTTGTATACGGTGGTGTTAAACCCCGCGTTTTTGAGGTGACCAGCCATTGGATAGCCCATAACGCCGAGACCGATAAATGCGACTTTTTCCTGAGCCATGATGACTTCTCCTTTTGGTATTCGTTGATGTCCGTAATGGAGGTTGTTTAACCATTTCTTGAGCGACTATAATTGCATCAATTGACATATGTCAATTTTAAATGATGACATAATTAAGTTATTTCAATTATTCGCACCTTTGGTCATAATCTAGTTCATGCCGCGAGCAGACACAGGGAAGACCTTTTTGAGTGAAACCAAATTCAAAGACATTGCCAATCAGATAACCTCTCGAATCGAGCAAGGTATTTACACTGCGGGGGCCAAACTACCGCCTCACAGGGAATTGGCCCATGAACTTTGCACCACGCCAGCCACCGTTTCAAAAGCCTATAAGCTACTGGCGGAGTTAGGACGCGTTGAGTCATTTGTTGGGCGTGGCACCTTCGTTCGGGATAAGTCTGCTCTTAGTCAGGTTATCCAACCTCAACATCAGGAATTAGATTTTAACTTTTCTATTCTCCAGCCCTGTTTAGGTTTAAACCTCAATGCTCTTACCCAGGCATATTCTCGGGCAGCTGAAACCCTTTCACCAACGTTACTCGCGTATGCCGATGACTCAGGCCATTCTGCCCACCGGGCGGCCGGAGCAATCTGGTTACAGAAACATGGCCTTCAATCTGCAAGCTCCGAGAATGTAATGCTGACAAACGGTGCGCAGCACGCATTGTCGCTCTTAGTTGAAACCCTCACAGAGCCTGGGGACACCATCGCGGTCGAAGCGCTGACATATCCTGGCATTCTAGCGATTGCCAACCTCGCTGGCCGAGAGGTTGTCGGGGTTAATCTTGATGATGATGGCCTCTGTCCCAAACATTTAAAGAAGGTGATCAAGCAGCACTCTCCGAAGCTGGTTATCTGCATCCCTTCGCACCAAAACCCGACTGGCATCACTATGTCTGTTTCAAGACGTCAGGCAATCGCCGACGTCATCAAAGCCTCTTCAGCCTATCTGGTCGAAGATGACATCTATGCCTTCTTGAACAATGCTCCTATCCCAGCTATTTCTGACCTGCTGCCGCAGCAAAGCATCTATATCACCAGTTTGTCGAAAGCTGTCAGTCCGGCGATGCGCTGCGGCTATGTCAAAGCACCGGATGCCTTGCTGCCTGTTCTGGCAGCTCATATCCGCGCGAACATCTGGCTGGCTTCTCCCATTAATTTCGCCGCTGCGACAGACCTGATTGAACAAGGCACCGCCTTTGAACTGGCCAATGCACAACTTCGTGAGGCAGAGCATCGCCAAACCCTGGCATCAGATATCCTCAAAGACTTCTACGAAACAGCGTCGGGTTTTCATATCTGGTTGAAGTTGCCGGAACACTGGCGAGTAGACAGATTGGTAGAAGAAGCGAAAAAGCGCGCGATTCTTGTTAGTCACGGCGGGTATTTTTCAGTCGGTGACACACCAAATTGTGTCCGACTGTCGCTGATGTCTATCAGCTCAAGAGATCGGTTTGAAGAAGGGCTGGGCCAATTCGCAGAATTATTGGCCAGCAAACCTATGCCCTTCAGTGATTTCCTGAATTAACGACACAGGAATAAAGCACCTTTGTAATGAAAGTGTTACTCTAACGGCGAAATTTCCCATGAGAATTGAAAAATGAGCAAACTAACTGCAGACGTTCAGGCAAATCTGATGTTGTTCGTTGAAGAAACCAAGCGCACCAACGTGGTTTGGGGCCTGAAAAACGAAGAGGAAGGCTGGCTGGCTTGTGACTCGAGCGAATTCGAAGAAAGCGAAGTGATGCCATTCTGGTCTTCAAAAGAAGACGCTGCGCAACACAACGTCGATGAGTGGGCTGATTTCGAAATCACTGAAATCCCACTGGATGTGTTCGTTGAAGACTGGCTTATCACGCTGGATGAAGACGGTGTGCTAGTTGGTACCAACTGGAATGCAGAGCTGGAAGGCAAAGAAGTCGAGCCTTCCGAGCTGGCGAAGATGTACCTGTAGGAGGTAAATCCTCCCCAAAAAGCCGCGAGATTGCTCGCGGCTTTTTGTTCAGGCGAAGATCCCTTTCAGCCTTGGCGTCCAGTTTTCTACCTGCTGCGTTTCGATACGCTTGTTGACGGTACGAGTCCAACTTGCTGATAGCCCTTCCTGCGCTGCAATTAATCTAAGCCCTTCAGGGTTCAATGGATCACCAAAGTAATAATCGCAGGTTTGTTTGATGGTCAAAGCGTTTTCAGTGCGCTCAATCAAAATCAGTGGCTCCGCAGCACTGACAAACCCCGGCGTGATCACACGATACAACCAGCCACATTTGGCCGTTTCCTGCATCACCTCTGAAAACGTCTCTACACCCCAACGCTTGTTGAGCTTGTAACATGGCGAACGGGGCTGACTCACCTGAATCACCGCGTTACCCCACTGGTATTTATCGCCAACGCAGACATCGTTTTCTGTCATACCTTCGGTGCTGATGTTTTCACCCATTCCTGCTGGCTGCCAGTCAGCCGTGTTGCCGAACTTCACGTGCCAAAAGTCATAGTGCTCAGAGGGATACTGATGCAGCGCCCTTTCAACACCTCCATGGTGTTTATCAGACTCGCACTCATCTCCTTGAAGCCCCAGTGCGGATAGGAATATCTCCCCTTCGACCGGCTGCTTTCCCATGGCGGTCATCATGCCAAACTGACTTTTCACTTTTCCGGTAAAGACCTTGTTAATGGGATACATTTTTTGCATCGTCCTTCCCTGTCATTCGTGGTTCGAGAATTCGATTTTCTTTTTATTGTCGAGCGATTGCAGAAATGCCGTCATGTCTTCAACATCCTGCTCATTGAGTTTGACACCCAGTTGATGCCACGCCGTATCGCGCACAGCCTGTTCCAACGAAAATACTGCGCCATCATGGAAGTAAGGTGAAGTCTTGCCGACATTTCGCATGGTGGGAACTTTGAAGATGAAATTATCTGCGCTGTTTCCCGTAACCGATGCTCTGCCCTTATCGACTTTATTGGGATAAGGGTTCACCAAGCCCATTTTCATGAAGAGTTGGCCTCCCATCAAAGGGCCATTGTGACAAGCATGACACCCAGCTGTAACAAACCGCTTCATCCCCCTTACCTCCTGCTCTGAGAGTGCGTTATCGTCACCCATCAGCCAATCATCAAATCTGTCTTGTGTTACCAGTGTTCGTTGGAACGCCGCCAAGGCTTGAGTGATATTGTTGAACGACAGAGTATTCTCATCATGGGGGAAAGCTTTATCAAACTGGGGTTTGTAGCCTTTCTCTTTCAGCCGAACCACTGCCTCTTCCTCAGAAGACATCGCCATTTCAAGTGGATTGAGGATGGGGCTTTTCGCTTGCTCACTCAGTGTTTTCGCTCTGCCATCCCAAAATTGTACAAATTGGAAGCCTGCATTCCACGTAGTAAGGCTATTTCGGGTACCCAGTTTTCCCAATGCCCCCACGGAGATCGATAACGGCTCTGTGCCAGAACCCGATTTGTCTAAATCATGGCAACTATTACACGACTGACTTCCATTGCCAGAGAGCGCGGTTTCAAAGTAAAGGTTTTTACCCAGTTCAATCTGCTCTGGCGAGTCTTTCTCACTGCCAGGCATTGAATGCGGCATAACACCAAATACACTTAAACCTAATTGCCGGAGATCATCCGATGCCATGACATTCAACGAAAGCAACCACAAAAATGCTAGTGCTGCTTTGCTCAACCTTGCCAAACTGATTCTTTTCATCTGTATTTTCCTTTCGCTGAGGATAGGAAATACTTAACATATGGTTTTGACTCGATACAGACTATTTAACCGATGGTGTGTCACGAAATTATCAATCGCTACAACTCAAACCGACTTGATACTGAATTAGTTGATTGATACGCAAGGAGATCTTTACAGAGACTTCTGAATGGGTGGGGAAAGGTGAAAAATAAGGGGCGATATTTCGCCCTTTATTCTCAATTCTGCTATCTAAGCTGTTACAACAGGACTCCCGATCGCCACCCTGTCAAAAAGCGCAACCCCAGTTAGGTTAGAAACTTCGTCAAGGTACTGGCGGACATTCCCTGGATAGCGCAGACCTTTCGTTAGCGTGTAGTTACGCAGGAATGGGAAGATATTAATGTCGTCATAGGTCAGCATATTGTTACGCTGTGAAGGCGGTACTAACCAATCCAGTTTCAACAGTTCAACATTCAGCTTGGCGATGTACTCTTCACTGCTAGCAAACGCTTCATCGAAAGACATCTTGATCATGGCTGATTTGTTTTTCGTGAACCAAGATTTGGCCTCTTCACTCTGGAATTCAGGCAATTCGATCATCATCCAACGCGGATAAATTAGACGGGAGCCAAACTGTCCTGCAATGTTCATCCAAGCCGTGATGCGTTCATCCAAGGTACCTTCCGCAAACGCAGGTGTACCATCAAGATTGTCAAGGTAAGCGGCGATATCTAAACTCTCCGCCATGTAGCTGCCATCATCTTTTTGAAGGATCGGAACCAGATTCACTCCGACTTTTTCAATACGTGCATCCACGTCGTGGTTTTGTAGGTAGACAAGCTCCAGATCCATCTTCTTTAAGCCTGCAACCATCATCGCTTTTACGCAAAACGGGCAGTGGTCAAACACAAACAGTTTCATGAGACATCCTTTTTGAACACTTTTGTGGCACATATACGACGCGCAGATTGTAATGCGTTTTCCCCCAAAGGAAAACGAAGATGTTTCATGCAGGATCACACCGCGATTAATTCGCAGTCGAAATTCCAAGCAATAAAAAAGCCCTTGAAGGGCTTTTCAACGTCTTTCAGGCTATTCGAGTGGATCGGTTGGAATCCAGCAATCGTCAGCTTCATCACTGGCATCTGATAACACCACCAGAAGCCCCATATCAACCATTTCTTTAAGCGTTAGGTCGTCGGCAAGATGCATGGTTTCACCACGCTCATTTTCCAGTTCCATATCACTCACTCCTCAACGGTGATTTACTAAAGATAGCAGTCGAAAGGAGCTTAAAGAGGGTTTTCTGAACCCGAAAAACTGAGTAAAAGGCAGTGTCTAAGCCTCCACTTTTTTGGGTGTTCGTGTAAACAACAGATAAATAAACGGAACCGCACAAACAAATGGTAGCATCACTAAATTCAAGGTCTGCCAACCCAAAGTCACTTCAAGGTTACCCGCCATCAGCGCTGTCAGGGTAACGCTGCCAAACACGGCAAATTCGTTGATTGCTTGGGAACGCGGCTTATCCTGTGGTAGGTAGGTCTGGGTGAGCTGACTGGTTGCACCGATGAACATAAAGTTCCAGCCTACACCCAGCAGCACCAGCGCAATACGGAAGTGCCATTCAGAAACACCGTTGAGATTCACGAGAATACAGCCGACAAAAAACAGGCTCCCCAGGAGAATCGTCATGCGCGCGCCAATCTTTCCAATGATGTTGCCAGTAAAAAACGAAGGCACAAACATGCCCAGTACATGCCACTCAATCACCAATGCGGCCTGTTCGAAGTGGAAGCCGTGTTTGTGCATGGCAATCGGTGTGACTGTCATCAGAAGGTTCATTACCGCATATGCGACAACGGCGGCAAAAACGGCCACAAGATAACCCGGAGCCTTCAGAATTTGCCCTACCGGACTTTGTGCGGCTTGGTCCTGCGGAGGTATAGCTGCAGGTAAGGCGATGAAATTCAGAACCAGAAGCGAGAGGATATAAAGGACGGTAATACCGATAAAGGCGCCACTGAAGTGGGTGCCAAGCAGCCAATGTTGGCTGGCAATAGCAAGGTTAGGCCCCAGAACAGCAGCCAATACGCCACCGGCCATGGAAAGCGAAATTGCCTTGTCACGGCATTCCGGTTCACTGACTTCTATCGCCGCAAAACGGTATAGCGTGCCAAACCCTATGCCGATACCCAACAACAAGGTGCTAAAGCAAAATAGCCAAAAGGCCCCTTGCTGCAAAGCATACACACAGAGTAGTGCCCCAAAAATGCCTATAATATTACCGAGCCGGAAACCGTTCTTTCGCCCGATTTTCGCCATGATGAGAGACGCAGGAATCGTCGCCATCATCAATCCAACAAATTGAGTAGAAACAGGCAGCGTCACCCAAGTATCGCTGGGTGAGAGTTGCTGGCCTATCAACCCATTCACAGAAATCAGCACAATATTGCCGCTCATTAGTAGGGCCTGACAAAGTGCTAACAACCAGACGTTTCTATTCATTTCATGAAATTCCTGAAAGACAGACGAAGTTTCGAGTATCCCGCAGCATGTGAATGACAGCAACCTTTTGCCCCAACTTTATCGACAATCAAAGTGAAGACTCCCAGCGATACTGTCATTCGGAAAGTCAGTTCTTCCGTCAAAACTGCACCACAGATGGTGGCGTAGGTGACGACATTTTTCCTAGAGCAATTGATATACCCAAACAGCGCGAAGAGGCAGGATTCAGCGAGATTGACTGGCATTGTGATCGCGACGTTCCGCTGAAGGTGTAGCCATCTCCTTCAAAAAGGAACAACAATGAGCACGACGTTAGTCAACTCGCCCTAGGGGCTGTTGATCTTTAGTGCTCATTTTTTAATCAGCAATACATTGGTAACCACATAAGCATGAATGCCAGCGATACCATGTTGGCATAATTCCTTTCCAATTTTTCATATCTACTTGAAATGGCAAGATAATGCTTAATCCTGGCAAAGGCATTCTCGATTAAATGCCGATACTTATATAGGCACCAATCCATCGTATCTTTGCTGATGTCTTGCCCGCAATTACGCTTAGCGATGACAGTTTTCCCTCCTTTGCGTCGTACAAAGTCTCGAAAAGCTTTACTGTCATAACCTTTATCGCAGATGACAGTGTTTATTTCTTCCAGCTGTTCGACAAGGCTTTCCACATGAACAATGTCATTTCGCTGTCCTTCGGATAAGTCAAAGCAGATAGGTAAACCGCCGCTGTCTACAGCCAGATGAATTTTGGTTGTATTACCGCCTCGACTTTTGCCTATTTGCTCGGTCACGCTGCTCGCCGCTACCGTACTGTGTTGATGTGCTCTGACTATTGAGCCATCAAGGAAGACCCATTCAAAGTCAGCCATCTGCGATAACTGATTGAAAAGATGATTTAAAATCCCTTTCTTTGACCAAAGATTAAAGCGCCTGTAGACGGTGCTCCATTCCCTAAACTAGGACGGTAAGTCTCGCCAAGGAATACCCGTCCTCATTCGATAAAGTATTCCTTCAAAGGTCATTCTGTGTTCAGACTTATCATAGATACGCCCTGTACTTTTCATTGCTTTTAGTAGCAGTTCCCATCTTGAGTCAGTTAAGATTGTTCTCGGCATGATTTGGGGTTGTTGTTTGTTTTTGCCGAAAGAGATTATAACCCCTTAGCGTGTCGTTCGAAGGGTTCTGCTCTAAGCGTTTTATGCTTTGTTGAGGTGTATTTGCTTAGAATGTGTTCGGGTATCAATTCAGGTCACTATTTGATGATACTCCGGCTCAATCGGTTGCCGCCTTCACCATTAACATCTGGTTTCATTCCGAGACATCACCACTCGAATCTATTTGATATTCAGCTCGCTTATTTCAAAATCAATTCGACCCACTTCAATCTATTGAATTTAATTGGTGAAACGCGCCATGAATTCTGGGCAATTCGTTGTTTTTTAAATCATCGCTAATAACATATTCCTGAGTTAAGTTGTTTTTGGAAACTAAAGCCTTGTCAATCAAATTAAGCCGTACGACAAATACGGCTGGCATTATCAACTCCCTTTGGCAAACCCCCAGCGTCTCTCGTATTGATGTCGCAGCAAAGCTTGGATTGGATAAATCTACCGTGACCAAAACCGTCAACCACCTGCTGGATATCGGGATGATCCTCGAGCAACCGCAGATGATCACAGGCAAAGGTGGCCGTCCCAAGGTTTCCCTCGTCTTCAACCCCGAATTTGGCGTACTTATCGGGGTAGACGTCAACTCTGACACATTGAAAGTTTCCGTCGTCAACTTGCTTGGCCAAGTGGTTTACCACGATATGCTTCCTATCGATACTCAGGCACCCATAGACAAAGCTATGTTGGATGCCCTTGTCCCCTGCGTCGATGCCATTCAGAAGCTCTTCCCGAGGGTGCTTGCAATTGGCATTGGTATGCCTGGTATTATTGACCCCGATACAAGTCAGTTGCATGTCTCCCATGCCCTTTCAGTTCGCTCGCCAATTATCTTTGCGCCGCAGTTTAAACGTCTATTCCCCTTCCCTGTTTTTCTGGATAACGATGCCAATTGCGGTGCATGGGGTGAGTTAATGCAGCAACGAAGCCTGCCGTATGATCACTTCCTCTATGTATTGCTCTCTACACACCATGCCCGTGAGCTGTATCACCGTCTTGGCATCGGTGTCGGCGTTGTCCTCAACCGTCAGCTTTTCTATGGAGAAAACTACATGGCGGGCCAGTTTAACAGTCAGGAGTTTATGAGGGGCGCCGAACCGACGCCTAGTGTCATCATCGAAGAATTCTCGGCTCTTGCCGTGAACATATGCAGCCTGATGAGCGTTCGTCGCATTGTCATCGGAGGTAACGGTCTATCATTTGGTTCAGAACTTGCCGCCTCACTCCGCAAACATAGCGACTCCCTGTCTGGTTCCTTGATTATCAAACCAAATATTGAATTCTCATTGTTGGGGCCTCAAGCCGCGGCAATGGGTGCAGCATCAATGGCATGGCAGAAATTGCTCACGCCGGAACTGAAACTGGCTGAGAGCCTGAGCCTGCCCCAGAACGGTAATCTTTCGATTTAGGGTGAATGACAAGGAAGTCTGATGGTAACCATTTTTCCCGCACCAAAACGCTACTTTCCCGGATACGCCAGAAAACACGTCAGCGTTTCAAGCATCATAACGACATGTCCGGTCAATTTTGGCGCAAGACTGCATCATACCGCACTCACTTACCGGCACGATCCTGCCTTGCCGGAACAAGGCTTTCGGATAAGCTTCCCAGATGATGGCGTCGTGATTGAATACAGCAATCTTCCTGATATTCGTTATGCACACCTTGTTTTGAACCAGCTCATTGATACTAATGCAGCGGTCAAGGAAGACGCTGTCATAGAAGATTGGCCAGACTTTCCCACTCGCTCCGTGTTGCTCGATATCAGTAGGGACCGAGTACCAACCATGAGCACACTTAAAAGACTGATTGATTACTTTAGCGCATTGCGTTTCAACCAGTTCCAGCTTTATACCGAGCACACATTTGCCTATCAGAAGCATGCAACGGTATGGCAAGCTTACTCGCCAATGACAGCGGAAGAAATTCGTGAAGTTGATGCTTACTGCCAGCAAGTCGGCATTGAACTTGTCGCTAATCAAGCGGCATTCGGGCACATGGAAAAATGGCTCTGTCACCCTGAATATCAGCATCTGGCCGAACAAACCACAGGCTTTCAGGATCAGCGTGGTGATTTCAGACCCGGCGCATTTGGCCTGAACCCCATCAGCGAGCAAACCGCTATTTTTATAAATGAATTACTTTCGGAAGTCACCCCTAATTTTTCCAGCGATATTATCAATCTTAACTTCGATGAAACCATGGATTTGGGTGTGGGTGCCAGCAAGTCTGCCTGCGAAATTTTCGGTAAAGGCAAGGTCTTTCTTAACTACCTCAACAAAGTGTTGGAAATCGCTGAGTCCAAGGGAAAGCAATGCCAGATTTTCAGTGATATGCTTTTCCGCTACCCGAACCTTATCGACCAACTCCCCGACAACCTCACCTTGTTGAACTGGGGCTATGAAGCAGACCACCCTTTTGACGCTGAACACAAGCAGCTAGCCCTTTTTGGCTACCCATTTCATGTGGTCGTTTCCACTGATTGCTTTGCATCAGTTGCCGGAAGATGGAGTACTGCAACAACACATATGCGTCGCGCAGCCAAATCCGCGAAACGATATAGGGCTGACGGATATATGGTGACCGAGTGGGGCGATATGGGTCACGGTCAACAACATGCCATGCCAATTCCAGGTTATGCCTTCGCCGCTGCCATGGCTTGGGGGGAAGAGCAGCAAACTGACGATGATATGACCATTCCTGTTAGTTGGTATTACCCTGATATCTCTGATGTTGAATTGAGCACATTGATCGCTCTACAGGATATTTACCGCTCGACGGGTATTGAAACACCCAACTGTGCTTTTTTTGGTCCGATCTTGTTTGATCAACAATCAGGCCGTCATATTAAGCGCATGAAGGGACTAGCGATCAATAACCTCGACCATACACTGGCCGAGCTGAAAAGCTGGAAAGAGAAACTTGCTCCGCTACCTGATAATGAACTCAGAAATGACCTTCTCTGGACTGTAGATGCACTAGAAATCGGCTGTTTCATCGCGCAAGGCTATGGCGAGGAAGAACATCGTGACGTTCAGAAATTTGGCGTCGAAAGGAAACAAATGCTGCAAGCAAGGTTGCGCCCGTTGATTCAAGGTTATCGTGAGCTTTGGCTAGAGCATTGCCGTCCAGGAGGCATGGCGCAAAGTAGCAGTCGTCTTGAGTACTTGTCTTCGCTGTTGAGCCTCCACGAAACAAATGAAATTAACTAGGAGGAGTTCTGTGAACACCGCAGACAACGACATCAAGAGTGCGATTGAAACACTGAAGCTCACTGACAAGGTAATCTTTGCCCACTGTGCAATGCGCTCTTTTGGCAGATTGGAAGGGGGCGCAAACAGGCTGCTCGAGTTATTTCTTTCTGCAGGATGCACAGTGGTCGTACCAACATTTACCTATTTTCCTATGTGCCACTCGCCTGAAGGTATCGAATACGCCCAAAATGGTTATCGTGGTGAGCTTGAAATTGACCCGTCGCCGTATGATGCGGACGCCAATGACATTGAGCCCTCAATGGGTGCTTTCGCCAAAGCAGTGCTAAACCATCCCAATCGCATTAGAACGGAGCACCCTATGAATAGCTACTCAGCAGTAGGCCCGCTCGCTGAAGCGGTACTCGCAACACAAGATGACTTTAACGTCTATGGTGTTTATCAGTCCACTGAGGCCCAAAACGCCGTCGTGCTTTCAATGGGTGTCACGCCAAACAGCATCACACCAATCCATTATGCCGAGCAACTGGCAGGAAAAAGCCTGTTCCGTCGCTGGGCGCTAACAGCCCATCGGGGCGTCGTTGAGACATGCGTAGGGTCATGTTCTGAAGGGTTTATCCATCTTCAGCCTTACCTATCAACAATCCAGTCTGAAAAGCGGGTTGGGGAAAGCATTTGGACAGCATATCCACTCGAAGCGTTGCTCGAAGTATGTGCTCAGGCATTTCGCACTAACCCCTCTATCACACGTTGTTCTGATTATTGTCCGAGATGTGAAGATATGGCACTTGGTGGAGTTAGAATCTAAAACTACCCCCAGGAATCAGAACCTGAACCTCCTTATTTCTGCCCTTAGCTCGAAGAGTGTGACACTGTCACCTTTTGGGCTTTTTTTATGCAGTTCTCTCAAGTGAATGCATATACCAGCACTTATACTGAAAGAACTTTGACGACCTCAACTTTTATGTCTACTTTATTAAACATATGTAACAATAAAGGAGCAAAGAACATGAAAGGAACGTACAATAATATCAGTTACATAGTGAAGGTTAACGAAAGGGAAGATCTGGGAGGGTTTGCTGCCTCATTTTCTTTTACCTCCTCTACAAATCAGGGCGCAGAAGAGTCTAAAGCCTATGAGCTAATGAACTCAGACAAATCGCTGTCGATTTTCAAAAGTCAGGAAGATGCTACTCATGCCGCTGAACGATGTGCAATGGTATGCATTGATGATGGATTTATCGGATAAGCCAGATATATCAATAATATAAAAAGGCATCTCTATGAGATGCCTTTCTTACATTTCTATCAGTTTATGCCGCTTCCGCGGTTTCAAGCTTCTGCGATTTATCAAACATCAGCTTGTAACTCATGATGCCGATTACCAGTGCTTTGATAATCATCATCTGAGGATTGCCATAGTATGCGGCCATTCCGATGAAACCTGACAGCAACATCAACTTGCGGTAGTTGGTTAGCGTAGTCATGTAGAGCGCCAAAAGGATGATACCTAAGTCAGCAAACTGCAGCGCTACTGGTAATGTTGGATCGGCAATGAAAGCTGTTACCGCCACATAGGCGATATAGATAATGCCCGCTGCCATCACGCCACCCAACGCAAGAATCACTGATTTTGACGCGTTGGTGAAGTCTTTCACATAACGGTATGTATTCAAAGACGCTACCGACAGGTTCAGGATAACTTTCGGCCACCAGCCCATAAGGAATGCCCACAGCGTGTCATTTGCTGCGGAGCCAAATGCAGCAAAACGGGTGAATTTCATGCTGTTGAAAATCGTGATACCAATATAAAAAGCAACAGAGGTCCATCCTAGGATTTCTGTGATGAGATCTAACGTCATTCAGGGTACTTCTCTTACAGGTGAGCGTGATTCACTCAAAGGTGTGTTTTCCATAACCGACAGCCATACACTGCCGAATCTTTAACCACCTAATAACGTGGTTGCAGACGGTTATCAGGGCAGATCCTGATAATAAAGTGATATTGATGTACTAATCAATGAGTATTTTGGGTATTTATGAGGCGAAAATTTACAGGCTTGATGCTTTTGCGCATCAAGGCTAAGGGGTCTTCTGGGTAAGATACTGAATCCACGACTGACTTTGATCCGACGGTTTCAGCTCATTAGCCCTTTTAGCATGGAGAAGCGCTTTATCGAACTCGTTAAGTTTGTCATAAGCTAACGCACGGGCAAGTTCAACGTCAGGCACTTTTTCCGGATTGTTAACCCTCTCAAGTAGCGATAGCGCTTTTTGGTATTGACCATGTTGAAGTGAAAGTTGTGCAGCAACCCAATAGTATTTAGGCGCGTCAGAAGCAGCGCGTTCCCAAGCAACAATGGCCTTGTCCCATTCTTTGGCATGCTGCCAATAGGACGCCTCCATCACCAAGCCTGTCGTGTCTGCCTCACCTTGATTCACTTCCGCCATTACCGCTGCAGCTTTTTCCGGTACGCCCTGTTGTTGGTATAACTGAGCCATCATCACCTTCTCAGAATCAGACAGCGTTATACCTTTGCGTTTAGCCAGCACCAGAGTATTGAGCATCTGCTTTTTGTCGTTCAAGCGTTGGTAGCTGCCCACCAGCTGTATCCACCAGGTTTTCTTACGCGGTTCAATCGCGATCAATCGCTTCAGCGTACGGGTCGACCCTTTCCAGTGTTTAAGCTTCAGTTGCGAACCCAATTTCAACGACAAAGAAGAGGGCTTAGCAGATGCTAGCTTCAAGTGGGCATTGATACCTTTAAGCGCTTTACTGTACTGTTCATCCTGATAATGGGCCTGAGCAATTCGCAGCCAAATTTCACCGCGATCTTTCTGGCGCAGTTCTTTCGATGTTGAAAGCGGATAATAAAGCCGTAACGCATCCTGATAACGCGATTGGGTCATTAGCAAATCTGCAAGCATTCGCTCTGAAGCACGCTGTGCCTCTTCGTCCAATACTTTGCTGTTTACCGATGCATACAAAGCGTTGATAGCTTTAAGCGGTTGCTCTTTTTGCCAGTAAACCACGCCTAGCATACGGTTCACGAAAGCTTTGTCGTACTCCGTAGGTGTGCCAACACTTTCCAGCACTACCGCAGCTTCTTTCCACTGCTCTTCAGCTTGGAATTCAAGTGATTTTTGCACTTGTCTTGCGGTCATGGCAGATAGCTGAGCTGCTTGCACATAAGGCAAAGACAAAACACTCATTAGCAAAACAAGCACCGAACAACGGTTGATTATCTGTTGGATGAGACGCTTCATTTTGTCAGAACAAACTCCAGCTTTTGTGATTGGCCTGGCTGCGATACCGCTTTACCATCGATAAGCAATGGAGTGTATTTCCATTTTTTAATAGCTGTTATCGCCTCTCTGTCAAAGATCCGCTTTGGCGAAGCTTCTATGATCTTTATGCCTGAAGGTCGGCCCTCTTCATTAATTGTAAAGCTCACTACCACATACCCTTCGATACCGCGCCGCAGGGCTTTAGCCGGGTAACTGGGCTGAATACGCACCAGAGGGATAGCAGCCTGATTACCCTGTCCAAATGAAGGGGTCAGATCTCCCGCTGCGGGAGCGGGTGCAGCTTTAATGGCCGGCATATTGATGCTCATACCATCCACCTGCATATCCATAGTAATATCCGGCATCACAGGCTGTATAGACGGTGTGGTTGCTGCTGCAGTCGGCGCGCTCATTTGCATGCTTGGCGGCGGAGGTGGAACGTCAGGCTTCGGCGGTGCAACGCGGTCACGGCGTTCTATCTCGCTTTCAGGCTCACTCATGAATACATCAAAGGCAAATGGCAGGCCTTCGTCTTTTAGTGAGCCGGCAGGAGCCGCAACCATGGTAGCCATTAGAGCAAAAAGACCAAAAGCACTCAGCAGCCCCATCGGCAGTGCCAATAGCATTCGCAGCATTAGGGTTTCTCCGCTGCCAACGCAATCTTGACGATGCCAGCGCCCTTCGCTGCATCGATCACTTTCACGACCGTTCCACTGTAGGCATGCTCATCGGCCTGTATGACCAGCGATGCTTCGGGCTGTTCGCTGACTAAACGGGTCAGCGTGGCTTCGATACGCTCTTCATCAACCCTTGTTTTGTCGATGTAGATGTCATTGTTTGCCGTTACTGCCACATAGATACCAACGCTCTTTTGTGCGGTGGCATTGCTTGCAGTAGGACGGTTCACATCCACCCCTGATTCACGGACAAAGGTGCTGGTAACGATAAAAAAGATCAGCATGATGAAGACGATATCGAGCATCGAAGTCAGATCGATTTGAGCATCTTCACGCTGTTTTTGGTGACGTTGAAATCTCATGCCTGACTCCTTAGTGCCTGAGCCAATGATGCCTCACGGCGCTCACAGGTTTTCTGGAGTCTGGCATGGGCAAACAGCCCTGCCAACGCAATCACCATACCTGCCATGGTTGGCAGAGTCGCCAGTGAAATACCCGCCGCCATTGAGCGGGGCTCACCCGCCCCTTTCAGCGCCATCAAGTCAAACACCGAAATCATCCCTGTCACTGTTCCAAGCAGACCGAGCATTGGGCAAATCGCTACCAAAGCTTTCAGGAAATTGAGATTACGATAGAGCTGGGTACGCGCTTCAAACAACCAACTTTCACGCATAGACCGCGACACCCATGAGGTTTTGTCTTCCCTTGATTGCCATTTCGCAATAGTTTGCTTTTTCAGGCCCGGAAAGGCGGTAATGAGAAACAGTAAACGTTCAAACACCAACAACCAGCTCAGGGCAGCGACTATGGCTAACCCCCAAAGTACAGGGCCGCCTTGCGTCAAAAAATCGCTAAGAGAGAGCCACCAATCATTCATACCGGGCAACTCCAGAACAGTCACTTCTGTCATGCCAGCTTCACTATTGGTTGAACGGTATTTGAGGCTTCAGACTGCTCTGCCACTAAGCTGACTCCGACTTTCTCAAGCGTGCCGCGCAGTGTATCTGCCTGCGTGCTGAGAATATTGTGAGCAAGCAGCAGCGGGATAGCCGCCACCAGACCCAGTACTGTGGTCACCAAAGCCATGGAGATACCCCCAGCCATGATAGTAGGATCGCCATTACCGTATTGGGTAATCACCTGGAAGGTTTCGATCATGCCTGTCACTGTGCCAAGAAGTCCAAGCATCGGCGCCAGAGCGGCCAGCAGTTTGAGCATCGATAAGCCTTTCTCAAAATGCTGTTGCTCATCCATGATGGCTTCCATCAGACGAAGCTCCAGCGTGTCGAGTGAGCGATCTGGCTCGTTTCGGTACACATTAAGAATACGGCCTAGCGGGTTGTTCCCTGGCTGCATTGGCGTTTTGATTTGTTTGGCGATGGCAAGACGCGCACGGAACATGCTGAAGCCACGCACCAGAGCGATGATAAGCCCGACCGCCAACAGTGCTGCAATTATTTTCCCTACGACACCACCTTGCTCAAATCTGTCTACCAATGACGGTGTATTTGCCAGTTGTTTGACTATAGTGCCACGGGTTGGATCCATCAGCGCAAGGTCTCCAGTTGGTAGTGAAGAAATCGACGCGCTGTTCAGTCCTCCATCGACAACTGGAAGCTCATTAGCTTGCTGGCGGGTACTGTCCCATTCCAGGTAACCGTCATTGTTAACTAGGCCAATGTTGCCGAGACGCAGCACTTCCTGAGGTGTCACCACGCCGCTACTGTCACGCACATTCACAGTTTCAGACCCAATTTCACCACTGTTTTTAAGCTCTTGCAGCATGCCTTTCCAGAATGCCGTTAACGTTGGCAAAGAAGGTAAGGATTTCGCATCGGAGATAGCATGCAGAGCATTATCCATACCATTTTGGTTGATGGTTGCGGGTGCGTTATAACGTTCGGCATTCACTTCCCGACCCGTCTGACGTACCACACCAAACACTTCACCTAGACTACCGGTTTCCAATCTCAGTGTTTCTTCCAGCGCAGCCAACGTTTCTTCATTGGAACTGAATGCTGCACTTAGCTGCTCCGTTTCTGTTTCCAATGCCACTTGTTGAGCCTTAAGCTCAGCAAGTTTGGCTTTAAACGTTCGCTCAGTCGCACTGAATCCAGATTCGCGGACGACATTATGCTGTTGTGATTCTGCTTGAGCCGTTTTGGTTTCACTCACCAAATCCGCAGTGACGGGCGCACTAAGCAGCATGGCGCTAAGGGCAAATACAGAGAATCTTTTCATTGCGCCGCTCCTTTCGCCACAGAAATAGAAAGCGGTAACGCCATCAGTGTTGGCGGTTGCTTCTTATTGGCAACATCGAAAGCTTGCTGAATAGCTTCATAGGCACGTTTATCGACCGGCAGCCATTTCGCTGTCGACTGGTCATAAAACCAGAACGCGTCACCATTTAGGCTTCTCGCCACCAAAGACAGACGACCAAGGTGGAGAACGTCGACTTCTCTGTCGACACCATCCAGAGACAGAGTATCCTGATAAGTGCCGAGCTTAGCGCCGTAATCAAGCTCGATTTGGTAAGCTTCAAGGATGCGGCGGAATTTTTCCGCATCTGCCACATCAGCGCGTGTCATCAAAGTCTTCAGGCCATCGACACGGCTTTGACGCTGCTCAGGCTTAATAGGCAAGTCCTGACTAACCCAGACCTCAAGATCATCAATCATGCGGTACATCAGCGGTACAATGCCCTGACGTGTTTGGGCAATATCCGTCAATTGCTGGCTCAGACTCGCCTGTTCCTGCTCCTGATTCTCTACCAATGATTTGAGATGATTACGATAAAGCGTGAGGTTTTCGATTTCGCGTTGCAGCTTTTCGATTTCCGCTTTGGTGAATTGGGCTTGTTCGTCGCTAACATCGATACGTTGTTGCGATACCGCTGCAGCTTCTACCGTTTGGGTTTCAATAGCAGCCGCTTTATCAAGTTCGGTCGCTTGCGCGAATAAAGGCAGGCTTAACAGGGTTGCAGCGCCGAAGCGCTTTACAGCATTCATGAAGTTGTGTCTCTCTGGGTGTAAAGCATAGTGTAAAACAGCACACACTTTTCAAGATTAGCACGGCGGACTTTGATTTTAATCCACCCAACGCGCAGTGTCAGAACTATGTATGTCGAACCAAACCTTATCTGGCGTCAATACGCTGAGGCATTGCATTGTCATAGGTGGTTTTGGCGATTTCCCACAATTTGTTGCGAGGCATTGAAGCACTCACTAACCCATTAACACCCACATAGTGCAGATAATGTGATTCATCTTCAGAGCTGGCCTGCGGGAGCATAACAACTACAGGTAAAGTCGTTGACTGGCGCAGCCTTTTAACATCGGTCACACAAGGCAACGCGCCTTCTCCTGCCAGCAGGACCATATCAAACCTACTTTGGCTTAAAGCACGCTCCGCCTGTTTAACGTGTAGCACCCTAGTGACCTTGCAACCATGCTCAGAGAGCACACTTTTTATCCAGCCACAAGGCGACAATACATTCTCGATAAGCAGTAGTTCACGCATCGCATTCAAAACCACTAATGATATTAATTCTCATTACTATCTCACATCCCTACCGCTAAATACAACTCACTTTCCGTAGGGGAATCCCCCCAATTATTTCGTAATAGAAATAACTTACAGTTTTTAGATCGCGATCTCATATTTCTCTTATTTATAAATTTGAAACTATTGCACATTCGATGCCCAGAAGCGTAGACTCCCCAATTAAAAATAAAGTACTCAAATTCACTTCAGTTGGTATAAATCGCGCTATGTCTAACAACAAACCCTTGTTTATTGCCACCGCCGTCTTGTTGATTGCAATGATTGGCCTGACACTTTTCTCTATCACTTATTCCAGCAAAATCTATGCAATCCAAATCCAAAAACAGCACGAGAAACTGCTAAAAGATCCTGAAGATGCGAAGATAACCGATCTGATCGGTCTCGCTGATATCTGTGAAGATGTTCGTTTCAGTAGTACCCTTTCCCTGTACATGAATGACGAAAACACCTTCAGTATTCAACGTGCATGTGAGGATATAAAAACCCGTCTTCGCATGAACCAACTCAGCGACCAAAGCCTTTCAATGCGTCGCTAATTTCGCCCCGCTCAAACATGAAAATTTAGACAGGAGTTTTTGAACTCCTGTTTTTCATTGAATAGCCCCATTCATTGTGGCACATTCCCCGCAGACATCCCCTAATCAAGCAATATTATGAACCATCAACCTAACAATCCACTTCATGGCGTTAAACTAGAACAAATCATCAATAAGCTAGTGGAGCATTATGGTTGGCAGGCTCTTGGCAACGAAATCGCCATCAACTGCTTCCGAAGCGATCCTTCGGTTAAATCCAGCCTGAAGTTCCTACGCAAAACACCATGGGCGCGTGAAAAAGTCGAGCAGCTATATGTCGACACTTTCTTCGGTGAGAACCAAGCTGATAAAGCCGATCCTTGGGCCTCTGCGCTCAAGAAAATCGATAAAGAGTCATAGCCCCTCAACTCTCCAGAAACACCTTGGTCATTTTGTCACCTACATTCAGCTGATGTATGGTTGGAGTAACTGGCCAGACCATTGGTTCGGCTTAAATACCCAAACAACCTGAATATGCAGGATTCAAGTGTCTACAGGTTGTTTAGAGATATCTCATCCACTGGTTAAGGAAATGACATGGATATTGGCTGGGAGTCGCTTACACTGCTGTTCTTTTCCCCCATTTTTCTGCTCTGTATGATTGTTGAATTCAGGATCCTGAAACGGCAAGGGGACAAGGACTATTCACTTAAAGAGCTGATTTGTAACTTTAGCCTTGCAGGTCTTCATCAAGGCGCAGATGTTATCGCTACGCTGCTGTTAATGCCTTTCTTCCTATGGCTATTCCAGTTCCGCCTATTCGATATTGGCCTGACTCCTCTCACCCTGTTTACCGTTGTCATCTTGCAAGATTTCTTTTACTACTGGTTTCATCGTGCATCCCATCATATTCACTGGCTTTGGGTATCACATATCGCACACCACAGTTCTGAACGCATGAACTTTACCACCGCTTTCCGTCAAAGCCTGACATACCCGATTTCCGGCATGTGGCTGTTCTGGACGCCTTTGATCTTGATCGGTTTCCCACCTAATTTAGTCATTTTGGTCGTTGCGTTAAATCTTGGTTTTCAATTTTTCGTCCACACCCGGGTGGTCAGCAAGCTCGGGTGGATTGAGAAAGTGTTCAACACGCCATCCCACCATCGCGTGCATCATGCGAGAAATCCGGAATACATCGACCGTAACTTTGCAGGCGTTTTGATCATCTGGGACAAAATTTTCGGCACTTTTGTGGAAGAAAGAAAAGACATCGACATTGATTACGGGATCCCAAAGCCCATCAACAGCTGGAATCCCTTTGTCGCGACTTTCCACCAGTGGAAGACCATGCTCAGTCTCGCATTGTCACGGAGTAACATTTCTTTTAAGACACGAATAAGCTATCTATTCGGTGCACCGGAAATAGCAGATAACGCCGAAATCAAAAAAACACCACCAAGTACCAACTATCAATAGACCCTAAAGTACCGATGATGACTTTTGGATTAACGATCACAGCTCTTTACAAAGGAAATTTGCTGTGGTCAGTGACAGATAGAAACCTTGGTATTTTGGATCACCACCCGGGGCGATAGCACACAATGGATGATAGGAGAATAAGGAATGGGTCACTCAGCAGAACAGCCTATTGATAACTTTCAGGCGTCACTCCAAGATAGCTTTCCAATAGGAACCAAGGGTATCTGGGCTGAACATAAAGACAACGGACGTTACAGCCTGATTGAGGAAGAAATTAGCTTACCCACGGCGGTGATTTTGCAAAGCGCCGTAGACCATAATATCCATTGGATGCAAGCGTTCGCTGACAAACATCAGGTTAAACTTTGCCCTCACGGCAAAACATCCATGACACCTTACCTTTTCAAAAAACAGCTTGAGCAAGGCGCATGGGGTATGACTATCGCCACTCCCGCTCAGGCAGAAATTGCAGCTTTAACAGGCGCCAAGCGCATCATCATGGCAAACCAGTTGGTGGGGAAGGCGAATATGGCAGAAGTCATCAGACTGCAATCGAGTTTTGACGTGAAGTTTTATTGCAGTGTTGATTCTGCTTTGAATGTGCAGCAGCTATCCGCTTTCTTTGCCGAACGAGGTCAACAGGTGAACGTCTTTATCGAGCTAGGTGTAGATGGCGGAAGATGTGGTGTTCGGGGCATTGAAGCCGCGACTGATCTCGCACGTCTGATCCATCAATTGCCAGGCACAGCACTCGCGGGCGTGGAAGTTTATGAAGGCGTAATTTCTGGTGATGACACAGAGACACGTGTCCGTCAATTTATTGCAGAAACTGTTGAATTTGCTAGGTCCCTGAAGGATCAGGGACTCATTGATACCAAGGAGGCCATCGTCACAGGAGCTGGCTCGGCTTGGTATGATGTGGTCGCAGAAACCTTCTCGCAGTATACCGATTTACTCCCTGTCATCCGCCCGGGCTGTTACCTCACCCACGATACCGGTATTTACGAAGTGGCACAGAAAAAAGTCATGGCTCGCGCCAAGAAAAATCATGGTATCGCTTGCCATCTCGATGGTGATTTAAAGAATGCTCTGGAGGTTTGGGCATGTGTGGTTTCTACACCAGAACCAGGTAAAGCCTTGATTGGTATGGGTAAACGCGATGCCTCTTATGATGCAGGGCTTCCCATCGCGGAGCGTGGCTTCAGAAATGGGATACCAATCGACGTGACTGGACTCAGCGCTACCGCCGTGATGGATCAGCACACCTTTGTTGATGTTCCAGCAGACTGCGATTTACTGGTAGGTGATGTCATCGCCTTTTCCACGTCTCACCCTTGCCTGACTTTCGACAAGTGGCGCTATATCGCGTTAGCTGATGACAATTACATCGTCGAGCACTGGTTGCCCACCCAGTTCTAATCTTTTGAAGTGCTCACTCTGGTGAGCTTTTTTGTCTTTCTGCCGCATCCAACTGCTTTATTTCACCGTCCCTTTTTATTCACACCTCCCTGTTTTATCGGTTCCGAGAGATCCATCTCTAATGGTCCCGACTATTCTTTTTGAAGCACATGTATGACGGATTTGTAGATGTGTAACTAGGATGTTGGCTAAAAGAAGGAACGCAATATGAGTGAAGAAGACAAAAAAGCTCCAAAAGGTATCTACGAGTACTACGAACAAAACCCCAAAACTGCAGATGAAAAAGTGTTTGGAAGGGTTAGCTACCCCGACAGACGGGGCTTTTTGAAAGGTGCAGGTTTAGCCACCATGGCGGCAGTTCTGGGTGGGGCTATTCCCTTTCATCGTAATATGCCTGCAGGCATGATACCGGCTGCTTTTGCAGAAGGCCTTGAAGATGTTCTGATCGAAGGAAAAGATGGGCTGACGGTTTTAAATGACAGACCAATGAATGCGGAAACGCCACCTCATCTTTTGAATGATGATATCACCCCCACCACCCGTCACTTTATCCGTAATAACGGTATTCCTCCGACAGGCGTCGATACCGATAGCTGGACGTTGACTATTGATGGTCTGGTAGACAAGCCAATGACCCTGACCATCGAGGATTTGAAGAACAACTTCGATGTGGTTGAACAGCAACTCGTGGTGGAATGTGGCGGCAATGGCCGCGCTTTCTTTGAGCCTAAAGCTAAAGGCAATCAGTGGACTTATGGCGCCGTTGCGTGCTCAAGTTGGACAGGTGTGAGGCTGGCGGATGTATTGAGAGCCGCAGCTGTTCAGGATGGTGCTGTCTATACCGCTCACTATAGTGCTGACAAACATCTCTCTGGCAAAGAAGGCAAACTTCCTATCTCCCGGGGCTTACCCATTGCAAAAGCCATGGGCGGCGAAAACCTGATCGCCTTTGAGCAAAATGGCGAGCCACTTCACCCAATGAATGGTGCACCACTGCGTCTTGTCGTGCCCGGCTGGCCCGGTTCGTGTTCACAAAAGTGGCTGACACGCATTCAGGTGCGGGATCAGGTTCATGACGGCCCGAAAATGACGGGTAAAGCGTACCGCGTACCCAATCGCCCTGTTGCGCCGGGAGAGAAAGTCGCGAAAGAAGATTTTGTCATTATCGAGCGTATGCCTGTGAAATCCCTCATCACTTCTCCACAAACCAACACCGAAGTCAGTGGTAACGAATTAATAGTGAAAGGTCACGCCTGGTCAGGAGACCGCAAAGTTGACAGCGTACAACTCTCCACAGACTTCGGAGCGACATGGATGGATGCGGATTTATCAGATCCAGCAAATGAAGGCGCATGGCAAACTTTCAATGCTAAGGTACAATTCCCCCAACCCGGCTATTACGAGGTGTGGGCGAAAGCCACTGACGACCAAGGCGTCAGCCAGCCCTTCGCCATCGCATGGAACCCCAAAGGCTATCTGAACAATAGCTTTCACCGTGTTGCGGTTGTCGTGAAGGGGTAAGTGGATGCATGAATTTAACTTCATTGAGCGGTTTACTCCGCTCTCTTTATCTTTGCTTTTATTCTTCAGTACTGCACTTTCCGCCAATGAAGAACTGATAGCGTCAGGAGAACAGCAAGCTCTGGTTTGCAAAGCCTGTCATCAGGTAGAGCCTGATGGTATTGCGGTTGTTGGCCCGCCCCTATGGGGGCTGGCGGACCGTAACATCGCCTCCTTTGGAGGGTTTAACTACAGCAAAAGCCTCAAACAACATCAAGGACGATGGGACGCAGAAAAGCTTGATGCCTTTTTGAAGTCTCCAGCAACATTCGCTCCGGACACTAATATGGTGTTTCCAGGTGTTGAAGACCCCGGTGCAAGGGCTGCCATCATTGCCTGGCTTGCCAGCAAAAATCCAGTCCGCCCAATCTGGACAACGTCCTCTGCAGGCGCTCCTATTAAGTCTGTTGGGGACGGGATTCTGGAACCGGGGGAAAACATGGAATTGGTTGCTGCAGTGTGTTCAGCCTGTCATTCACTGCATCTCGTCGTCCAGCAAGGTTTAAGCAAAGATAGCTGGGAAGAAACACTGGAATGGATGGTGGATGAACAAGGTATGGACGAGTTAGATCCTGATGAACACGAAGCGGTACTGGTCTACCTTTCCACCCACTATGGCCTTTAAAATCAAAAAGGCAAATGCGCTCAAGCTATCGAGAGGAACTTGAGCGTAACTCTCCGACACTTTGATGGTTTTCTCCAACTTCGATAAGCTCACTTTATCTGTCCGAGAAAGTGAACGACTTAAATGGACTTCAAACCAGAGATCCAGATCCCCTACTATCCACGTTGATAGCTGCAGGCAGCACCAGAAAGCTCGATTTCAAGGGTAGACCAGCCGAAAAACCTGATCTGGGAAGATGATGACGGCAAGGTCTGGCTTGGTTATAAGAACCCCCCGCCTATGCGGTCAAACGCCACAGGCTGGATAAATGTGATTTGGCGGTGAGGAAAGTAGAGAAAGCGTTGGTGACTTAAGTAAAATTGGCCACGCAGCCCACACTTCAGCAATATACCCATTGTCAGAAAAACAAAAACCCCGCAGCAAGCTGCGGGGTTTTCTTTTAGAAAGTCGTTAAGAATTACTTCTTAGCGTTACGCTCTTTAACTTCAGCGATAACTTTCTCAGCAACGTTTGCTGGACATGGTGCGTAGTGTGCGAACTCCATAGAGAACTGACCACGACCTGAAGTCATAGTACGCAGGGTACCGATGTAACCGAACATTTCTGACAGTGGTACATCACCCTTGATGCGAACGCCAGTTGCGCCAGCTTGTTGGTCTTTGATCATACCACGACGACGGTTCAGGTCACCGATTACGTCACCAACGTGATCTTCTGGAGTGAATACGTCAACTTTCATGATTGGCTCAAGAAGCTGTGGACCAGCTTTTGGCATAGATTGACGGAATGCACCTTTCGCTGCGATTTCGAACGCGATTGCTGATGAGTCAACTGCGTGGAAGCCACCGTCGAACAGCTCAACTTCAACGTCCAGCGTTGGGAAGCCAGCCAGAACACCCGTTTCCATCATGCCCGCGAAGCCTTTCTCGATTGCTGGCCAGAATTCCTTAGGAACGTTACCACCAACAACAGTAGAAGTGAAAGTGAAGCCTGAGTTTGGCTCACCTGGCTTGATACGGTAGTCGATCTTACCGAACTGACCAGAACCACCAGACTGCTTCTTGTGAGTGAAGCTGTCTTCAACTGGCTGAGTGATAGTTTCACGGTAAGCAACCTGTGGTTGACCAACGATCAGGTCTACACCGTAAGTACGCTTCAGGATGTCAACTTTGATATCCAGGTGAAGTTCACCCATACCTTTCAGGATGGTTTCGCCAGAATCTTCGTCAGTCTCAACTTGGAATGATGGATCTTCTGCAACCATCTTACCGATCGCGATACCCATTTTCTCAGAACCGCCTTTGTCCTTAGGAGACACAGCGATAGAGATTACTGGAGTTGGGAAGATCATTGGTTCCAGAGTACATTCGTGCTTAACATCACACAGAGTGTGACCAGTTTGAACGTTCTTCATACCAACAACAGCGATGATGTCACCCGCTTGCGCAGAGGTCAGCTCGTTACGCTCGTCTGCTTGCATCTCAACCATACGGCCGATACGCTCAGTTTTACCCGTCGCTGCGTTCAGGATGGTGTCACCCTTCTTCATAACGCCTGAGTAAATACGGATAAAGGTCAGGGCACCGAAACGGTCGTCCATGATTTTGAACGCCAGTGCGCGCAGTGGCTCGTCAGCAGAAACAGTTGCAACTTCACCAGTTGGCTCACCAGTTTCTTTGTCAGTCAGCGGCTGTGGGTCAACTTCTGTTGGAGACGGCAGGTAATCTACAACTGCGTCCAGTACCAACTGCATACCTTTGTTCTTGAATGCAGAACCACAGAAAGTTGGGAAGAATGAACAGTCGCGAGTACCTTTACGCAGGCAGCGCTTGATGTCTTCGATAGAAGGCTCTTCGCCGTCCATGTAAGCCATCATCAGATCATCGTCTTGCTCAACAGCAGTTTCGATCATCATCTCACGGTATTCTTCCATTTGCTCCAGCATATCTTCTGGAACTTCTTTGATTTCGTAGTTTTCTGGCAGACCAGTGTCATCCCAAACGTATGCTTGACGGTTCAGAATGTCTACAACACCTACGAACTCATCTTCACGACCGATTGGCAGAGTCATCACTACTGGGTTTGCACCCAGAACGTTTTTAACTTGCTCAACAACGTTGAAGAAGTCTGCACCCATACGGTCCAGCTTGTTTACAAAGATGATACGTGCAACTTCTGATTCGTTAGCGTAACGCCAGTTGGTTTCTGACTGAGGCTCAACACCGCCAGAACCACAGAAAACACCGATACCGCCATCAAGTACTTTCAGAGAACGGTAAACTTCAACGGTGAAGTCAACGTGTCCCGGAGTATCGATAACGTTGAAGCGGTGGTCTTTCCAGAAACAGCTTACAGCTGCAGACTGGATAGTAATACCACGCTCAGCTTCCTGTTCCATGAAGTCAGTAGTCGATTCACCATCATGAACCTCACCAGTCTTGTGGATTTGACCGGTTAGCTTCAGGATACGCTCGGTAGTAGTGGTTTTACCCGCATCAACGTGCGCGAAAATACCAATGTTTCTGTATTTACTTAGATCTGTCATTGTTCGTCTCTATAAACAATTACTGGCTTATATCAGGGCCGGGAGTATAGCAGGCGTCGTCGCGTAAAGAAACATGTAGAACACAGTGATATCAGATAAGTTATCATTCACTGCTAAACCGACACATTTATGCGCATCTTGGTGCCACTTTCCTCGCTTCTACTGCCCACCTTCAACGTTTCGGCATGCTCAAAACATTCAAACACCCTTCATGAGAAATCGCTTCCCACAGAAATAGGGTCATTCGACTATACAGGTTAGACCCGATTGCTTGATTAGGTTTGGCTTTTCTATGTGGCGATTTACTGATGCTTTTTCAACCAACCATTACAATTTGCAACGCTTTTAATTTCCGCCTTCGCATATTCGAGATTTGCGCCTAAGACTGAGGACAAAAATTACATATAGTTCGCGTTCACTCAGCTTTTCTACTTGTTTGTGCACACAGTGCAATTTGAGGAGACCACATGTCCAACGCCCGTATCCCTTCATTAGAGATGGGTCGTTTATTGGCAATTCTTGCCGTTGTCATTATCCACGCAGGTCCTTTTCGCGGCGAGGCATATAGTGAGGGGGTCAACACGCTTTCAGATGTGATTAACCAAATCTGCCGCTTTGCCGTACCTTTCTTTTTCGTTTTGACGGGCTATTTCGTCCAACCCAAACTAGTTGAGAGCCCAACAAAGACCTTCATGCATTACGCCAAGCCTTTGATGTTGATCTGGCTGGCATGGAGCATTATTTATCTCGTGATGCCTTTCAGACTAGATATCGCGATGACTGAAGGGTACTTGGTAGAACGTGCTGGGTATTGGAACTATTTACTTAAAGCGCCATTCAACACTTTATTTGAGGGTGGCTTGGTGCACCTTTGGTATATCCCTGGGCTACTTTCTGCGCTTGGTATACTTGCTTTGCTGATTAATAAGAACCAGCAAGGTCTTATCATGCCTCTGGCACTGGGTCTGTATGTTTGGGGACTGGGGGCGGGAAGTTACCAACCTGTTATGGAAGGAGAAGCGCCGATCTTCACCCGCAACGGCCCATTCTTCAGTTTATTGATGGTCACTACGGGATTTGAGATGCGACGCCGCAACATAAGCTTCTCAAACAAAGCGGCTTACTCAATGCTGATCGGAGGCTTGGCGCTTTGTTTGGCAGAAGGCTTTAATCTGACCCGTTACGATGTGTGGATGGCGAACCATGACTTTCTGGTTGGCACGCCTCTCGTGGCATTGGGGCTGTTTGCCCTGCTTTTGAACCATCCGAACCTTGGCAATAACCCGGCAACATTTGCATTGAGTAAACGGGTTTTGGGTATCTATGTTGCGCATTTCGTTCCGCTGATCCTGGTATTCAATCTTTTGGGTATGTACAACATCGAAGGACCTTTAAAAGACGCACTTGTAACACCTTTAACTATTGCACAGTCGCTGGGTCTGGTGTGGTTGTTAGAAAAAATGCCAATTACCCGCTTTATGGTGCAGATGACAGGCGACACTACAAAGAGACTGACTTCAGCCGAAACAGCAAAATAAAACAAAGCCCGGTTTTCCGGGCTTTTTAGTGATGATCGTCGACAACCTTATCGGTGACCAAGGCATCCACCTTTTTCAGGAAGCTGTCTCTGAGATGGGCTTGGTCGTATTTCAGATCGTAAGTGTTGTGAAAGCCGATGTGCAACTCGACACCATTTCCTCTCAGGTAAACGTTGTAACCATCGTAATCGGTTGACGCTTCGACACCCTCGTAAATTTTACCGAACTCGGTGTCTTCACCTTTCTCCATGACTACTTCAAAAGCAGCCAACAATTTTGCAGGGTTAAGTTCATTTTTCATCGCCACTCCCTCGCTACTGCCTTGTCCTGACAATAAGAGCAGAGAGGTCTCTCTGCATTAAAAGTATGATTTTTAATACAGAATCATGTCAATTGTGGATCACCAAAGGTTGTTCCATAACGAAATGACATGCGGCAATTGCAAGGTTCTGAGGACTAAGGTGCGTGCAACATAAAGCGCCGTTCCATTTTCGCTTCCTGTCCTTCCATCAGTTTTTTCGCCACTTCCATATGCTCATGCATAATGGCACGGGCATCTTCCGATCGGCCGTCGCGCAAGGCGACAATCAAATCTTTCTGGTGCTTTAACCCCTGCTCCCAAAGTTCATGATTGGGCGGCTCATACAAGCTGCGGTAAACGGTAAGGTCAGTCAGCATTCGCACCATAAAACGGATAATGAACCCCAGCAATTCATTTCCGGCCAGCTCTGCCAAAATGATGTGAAATTGCAGGGAATCGATGTGTTGCTGGCGTTCATCTTCCTTATCCAGAGACGGTTGGGCATATTTTTTAATATTGTCTTCAAGCCTTGCCAGATCGTCTTCAGTCATATTGCCAGCCAACGTGGCTACCAACTCCGGCTCCAACAAACAGCGGAGCTGATGGATGTCTTTGACAGAGAGTTCGTTAAAGAAGAAGTAGTTACTCAGCAAGCTGCTTGCCATCGCTTCAGACACCGCATTGATAAACGCCCCACCCTTTGGACCTGTGCGCGTCACAATGAGACCCTGTGCTTCAAGCACCCGCATGGTTTCGCGGATCGTGCCTTTAGACATGCCAAACAGCTCCATGAGTTTTTGCTCATGGGGCAGTTTATCTCCTGGCTTTAGTCCCTGTTCGACAATCCAGGTTTTAATGGCGTTCGCTACTTTATAGGGACGACGCATTTTCGCAAAAGGAGTTGGGTCATTCGAGCGGGAAGAAGCAGGCGACAAATTCGTTCTCCTTTATTTTTGTTAGCGGTGGTGGAGCGCCGAGGCATTCAGATTGCGCTCTGGGGCAACGACCCGCAAATGCACAACCTTGTGGTGGGTTAAGCGGATCTGGCAATTCCGCGTGCTGTGTAGGTACCTGTAAGGGCCTTCCCACAACCGGAGCGCTGTCCGCTAGTAACCGAGTGTACGGATGTTTTGGGGAATTGAAAATCATTTCAGCAGGCGCAAGTTCGACCAACGAACCAAAGTACATCACAGCGACCCTATCACTCACTGCTTCCACAACAGCAAGGTCGTGGCTGATAAACAGATAGGTCAACGACAGTGATTGTTTTAGCTCAGCCAACAGATTAAGAACCTGAGCTTGAACAGAAACATCCAACGCGGAAACCGGCTCATCCAATACCAGTATTCTGGCGTTGGCAGCGAGCGCTCGGGCAATACCTATACGCTGAGCCTGACCACCAGAAAATGCATGGGGGTAGCGTTCAAGAAACTCTTCTCGAAGTCCAACCTGCGTGAAAATCTCACGAATGCGCGTATTACGGGCAGTTTTATCCATGCCGTGAAGGTAAATCAACGGCACTTCCATCAACTGACGAATAGTTTTTCTCGGGTTGAGGCTACTGATCGGATCCTGGAAAACATACTGAATGCGTTTTCCATTCTCTTCGGGACTGTCAGGTGATAATGCTTCTCCCTCAACCAGTACTTGCCCTTCGGTGGGTGCCGTTAAACCCACCAGCATTCTCGCCAGCGTAGACTTACCGCAACCTGACTCGCCGACGATGCCCAGTGTTTCCCCCTGCTCCACATCCAGACTGATGGTTTGCACTGCTTTCACACCGGGAAGCGCTGAGGCAAACATTGGCTTTTTAAAAAAGTAGGTTTTCTTCAATCCCTGAATTTGCAACGCAGCCGTCATACCAACTTCTCCTCTGGATAATGACACAGCACCATCCGCCCAGATGCCTCATTTCTTGATACTTCGCCCTGCTGACAAGTATCAGCGGCTTTGCTGCACCTTGCTGCAAACGCACACCCTGGAGGCAATTTATCTACTACGGGCGGTAACCCTGGAATGGCTTCCAGTGCCCCTTTGCCGCGCCCAAGTTCAGGCACACAAGCGATAAGCTTTTTGGTGTATGGGTGTGCTGGAGAATCCAGCACAACGTCGGTTGGTCCTGTTTCAACAATCTTTCCGGCATACATCACGGCAACACGGTCACAAAGCTGAGCCACAACACCAAAGTCATGAGTAATAAACAGCACCAACACATTTCTGGTGCGCGAAGCTCATCCAACAGGGCAAGTATCTGTCCTTGAACCGTCACATCCAGTGCTGTGGTGGGTTCATCCGCAATAATAAGCGAGGGATTGTTCACCAGCACCATTGCAATCGCCAGACGCTGGCGCATACCGCCGGAGAGCTCATGGGGGAATGCCTTCATGCGCTCTTCTGCGTTGGGAATTTGTACCACATCCAGCAACGAAATAGCCCGCTCTCTTGCTTCATTTGCTGGCACTTTCTCATGCACCAGTATCGCTTCCATCATCTGCTCTCCCACACGATAGAGCGGATGCAAGGTAGCGAGCGGGTCCTGGAAAATGTAAGCCACATCCTTGCCGCGCCATTCACGCAGCTTTTCATAGCTTGCACCTATCAGGGATTCATCCTTGAAGCGGATATCACCACCACAAATGACCCCCGGGGGAGACGCGACGAGCCCCATGACTGATAACGCTGTCACCGATTTACCGGAACCACTTTCTCCAATTAAACCCAGACATTCGCCAGGCGCAATCTCAAATGACACCTGATTCACCGCTTTGTAAACACGGTGGTTGATATGAAATTGCGTCTCTAATTTATCGACTTTCAGGACGGCTTCATTGGTTTCATCGAAATCAACAGTATTGAACGCATCGCTGACTTTGGTGGCAGGTTGAGGACGGGTCAGCGCGCCTGATTTCAATCTTGGATCTAAAGCATCACGAACACCGTCACCCAAAAGATTAATACTCATCACGATAAGGAAAATCATCACGCCCGGTACCACACTGGCATGGGGATCAGTGATCAGCGAATTTCTCGCCTCACCCAGCATTGAGCCCAAATCTGCCTGCGGTGGTTGGGAGCCCAAACCAAGGAAAGAAAGTCCTGCCGTTTCCAAAATCATCCAGCCGATGGTGGTGGACATAGCAATCACAATCACAGGGACCACATTCGGTACAATCTCAGACCAGATAATACGCAAGTCAGACATGCCACAAAGCTTGGCCGCTTCAACGAACTCACGCTGTGCCAGAGATACGGTCACGCCACGAATGTTCCTTGCAAAAAAAGGAATATTGACCGCCGCGACAGCAATCAGTGCATTCAACAACCCCGGGCCCAACGCCGCAACAATCGCTAATGCCAACAAGATATAAGGGAACGCCATTAATACATCGATACAACGCATAAAAACATTATCGACACGGCCACCGTAATAACCGGCAACAATACCAATCGCTGAGCCAATCAAGGCTGCAGCAAAGCCAACTGCAAGGCTCAGTTGTGTCCCCCAAAGTAATCGGGAGAGTAAATCACGACCAAGGTGATCAGTACCTAACAGGTGTCCATCACTAAGAGGACGTAAAAATCGGTTGGCGGTATCTGTGATAGCAGGATCCTGAAGCCCTAATAGCGGTGTCACTAGAACCAGAAAGACGATAATCGACATCACAATGCCGTCATACTTTGATCCTCGGGCCAAGCCAACTTTGCAGCATATCGACAGCAATGTTGAAGAGCACATAGCAAGACGCAACAAACACAACCCCACCCTGCACAAGTAAAATGTCACGTTTCAGGATCGCTTCAACCAGCATTTTTCCGACACCCGGCCACTGGAAGACCATCTCGATATACACTGCACCAGAAAGCACAAACCCGGCCTGAATACCCAGAACTGGAATAATGCTGACCATGGCCGCTTTCAGTGCGTGCTTCCAAACAACCTGACGCTCATGCACAACTTTCGCACGAGCGGTACGAATATAGTCCTGTCTCAATACTTCCAGCATGGCCGGGCGATGACACCCGTTGCGACAGACGCCAAAGCGACTGATGGCATGACTAAATGCTTGAGTAAATCCGGTAAGTCTCCGCCACCATAAATCGCATACATACCTGAAACGGGTAGCCAGCGAAGATTGATGGCAAAAAGTAGGATCATCATCATGCCGAGGAAAAAGGAAGGAATGGAAATACCCAGCAACACCACCAGTGTGATGCCTTTGTCTGCCATCGAAAACTGGCGTGCAGCTTCCAACAGCTTGTCGACTTCAGGGTTTGAGTAATAACCTGAGTTGAAACCGCCTTTTTCAGGCCAAGCATCAGTGCGCAGCGCCAGGTACGGCAGAGTATCCGGGTCGTTAGTCATCCATGCCATTTCTGCCATGTCAGCTTTACCTTCAAGACCTGGGTTCACTTTGCCAAGAAAGGTATTCCACTCATAGGTTTCGATAGAGGTATCTAAGCCCACAGCTTTCAAATCTGCTTGAATAGCGGTCCCCATAGGGACAGGGTCCAACATGCCTGAACCACCTTCAGTCACATAGAACGTCAGCTTCGCACCTTCCTGACCTGCTTCTTTAATCAGCGCTTTAGCTTTTACAGGATCATAAGGATATGGCTGCAAGCTATCGTTATACGCCCAGGCAAAAGCGGGTGGTGTTGGGCCAGCAGCGACCTCAGCCGTTCCTTCCAATACGCCTTCTACCAAGGCTTTTTTATTGATCGCATAGTTCACAGCCTGACGCATTCGCTTATCCGCGAAGGGGCCTTCCTTGGCATTCAGGATAAGGAACCAAACGTGTGGGCCAGCTTGCTCCACCACTTGATAACGGTCGTTCTGGAACTCAGAAAGCGCATTTGGCGGCACTTCAACCATCATATCGATGCTACCGGCCAGCATTTCAGCCACACGGGTGTTGGCATCCGTAATTGGGCGAAATACTACTGCTTCAAGCCTAGCGTTATCAACCCAGTAATCGTCACTACGAACCACAACGACCTTGTTGTTTGACGCCCACTCAGCAAAACGGAATGGTCCGGTACCTGAAGGCTGGCGACCAAAATCTTTACCATGCTTTTTTACCGCTTCAGGGGAAACAATTAGTCCCGTCGGGTAAGCAAGGTTAGAAAGGAAAGGGGCGTAAGGGGCATTGAGGGTGAATTTCACCGTTTTCGGGTCAACGGCCTCTACGTTTTCAATCGACGAGAAGAAGAAAGAGAGCGGGAAGGGTCCTGTATTGTGATACGGATGTTTCTCATCAAGCATACGGTCAAAATTGAACTTCACTGCTTTTGAGGTCAGCGGCGTGCCATCATGGAATTTCACGCCATCACGAAGTTTGAAGACATAGGTTTTACCATCATCACTCACCGTCCAACTCTCGGCCAGCGCAGGCTCAACTTCCAGCGTCCCATCTTTATATCGCACCAACCCCTCATAGAGATTCATCAGGATGCGAAAATCATTCACAGCGGTAACTGCATGTGGGTCGAGCGACTTAGGTTCAGCAACCTGCCCGACGATCAGCACGTTAGGTGGTGTTTGTGCTAATGCGGATAAAGGAACTATCGCACATACCGCAAGAAGCGCGGTTTGGCTGAACTCCGCAGCGTTTTCATGAAATCACTTCTCATTTGTTTCATGGGGAAACTCCTTCCCAGTTTGTGGATGTGAAGTTAATCGTTGGTTAACTTTTACTCACATTTATCATGATAAATTAACACCAATGAGTGTCGGAGTCACACTTCGATCACTGGCTCAGGAGCGAGACCTATAACTTATTCAATATTGGCACGAGATCAGGAATCCGGCGCGATTGGCGCTGCGGCAGCCACTGGGGCACTCTGCGTAGGTGGCTGGGTGATCAGGGGGGATTTACGCGCGGGCATGTCCGCTTCTCAGGGCGCTAAGCCCAGCACTCTGTGGGGACAGGACGTATTGTCTCTGATGGCAGCAGGATCCAGTGCGCCTTCTGCAGTCAATGCGATCACCAGTGTTGATGCAGGTGCTGCTTACCGGCAACTCGCTGCATTGGATCTTCAAGGAAACGGCGCGGTTCATACCGGTAGTCAGAACGGACTGGCTCATGGAAGTTTGATAGAAAACGGTATTGTGGTGTGCGGAAATTTGCTTTCAGATACCAAGGTGCTAGAAGCCATGGCTTTGGCCTTCAAAAACAACAAGATGACTTTTGAAGAAAAATTAATCTCAGCACTCTTTGAAGCAGAGCGAGCGGGTGGAGACCATCGTGGCTTGTTATCCGCCGCTCTACTTGTATACAGACCCGACTCCCCACCTGTCACTCTGCGTATCGATTACCACGACTCACCGCTACTTGCCCTGCGTACCTTGTACGAGAAGCATTGCGATCCCGACTACCAGGCATGGAGGGAAACCTTGCCGACATCAGAACACCCGGAGCGTTAACCAATGACTCACCTTTTAGGCCAAAGAGCCCAAGAATACTTAAAACAACTTGCCGAATGCTCGGCATCAGAGACTGGTGTTACCCGGTTTCCATTTACACTGGAATACAAACGTGCCAATGCTCTACTGACTACCTGGATGGAAGAAGCTCGTCTCAGTGTTCGCATCGACGCCACCGGCACATTGATCGGCCGATATGATGCAGGTAATAACACAAAGACCCTGTTAATGGGCAGCCATCAGGACAGCGTTAAGCAAGGCGGTGCCTATGACGGGATCATGGGAATTGTGCTACCTATCATTGCCTTAGACTATTTGAACCGACAGGGAGTAAAGCTCCCGTTCTCAGTTGAGGTGCTGGCGTTTGCTGATGAGGAAGGCGTGCGTTTTCCTACTGCGTTGGTTGGTCCACGCGCTCTGGCTGGAACCCTTGATGAAAGCGTCGTCGACAGAAAAGATAAAGATGGCATCACCCTGCGCTCAGCACTTTCAAACTTTGGTCTTCAGCCGGAGAACATTGGTCAGTTAAAACGCAATCCTGACGATATTCTCGGTTTTATCGAAACCCATATTGAGCTAGGCCCTGTACTCGAACATGAAGGCCTGCCTCTTGGTGTCGTTTCTGCGATAAGTGGCATTGAAAGGCATCAACTGACTTTCACAGGTCAAGCAGCCCACGCAGGAACTGTGCCTATGCACCTTCGCAAAGATGCGCTTGCAGCCGCCGCTACGGTAACCATAGAGCCGGAAAAGCTTGCGATTAAACTTTCGGAGCTGCTCGCCACTGAAGGACAACTGGATGTTAGGCCCAATGTTCCCAATGCCGTACCCGGGCAAGTTTCGATGATGATTGAGCTTCGCTCTCCAAATGATGAAGTGCGGGAAAAGCAGGCGATATCCTCAGGCTTTTGCCAAGGAAACCGCTCAACTTCGTGGGCTTGGCTGCGAAATCAATAGAACCTACAGCCAAGCTGCCACCCAGTGTGACCCCTCCCTGCAGTTGGCGATCGCTCGAGCGATCGTTGCTTCCAATAACCGGGTCCACCAGCTTCCTTCTGGCGCAACGCATGATGCTTCCGCGATGGCTGATCTCACCCGCGTGGCCATGCTTTTTGTTCGCTGCAAGAAAGGAATCAGCCACAATCCGGCCGAATACGCGAGTGACGAAGATATGGGTTTGGCGATCTAGGCCTTAATTGCGCTACTGAACGATTTACAGTGTTAACTCAATAATCCAGAGAGCAGATCAATCACGCAATCTAGAAGTCTTTAAACAGATGTTCCGGAAGCAACTCCACTTCGCTTCCGGACACCAGTTCCGTTCGATACAACCATTCAGGCGCTCGCCTTAACCATCACCATTGCCTATTTACAAAGAAGTTTAGAAATGACGGAGTCCATAAACTGATCCTATAGGTATCAAAATATGCGACTTATCAATCTTAAATTGAGCCTTGTTTGGTTGTTATTAGAATGGCGCAATTCTTTTAATCTGGGGCAAACAGAGATGAAACTTAAAACCATTCTGCTGACCGGCGCCGTGGCGATTGGTCTTTCTGGCTGCGTAATTCCAACAGACAGAACTTATTACAAACCAGAGGACAGTTTTGGCGAGGCTGTTGCTTCGCAAAGTTGTGGATACCTGCGCACAAACCAGGATGCGCTAAAGCAGTCTTTCGATGACTACAGTGTAAAAGTCAAAGCCAGTCAGGATGGCAGAAATGGCGTGACCATCAGCGTTTCTGCCTTTGTTGATAGACCGTTTATCGACATCAATGACATCTTCTTTGACACCACTAAAGTGCACCTTATCCAGCCTGAAAATCGTGAAAAGCTGAAGACTAAAGACGCCTTCCGACATCAATCTGACGGCGGCATCTGGCTATCACGAACCTTTTTGCTGCCTAATGCTCCCTTCGAGCAAGTCATAGAACTTGAGTTGGCCCCTGGCGCGATAACGATAAAAGCCAGCCCTTCAGAACGTATGGTGTTCAAGTTTTCACTAACAACAACCTTTGACGTCTTGTATTTTTCGATAAACTGCTGAAATAAGTCTTGGAGGGCTCTGCAACACAGTCGTCCTTTCATCCCAAACGACCTGAAGATCCATGATTCAGGTTGTTTAGGGATAGATCAGAAACTCGAACCCGGCTGTTTCAGAAACTCAATTTCCTCCGGAGTGCTCTCCCTACCCAAAATCTCATTCCGGTGCGGATAACGCCCAAAACGATCAATGATTTCTTTGTGCCGGACTTCAAACTCATAGTTGTTTTCCAGTCCCTGCTGGTCAAACAAACGCAGCGCTTCTTCGTGCACAATCTTTGATTCACTGTGCATGTAAGGCATATACAGGAAGCTGCGCTGGATTGGCGGCAGTTCCCTGTCAGCTCCCAAAAAAACCGCTTCCTGAGCAAGCGCTAAAGCAAGGGTATCTTGGGCAAAAGCACGCCATGTATCTCGATAGACATTTCGGGAAAACTGATCGAGTAAGATGATTTCCGCCAATCTTCCTTCTGGCTCTCTACGCCAATTAAAACACTCGGACACAGAAGCTTGATTAAGTAACTCCCCAAAGCGTGATTCAATAGTACGATCCAACTGCTCATCTTTAACAAAATATTGCTTTGGCGTCAGTTCCTCAAACCAAAATGTCAGCACGTCCCTATACATCGGCCTTTCTCCCCGCTTAAAAAACTTCTGTGATTTATCGCTTGATAGGTTATACCGCACAATATTTAGTATAACTGTCTCGCCACTCAGATAATTTGACGTTTAGTCCCAACACCAACTTTAAATGCAAGTATGCGGAATGAAAACGATTCTTCCAAACCAAATAACGAGCCTGATGTTAAAGGGGAAAGCGTAAACGTACCTATGCGGTTTATTAGCACTTACCTATGCCTATATTCGAGATATCACCCAGTGAAATGTTTGACGTTATAGGAAGTGGAAAGCCATAGTATCGAAGAAATGACGCAGAAGAAAAGTTTAAGCCCGAATCCTGCCGGGCTTACCACCGACGCAAACACACAGTTGCGGATGTCTGCATCCGTTGCGGAATATCAGATTACTGGTGCTGTTTGAAGAAGCGCTCAGCGTTAGCAAACAGTTTTTCGCACAATTTTTTTTGCTTGTCATATTCTTCAGAGCCCGCAGTCATTGCTTCCAGCACGGCTTTTTCTTTGTGGTATTCACTTACCATCTGTTCAAATCTGGCTTCATGGCCGTTTTTCCAAGCCTGTTTCTGAAGGTTTGCTCTTTTCTTTCTCATTGCTAGGTTCCTTTTTTGAAATCCCTGAAACATCTATGTCTCAGCGTGGGATATTCACTTTGAACGTCGGAAGATAGACTCGCAGAGTAAAGCTACTAAATGGGCGATTAAGAAGAAGAATTCACTGAAGACGAAATGAATCGAATGGAGACTGAGAAAATACTTGAACTAAATTTTTCATTTATAGCTCTGACTCCAGAGCTCGCCAGACTATACAGGTTGCTGAGCGAATAGATAGGTATTTCTTTGTTTTATTTATATAAGTTATGAATATCATAAGGTTAATACTTTCCACCCAACTAAGATTAGACAGGCGTTCAATGTTACCTTGTACAAGTTTTAGTCAGCCACTGGGACGATAACGCTTAAACCGCCTCATATTTTCTGCTTACCTCTTTGAGCATCATAAGTAAGTTACCAAACAACATGATTAACGCACCCACCATGCCTATCGCTGGTAATCTCAGGAAATCCAGAATCACCACCGTGCTAACCTCCGCGTATTGCATCGCTTTTGTCATGCAGAAATGCGCGCTCAGCGCGGTTAATCCAACAATCATTAACCAAATCCATTGCATCCCAGCTGGTGTGGACCAATCGCTCAAAGCAAACACAAAACCTATAGGCAGCTGAATGAGGCACATAAAAAATAGTATGGTCAGCGGGCTTTCAGTGTTTGAAAGTGATTTGGTCAAAGCATGTGATATGGAATAACAAAAAGCAGCGGCCAGGACAATCAATGAGTACCAGTTCAAAACCTCCACGCTAGGCTTCAATATCACCAACACACCAACACACCAACAAGCCCCAAACCAATGGCTGCTAGTTTACGCATAGTGATGGCTTCACCTAAAAATAGCCACGCAATGATTGCTGTCCAGAGAGGAACGGTAAACTCCAACGCAAACACTTCGGCGAGGGGCAAGACTGTAATTCCCAGCAACCAACCATATTGCCCAGCAAAGTGAAAGGTATTTCTTAGTCCATGTAAGCCAAGACGTTTGGAGGAAAAGCCGCTGTAGTTTTTCGTCACGAGTAGAATGAAGGAGATAACCAAAAGGCCCAATGCGCTCCTGAACAGCATCACTTGTGACGTATGGATTTCTCCACTCAACTCTCTTGCTCCCACAGCCATTAAGCAAAAAGATAAGAGCGTCCCTGACATCCATAAAATTGCTTTAACGATAACGGTAAACTCCACGTGCTGATTGGTGCTTTTGATTAGGGTGGCTGGCAATCGCTTAGAATACTCATTTTACTCCGAGAGTTGCTGCCTTGGGAGCTATTGAGATTTGTAGCACTAAACTATAACAATATGTTTTATTGCGATTTGGCGAATGCCTGAGTTTTGTGATCGTCCATTTCATTCGCAAAGAAACCATTCGAATTAGCGGGCGTTTGTATCCCGCCAACTCGAACATTGGGGGCGAGCTATTTCGTATCGGATCTTAATACCAATTCAACCCGACGATTTTGCTTCTGGCCATCTTCATTGAGGTTATTGGCAACAGGAGCATACTCACCTACCCCTTTCGCTACCAACTGTCTTTTTGGGATCTGATATTCGCTGGTCAGCGCTTTCACCACTGATTTTGCCCGCTTGTCTGCGAGCTTTTGGTTGTAGGATTCACTACCTTTGTCATCGGTATGACCTACCACATAAAATATCCAGTCCGGATGTGCTTTCAGATAGGTCGCCAGTGTATTAATCACCTCTTTCGACTCTGGTAACATCTGATCGCTGTCGAACTCAAACAGCAAACCATCCAACGCCACATGCCCCGTCTGTGCAATCTTGTCTGTTAATCCTTCGAGGTCGATAACTAAACGGTCATCTTTAAGTTCAGTTTCCTCGATAACTCTCAATTCTCCCCAAAGGCCACCGGAAAAACCGATCACGTAGACCATTGCATAAACATTGCCTTCCGGACGTTCAAGCTTGTACAAGCCGTAAAATTGGTTTTCTTCAAAACCAAGATGAACAAGCGTGTTCAATTCCTCATGAAGCTTGTCTTCGTCACCACACTCCTTCCCCTCACAACGAAATTGAGAAACAAAACCCAGTTTGCTTAACGCTGATTGGTAGTTGGTAAACACTTCGTATTCTGAATACTGCCTTGGCAGTTTGTACCCAATATCTGTGATTTTTCCATCTAAGGCTACAATCTGGTGCTCTCGCTTTTCTGTGACTGCCGTTAGCACTTTACTTCTCCCAAATCCAAGCTGGGTATACTCGACGATCCAGGCACCCGGAAGTCTCTGCACCATTGGGTGATCTTTGCTACCTTGTCTGTCTTTACCGGATTTATCCTCAAAGGTCAGCACTTCTGCGGGCGCACTCAGATAGGCCCTATCCACCGATATCAAATCGAGTGGCTCTTCAATCACTTCAAGCACATCGACTTGCAAACTGGTATGCTGCTTTTGCGTTGCACTGAGCACAGAGAGGTATATCGGTTTGGTGTCATCGTTCAACTTTGCCACCAGAAAAGCAGGGGCTGTCTTGGAAATGGTGTCGTTTGGCTCTAACAACTGATACAGATTCTTTACCCTGCCACAGGCTTTTTCTTCACACTCAAACAGGATTTCTCCGCCCAACGCTTCAATTTGTGCTTTATAGTTATTTTTCAGGTGGAAAGGCTCATGCTTGGGCTGAAGCGTGTAGCCCAACCGGGTCAACCGTCCACCTTGCTTCTGCACAATGAGCTTTCCCTTTTCAAGCGCGATAACCAGAGGAAACTTGGTGTAATGTTGAACTGTTCTTTCTTTAAGTTCACTTTCCGGCGGCGCACTAAACAGCTCTCCAGCCGATGCAGTGGTTACCAGCAATGTCGTAAACGCAAAACCTAATGCGAATTTTATTTTTCCTTTCCCTAGCCACAACTTCATTGCTTATCCCTCTTCAAAACACACTGTCTTTACGACAGTCGGTAACCACGACTTTGGACGATTTCACGTCTTCATAGGTCAAATTGGGTGCATCATCCCCAGCAAACTTGGCGATAACTGCACCCGACCCCAGAAGAGGTGCCAATTGGCCGCAATCACCAGGCTGTTCAATCACTATGTAGTCCATACCTGATTGAGTTAGCGAACCCCAGTCTCCAGAGTTCACGTTTGAAAACACGGCAGTCGCCGAAACATTGGAAAGATCGCCGAAGCTATGGATGGTGCTGCGATCGATCAGAATTTGAGAAAGAGACTCAGCACTGTTAAGTGGCGAGAGGGACTCAATCTCCCCACCACTGAACATGACATCGTTAAGGTATGGGAACTGCGCCAAATCATTAAGATGGATCTTAGCGGCTTTTGGCAGTTCACAAATGACAGTAGACAGATCATTGACGCGCTCAGCCTGATCCATATCCGCGGACTGTTTGAGGCACTTTTCGATTTGAGGATCGGCGAAAGTCAGTTCACTGATCAGTGGCGACGGTATCTCCTCATACTCATCTTGGAAATGACCGTCTTCTAAAAAGTCGTCTTCAGGATAGCTGTCAGCATTCGCCAAATATTCACCAGCAAACTCATCATCAAGCATTTCAGGCGGTAAATCGAAATCTGGGTCTTCAGCAAGAATGGCCTGCCCAACCAGCGCCTTAACAATGGCACCCTCCACCTCACTGAGTTGCTCCAAAACCGATGCAGCATCACCAACCACACAAAGATTGTGACTCATCATAAAAGTGCTCGGTATCCCCGACACCATCATGCCATTCATACTCAGTGCCATCATCACTTCGGATGCTGCAATCTCTGTATTGGCAGCAGCCTTTAAGGATGGGAGGGCGTCGGCAAAGGCATTTAGCTCAGCGACACTCTCTCTGTATTTAGACAAAAAATCTGGTCTGTAACACGTCGAACTCTTATCAATCTCGTCAAGAAACACTTTATATTCATTGATATAGTTATTCCCTAAAGAAGCGTTACTCCTTGCCAGCGAAACCAGTCGATTAAAGTCACCACTACGAACAGCGGCCATTGGGCTTTCTGTCTTTTCAAGAACATCGGACATGGCACTGACAGCGTCTTGATAATCACGGCCGTTCTTTTGGCTTTTCTCAATCAAAGGCGCTGTCTTCTTTTGTAATTCCTCCACCAATTGAATGTTGTGCTCAATTTGCTCGTAAGCCATCGATGGAAAAGACAGCATTGAGACAAGCAAAAGAGTCACCAACTGGTTGGCTTTAATAAATGCATGACGCTGGGAATTCAACATACTCATTTCCTTTCTAACCGCTCGCACAAAACAAGCATTCACTGTCCATCAACCACAAAAGGCTTGTTGCACATTTCAGCTATCTTCTTACCTTCTGCAATCAACTTGGCTTGACCTCCTGACATGAGCTTCACCCTTTCTCCGGTATCAAAAAGCATGACCAGCTCATGCAGTTTTCCACCGTGACTGTCACGGGAGCGAAGACTTCTTGCCACAGAAAATCCGCTGATAGTGTGAAGGTTTGCCTTTAGTCGATAGACGGGATAAAGGCTGGTAATTTGCCGGGTCAAGGTTTCTCTTCGACGATCTATTTGTATATGGTGGTCAAGAAACATCATGTGCCAGGCAAAGCCAGACCACATTGCCCATGTGAGTATTGATTGCAGCGAATCCACGGTGCGATACCAAATCAAAAGCCCTGCCATCACAAAGAACAGAACACCGAAAAACCTCAGCAAACCACCACCACCCAGATGAAGTTTTCGAACGTTGTTTGTTGTCTCATGAGTTGCATTCACCATGGCTTCACCACTGAATCCAATTGAACACAAACAGCAACGCGCCAAGGGTTAATGTGAATGGGAACACCCAAAGCAATCGCCATATCGAGCCCTGAACCTGATACTCAGCCCCTTCTACCCTCAATGGTTTGACGTGTCGAAGTTTGCCCGATGAAGTTATTTCCAATGACCGACTTTCAGGCCAAGCAGTCACATTATCGATAGCCTCTATACCTGTTTGGTTGGAAAGGAATAACGCCATTTCCGCCGTTTGTTCGAACTTGCCAATGCTGTTTCTCGTTAAAGACTTTCCACCGTCATTCAACTGCAGCCAGCAACCCGAACCGTGTTCAATAATCGGCTGCACAGTGACATTGCAATCACTGATGGGCCAGGAGGCTTTTTCAGGCGGCGTTTTCCCCCACCCCCGAAGATGAGAGACGCGATCTCTGCTGAAAACAAAACGTTCAGTACGACGCATCAGAATGAGAGAAATAAGCAAAAGAACGGCTGCCACAATAAGAAAGAAGTGCATCTGATTATCACTTTCCATCCAGGAGACAAATGCCATGACGATTGATGCACTCATCGGCACAAGCGCAATGAAACCAAATACCTTCCAGATTTTCTGATGCATCCCAATCAGATAGTAGTTTCCATTGAGATCTTGTTTGAGGTGATAGCGGGCGCCCCAGTAAAGTTCGCTGTGTTGCGTTTCCATCCACGCTCCCGCGGCGGGTGAGTCAAGACAAAACGATAGTCTTCTCATCAGTATACGTCGATAGGCCCAATGTTTTATTCATTAGACTCACCACTCATTAAGAAAGGTAAAAAGCCCCTAGCGCTTCACGCTTCCAGACTGCCAAAAACCAAGCTTTCAGGCTTTTCGATAAAGATGTTGGTAGGATCGGCACTTTTAGAATGATCTAGCTGGGTGCCGACAACAAAAGCAGTTCTTTAAAATTATAAAACGTACCACCAATGGCGATAGCTAATAATACCCCTGAACATAATCCTTGGAGCCAGAGAGAGTTAAATACTTTTGAGCACCATTTAACGCACAAGATGTAAAGAGAGAGAATACTTACATCAAGCAGCACCCAGACAGTAGAAAGCGTTATAACGCTGCCCTACTCGTGTCAGGGCGATCTGTTCTGGCACGTTTCTGTCGGGTGGACGACACTTGTTGCCAAGTGCCGTCTCCCTAAGAACCGTACGTGCAACTTTCACTGCATACGGCTCAAGCCTCCACAAAGGCATCATTTGATACCCAGCAACTTATAACGCAGCCAGAGCAGGATCGTTCCAAGTGTTGCGAACTAGCCTTTTGGACTTTCTCTTTGCCAAGTATTCTTGGTATTCAGGGTCAAAAGGTGTTGCTGCACTTCGGATTTTTACATGTCTCTCGATAGGCACTTTGGCTATTTGGAAGAGATTGAACTGGCAATCCATACCTGAGATCTTCTGCCAACCGTGAAATTGCCA
>NZ_FIZY01000038.1 GCF_900060185.1 Grimontia marina | reverse complement strand
TGACCACTCTTCGTTACATTGTCAGAGCCGCTACTTTATTCAGGCTCCTAGGTTCATCTGGTGATACAGATGGTTCACTCGTTAAGCGGTGAACAGCGCTTCATACGACTTCACGTCGCACGCCCCAAAGTGAGTTAGTGTTTCGAACAATCCAGCACTTGAATCGACGTACAATGGCCAAATTTTTCTAATGCATTCCCTATGCATAAAAATACAGGGATATGTATATAGTAAAAATGTGAACGCTTTAAACTCGAGACGCCCGGCTTCTCATTTTTGGCCCACAAGCCAGTAAGTTAATCCACTAATTCTACTAAGCTATATGATAAAGTGTCTTAAGTGTACGCGGACTAATCGGGCGTCTCGGTTTTGGACTAAACGGGCTTTATGTCCGCTAATAAGTTGTTAGCTACCCTTATGAAATTATCAGAGTATCTTGAGAATTATAATTCAGTTGAAGAAATCTATGGCTATTGGCCATCTTTTCATGATGCTGAAATAAAAAGTGTTGCTTTAAACTCGTATTACAAGGAAGAAGAAGGTTATACCTGTCCTTATATGGAATTTACTGTGCACTGTTTTGAAATGACATCGAGCGTGAAGTCAAACGGCTATTATGAGCTAATTAAACATAACCTGATCACATTTCGATTCGAAGATATATATGATTCTGAGTTAATCGGATTTGATCATCAAAACGCCATTTTATCTTTAGAGTTTGAGATATTACCAACTAATGAGCGAGGTTTTACTCCTATTTTAGTTGAAATAGATCCTGCAAATGGCTTAGGCGGTGAATTTAAGGCATTTAGTGGTAAAGTAACAAAAGTGCTGCCGTGTGATAGCAAGGGGCACATAATAAGCGCATGAATGGGACGCTTTTTCGTGCCGCTGGCTTGTTAAAACAGCTTGAATATAGTGGGTTAAAGTAGTGTGAGTGGTTGATGGCGTCCGTTATCCGAAACGTTATGTTTCTTTAAATAGGTAGCAAGGTTGGATGTTAGACCAAAGCTTAATCGAAGACGCTTTCTATTCTGGGAAAAGAACCCTTGATGTCCCATTTGTTATAAACGATGCAGTTCTAGTGTTGTCAGGGAAGCATGCTGGAACAGAGGGGGCGGTCATATCTTATGATTTGGATGTCGCCCAAGTAGTGTACATAGTTGAAACTGGTTCTGGTGAAGATATTAGAGTAACAAAAACAGATATTCGGTTATGCGACTAATCTGGTTATCTAGGTTAAGTTGGCGTTAGGCTTATTGAGGAAACTATGAAAATATTATATTCAGGTGGTCTACAGGTTCGCTCTCATGATGCACAAGAACGCTTGTTAAATGTTAATACCTTTTTGGAAGGTGAATTTGCTTTCCACAACTTGTATCGAGAAGTTAAAGCAAGCGATTTTCCGATTGCTCAGGATTGCTTTGGCGACCAATTCCTTATTCGAGATACCTTGGTAGTAAAGTTGAATGCTGAAACTGGTGAGATTGATGAATTTGGTTGTACCTGGGAGCAGTTTTTGACTTGGGTAGACGAGGACCCAATTGAAAGATTGAATATTCCAAGCGATTTGGAGCTAAAGGTTGGTCAGCTGCTATTCGCTTACCCACCTTTCTGTACTGATGAAAGCAACAATGCATCAATAAAAGCAATTGATGGTATTGAGCTAATCAGCTTTCACGCAGATTTTGCAAGGCAGATAAATGGCCAACGTTAAGCCTAACAAATAAGAATAAGTTTTGCGCAGCCGACCCCTCTAATCCATTCTTTGCCCAAACTCAACTTATCCGAAGTGAGCTGCTACGGGTGCAATTCATAACTCAGAATTGTCCAAAACCTATTTAGAGCACCACGAGATTTACCTCTTCCCAAAGTAAACAAGCTTCGACGACCAGAAACAAAAAACGCCGAGTAATGCTCGGCGTTTTCGTATTTGGTTTCGCGTCAGCGCTTACTTGATTTCCACACCTTGCGCTTGCAGGTCTGCATGGTAAGAAGAACGCACGAAAGGACCACAGGCTGCGTGAGTAAAGCCCAGCTCCAGCGCAATCTCTTTCAGTTCATCAAACTCTTCTGGCGGCACGTAGCGCTCAACCGGCAGGTGGTGACGGCTTGGTGCCAAATACTGGCCCAGTGTCAGCATAGTCACACCGTGTGCGCGCAGATCTTTCAGTACTTCGATGATCTCTTCTTTGGTCTCACCCAGACCCATCATCAGACCGGATTTGGTTGGGACGTTTGGATGCATCTCGCCGAATTTCTTCAGCAGCTCCAGAGACCATTTGTAGTTCGCACCCGGACGCGCTTTACGGTATAGGCGTGGTGCGGTTTCCAGATTGTGGTTAAACACATCTGGTGGATTGTCTTTCAGCAATTCCAGCGCGGTATCCATGCGGCCACGGAAGTCAGGCACCAGTGTTTCGATGCGGATTTCTGGGTTAAGCGCACGGATTTCGCGGGTACAGTCAGCAAAGTGTTTTGCGCCACCATCACGAAGATCATCACGGTCTACTGAAGTGACAACCACGTATTTCAGCTTCATGTCGCTGATGGTTTTTGCCAGTTTTGCTGGCTCATTTTCATCAGGCTGATTTGGACGGCCGTGTGCCACATCGCAGAACGGACAGCGACGGGTACAAATCGCGCCCAGAATCATGAAGGTCGCGGTGCCGTGGTTGAAACATTCCGCCAGGTTAGGGCAGGACGCTTCTTCGCATACCGAATGCAGATTGTTTTTGCGAAGCGCAGACTTGATGTCTTGGATACGCTTGCTGTCCGCAGGCAGCTTGATCTTCATCCACTCAGGTTTGCGCAGCATCTCTTTTTGTTCGGTCGGCATGTTCTTGACCGGGATGAGCGCCATTTTGTCTGCGTCGCGGTACTTAACACCGCGTTCCATCTGGATCGGTTTGCTCATAGTTGATTGCTTTCTGTTAGGGACTCGACCTGATCATAGCCCAGATGCGAAGTCAGTTTTTCTACTAACACAGGGTATAGCTCGGCCAGTGATGCCGGGCCCCCTAAATCGACGGTTTGTGTCATTGCCATGCCTTCATAACCGCAAGGGTTGATACGAAGGAAAGGAGACAAGTCCATATTGACGTTAAGCGCCAGCCCATGGAAAGAGCAGCCTCGGCGGATACGAAGACCCAGCGAGCAAATTTTGTCGTTACCCACATACACGCCCGGCGCATCAGGACGCGCACGGGATTCAATACCGTAATGAGCGAGCGTGTCGATCACAATATTCTCAATCGAAGTGACCAGCTCTCGCACACCCAGCTTTTTGCGTTTCAGATCGATCAGGAAGTAGGCCACCTGCTGGCCTGGACCATGGTAAGTCACCTGGCCACCACGATCACTCTGTACTACCGGGATATCCCCCGTTGCTAACAAGTGTTCAGCTTTTCCCGCCTGTCCTTGGGTAAACACAGGTTCGTGCTCTACCAGCCAGATTTCGTCAGTTGTATCGGCGTTACGTTCGTCAGTGAAAGCATGCATGTCTTTCCACGTAGGTTCGTAAGGACGCAATCCGAGTTGTCTGATAATGAGGCGGTTCTGCTGCAATGTATACCTACTAGGATTGAATGTTGTGGGGTGAGTTGTCTCAGTCACGACATTATAATGACAGACGGCTGAAATAACAGCCGCCTAATCGTATGGGTATTGTGGTTCTTTGGTCTGATAGCGGATTACAGAACCATACGCACGATTTCAATGTCACCCAGTTCTTTGTACAGCGTTTCAACTTGTTCGATAGAAGTGGCTGTAATGGTGACTGAAACTGCGTTGTAAGTGCCTTTGCCGCTTGGCTTAACGCTTGGGCTGTAATCGCCCGGCGCGTGGCGCTGGATCACTTCCAAAACCAGATCTGTCAGCTCTGGCTTCGCGTATCCCATGACCTTGTAAGTGAACTTACACGGGAATTCCAGCAGGTCTTTTAGTTTTGGTTGCTCTTGCATTTATAACTCCAGAATTGGTTACAGATCTTTCTCTGTTGACCCAAAATATATGTGCAGATGATCACGCAATTTGTTGGGAACGAATAGTAATCGTCCTGTGTTGAGAAAACAAGTTGGTGACTTTTTCTTGTACCGAAACAACCTTAAGGTGCCGGATTAAGCTAGCATCGTCAGGTCGTCTGAGTATATATGGGGCCGAGAAGGGAAATAAAAAGGGCAGCCATTGGTTGCCCCTGAAAGTCATATCTTGAGTCTTAGAACAAGTTCTTGAAGAACATGATGATGTAGTCCATCAGACGGCTGAACAAGCCACCTTCCTGCACATCATTCAATGCTACCAATGGGTATTCCGCGATGTCTTCACCGTCAACCTGGTAGTAAAGCTTACCAACAACATCGCCTTTCGCGATTGGTGCTTCCAGTGTTTTCTCAAGTACAAAGCTTGCTTCCAAGTCTTTTGCCTTACCGCGTGGCAGGGTCACGTAGGTGTCTTTAGAAACGCCCAGTGCAACTTGGTCGGTGTCGCCCATCCACACTTTCTCAGTCACGAAGGTTTCGTTCGCTTTGTGTGGTGCGACGGTTTCGAAGAAACGGAAGCCGTAGTTCAGCAGTTTCTTACTTTCAGCCTTACGTGCGTTTGCACTGTTGGTGCCCATGACAACCGCAACCAGACGCATGTCACCTTCGGTTGCTGAACTGACCAGGCTGTAGCCTGCTTTGTCAGTGTGGCCGGTTTTGATGCCGTCCACGTTCATGCTCTTGTCCCATAGCAGGCCGTTACGGTTGTACTGGGTAATGCCGTTATAGGTGTAAGACTTCTCGTTGTAAATGCGGTACTCGTCCGGCACGTCTCGGATCAATGCCTGACCTAACAGCGCCATGTCATAAGGCGTGGTGTAGAGGTCATCATCATCTAGACCATGGGAGTTCGAAAACTTGGTGTCATTCATACCCAGGGTTTTCGCCCAACCATTCATCAGGTCGACAAACGAGTCTTCAGAACCTGCAATGTGCTCAGCCATTGCCACACAAGCATCATTACCAGATTGGATGATGATACCGCGATTCAGGTCTTCCACTTTTACCGTGGTGCCGACTTCGATGAACATCTTCGAGCTGCCAGGGAAGTTTTTCGCCCAGGCGTTTTTGCTGATAACGACATCATCATCAAGGCTGATGTTGCCGCGTTCAACTTCCTGACCGATCACATAGCTGGTCATCATTTTGGTCAGGCTGGCCGGGTTAAGACGTTCGTAGGCGTTGTTTTCCGCCAGGATCTTACCCGAGTTGTAATCCATCAGTACGTACCCTTTTGCCGCGATTTGAGGCGCATCCGGGACGACGGTTGGGGCTGCAACGGCTGCAGCAGAAGAAAATACAGCAGTCGATAAGACTAAAGAGCGCAACAATGAGGGTGATTTTTTCATAGATTTAGGTACTTACTTGGTATTTCTTCAGTCAAAAAACTGCCGACACTATAACAGATAGCCTGTGCAGTGTCAGACAGGGTTACAACAACTTTATAGGGTCTGTTGACCTTTGGTGGTGAAATTTTGTTCTAGCGAAAAGCGTTTTAGGCGCGGCGAGGTGTGTGCAGCCTAGTCATTCTAAGCAAACACACCTAAACAAAGCATAAAACGCTTTTAGCAGAACCCTTTGGGCAGCGTTTGTGGCAACTTTCTTCTGCGTTATCAGCTTCTCATGTAGGCGAGCTACACATCGAAGCTTCTGCCTTGAATAAAGCCACCACAAACTGCTGCAAAAATTATCACCAAAGGCCAACAGACCCTAATTACTGACACCCGAATTCTTGCCCGGTTCATCAGCAATTGGCTCAACAACGACGAATGCCTCATTTATTTGCTGTTCTCTGGCAAGCAATGCGGCTTTTTGTGTTTGGTCGTAGTCATAGAATGGCCCTAAACGCACGCGATAAACACTGCCGGACTGGTTGATATCTGTTGGCAACTCGAATTGCTTCTTGAATGTGTCCGCGGCCTTCTCCGCTTTGTCCCGACTGGATATCGCTACCAGTTGTACAAAATAGCGGTTAAGGCGGGCTCCTTGCCACTCATTATTGTCCTGAGGTTTGTCAACCTTGAGTAGTGTCACTTTTACAGGGGCTGTCCCGGTTTTGAGGATGTCGAGTTTGGATGCTGCGGCATAGCTCAGGTCAATGATTCGCCCTTCGTGAAAAGGACCGCGGTCATTGACGCGAACAATCGCTTTTTTGCCGTTGGCAGTGTTTTCTACTTCCACATAACTAGGTAGTGGCAGTGTTTTATGAGCCGCAGACATAGAGAACATGTCATAAATCTCGCCATTTGAGGTTTTGTGACCATGGAACTTCTTACCATACCATGAAGCAATGCCCTCCCCGTTGTAACTCTCAGGGTTTGTCATCACTTGATAACTTTCACCGCGGACGGTGTAGTCCTTGTTACCCGCTCGGCTGTAAGGCTCGTATCGTGGCTGTGCATCTTCGACATGATCCAGCGTAGGAATGGCTTCCGGTGCTTTGTCATGTTCCAGGCTGTAGCGGTCATCATTTTGTGTGGCACAGCCGGAAAGAATGAGAGCGGTAATCAGAAAAACTTTTTTCATTACAGGGCCTTAGAAAGCATTTTTCTATGGGTGTGAATAGACATTAAGATGCCGAAACCTGCCATTAGAGTCACCATGGAGGTACCGCCATAGCTGACAAGAGGTAGGGGAACACCAACGACAGGTAATATGCCACTTACCATGCCAATGTTAACAAAGACATAAACGAAGAAACTAAGTACTATGCTGCCTGCCATCATACGACCAAACGCCGTTTGCGCGCGGCTGGCTATTAACAGGCCGCGGCCGATGATGAAAAGGTAAAGTGCTAGCAAACATGAGATACCAATCATGCCCCATTCTTCAGCAATGACGGCGAAGATAAAGTCGGTATGGCGTTCTGGCAGGAACTCCAACTGAGATTGTGTGCCCTGAAGCCACCCTTTACCGCCAATTCCACCGGAACCAATGGCAATTTTTGACTGGATGATGTGGTAACCCGCGCCTAATGGGTCGGATTCCGGATCAAACAGGGTGCGAACGCGGACTCGCTGGTATTCGCGCATCAGGAAGAACCAAAGTACTGGGATGAAAGCCGCTACCAAAGTAACAGCCCCTAAGATGATTCGCCAACTGATGCCTGATAGAAACAAAACAAAAATACCGGAAGCCGCGATCAGAATAGAGGTGCCGAGATCGGGTTGCTTAGCGATGAGAATAGTCGGCACAAACACCATGACTAGACCAATTACCAACGTCTGGAAACGCGGTGGCAACGGCTCTTTGCCGATAAAGCGCGCGACCATCAAAGGGACCGCTAACTTAATCAATTCAGAAGGCTGAAAAGTAATGACTCCTAAGTCCAGCCACCGTTGAGCACCTTTGGCGGTTTCACCGAACAGCAATACAGCTATCAGCATCAACAGCCCTGTTACGTAGAGATAGGGCGCCCAAAACTCATAATGCCGCGGAGAGATTTGAGCGAGGAAAAACATCACTCCCAACGAAAGAAAGATCCGGAAAACCTGACGCTCCATCATAGCAATGCTCTGGCCACTGGCACTCCACATCACTATGAGGCCAAAGCCCATCAGAGCCAGGATACCAAGCAAAAGAGGCAAGTCTATGTGCAACCGCTCAAACACAGTCTTCTTCTGACCCGTGGATGCAAACAAGCTCATTGGACTTGCTCCTCCTTCTTATCAGCGTTCTTATTGTTTTTGTAGCCATCAACCAGCATATGGTCGAAGATGCGGCGGGCAATAGGGGCGCCATTACTGGAGCCACCACCGGCATTTTCCAAAACCATAGAGACAATCACTTCCGGATCCTCAAAGGGTGCAAAGCCGGTATAAAGCGCATGGTCACGTAGATGCTCCGCGATTTCATCCGCGTTATACTCTTCGTCTTCACCCAGACCAAAAACCTGTGCAGTACCTGATTTACCACCAGTGACGTATTCTGCATTGGCAAAAGCGCGGCGAGCGGTCCCTTTTTTGCCATGGTTGACGAGGCGCATTCCTTCTAGAGCGGCATCCCAGTATTTCTCATCTACGTTTTCAATCGGTGGATAGGGAGAAAATGGTGCTATTTCCATGACACCTTCGTTCTCGATACGTTGGAGTAGGTGAGGAGGGTTTACTTCACCACGGTTCACCAATACTGAGGTTGCTTTAGCGATTTGCATTGGGGTAGCCGTCCAATACCCTTGACCGATGCCGACTGGGATCGTGTCACCCTTGTACCAAGGCTGGCGATGACGGGCCATTTTCCACTCTCTGGTCGGCATGTTGGCTTTGCTTTCTTCATGGATGTCAATACCCGTGTAATCGCCGAAACCAAAGCGACTCATCCAGGTAGATAGCTTATCGATGCCCAAGTCATAGGCAATTTGATAGAAGAAAGTATCCACCGACTCTTCAATCGATTGAACGATATTTACCCGACCATGACCCCATGCGAGCCAGTCACGGAAAGGTCGTGAGGTTGAGTTTGGTAAACGCCAGTAACCTGGGTCGTTTCTCGTGGTATTCAGCGTGATGGCTTTTTCTTCCAGCGCCGCAACGGCAATGAAAGGCTTAATCGTGGATGCGGGGGGATAGATGCCCAAAGTGGCGCGATTCACCAGCGGACGGTTTTTGTCATTCAGTAATTTGCGGTAGTTTTTGCCAGAAATACCGTGAACGAAAAGGTTCGGGTCATAGCTTGGCGTCGATACCATAGCCAGTACTGAAGAGTCTTTAGGATCAAGTACCACAACTGCACCACGGCGATCGCCGAGGATAGAGCGGATGTACAACTGCAGGTCAACATCAAGGTTAAGTACCAGATCTTTGCCCGGCTCTGGCGGCACATACTTTAGCGTGCGGATAATGCGTCCACGGCTGTTGACTTCCACTTCCTGATAACCGGCGGTTCCGTGTAATTCAGATTCGTAGAAGCGCTCTATGCCGAGTTTTCCTATATCGCGGGTCGCTTTGTAGTTATTAAGCACACCCTCACGATCAAGACGGTTAATGTCTTTATCGTTGATTTTTGCCACATAACCCAAAACGTGTGTCAGCGCGTCACCATAAGGATAGTAACGCTTTAAGTAACCTTTGATCTCAACACCAGGAAACTTGTGTTGGTTGGCAGAGAAAATGGCCACTTCCTCTTCCGTCATCTGGTTTTTCAGTGTGACGGCGTTAAAACGGCGGGTACGTTTCTTGTCGCGCTCGAAAGCCCGGATTTCGTTTTCTGAAATAGGCAGCAATTCCTGCAAGCTGGCAATGATGCCGGGAATGTCTTTCACCTGCTCGGGTGTGATTTCCAATGCATAAACAGGGCGGTTTTCTGCTAGCAATTTTCCATTGCGGTCGTAAACCAATCCACGGTTTGGCGCTACGGGAACGACCTTGATACGGTTGTCGTTGGAGCGGGTGATGTAATCATCATGATCTTCTACCTGAATGTTATACAGGTTGAAAAGCAGGACGCCGACAAGAACGAGAATACCGCCGAAAGCCACTACGGCCCGGCGGAAAAAGAGGGAAGACTCGGCCTGATGATCGCGTATAGGACTACGCTTGTGCTTCATGAATTATTCCCGGTGATAAGGGTGATTTGCTGTTATGCTCCAGGCGCGGTAGAGACTTTCAGCCATCACCACACGTACCAGCGGGTGAGGAAGTGTCAACGGAGACAACGACCAACTTTGGTCAGCAGCTGCTTTACAAGCCGGTGCCAAACCTTCAGGGCCTCCAATCAGAATAGACACGTCTCGAGCATCTAACTTCCAGCTCTCCAGCTGCTCTGCGAGTTGCTCTGTGTCCCAGCGCTTGCCCGGAATATCCAACGTCACAATGCGGCTACCTTTTGGAACGGCTGCCAACATGGCTTCCCCTTCTTTTTGCAGAATACGCGCGATATCGGCATTTTTGCCGCGCTTACCCGCAGGGATTTCTACCAGCTCCAGTGGCATGTCTTTTGGGAAGCGGCGGCTATATTCTTTATAGCCTTCCTCGACCCATTTCGGCATCTTAGTGCCGACCGCAATCAGTTGTAACTTCATTGCGTCAGTTCCACAGCTTTTCTAGCTGGTACAACTGACGTTGTTCATCCTGCATGATATGAAGCATCACATCACCGAGATCCAGTACAACCCATTCGCCTTCGTTTTCACCTTCCATACCCAGAGTATCTACGTTGGCCGCGCGTGCCTCATCGGCGACGTGTTCTGCAATGGACGAAACGTGGCGCTTGGAGTTACCTGTGCATAGCACCATAAAGTCGGTAATGCTGCTCTTCTCACGGACGTCAAGAGTGACGATGTCTGCCGCTTTCATATCATCTGCTTTATCGACAACAAAGTCTTGAAGTTGTTCCGGAAGCAATGTTTTCCCCTTATCGGTGTTCAGTGCATTGTTCTGCAAAAAGTGCAGGACAGTCCTTTTGTAGGGGCTGTTGACCTTTGGTGGTTGAATTTTGTTCTAGCCATAAGAGTTTTAGGCGCGGCGAGGTGTGTGCCGCCTAGTCATTCTAAGCCAATATACCTCAACAAAGCATAAAACGCTTAGGGCAGAACCCTTCGGGCAGCGTTTGTGGGGAATTTCTGCTGCGTTATCGGCTTCTCATGTAGGCTAGCTACACATCGAAACCTCTGCCTTGCATAAAATCCCCACAAACTGCTGCAAAAACCATCACCAAAGATCAACAGCCCCTAAGACGAATCTAAAATTATACCACTGGCTGTGATGAATAGAATACAGCGGTGTCGCGGTTTTACAGTCAGTTGACAGGCGATAGCGAAAGCGGATGACCACACATCTCAAGACAAAACGCGGAAAGTGCTGGCCAAGGTTGGCTGTCGAAATCGGTTTTCACCATCACTTCGATAGCTGCAAGGCTTTGCAGAAGGTGCATCAGCGTTGGCAACGTCAAACGGTGAAGCGCCGCAGTCATCGCAGGGCGGCGAGTTTGCCAGACCCGGAAATGGTCAAAAATTTTGCTAAGACCCATGCCAGACGCGCCGTACTCCTGCATTTTGCACAGCTGGATCAGTTCTTTCTGGATGACCCGCAGCAAGATGGTGATTTCCACGCCTTCAGCTTCGAGCTGACGAACGATACGCACGGCTCGCTTGGCTTTGCCTTCAATCAGTGCGTCGGTGAGCTGGAATGGCGTGTAGTGGTTGTGACGTGATAAAGCATCCTGAAGCCTTGGCAGTGTCAGTTCACCGTCTGGATAGAGCAGTTGAAGTTTCATCAGGCTTTGCGACAGTGCCAGAAGGTTACCTTCATGCCATTGTGCCAGAAGCATCACAGACTCGTGATCCGGATGCAGTCCCAGACTGTGACAGCGATTCTCTATGAATCGTGGCAGCTGTCTGCCATCAGGTGTGTTGCATGGCACATGCAAACCGTTTGCCTGGAAACTGGTGAACCACTTGGCTGATTCCTGCTTTTTGTTCAGGCGAGGACCATCGAGGATCAAAACCAAATCCTGATGCAGCATAGGTTGCAGTTCTTTCAGCGCATTCGCTTGAGCCGTGGTCAGCGGGTTTTCAGGTAATGTCAGAATGATGATTTGTCGGCTGGCGAACAGACTCAGTGCCTGACAAACGTCGTAAACGTCCTGCCAGTTAAGCTGGCTATCGATGACGAAGCGGTGCTTCTCATCGAAGCCCTGTTTTTGGGCGGCATCAATAATGCTTTGCTTGGATTCTTCTTTCAGCAGCGGCTCGTTGCCGAAGATGAGATAGGTCTGACACAGCCCCTGATTAAGACGCTGTGTCAGTTGCTCTGGGTATATCCTCATTGTGTGCTTTCTTCACCGCTGGTGGTGAAGCTCGAAAGAGGCTTACCGCGGGTTTCGTCATCTTTGCCATCGAAACGGGTCTCAATGGTCATCGACGATTTTTCTTCATCCACACCCTGATACAGTTCACGCAGTGCTTTTTCTTCTGCCTCTTTACGCTCAAAGGCTTCGATGTGCGCATTCAGACGGGCAAGCTGTCGCATGATTTGTTTGGTTGCTTCTACACGCATCTCTTGCGCCAGCATTTCTTCTTCCACGGACTTCGCAAGCGCAGTCAGCGGGTTATCCAAGTATGTGCGGCTGAGGGACGTTGAGAAGCTGTAACTGCCCTTTTCCGGTACGGTCACAGAATAGCTGACGGTATACGCGAACTGTTTCTCTGCCACGCGGCTGTTTTGGTACAAAGACAGGGTACTTTCACCGTAGCTCTCCCCATTCAGTCTGAGGTTCGACACGGTTGCCGCAGGAGGAACAAGCTGAATGTCATGCTGGCGGAGCTGGAATTTCATTTCTCTGGTCAGTTTGCCGTATTGGTCAAAACTTGTCACAGAAAGGGTTTGGATCTCCGTCGGCAGATTGTAGCTGCCACGAAGGTGGAATCCGCAAGAAGCGGTGGCCAGAGCGGCCACCACAACTAGCAGGGTTCGGAGAGAGCGAAAGATCGATTTCACCGAATACTCCCTGTATTAGTTAGCAACGATGTTAACCAGTTTGCCCGGTACGTAAATCACTTTGCGTACGGTTTTACCCTCGGTGTGCTTCACAACGTGCTCGTCGTTCAACGCCATCGATTCTACTGACTCTTTAGCTGCGTCTGCTGCAACGGTGATTTTCGCGCGAAGCTTGCCATTCACCTGAACGATGATCAGCTTCTCGTCTTCCACCATGGCGTCTTGGTCAGCAACCGGCCATACCGTGTTGTCGATGTCAGTTTGACCCAGTGCAGCCCACAGCTCAGTGCTGATGTGCGGAGTGATTGGGTACAGCATCGCAACGATCGCTTTCACTGCTTCGTCCAAGATTGCGCGGTCTGCATCAGTGTCTTGAGGTGCTTTGGTCAGACGGTTCATCAGTTCCATGATCGCAGCGATCGCGGTGTTGAAGGTCTGACGGCGGCCGATATCATCGCCCACTTTCGCGATAGTCTTGTGAACTTCACGACGCAGTGTTTTCTGATCAGCGCTCAGTGCTGATGTATCCAGCGCAGCCACTTCACCTTTTGAAGTGTGCTCGAATACCAGTTTCCAAACACGCTTCAGGAAACGGTTAGCACCTTCAACGCCAGACTCTTGCCACTCAAGGGTCATGTCTGCTGGTGATGCGAACATCATGAACAGACGCACGGTGTCTGCACCGTACTTATCAACCATCTCTTGTGGGTCGATACCGTTGTTCTTCGACTTAGACATTTTGGTCATGCCTGAGTGAACAAGGTTGTTACCTTCAGTATCTACTGCAGTGGTAATGCGGCCTTTCTCGTCACGCTCAACGGTCGCTTCAGTTGGAGAAACCCAAACTTTCGCGCCTTTGTCGTTGTTGTAGTAGTACGCATCAGCCAGCACCATGCCTTGACACAGCAGACGCTTGAACGGCTCGTCAGACTTCACGTAGCCTGCATCGCGTAGCAGTTTGTGGAAGAAGCGAGAGTACAGTAGGTGCATTACCGCATGCTCAATACCACCGATGTACTGGTCAACTGGCAGCCAGTAGTTAGCTGCTTCTGAGTCCAGCATTTCGTCTGCTTTTGGTGAACAGTAGCGTGCGTAGTACCAGCTCGATTCCATGAAGGTGTCGAAGGTATCTGTTTCACGCAGCGCAGGTTGACCGTTGTAGGTGGTTTCTGCCCACGTTTTGTCTGCTTTGATTGGGCTGGTTACGCCGTCCATCACAACATCTTCAGGCAGGATTACTGGCAATTGGTCAGCCGGTACTGGATGCACTTCGCCGTCTTCTGTGGTGACCATTGGGATTGGAGAACCCCAGTAGCGTTGACGTGAAACACCCCAGTCGCGCAGACGGAAGTTAACAGTTTTGTGACCTTTACCTTCTGATTCCAGTTTCGCTGCAATCGCATCGAACGCTTGCTCGAAGCTCAGGCCGTCGAACTCACCTGAGTTGAACAGAACACCTTTCTCAGTGTGCGCTGCTTCAGTAATGTCTGGCGCGTTGCCGTCTTCTGCCAGAATCACAGGCTCAATGTTCAGGCCGTATTTGGTTGCGAACTCGAAGTCACGCTGGTCGTGGCCTGGTACTGCCATGACTGCGCCTGTGCCGTAATCCATCAGCACGAAGTTGGCGATGAAGATTGGCACTTCACGGCCGTTCAGAGGGTGGACTGCCTTCAGGCCAGTATCCATACCCTTTTTCTCCATGGTCGCCAGCTCAGCTTCAGCTACCTTGGTGTTTTTACATTCTTCGATGAATGCAGCCAGCTCAGGGTTGTTTTGAGCTGCTTTCGCTGCCAAAGGATGACCCGCGGCAATACCCACGTAAGTCACGCCCATCAGGGTGTCAGGACGGGTGGTATACACTTCCAGATCGCTTTCACCTGCAACTTCAAACTTAAGCTCAACACCTTCAGAGCGACCAATCCAGTTGCGCTGCATGGTTTTAACCTGCTCAGGCCAACCATCCAGAGTTTCCAGATCATCCAGAAGCTCTTGTGCGTATGCAGTGATTTTAATGAACCACTGTGGGATTTCTTTTTGTTCTACAGGGGTATCACAACGCCAGCAGCAACCGTCTTCAACCTGCTCGTTCGCCAGAACGGTTTGGTCGTTCGGACACCAGTTAACCGAAGAGGTCTTTTTGTAAACCAAACCTTTCTCGTAGAGTTTGGTGAAGAACTCTTGCTCCCAACGGTAGTATTCAGGCGTACAGGTTGCGAATTCGCGATCCCAGTCGTAGCCAAAGCCCAGCAGTTTCAGCTGGTTCTTCATGTATTCAATGTTTTCGTAAGTCCAAGGTGCTGGCGCAGTCTTGTTCTTCACCGCTGCGTTTTCTGCCGGCAGACCAAACGCATCCCAACCGATTGGTTGCATTACGTTCTTGCCTTGCAAACGCTGGTAGCGGGAGATGACGTCACCGATGGTGTAGTTACGTACGTGACCCATGTGTAGTCGACCGCTTGGGTACGGGAACATGGAAAGGCAATAAAACTTTTCTTTGCTTGGGTCTTCTTGAACTACGAAGGTTTTGTTGTTGTCCCAATCGGCCTGAACTTTAGGCTCGATGTCCTGTGGACGGTATTGTTCTTGCATCGATGACATCCGGGAATTTGTGAGATAGGTATAAAATGAACCAAAATAATCGACATAGAATAACTAAAGGTAGAAGGCGCAACAACAGTTGAATGCAGAGGTGGCCTATGTCAGAGCAAAAAGCGGAGTACAAGGTGCTGGTCGAACGGATTAGCGAAGCACTAAAGCACAGCCCAGAAGAGTTACAACGTTGGCTGGATTTGTCTGAAAAGTACGTGAAAGCGGCGTCAGACATGACCAAAGATGAGCTGGCGCTTATCGAAGCCTATTTCAAACGTGATGTGCAGGAATTCGGCGCACGTTACAACGAGCCCGAAGAGAACAAAGATGATGGTCAGTTGTTTCGCGACTTGATCGCTAACACATTGTGGGAGCAGCTTGCGGAGATCACTGACAAAACCCAGTTGGAGTGGCGTGAGGTGTTACAGGACATTCAGCATCATGGCGTCTACAATGCGGGTGAAGTGGTGGGGCTCGGCATTTTGATTTGTGAGAAATGCGGCCACCAGACCGAGCACACCCATGTGGCTGTGCTGACACCGTGCATTAAGTGTGGCAGTAAAGAATTCAGTCGTAAGCCGTTTCCTGCTTAGTGAGAACGATGGAAGTGAGTATTTTGTGACCCTGGACTCAGGGCCGATTTACCCTAATTCCCTAACGGTTCGATATTGAATTTTTGTCCGGCCAAGGCAGCTTCGATCATCAAGCCGCCTTTGGCTTGGGTGAAAATGGCGGTGCCATTGATGTAATAGGCTTTGGATTGCGCACTACCTGCACTGGCAGAGGTGCCTGTCGTGCCGACATGTGCCGCTGCGCCTTCAGTTAAAGCGGTGGCAGAAGCCTGCGCTCCGAGCTCAAAGCTCCCCGACATAAAACTGTCGAAGGTTTCTTTGTCTTCAAAGAAAAGTATCTCGCTGAATGCCTGACCACCGAAGGTCAGTCCGACCGATACCTGAATCAACTCGGCTTCAGCAACCGTTTGATTGCCTTGATAAACCAGTCCATTGCCATATGCGCCGCCAATCCAGAATCCGCCTTTGCCGACGGAAGGAAATACTGCGTAGCCGTAAGCTTTTTCAAAGAAAGGTTTTACCTGCTCGAAGCGATGGAAGTTCGCCAATGCAGCGCGGGTATCAGCAAAGAGCTCGGCATCTGGCTCAGCATGGGAAAGTGGAGCAAAGACTGATGCTAAAAGGATAACAACGGAAGACGCAATTCTGACCAAGGCGCGCATAAGACTCTCCATATCAAACAAAATCAATCAACAAAAAAGCCAGAGAGATAATTCCCTCTGGCTGATTAAAACATGATTTTATAGCGCCTGTTCGCTCTTATTGTTGCGACTGAGTGCTTACGGTTGATTTTTGACCGCGGGTTAACAGAACCAGCGCTAACCCTGACAAAACAATCCATGCATATAGGGGCCAGTCTCCGAAGCGGGTGTAAGGTGTCTGGCCTGTCGTCGTCGGTACATCAGTTCTTAGCACTACCGTTTCAAACTGCGGGATTTGGTCGATGATGTCCCCTTTGTAGTCAATAGCAGCGGTCAGGCCGGTATTGGTGGCACGAAGAACCGGCTTACCATTCTCCAACGCGCGCATACGGGCTATTTCTAAGTGCTGATGGGGGCCGATTGAGGTACCAAACCAGGTGTCATTAGAAAGGGTTAGAATGAAATCCGACTCATCCGTGAGGCTATGCCTAACCTGATCACTAAAGGCAATCTCATAGCATATGGCAGGGGCTAACTGATAGCCTTTGGCGTCTATGTTCGATTGGGTGTAATCACCTCGACTGAACGATGACATGGGTAGATTAAACAGCGGCGCAAGTGGACGCAGGATGTCCTCAAAAGGCACAAATTCACCAAACACAAGTAGGTGGTGTTTGCTGTAGCGTTGTGAAGAAGGGTAATTATAACCACCTTCCCCGTTGTCACCCAGGGTGATGACATTGTTGTATGCCTTACCATCTGAGTTTACATCAAGCACGCCTGTAATAATTGCGGTGTCATTATTGATGGCTGCAGCGTCGAGTCTAGCCAGAAAGTCAGGTAAATCACGCTCCAAAGCCGGTATGGCAGCTTCTGGCCAGATCACAATGTCTGCATCCCAGTTTTTTCGCGTTAGGTCCTGATAAGACAAAAGAGTTGGCCAGCGCTGGCTTGGCAGCCACTTTAGTTCCTGGGGGACATTTCCCTGAACCATGGCAACATCTACACTTTCTCCTGTTTTCTGCACCCAGGGTACAAATGAAGAACCTGCAGCCACTGTAGCGACAGCCAATGCCGGAAGAAGCGAAGAGGCTTTTCGGTTTACCAGTGTGATAGCGATTGAGCCAGAAATGATAAGCAGTGCGAGCGTAATACCTTGCACACCAAACATAGGTGCAAAGGAGGCTAATGGCCCGTCAATCTGACTGTAACCAGGCCAAAGCCATGGGAAGCCAGTCAGGAACCAGCCACGGAACCAATCGATAACTAGCCAGAGTGACGGTGCCAGTAATAAATACGAGCGCGCTAACGGCAGTTGAACACGGCGCAGTATATAGGAGAAAAGTGCGGGGAATAGCGCAAGATAGGTAACTAAAAGGCCTATCAAAGCTAAGCCTATCGCCGTAGGTAGCCCACCGAATTTCTCGATGACGACATAGACCCAGCCAACGCCGGTTCCGAATTGACCCAGACCCCAAAAGAATCCGATATAGCCAGCACGTTTCGGCGATTGCCCGTGAATAAGAAGGAGAAGTGCCACCAAGGAGACCAGCATGGCTGGCCAGAAGGAGTAAGGCGCGAAGGCGAGGGTGGCGAGTGCACCTGAAAAAGCGGCCCCTAAGATCCGCATGAATACTTGGGGCCGCTTAAATATTTCCATGTTTAGCATTTTACGTTTATGCCGTTTCCTCTGCAGTAGTATCTGGAATAGTAACCTGCAATTGGATGATGCGTCGACTGTCAGCTGCCGTCACCTTGAAGTGGAAGTTCTCAATGTCCACTTCCTCACCACGTCCTGGCAGGTGGCCAAAGCTGGTCATCACCAGGCCACCAATGGTATCGATGTCGTCATCGCTGAACTGAGAACCGAACTTCTCGTTGAAGTCCTCCAGTGTGGTCAGCGCCTTCACCGCGAAGGTGTGTTTGCTGAGCTGGCGGATTTCCTGCTCTTCTTCGTCGTCGTATTCGTCTTCGATGTCGCCGACGATTTCCTCAAGAATATCTTCGATGGTCACCACGCCGGATACACCACCAAACTCATCGACAACAATCGACATGTGGTAGCGTTCTTCCTGAAATTCTTTCAGCAGTCTGTCAACACGTTTGCTTTCCGGCACAACCACGGCTGGGCGGATCACTTTGTCGATGTCGAACGGTTCGCTGTCAGGCATCAGGTAACGCAGCAAGTCTTTTGCCAGCAGGATGCCTTCAACGTGGTCTTTATCATCACTGATCACTGGGTAGCGTGAGTGCTGGGCGTCATTGATGATAGTGATGATTTCTTCGAGAGGTTGTGAGCGCTCGATGGTCACCATCTGCGAACGCGGAATCATGATGTCTCGGATGCGCATTTCAGAAATCTGCATTACGCCTTCGAGCATATCCCGTGTATCGTGATCGATCAGATCGTTCTGTTCCGAATCACGGAATACATCTACCAGTTCCTGACGATCTTTAGGCTCACCTTGAAAGATCTGTCCTAAACGTTCGAAGAAGGTCTTTCTACTCGGACCTTCAGAGCTTTGTGAATTGTCTTCGTTCATTGTCTCTATTTTTACAACGTTGATTTTAGATGAAGTCCGCCGCATAAGGATTTTCAAAACCCAGTGCGTTCATGATAGAAATCTCGAGAGACTCCATCTCTTCGGCTTCTTCATCATCTATATGGTCATAACCTAGCAGATGGAGACTGCCGTGTACAACCATGTGCGCCCAGTGAGCGAGTAGGTCTTTGTTCTGCTCTTCTGCTTCTTTTTCGACAACTTGACGACAGATAATCAGGTCGCCCAGTAGATCCAACTCCACGCCTGGAGGCGCTTCGAACGGGAAGGAGAGCACGTTGGTGGGTTTGTCTTTTCCGCGATAGTCGCGGTTTAGAGACTGGCTCTCAAACTCGTCTACGATACGGATAGTCACTTCCGCCTGCTCTTGGAAAGATTTGACGGCTTGCTCAAACCACAGCTGAAACTGCTGTTCAGTTGGCAGACTGTCAGTGCTTTGTGTCGCAATTTGAAGGTCAACGAAAAATTGCATTTACGATTGTTTCTCTTCTGAAGGCGGCACAGCATTCAATGCCGCTTCGCGTTCCTGACGACGGCGCTCTTCCGCTTGTTTACGGGCACGGGCATCTTCTGCTTCCCATGCATCATAGGCTTGAACAATACGTGCTACGACAGGGTGACGAACCACATCATTTGCCTGGAAGAAGTTAAAGCTGATTTCGTTCACATCCGCCAACACTTCAATTGCATGGCGAAGACCAGATTTCGCATTGCGTGGCAGGTCAATCTGCGTGACGTCACCGGTGATCACCGCTCGGCTGTTAAAGCCGATACGTGTCAGGAACATTTTCATTTGTTCCACAGTGGTGTTCTGGCTTTCATCAAGAATGATGAAGGCGTCATTGAGGGTACGGCCGCGCATGTAGGCCAATGGCGCCACTTCAATCACGTTACGCTCAATCAGTTTCTCTACGCGCTCAAAACCCAGCATTTCAAACAGGGCATCGTATAGTGGGCGTAGATAAGGGTCGACTTTCTGGCTCAGATCGCCAGGAAGGAAGCCCAGTTTCTCACCGGCTTCAACCGCAGGACGGGTTAGCAAAATACGGCGGATTTCCTGACGTTCCAGTGCATCGACTGCGGCGGCAACCGCTAAGTAGGTTTTACCTGTACCGGCAGGACCAATACCGAAGGTGATGTCATGCGTCACCATATTGGCAATATATTGCGCCTGATTAGGTGTACGCGGCTTGATCACGCCTTTCTTGGTTTTGATGTTGATCTCTTTGCCGTAAGGGATCGACGACTCGATGTTCTGCTCCAACACGCCACTTTCTTTGATCGCCAGATGCACCTGCTCTGGCTCAAGGTCAATGAAATTGCCTTTTACCGGTGCGGTTTCAACGTATAGTCGTTTGAGAATATTGATAGCTGCAGTGGCTGTATGAGGTTTGCCAACCACGGAGAATTGATGATTTCGGTGATTGATTTCCACACCTAAACGGCGTTCGAGCTGTTTGATGTTGTCATCGAAAGGTCCGGAAAGGCTGGCCAGGCGCGAATTATCAGCTGGTTCCAGTGATACTTCTAAAGTAATGACTTTGTTCAATGCTTCCTCGCAATGGTTATCGGCGTCTGTATAGGACGCCGATAACATGTGATTACCCTCGCTTCTTCGAGGTTTTGGATGGCTTTATTGGCCTCCGTTTATTTACGGAGTATACACGCCTACGCCAAGATCATCTTCTTTGCGTGTTTTTGCCATCATCTCTGCAGGCGAAACCGCCACACGCAGATTCATGTCCTTTTCAGTACGAACCAGCTCACCGCGCAGTGAGTTTGGCAGTACTTCGGTGATTTTTACATCAACGAACTGACCGATCAAATCGACAGAACCTTCGAAGTTAACCACGCGGTTGTTTTCAGTACGGCCACGTAGCTCCATCAGATTCTTCTTCGATGGACCTTCGACCAGAATACGCTGCTCAGAATCCAGCATCTGGCGAGAGTAGATCATCGCCTGTGCGTTGATCTGCTGTTGCAGTTCGTACAGACGCTCTTTCTTGGTTTGCTCTGGCGTGTCGTCAGGCATGTCTGCAGCAGGCGTACCTGGACGTGGTGAGTAAACAAAGCTGAAGCTCATGTCGAAGTTAACATCGCGGATAAGCTTCATGGTCGCTTCGAAATCTACATCAGTTTCACCTGGGAAACCGACGATGAAGTCAGAGCTGATAGCGATGCCTGGACGCGCTTCACGCAGTTTACGGATCTTCGATTTGTACTCGATCGCTGTATGCGGACGCTTCATCATGGTCAGAATACGGTCTGAACCGCTCTGAACTGGCAGGTGCAGGAAGCTCACCACTTCTGGGGTGTCTTCATACACTTCGATGATATCGTCAGTAAATTCAATTGGGTGGCTGGTGGTGTAGCGAATACGGTCGATACCGTCGATCGCCGCCACATAACGCAGCAGTTCTGCAAATGAACAGATTTCGCCGTCGTGCATTTCACCACGATAGGCGTTAACGTTCTGACCCAGCAGGTTCACTTCACGAACACCCTGCTCAGCAAGCTGAGCGATTTCATAAAGCACATCGTCCAGTGGACGGCTGACTTCTTCACCACGGGTGTAAGGCACCACGCAGAAGGTACAGTACTTAGAGCAGCCTTCCATGATAGAAACGAATGCCGTTGGGCCTTCTGCACGCGGCTCTGGCAAGCGGTCGAATTTCTCAATCTCAGGGAAAGAGATATCCATGACCGGTGCTTCGTCTTGCTGAGATTTTTTGATCATCTCAGGCAGACGGTGCAGGGTTTGCGGGCCAAAAATAACGTCAACATAAGGTGCGCGTTCACGAATGTGATCACCTTCCTGAGTAGCTACACAGCCGCCTACGCCGATCACCAGACCTGGCTTCTGATCTTTCAGGTTTTTCCAGCGACCCAGCTGGTGGAACACTTTTTCCTGAGCCTTTTCACGGATAGAACAGGTATTCAGAAGCAGTACATCTGCCTCTTCCGGCTCCTCGGTCAGCTCGTAGCCACCGGCCGCATTGAGCAGATCCGCCATTTTTGATGAATCGTATTCGTTCATCTGGCAGCCCCAGGTTTTGATCAGCAGTTTCTTAGCCATGTAACTCATTGCTCATGTTGATGTTTTACGTGTTCCGGTTGGGAAGCACTTAATCATCGCTGGCTGTTCGCCGCGGAAATCCCAACCGGAAATCATGGTTCTTTGTTCGGCTTGAGGCAACGAAAAATAGCCCCAACCTTTGATAAGCCGCGTATTGTACTGCTTTAGTCAATCTGTGACCAGATCACGTTCTCCCCAAATTTTTTAGTGGATTTAGGGATGAGCAACGCCTACAGGAGTCGCATTTAAGTCAGGTGGCGCTAGAATGGGCGCAGGAATTTTAGAGATTGTGTTATGAAACAATTCGATATTATCGTCGTTGGCGGTGGTATGGTCGGTGCTGCCACGGCATTGGGCCTTGCCAAGCAGGGTAAACGCGTTGCCATGGTTGAGCGAAGCGAGCCAAAAGCCTATTCTCCTGAGCAGCCAATGGATCTTCGCGTGTCTGCGATTTCTCCTGCCTCTGTCTCTTTGCTCAAATCCCTGAAAGTTTGGGATCACCTGCTGGACATGCGTCTTTGCCCTTATCGACGTCTGGAAACCTGGGAGCATCCTGAGTGTCGTATCCGCTTCAGTGCAGATAGCATGGATTTAGCAGAGCTCGGTTTCATTGTGGAAAACCGTATCCTGCAACTCGCACTTTGGAATGCTTGCTTGGCGCAAGAGAATCTGGAAGTACTTTGCCCGGGCAATATTGTCGCTATGCTTGCCGACTCCGAAGGGCACGTTGTTGAATTGGAAGATGGCACTTTGCTTCATGGCCGTTGGCTGGTCGGTGCGGATGGGGCGAATTCCCGTGTACGTGATTACGCCAAAATTGGTGTGACTGCGTGGGATTACCGTCAGCATTGTATGTTGGTGAATGTTAAAACTGACCTGCCACAGCAAGATATTACCTGGCAGTGGTTCACACCCGATGGCCCAAGGTCTTTCCTGCCGCTACCTGGGCATCAAGGTTCATTGGTGTGGTATGACAGCCCATCACGCATAAAAGCTTTGTGTGCCATGTCGCCAGAGGCGCTAAGGGAAGAGATCCTTGCGCACTTCCCGCAAGAGCTGGGTGATATTGAAGTCATCCAACAAGGTGCGTTCCCGCTAACCCGTCGGCATGCCCAGCGTTACTTCAACAAGAATGTGGTGATATTGGGAGATGCTGCCCACACTATCAATCCGTTGGCAGGGCAGGGAGTAAACCTCGGCTTTAAAGACGTGGATGCTTTGCTGGATGTGGTCGCCGATGCAGGTGTAGAGTGGTTGAATGAAGACGTATTGGCAGCTTACGAGCGCAAACGTAAACCGGATAACCTTATCATGCAAACCGGTATGGATGTGTTCTATGGTGGGTTCAGCAACGAAATAGCGCCGCTTAAACTACTTCGCAATGTCGGCTTAAAGCTGGCAGAAAACAGTGGCCCAGTTAAGCAGCAGGTGCTGAAGTACGCTATGGGACTTTGAATAGTCTGGATGGCGATAAACTGTCTTGTCTATCGCCATTTATCTAGCGTCCAGCGTCAGTCATGTCGCTAAATTTACTCGTTGAGCTAAGGCTATGTGCCGCAGAATGTTCTTAGTACACGCTCTTCCGGTGCTGGTGGCGTTTGTAGGTCCCGGTTTTCTTCGCTGATGGTATAAGGTGTTTTCAGTGCTTCTGCCAGTCGGTGGAATAGCGCAGAGTCGTTCTTTTCCATTGCATCTTCAATCGCTTTTTCCACCTGATGGTTTCGGGCAATTAATGCAGGGTTGGCTTCTCGCATTGCCTTTAGTGTTGCTTCACTATCATCTTTAAGTGAATTCCACTCACTGACCCAAGCCCGACCTTTATCCTGATTATCGAACAGGGAAAGCAGTTCAGTCTTTTCTTCTCCATTGGCAACACGTGTCAGTGCATCAAAAAACAGCGTGAAGTCGATACGCTCAGATTCCAGCGTTGGCAGTGCTTGATTAACAAAGGCATCAGCCTCTTTTGAATTGGCAGTGATCGCGAGCTTAGCCATTAATCCTTCTTGGAACAGCTCCTGGAAGGTGACGATATAGGTCTGGAGTTTATCTTCCGCAATCTTCACCGCCTCATCCGAGTCGTCAGCAAACAGAGGCAGCAAAGTTTCTGCAAAGCGTGACAGGTTCCAGTAGCCGATATTGGCCTGCTGATCCCAAGCGTATCGACCGTCGCGGTCTATTGAGCTGAATACTTTCTTGGCCTTGAACTCATCCATAAAGGCACAAGGACCAAAGTCGATGGTTTCACCAACCAGAGACATATTGTCAGTGTTCATAACACCATGGATAAAACCAACCAGCATCCATTTTGAAATCAGCTGTGCTTGACGAACGGCAACGGCTTCAAGTAAGGCCGGGTATTTATCTTCATGACTGGCCACTTCCACGAAGTGATGCTCGATAAGGTGATCGGCAAGCGCTTGGACGCCATCTTTACCCATCTTGGCATAAGCATATTGAAAAGAGCCCACGCGAATATGACTGGCACCTGTGCGAACCTGAATACCGCCCGGCACCATTTGGTAATCGCGCATCACGGACTCGCCAGTCCCCAGAATGGCAAGGGTGCGGGTGGTCGGTATACCAAGCCCCGCCATGGCTTCGCTGATGAGGTATTCGCGTACGACAGCCCCAACCGTTGCTCTTCCATCGCCACCTCGCGAGTAAGGGGTTCTGCCGGAGCCTTTCAGTTGCACATCAACGTATGCGCCATTTGCTATTTGAACTTGACCCAGCATATGCGCGCGGCCGTCCCCAAGCAGTGGCGAGTAGTGCCCAAATTGATGACCCGCATAAGCCATCGCAACAGGGCTTTCACCGTCATAGTCGCCATTGCCTGCAAGAAAGTGAATGCCTTTGGCATCCTCAAACCAGTTGCTCGCCAAGCCATATTCATCAAGTAATGCTTTGTTAAGTGCTAAAAGAGAAGGCGACTCCACGCGGCGTGGCGCGAGGGGAGAATACATGTCTTCCGGCAATGAAAGATAGACTTGATGCTTGATAGGATTTTCGAACGACGCCATGACTGCTAATTCCTTGTTCCGAATACTCCAAGCGTACAGGGATTGCAGCGGCTTTCAACCACGTAAGGTTTGGGGAGAATTTCCGAGGCTCAACAGAGCCTTGGTTTAAAAACGAGAAAAGCCCGCTAGAAGCGAGCTTTTAAATATGGCTGGGGTACCTGGATTCGAACCAGGGAATGGCGGCATCAAAAGCCGCTGCCTTACCGCTTGGCGATACCCCAATTGTTTTATGCTTTTCAGCAAAGGTTTGGTGCGAAGGGAGAGACTTGAACTCTCACGTCCGTAAGGACACTAACACCTGAAGCTAGCGCGTCTACCAATTCCGCCACCATCGCAAACCTAATTGTCTGTCAGTTTTTAACCTTGTCTGACTCTCTTTTAGAGCAAGGGGATTGGTGCGAAGGGAGAGACTTGAACTCTCACGTCCGTAAGGACACTAACACCTGAAGCTAGCGCGTCTACCAATTCCGCCACCATCACAATCCGAATTGTTGTCAGTTTTTAGCCTTGTCTGACTCTCTTTCGAGCAAGGTATTTGGTGCGAAGGGAGAGACTTGAACTCTCACGTCCGTAAGGACACTAACACCTGAAGCTAGCGCGTCTACCAATTCCGCCACCATCGCAAATTTTGTTTTCCCAGACTGAAAGCCTTCGCTTTCTGAGAATCGGTAGTTTCTCTTATCTGGCTGAAAGTCTCAAGACCTTCAATATTAGTGGTGGCTACGACGGGATTCGAACCTGTGACCCCATCATTATGAGTGATGTGCTCTAACCAACTGAGCTACGTAGCCAACCTGAAATATGGCTGGGGTACCTGGATTCGAACCAGGGAATGGCGGCATCAAAAGCCGCTGCCTTACCGCTTGGCGATACCCCAACAGTTACTTTGCCTTAGCAAAGATTTGGTGCGAAGGGAGAGACTTGAACTCTCACGTCCGTAAGGACACTAACACCTGAAGCTAGCGCGTCTACCAATTCCGCCACCATCGCATATTTGCACAGGAAAGAAGATGGTGGCTACGACGGGATTCGAACCTGTGACCCCATCATTATGAGTGATGTGCTCTAACCAACTGAGCTACGTAGCCATCTTTACTTTCTGGGGTCTCCCCCTGAGTGCGGGGCGCATTATGCGAAGAAGGGCTGACAACGTCAACCTTTTTTCTTGGCTTTTTTTACCCATTTGGTGAGTTCGGTGTGAAAGTGAGCAGGAAGGTTGAAATTCTAACAACTCAAGCTTGAAAGCGTTGCAAGTCCTTAACTTCGGGAAATAAAAAAGCTGGCAGAAGCCAGCTTTTTAATATACCCAAACACCCTGAAGATGCAGGATTCAGCGAGTTTGACTGGCGTTGTGATCGCGGCGTTCCTTTGTAGGTGTAGTCACCTCCATCAAAAAGGAACAACAAAGAGCACGGCGTCAGTCAACTCGCCCGAAGGGAGACCCTCAATGCGCCCACTTCTTCGTTAAATTCCACGGAAATAGAATGACTATTCCTCGTAAAATTTGCCTCGAATTGAACGCATTGATGGCCTCTGAATACGAGCATCTTCAGGTCGTTTGGGTATAAGAGATTGTATTTGTAATTACACGTTAAAGCGGAAGTGGATAACGTCGCCGTCTTTAACGATGTAATCTTTACCTTCCAAACGCCATTTACCCGCTACTTTCGCGCCTGCTTCACCGTTGTTTTCGATGTAATCGTCGTAACCGATGATTTCTGCACGGATAAAGCCTTTTTCGAAGTCAGTGTGGATCTTACCCGCAGCTTGTGGTGCAGTTGCACCGACAGGGATAGTCCAAGCGCGTACTTCTTTCACACCAGCGGTGAAGTAAGTTTGTAGCGTCAGCAGATCGTAACCTGCGCGGATCACGCGGTTCAGGCCAGGTTCTTCAAGACCCATTTCTTCCAGGAACACTGCCGCTTCATCAGCGTCCAGCTCAGACAGTTCGCCTTCGATTTCTGCACAAACTGCAACAACAGTTGCACCTTCGGCTTCAGCGATTTCACGAACGATATCCAGGTAAGGGTTGTTCTCAAAACCATCATCATTCACGTTTGCGATGTACATGGTCGGCTTCATGGTCAGGAAGTTCAGGTAGTCAACCGCTGCGTGTTCTTCTTTGGTCAGTTCAACAGAACGCAGCATTTTGCCTTCTTCCAACACTGGAAGTAGCTTTTCCAGTACCGCGATTTCGAATTTCGCATCGCGGTCACCGCCTTTCGCTTTCTTCGCTTGGCGCTGGATAGCGCGTTCACACGCTTCCATGTCAGACAGTGCCAGTTCGGTGTTGATAACATCGATATCGTCAGCTGGGTTCACTTTACCCGCAACGTGGATGATGTTGTCATTTTCAAAACAACGAACAACGTGGCCAATCGCGTCAGTTTCACGGATGTTAGCCAGGAATTTGTTACCCAGACCTTCACCTTTAGAAGCACCTGCAACCAGACCAGCGATGTCTACGAATTCCATCGTGGTTGGCAGGATACGTTGTGGGTTTACGATTTTAGCCAGTGCGTCCAAGCGCAGATCTGGCACTGGTACCACGCCAGTGTTTGGTTCGATGGTACAGAACGGGAAGTTAGCCGCTTCAATACCTGCTTTGGTCAGAGCGTTGAACAGAGTTGATTTACCGACATTTGGCAAACCAACGATACCGCATTTAAAACCCATGAGATGGTAACCTTTCGTTGTATAAACAGTGAAAGCTCAGTCAGCTGACGCTTACTGAGCCTTAAATGTATGCAGGCGATTTTGCGCCTTGGCCAGATCTTCTTTCAGCAAAATGTCGATGCAGCGAACGGCTTCGTCAACGGCTTGCTCGATTTGGCTTTGTTCGTTGGCAGGTGCTTTTGTCAGCACAAAACCCGCCACTTTGTCTTTGTGCCCAGGATGTCCGATCCCGACACGAAGACGATAGAATTCTTTGTTGTTGCCCATTTTGCTGATGATGTCGCGAAGACCATTATGGCCACCGTGACCGCCACCTTTCTTAAATTTGGCAACACCTGGTGGCAAATCCAGCTCGTCATGAGCCACCATGATTTCTTCCGGTTTGATTTGGAAGAATTTCGCCAGTGCAGCGACCGACTTGCCTGACAGATTCATAAATGTGGTTGGGACGAGTAGACGGAGGTCTTCGCCACCCACACTGATTCTGGCAGTCAAACCGAAGTATTTTTTGTCTTCTTTCAGCGACACGTTATGAATGCGCGCTAATTCTTCAACCACCCAGGCACCCGCATTATGACGGGTTTTTGCATATTCCGGCCCTGGATTTGCCAGACCCACTAAAAGACGAATTTTATCGCTCACGGTGAGATTCTCATTATTCTGTGTAGACAGTTTTATGCACAACGGTAAACCGCCCTGTGCCAAAAGCGGCTTATCCTACCATTATCTGTGCAAAACAAAAACGCCCCGCGAAAGCGAGGCGTTTCATCTGCAAAAGGGAGCGATTAAGAATCGAACATTGCAGAGATAGATTCTTCATTGCTGATGCGGCGGATTGCTTCAGCCAACATGCCTGACAGAGTCAGCTGTGAAACTTTACCGGTCGCTTGCATTTCTGCGCTCAGCGGGATTGAGTCAGTGACGATCACTTCATCAATCACAGATTCTTTGATGTTTTGAGGTGCGTTGCCAGAGAACACTGCGTGAGTTGCGTAAGCGAATACACGCTTCGCGCCACGGTTTTTCAGTGCTTCTGCTGCTTTACACAGAGTGCCACCGGTGTCGATCATGTCGTCAACGATGATGCAGTCACGGCCTTCAACGTCACCGATCAGGTGCATAACCTGAGAAACGTTCGCGCGCGGGCGGCGTTTGTCGATGATCGCGATGTCAGTGTCATCCAGCAGTTTTGCAGTTGCACGTGCACGTACAACGCCACCGATGTCTGGAGAAACAACCACTGGATCTTCCAGTTTCTTCGCCAGCATGTCTTCCAGAAGTACCGGCGTACCGAAGATGTTGTCTACTGGTACGTCGAAGAAGCCTTGGATTTGCTCTGCGTGCAGGTCAACAGTCAGAACGCGGTCAACACCTACATTAGACAGGAAGTCTGCGATAACTTTTGCAGTGATTGGCACACGCGCAGAACGCACACGGCGGTCTTGGCGAGCGTAGCCGAAGTAAGGGATAACTGCAGTGATTCGGCCAGCTGATGCGCGACGCAGTGCGTCGATCATCACAACCAATTCCATCAGGTTGTCATTGGTAGGCGCACAAGTCGACTGGATAACGAATACGTCGCTACCCCGCACGTTTTCATTGATTTGTACACACACTTCACCGTCAGAAAAACGACTAACAGTAGCGTCACCTAGTGACATATATAGGCGATTCGCAATGCGTTGGGCGAGTACAGGCGTTGCATTACCAGCAAACAGCTTCATATCAGGCACGGTGGAAAACCTCGGGGTTGCATCCATTGAGTGTTGTCTGTCTCATTGTACTTTCAGTGTCGACAGCAGTGGTGAGGTATTCACACCACGTGCGACAAAGCCAGTGAGCCAGTCGGGCAATTTGTTTAAAGTGGCTCGCGCGTCCTCTTCGTTTTCGAATTCTGCGAAAACGCAGGCGCCGGTCCCGGTCAGTCTCGACGGCGCGTATTCTAGCAGCCACGAAATAGCCTTATCAACCTCTGGAAACAACTCTCTGACTATCTTTTCGCAATCGTTTTCGTAATCTGCCGCCAACAGCGCATTTAGTGTGCGCTTTGGAGTATTGCGAGTCAGTGAGGGGTGACCAAAAATTTTTGCGGTTGCAATGCTCACCTCAGGCTTGGCTACCAGGTACCACTTCTCTTCTGCTTCGGCAGGTTGGAGCAATTCTCCAACCCCTTCTGCAAACGCTGTGGTACCGCGCACAAATACAGGGACATCCGCACCCAGTGTCAGCCCCATATCGGCTAATTCATCAACAGAAAGCTGGGCTTCCCAGAGGTGATTGAGTGCAACTAATGTGGTGGCAGCGTTGGAAGAGCCGCCGCCTAAACCGCCGCCCATTGGCAACACTTTTTCGACGTGAATGTGCGCGCCCAAGGTAGATCCGGTTTTTTCTTTGATTGCCATCGCTGCGCGGTAGATCAGATTTTCATCTGCTGGGACGCCTTCAATTTCCGGTGACAGGGTGACTTCACCACTGTTATTGGGGGTAATGGACAGGGTATCGCCGTAATCTAGAAACTGAAAAAGGGTTTGCAGATCGTGATAGCCATTATCGCGCTGACCCGTGATATACAGGAAAAGGTTAAGTTTGGCCGGTGCTGGCCAAACTGAAGTGGTTTGCGTCATTGAGGTAAAACCCATTCAGAAATCACCAGATTCACTTTTTGCTGGTGCTGATTCATTTTGATTTTTGATGGCAGCAGGTTATTGGTGTCAGCATCGTAGCCTGTGTACTCCAACTGCCAGCCAGCCTGATTGGTATCGGCTTTGTTTTCACTCAGGAATGCCAAGCGGTTGTCTGCGCCAAGCGTATATTCGTTTTGTTCTGCAGGCAGCCCTTTGACCCACTGCATCATCTCGTCAACGGGCAGCGCAATGCCTGTCAGTTGCTTTAAAAGACTTGCGGCGTTTCTACCGACATAACGTTCACCGTCGCCATCGACCAAAACCGCAATGTCGGGAGTGGCATCCAGCTTAAACAGGGTAGTACCGAGGAAGTTGGTCAGGCGGAGTGAAAGTTCGTCATCTTTCTGCTCCCAGACAAAATTGGCGGAAACGCGCTGTTCTGGACTGATCAGTGCCACTTTGCCTTTAGCCGTGAAGTCAGTAATTTCTGCCAAGGCATTTTGGTGAGTTTGCCACTCGGTTTGTGGAATAGGTTGGGTGGAACATCCGGTCAATCCCAATAGGGCGAGGAAAAATACAACTAAGACGTGATGACGTCTGAACATAGGCAAACTCCGTTTTCGGTTTTCTCTGTCGAGAAGTGGTCTGATTATATACCCAAACAACCAGAAGATGCTCGCATTGAGGGCCTCCCTTCGGGCGAGTTGACTGACACCGTGCTCTTTGTTGTTCCTTTTTGATGGAGGTGACTACACCGGCAAAGGAACGCCGCGATCACAACGCCAGTCAATCTCGCTGAATCCTGCATCTTCAGTTTGTTTGGGTATATCTGCGGCAGAGGTAAAAATCTCTCCAATACGATGTAGATATCACATCACTTGGACAAAGCCACATAATGCAATTTGTTACTTGTTGAAAAAATGGACGAATATGTTGTTACGAAAGCGGAAAAGTCACACTTCTGCTTGTTAGCGAGAAGAGGGAGCTAATGTTATCTTTTATTCGACGGGCCCATAAAGTAAAATCCACGGCTCGGATTTCATCTGGTGCTGTCGGTAAACCTGCTTAATGAGCTTGTTAGTTCTCGGAATCAATCACAAGACCGCTGCGGTCGACCTGCGTGAGAAAGTCGCTTTTTCTCCGCAACAACTTCGCGATGCATTGCACCAGCTGAAAGAAAAGCAGGTAGTGCAGAGTGGGGTGATTGTGTCTACCTGCAACCGCACTGAAATCTATTGTGAAGTTGACCAGCCAAGCCCTGGCGTCGTCGTGGACTGGCTTCAGGACTTCCATCAACTCGACAGCGAAGCACTGCTTCCTTGCCTGTATACTCACCATGACCAAGCAGCGGCGCAGCATTTAATGCGAGTGGCGAGTGGCCTTGATTCTCTGGTATTGGGTGAGCCTCAGATCTTGGGGCAGGTTAAACAGGCCTACGCAGAATCTGTTGAGCAAAATTCAGTAAACGGTTCGCTGGAGCGTTTGTTCCACAAAACCTTTACCGTGGCTAAGCGCGTTCGCACCGAAACAGATATCGGTGGCAATGCCGTATCAGTGGCTTTTGCAGCCTGTTCGCTGGCGCGTCAGATTTTCGAGTCGCTCGAAACCTCTACTGCTTTGCTGGTAGGGGCAGGTGAAACCATCGAGTTGGTTGCCAAACATCTTTTCGAGCACGACTGTAAGAACATTATTGTTGCCAACCGCACCCGCGAGCGTGCTAAACCATTCGCTGAGGCGTTTGGTGCGGAAATTATTTCTCTGGAAGAGATTCCAGAGCACATGCACAAAGCGGATATCGTGATCAGCTCAACGGCTGCGCCATTGCCAATCATCGGTAAAGGCATGGTGGAAAAAGCGATCAAAGCGCGTCGTCATCAACCCATGCTGTTGATTGATATTGCCGTGCCGCGTGATATTGAAGAAGAAGTGGGTGAGCTGAACGATGCTTACCTGTACACCGTCGACGATTTACATTCGATTGTTGAGCGTAACCGTGAGCAGCGAAAAGCGGCCGCGATTCAGGCGGAAGCGATTGTTGATGAAGAAAGCGAAGGCTTTATGACATGGATGCGTTCCCGCGGAGCGGTGGACAGCATCAAACAATACCGTGCTCATTCGGAAGCACTGAAAGATGAATTGCTCAGCAAGAGCTTACAAGCCCTCGCCAGTGGTGCCGACCCACAGAAAGTGGTTGCCGAGCTGAGCAATAAATTAACCAATAAACTGATCCATGCCCCTACTCAGGCCATGCAGGAAGCTGCCAGAAATGGCGACGAGCGTACACTGGAAACGCTACGTCAGAGCTTAGGTCTGGATCCCCTGAAATAGTTTAAAGACCCACTATGAAATCATCGATTATCGCGAAACTGGAAGCACTCAGTGAGCGCTATGAAGAAGTGCAACATCTGCTTGGCGATCCGGGTATTATCTCCGACCAGGACCGTTTCCGTTCACTGTCGAAAGAATACAGCCAGCTTGAAGAGGTGACCAAATGCTTCACTTCCTACAAACAAGCGGAAGAAGATCTGGAAGCGGCGCAGGAAATGGCGAACGAAGACGATCCTGAAATGCGCGAAATGGCGCAGGAAGAAGTGAAAGCAGCAAAGGCGGAAATTGAACGCCTGAGCGATGAGCTTCAGGTGCTGTTGCTGCCAAAAGATCCTAACGATGAGCGTAACTGCTTCCTTGAGATCCGCGCGGGTGCGGGCGGTGATGAAGCAGCGATTTTTGCCGGTGACTTGTTCCGCAGCTATAGCCGCTTTGCTGAGAAAAAAGGCTGGCGTGTTGAAGTGGTTAACGCCAACCACGGTGAGCATGGCGGTTACAAAGAAATGATTGCCAAAGTAAGCGGTGAAGGTGCTTACGGTGTGATGAAGTTTGAGTCAGGCGGTCACCGCGTTCAGCGTGTTCCTGCTACTGAATCTCAAGGCCGTGTTCATACCTCAGCGTGTACTGTTGCTATCCTGCCGGAAATTCCTGAAGCAGAAATCCCGGAAATTAATCCGGCTGATCTGAAAATTGATACCTTCCGTTCATCAGGAGCGGGTGGTCAGCACGTTAACACCACTGACTCGGCAATCCGTATTACCCACTTGCCAACCGGCACCGTGGTGGAATGTCAGGACGAGCGTTCACAGCATAAGAACAAAGCTAAAGCGATGGCTGTTCTGGCGGCACGTTTGATCAAAGCAGAAGAAGAAAAACGTGCAGCGGAACAGGCAAGCACCCGCCGTAACCTGCTGGGTTCCGGTGACCGTTCAGACCGTATCCGTACTTACAACTACCCGCAAGGCCGAGTGTCTGACCACCGTATCAACCTGACGGTTTACCGTTTGGACGAAGTGATGGAAGGCGACCTGGATTCACTGATCCAGCCAATCATCCAAGAGTTCCAGGCAGACCAACTGGCGGCGTTGGCTGAGCAACACTAATGCCAATCAGCATTGAAAATGCGCTGCGTGATGCAGCGCTTTTGTTAGCAGAGCATCAAAGCCCCTCTCCACGCATTGATGCCTCTGTGCTGCTTTGTCATGTCCTCGATAAGCCAAGCAGTTACCTCTACACCTGGTCAGATAAATCGCTGAGCGACGAAGAGGAAGCTGCGTTTAACGGACTGCTTGAGCGTCGCAAAGTCGGCGAGCCCGTTGCTTACATTATCGGGTACCGTGATTTCTGGTCGCTACGCCTGAACGTGGAGCCCAGCACCCTGATCCCAAGACCGGATACAGAAAGGTTGGTAGAACTGGCATTGGAGCGTTTACCACAAGGTGAGAGCTCTGTGTTGGATCTGGGCACAGGTACGGGGGCGATTGCGTTGGCGATTGCCAGTGAGCGCAAAGATATGGCCGTGACTGGCGTTGACCTTCGTGATGAGGCGGTTGCACTGGCTGAACGCAACAAGCTTGAAAACGGCATCATCAATGCCCAATTTATGCAAAGTAGCTGGTTTGGCAATGTGCCTGAGCATCGCTTTGCCATGATTGTCAGCAACCCGCCTTATATCGATCCGGAAGACCCGCACCTTTCGCAGGGTGACGTTCGGTTTGAACCGAAGTCTGCATTGATTGCGGATGACCACGGTTTAGCGGATATCCGTATCATCTGTCAGCAGAGTCCTGAGTATCTGACAGATAATGGCTGGCTGCTTATCGAGCATGGCTACGATCAGGGCGAAGCGGTTCGTGCGATTTTTTCTGATGCAGGATTCAGCGATGTTGAGACGCAGCACGATTATGCTGGGCTGGATCGTGTTACCTTAGGGCGTTTTATTCGCTAAAACCCAAAACAATAAATCAAAAAGAGAGACCTACGGAATTATGTACGTTGCATTGAAGCATACTCACCTGATGTTTATCGCCTTGAGCGTGATCCTGTTTATCATCCGTTTTGCATGGCGCATGATGGACAGCAAAATGCTTGAGAAGAAATGGGTGAAGGTCGTCCCTCACGTGATTGATACCATTTTGCTGGGAACCGGTGTGGCACTGATTTTTGTCACCGGTTTCTATCCGTTCACGCCTCAAGGGATGTGGATGACTGAAAAACTGACGTGTGTTCTGGCATACATCGCCCTTGGTTTTGTTGCCATGAAATACAGTCAGGGAACCATGTTCCGACTCTTTGCTTTCTTTGGTGCTTTAGGTTGGGTATTTGCCGCTGCGAATTTGGCTATCACTAAAACACCACAGCTGTTGGGGTAAAAATGATCGGTTTTACTGACCAGGAATTAGATGAGCTGACCTTGGTAGAAGGCGCGCTTGCACTGAATGCTGCCATTGATCCGGCGACATCCATGCATTGGGTTCGGGCAGAGCTCGAACGGCTGGCAAAGGACGCTGAACATTTACTGGCTGGAGAAGCTAACGACGAATTGCGACTGGAAGGTCTGCTGCGTCTGTTCTATAAAGAATGGGGTTTCAAAGGCGATTTCGAACAATACTTTTCGTCTGAAAATGCATTTGTAGATAAAGTGCTGGAGCGTCGCAAAGGCATTCCAGTGAGTCTGGGCGCAATCTTCCTGTTTTTCGCAGACCGCCTGGATTTGCCGGTTGAGCCAGTGGGCTTTCCGACCCAACTTGTTCTGAAAGTAGATTGGTTCCACCGCGAGCCGCAATACATCAACCCGTTTGATGGCGAGTTTCTGTCTGAACGTGTATTACGCGGTTGGCTGGTGGGCAAAGAAGGCCCAACGGCTCAGCTTGAAGAAGAACATCTTGAGGTCTCGGACAACCCGACACTGATTGGCCGCTGGCTGGCGGTGATCAAAAGTGCACTGCTTCGTGAAGAAAACTACGCGATGGCACTTCGCTGCAGCGAACTTGCGCTGACATTCAGTCCGGATGATCCTTATGAAATCCGCGACCGCGGCTATATTTTCCAGCAATTGAAATGTGACTGGGTTGCCGCGGAAGACTATGAATACTTTATTGCTCAGTGCCCGGATGATCCGGCGGCTGAGCTCCTGAAACTGCAGGTCAAAGTGTTGACTGCAGAAGCTCCTATTTTCCACTAATCAGGAAGTCACCATGACAACACAAAAAACGGTTCAGATTGGCGATATTCAAGTTGCTAACGACAAGCCATTTGTTCTTTTTGCCGGGATGAATGTGTTGGAATCTCGTGATCTGGCAATGCAGATCTGTGAGCACTATGTAGAAGTGACCCAGAAGCTGGGCATTCCATACGTGTTTAAGGCGTCTTTTGACAAAGCAAACCGCTCTTCTGTGCATTCTTACCGTGGCCCTGGTCTGGAAGAAGGCATGAAGATTTTCCAGGAGCTGAAAGACACTTTCGGCGTGAAAATCATCACTGACGTTCACACCGAAGCTCAGGCGCAGCCAGTGTCTGAAGTGGTTGACGTTATCCAGCTTCCAGCGTTCCTTGCTCGCCAAACCGATTTGGTTGAAGCGATGGCAAAAACCGGCGCAGTGATTAACGTGAAAAAACCTCAGTTCATGAGCCCTGGCCAGGTGGGTAACATCGTTGATAAGTTCGCTGAGTGTGGCAACGAAAACATCATCCTGTGTGAGCGCGGTTCATGTATGGGCTACGACAATCTGGTCGTCGACATGCTGGGCTTCGACGTGATGAAGAAGGCGAGCAATGGCAGCCCAATCATCTTTGACGTGACTCACTCACTGCAATGCCGCGATCCTCTGGGCGCTGCATCTGGTGGTCGTCGTGAGCAAACTGTTGATTTGGCGCGCGCGGGTCTGGGTACCAAGATCGCAGGCCTGTTCATCGAAGCGCACCCGGATCCAGACAATGCGCGTTGTGATGGTCCGTCAGCACTGCCTTTGGACAAGCTGGAGCCGTTCCTGAAGCAAATGAAAGCACTGGACGATTTGGTGAAAAGCTTCGACGATCTGAACATCCGTTGAGGATTGAATGTCAGAGAGATAAAAGAAAGCCGGCGCATGCGCCGGCTTTTTCGTGTCTGCGATTGAGTGTCCGAACGTTATAACCTGAATCTGGCCAGTTCGTCATTGAGCTGACGAGACAGGCTCGAAAGCGCGGTCGCTTGCTCTGTTGCATGATTGGCTTCGTGAGCCAACTCATCCGACGCATTGCGCACGGCTTCCGTGTTGCGGGTGATTTCTACCGTCACTAAAGATTGCTCTTCAGCGGCAGAGGCAATCTGGGTCGCCATGTCGCTAATTGTCGATACCGAAGTGGTGATTTGCGACAAGCTGTTGGTGGCGAAGTTTGCGTCTTCCACGCTGGTGGTAGCCAGATGGCGGCTGTCTTCCATGATTTTCACAGCGGACTGCGTGGTGTTTTGCAGCGTTTCAATCGTCGCCTGAATTTCGCGGGTTGAGTTGTGTGTGCGCTGGCTCAACACGCGGACTTCGTCGGCAACCACGGCAAAGCCTCGGCCTTGTTCACCAGCACGCGCTGCTTCAATCGCCGCATTTAGCGCCAGCAGGTTGGTTTGCTCGGCAATATCCTGGATGGTGGAAAGAATAGAGTTGATGCTCTGGGTGTGGGAGTCTAGCTCCGCTATCACGCTGGTGGCAGATTCCACTTCCGTAGACAGATTACCGATGGATTGCTGGCTTTGGTTCACTTGATTGGCGCCTTCCTCTGAACAACCGACAGCCTGCCTGGAAAGCTCAGCGGTATTTTCCGCGCTACCTGCGATCTCTTGGGTAGCTGCGGCCATTTGGTTGATAGCCGTTGCCACCATGTTGATTTCATCCTGCTGACCACGAATACGGGTGCTGCGCATACTCGCTTGCTCGGCGGCATGAGTTGCCTGTTCAGTGAGCGATTCACCGACACTTTTCAGGTGCGTCACCATGGTGTGCATGTTGGCAACGAAGGTGTTGAAGTTATGCGCCAGTTGGCCGACTTCATCGTTACTATGTGGTGTCAGACGCTGAGTCAGATCTGCGTCACCGCTGGCAATTTCTTCCATCGCTTTCGACACGCGGACAAGATCACGGAAAAGCGCATTCACCAACCAGGCTGACAGGGCAAGCACTACCAAGGTGACAGCAAAGCTTGTCAGGATCAGGGTGGTTACTGCTGAGTTGTGGGAGGAGAGCTCTGTGCCCATATCGACTTCAATACCGATTACCCAGTTCGCTTCTGGAAGCTCTGTGAAGTAGTAAGCCTTTTCATCGCCATTTAGAGAGCTTTTCAGTAGGCCGCCTTGGGCCATAGCTTCACGCACCTCAGACTGAGTAAGAGCCGGATTGTATTGAGTCAGCGGTTTGCCGTTCAGTGAGGCGTTGTTATGGGCAATAAGCGTACCATCTTCTGCAAACAACATGCCGAAGGCATTGTCGCCGAAGTTGAATTGAGACAGGTCACTGACAATCTTGCGAAGGCTGATGTCACCGCCAACCACACCTTTAAGCTTTCCGCTCTGATAAACCGGGGTAGCCAGTGTCACCATGGTTTCTCCAGTCAGGGCGTCACGGTAAGGGGCGGTACAAATCGTTTTGTTTTCTCGTACAGCTTCTATATACCAAGGGCGTTGGCGAGGGTCGATATCAATGTTAGCTCCGTTTGCAAGCGCTATGGCACCATCAGTTTGAGCAAAAAAAGTCATCTCGAAGTCACCAGAAACCTGGAGCATCTCCAAGGCATTGATTTCATCCTCGTGGGGTAGGGTCTCCACATAGCCTTCCATCGCCACATCGTGAGCCTCCAGCCAATTGGCAAAGCCAACACGGGCGACTTGAGACATGCTTTCCACACGATTTTCCAAGCCTTGTTGAGTCTGGGTAGATAATTGCTTTGCAGCCAAGAAAGACAGGGCGGTTGCCATCGCCACCACGGCGACAAGGCAGGTACCTATCAGCTTCTGCTTGAGAGTCAGCGTCATGTTACGTTCCTTGCATCGAACTCTTTGAAAAATTGAGGTGGGTTGTGCTGAGAATTATTCTTTTCCACACAAAATTCTATATCGACCTACGGAACGGTTGCTTGAGGGGAAGTGCGCGATTTTTTGCTGTTTTAAGCTCAGAGAATGTGAGCTTGCATCAGTCATTTTCACAAGGCTGAGGCGAAGGGATAAATATTACCGTTTGCAGATGTTTTTCAGAGAGATTTCTGCTGTTACAAAATAGCTTGGACGTTTAGACGTCTATTTGTTGACGGCCTATCGCTTTAAGATTACTCTGCGTTTCACTTCACGAAAATATGCAACGCAACATGACACAGAAGCAAACAAACATTGCGCCATCAGCGAGCTCACTTTTGCCCTTTGGGCTTTTCTTGTGCCTGTTTATAGGGACGGGCATTTACTTTTCGACTCAGAATGTCGAATTCGCCTTTTACCAACTTCCAGCCCCGATAGCGGTGTTGCCCGCTATCATGCTTGCTGTGCTGATGAGTAAAGAAAAGCTCAACGGCGCGATTGGTCAGTTTATTGAAGGCGTTTCCCATCGCGATATTACCGCGATGTGCTTGATTTACTTACTGGCGGGGGCTTTCTCTGCGGTAGCAAAAGCGACTGGCGGTGTGGATGCAACGGTTAATCTGGGGTTAGCCATTCTTCCTTCAAGCTTTATTCTGCCAGGCCTGTTTTTGATTTCTGCTTTCATCGCAACAGCGATGGGTACATCGATGGGCACCATCGCAGCAGTTGCGCCTGTCGCTTTGGGCATTGCTGATACGACAGGTATTGATGCTGCATTGATGTCGGGGGTGGTGTTGAGCGGTGCGATGTTTGGTGACAATCTTTCTATCATCTCAGACACCACGATCGCTGCGACGCGCTCACAGGGCTGCCACATGAAAGACAAGTTCCGTGAAAATGTCAAAATCGCAGTGCCTGCTGCATTGGTGGCTTTGGTGATTTTCTTCTTTGCCAATGAAGTAACTCAAGCGCCAGTTTCCGGTGAAATCGATTGGCTGGCGGTGCTTCCTTACTTGACGATCCTAGCGCTTGCGGTCTACGGCATGAACGTATTTGTTGTATTGACCATCGGCATTCTGTTTGCGGGTATCGTTGGTATGGTAAAGACCGCTGACTATAGCGTGATGACGTTCAGTCAGGACATCTACAAAGGCTTTGGCAATATGCAGGAAATCTTCTTGTTGTCGTTGCTGATTGGCGGTTTGGCGGAATTGATGCGCCAACAGGGTGGTTTGGCGTTTGTGACGGATAAACTGAGCAAACTGATCCTGTCACGTGCAGATAAGGAAACAGAAAAAGGCTCACCACGAGCCAGCGAAGCCGGTATTGCATCGCTGGTAAGCATGACCAACCTTTGTACGGCAAACAATACGGTTGCGATTATTGTGGCTGGCGGTGTGGCGAAAGAGCTGGCTACCCTGCACGATGTTTCACCGAAACGCAGTGCCAGCTTGCTGGATATCTTTTCTTGTGTAATTCAGGGGCTTCTGCCTTACGGTGCGCAGGCTTTATTGCTTGGCTCAATCTTTGAATTGTCCCCTCTGAGTGTCGTAAGCCAGTCTTATTACTGTTTCTTGCTTGCGATCTCAGCAGGCTTTGCGATTGCACGCAGTAAAGGACAGTATCTGTCTAGATAACCAATACAAATACTTTAATTGCAGCTGATTTTCCCGCAATTGAGGTGTTTTTCAGTGATCTGGATGGCACTTTCTTGAAAGTTCTATGTGATGCCAAGTTTAACTATTTAGACTACTTCGTGAAAATAAAAGCAGTCTAGGTTAAACCCCACAGCATGAAAGTAAACGCTTTCATGCTGCCTCACAGATAATAGGTATCACCATGAAGGAACGCCTCTCTCTGAAGGCAGCGATCAGCGCTGCACTGCTTGCCGCTCTGGCAGGCTGTTCAACCACAACCCAAACAACGGAAGTTGTACCAGGTTGGCAACCAGATACCACTTACAAAGTGACCATTCTTCACACCAATGATAATCACGGCCGCTTTTGGCACAACCGTCACGGCGAATACGGTATGGCAGCGCGTAAGACGCTGATTGATGACCTGCGTGAGGAATCTGAAGAACAAGGTGCGACGGTACTGCTGTTGTCCGGTGGTGATATCAACACCGGTGTTCCTGAGTCTGATCTGCAAGATGCAGAACCAGATTTCAAAGGCATGACCATGATAGGTTATGACGCGATGGCATTGGGTAACCACGAATTCGATAATCCACTTGAAGTGCTTGATCAGCAAATGGAATGGGCTGACTTCCCAATGCTGTCAGCAAACATCTACGACAAAGCCACTGGCGAGCGTAAATATCAGGCTTACCAAATCTTTGAGCGCAACGGTCTGCGTATCGCTGTGATCGGTCTGACAACAGAAGACACTGCGAAAATCGGTAACCCTGAGTTTATCGGTGAGCTGGACTTTCGCGATCCAAAAGAAGAAGCAAAAAAGCTGATTGCTGAGCTGGAAGAAACCGAAAACCCTGACATTATCATTGCAGCGACACACATGGGCCACTATGAAGATGGCAACCGCGGTATCAACGCACCGGGTGATGTGGCACTGGCACGTTACCTTAATGAAGGTTCGTTGGACATGATTGTGGGTGGCCACTCACAAGAGCCTGTCTGTATGGAAGGCCCGAACATGTACAACAAGTCGTTCAAGCCGGGCGACGAGTGTAAGCCAGATAACCAAAACGGTACCTGGATTGTTCAGGCGCACGAGTGGGGCAAGTACGTGGGTAAAGCGGATTTTGAATTCCGCAACGGCGAACTGAACCTGGTGTCTTACGACCTGATTCCTGTGAACCTGAAAAAGAAAATCAAGGTTAACGGCGAGTCTAAGCGTGTATTCATCCAAAACGAGATTCCAAAAGACAAAGCATTGTATGACTTCCTGAAGCCATATCAGGAGAAAGGTCAGGAACAGCTGAACGTGAAAATTGCAGAAACCAATGGTCATCTGCAGGGCGAGCGTAACGTGGTTCGCTTCCAGCAAACTAACCTTGGCCGTCTGATTGCTGCAGCCCACAAAGATCGTGCGAAAGCAGACTTCTCGGTAATGAACTCAGGTGGTGTGCGTGCGTCAATCGAAGAAGGTGATGTGACCTACAAAGACGTGCTGACCGTTCAACCATTTGCGAACATGGTGACTTACACCGACATGAGCGGTGCAGAAGTGCTGGATTACCTGAACGAAGTGGCAACCAAGCCAGTTGACTCAGGTGCTTACGCGCAGTTCTATGGCATCTCAATGACGGTATCACCTGATGGTGTGAGTGACGTTGTGATCGGCGGTGAACCGCTGGACGCAAACAAAACTTACCGCTTTACCATGCCTAGCTACAACGCAGCAGGCGGTGACGGCTATCCGAAACTGACTGGCCACCCAGGTAATGTGAACACGGGTTTTGTGGATGCTGAAGTGCTGAAAGATTACCTGGAGAAGAACTCTCCAATCGATGTGAACAAGTATGCGCCAAACGGTGAAATTACTTACAAGTAATCACATTGTCCCATCGCGGACAAACTCGTTATAGAGACGAAAAGGCACTGGTGACAGTGCCTTTTTTTATGTCATTATCAGCGAGATAACGCGGCTCATCTCAAGAGCAGAATCAGAGAGAAAAGGTATGACACCGGCAATCACACTGGCGGAAAAATCGGGTATTCATTTTCATGTTCACAGCTACGAGCATGATCCGAACAATAGCAACTTTGGATTGGAGGCGGCAAGTGTGATGGGGCAAGACCCAGCGCGTGTCTTCAAAACCCTACTGTTTGCGATGAACGGTGACCCGAAAAAGCTGGCTGTTGCCATTGTGCCGGTTTCCGGCCAGTTGGATTTAAAAGCAGCGGCGAAAGCGGCGGGCGCGAAAAAGGCAGAAATGGCGAATCCAGCGATTGCAGAAAAGACTACTGGCTATGTGGTGGGTGGTATCAGTCCGCTAGGGCAAAAACGGCGCTTACCAACGCTTTTAGATGAGAGTGCACAAGCCTTTGAAACTATTTATGTCAGCGCAGGCAAGCGTGGGCTTGAAATTGAACTTTCTCCATCAGATTTACTCTCACTGACACAAGGAAAATTTGCCGTAATCGGCAAGGAGGGGTAATTCATGCGTAAGAGTTGGTGGGTATTCGTTTTTTTGGGTTTACCTCTAACGGCCTTTGCAGGAAAAGAGCACTCTGCATTAATGGCATGCTATAAAGCATCTGAAACGCACGTTGAAGTCACGGCCTGTCTCGATAACCATTGGAAGGTGGCTCAGGAGGCATTGAATAAGACGGAAATTGCGCTCGGGGCACATTTGAAAAAACTGGATGAAGTCTCATCAGCAACTGATGCGGTGCCGATATCTCAGAGTGCCTTTGATGGATTTCAATATTGGCGCGAAAACCAGTGCAAAATGGTAGAGGCTAGTTTTGCCTCAGGTTCAGGAAGTGGACAGGGATACCTTAACTGCATGATTGAACTGACGAATGAACAGATCATTCGTTTAAATAGCCTGATGGGCGTGAAAGGAGGCGCCAAGTGACAATTTCCGTATGGCTGGGTTTGGCACTGGTGTGTATTTTGGGGGCAGTTTCCCCTGGGCCTAGTCTCGTGGTGATGATGCGACACAGCCTGGCTGGTGGTCGCTTACATGGTATTGTTGCTGCGTGGTCACATGCGTTAGGTGTTGGCCTCTACGCGCTGTTAACCCTCCTTGGTCTCGCTGTTATTCTCAAAGAGTCTCCAACGCTTTTTACTGCTATCGCCTATGCAGGTGCCGCGTATCTTGCTTGGCTAGGTATTAAATCCCTGCGTGCTAAAGGTGGTGTGGCAGCCAAGCTGGAAAAAGGTGAGAAAACCACCTTGTGGGAAGCAGCACGCGATGGTGCCATGATTTCAGTTCTTAACCCCAAGCTAGCACTTTTCTTCCTCGCATTGTTCAGCCAGTTTGTAGCGATTGGTACAGATACATTTAGCCGAGCAGTGATTGTGGCTACCCCATTTGTTATTGATGGTCTGTGGTACACCATAGTGGCTTTGGTTCTGTCCTCTCCCCATGTGCTGGAAAAGCTCAAGCAAAAAGCCGTACTCATCGACCGCCTGTGTGGCATCATGCTGATCGGTCTTGCAGTTCGGGTTGTTGTGACGCTATAGCTAGACAATATCTGAAACACACAACAGGAGCCAAATGGCTCCTGTTTCCGTTGATGGGATAGAAGATTAACTCCGACGGTTAAGATGTCGCTCCCGTGTCTCCAGTTTCTTTTCCTGACTCTTTTTAATCATCACATAGACTGCGCCGGTACCACCTTGATGACGCTGGGCTGAGTGGAAGCATTGCACGTCAGTGATCTGTTCCAGCCACTGGCAGACATAGCTTTTCATCATGGCTGGAGGATTAGAGCGTTCACCTTTACCATGAACAATGATCACCGAGCGAATGTCCATGCGCTGGCATTGCTTCAGAAAGCGCAGGATTTCATCTCTGGCATCTTTCAGCGTGTATTTGTGCAGGTCCAGTCGGGCATGAATATCATATTTACCCAGACGTAGTTTTCTGAATACGCCATCCTGTACACCAGGGCGCTTGAAAGCCACGATATCGTCAGGCTTAAGCATCTTAGCGTAATCAATGGATAGATACTCTGGATCACCCTCAGAGAGGCTTTGAGCCGCGATCTGACGTGCCAGCTGGGCTTCAGTCGGTTTGTGTGATTGTTGGGAGTTGTCGACCGTATCGTGCTTGATAGGCGCGACATCTGCCATCATCTCCTGAAATAAATCGAACTCGTTGTTGCCGTTCATAGTCGTAGCGGGTTGTTGGAGCATAGTTTGAGTATAACGGCAAACAATTCTGAGGTCTCGTAGGAAGTGAATAACGCAATAGAGCAGTTACAATGGAAAACAATACGAAAAAGCCCCGCATTGCTGCGAGGCTTTGAGGAGTGGTCGGTGAAGAGGGATTCGATGGGACTTGCCGTCGAGCGTGGTGGCCCTCCATCCTCGACCCATCACACGTAACGTATGAACTTCGCCTAATGTAAAATAGAAGTTCCACTTTCTCAGCTCTATTACAGTATTTGGAACGCTAGACAGCATAATAAATATCAATATTACCGTTCGGAAAATAGGTGATGTAGAAAGCACGCTAAACGGCTGATTGCGGATAGCATAGTTGCGAGTATATCTCAGTATAATTTTAAAAGAGGTACAAAAAGTAAATAATGGGTAAGGTTTTTATTGAAGAAATACGTGCCATGCAAAAAAGCCCAGTGCTTGATGTTGAGATTTGGTGGTGTCGATTCAACAGTGATGCTTTACCTCAAAATCCTGGTTATTCACTCAAAGTCGATATACCAGAAGACATAAGGCGCTCGGTTTCCAAGCGACAAGCTGAATATATAGCAGGGCGAATTGTTGCTCGCCATGCTCTATCTTTCTTGGGTATAGTCTCTTGTGAGGTTGGAAGGAACCAAGACCGCTCTCCACAATTCCCGAAAGGTGTTTCTGGATCTATTTCACACACCCGAAATCAAGCGTTGTGTGCGATAACGCTCAATCGTGCCGTTAATTTTCTTGGTGTGGATATCGAAGAAGTCTTATCTGAAAAAACGGCAAATGACTTAGCCAGCCAAGTAATGAGGGTGAAAGAGCTCAGATTACAACAGGACTGCCAGTTGTCTTTTAGCCAGTTTATCACTCTCATATTTTCAGCAAAAGAAAGCGTCTATAAAGCAATCTACCCATATATCAAAGAAGTGATTGGATTTGAAACATCACAAGTGGTGAAAATTAGTGACAATCACATTCAGCTAATATTAGATGAGAAAATTGACTCGCTACTTCCCAAACACGCTATGTTGAAATGCTATTTCACTGTTACAGAAACTCATGTCACTACACTTCTTGCTCAATAGTGCATTAGTACGTATTCTATTGGCGATACCATCGTTGTTAGGATTTCTTTGCTAAACAATTAAATACAGAATTTCTCGTACCTGAGTGTAGCTACCAGAGGTGTGTATACGAAAGCTTTATCAATGAAATTAACACTTCTGGCCACCCTTTAAACTCATAGTCGGAAACCAATAAGGGGATGTACCATTACTCTTGAACGGCGTTGTTTCCTAAATCATTGAACTAATCTTCGGCGCTGCGATCAGATCATCACAACCTCATTACGGGTGACAGATGATGAGCAAAGCCAAGTACAAAATCAGTGTTTGGCGAAAGCTACACCTTGCGATTGATGCCAGTACGCATGAAGTGATTTCTTCCGTCGTCAGCTTAGACTCTGTCGGCGACAATGAAGTGTTACCGACGTTGTTCAATCCGTTACCGCAAAATCTCACAAGTCAGTGCTGATGGGGCCTACGATACAAAAGCTTGTCATCAGGTGCTAAAGAAAAAAGGTATAAAACCCACGATCCCCCCGCGCAGCAATGCTGGCTTTTGGGAGAATGGTCATCCACGAAATGAAGCCGTGAGAGCCTTGAAATCAGGTCACTTGGAAGAATGGAAACGCGCAGTGGGGTATCATCAACGCTCGCTTTCAGAGACTGGGATGTATCGGTATAAAAAGTTACTCAGCCCGCAACTCGCACTACGTGATTACGATGCACAAGTCGGCGAGGCATTGGCGAATGTAAAAGCCAGAACAAAGTTATAAGACTAGGTATGCCTGTGAGTTATCGAGTTGAATAACAGGGGTAATATTGGCAGGATCAGTGCGTTAGGTGACTGATTTGATCAACAACGCCCTCTTGAACCCTAGATATCGATTTAGCCAGATCACCTTTTATCTTGGACGGCATTCAAGTCCTTTTACGGTAGGTCGTACTACTCAAATGCGTATTTCGGTGATTGCGAACACTTGTTTCGGTTTATTCCGAACACCTGAACCAACACGTTTTCTCTTTCCCTATTTTTAAGCAAAGTGTTCGGATTGCGCCAGCTTTCTCATTGACTCACCTCCCAGTTCTATTCGATGACTATTGTGTACCAGCCGATCCATTAGAGCATCTGCGACAGTGGCGTTGCCTAGCATGTTGTACCACTCCTTTACAGGCAACTGGCTGATGACCATTGTGCTGCTGTTTTGGTAACGGTCCTCGAGCACTTCCAACAGGTGACCCGCATGGTCTTGAGTCAGTTTTTCCATCCCCCCAGTCATCGACTAAGCGAGTTAATCGGTAGTACCTGACGGTTTGCTGTTGGTCGCAGGCACTGCTTGCCAGAGCGCAACCAAGATAGGTTTTTCCCGCACCTGTCGGGCCTGTGATCAAGATATTCTGGTGCTTGTGTAGATAACTGCCCGTCAGTAGTTCGCTCATCTGCTTACGGTTCAGGTTTCGTCCCTCTTTGTAGACGAGTTGGCTCGGTTGCGCATCGACTCGCAGCTTGGCTTGTCGCTTTAAGCGTTGGATTTTGCTCTGATTGCAGTTCAAGATCTCACTGTCCAGAATAAAGCTTAACCGCTCCTCGAAGTCCAGCTCGGCGTAAGTAGTCAGTTGCTCTTGCTGCTGCTCTAACGCTTTCGCCACATGGCTCAAGCGCAGGGTTTTGAGTTGGTCATTAAGTGCATTCATATCCTTTCTCCTAGTGATAACAGTTCGGGCCTCGAACATTGCTGTGAACAGGGTTCGGTGTATTCGCTTTGTCTTTACTCAGTTGTCCTTCACGATGGTTCTTCAGCAGATTGTTGACGAAGGTGTAATTGGGTTTTGTCAGCATCAGTGCATCTTTATAGGTTTGCTCTAGGCGCGATTCGCCATGCGCTTTACTCAGGTTGAGCAGCCCAAGGCAGGAACGATACGACTGCTCTGGATGAGGCTTGGCGTTGAGTATTTTATTGACGACTTCTCGTGTGGCTGGGCCGATGTTGGCTCCCCAGTTGAGCATACGTCCAGGCGACCATTTTTAATGTTGATGATGACTCGGCATGTGTTCTGGTTGAGTGCTGTTTCCACGCTCTCTTTGGCTACGTGGATGCTATGCAACCAAGTTACCTTGATGGTAAATCTGTACCAGACGGTTGGAGGCTTTAAGTTCGACATGGTGACCAATAAGTTGATGTGGCACCGAGTAGTAGTGGCAGCGATATTCGATGTGATAGTCAGGCCCGACTTTGGCTCGTTTGGTTTCGGTATAGAGTTAACGCTGCCTAAGAAGAGGCTTTAACGCGGTTTTATCGAGTTTGTCGAACGGCGCTTTACGACTCGCGCCATACTGTTTCATCTCACGTTGGTTTAACTCATTCATCAGTTCTGGGATGGCGAGATTCAGTTCCTTGAAGGGATGGAAGGTCTGATGTCGTAGCCGCATCATGATCCATCGTTCTACGAGGAACAAGGCATTCTCGGTCCTGGTTTTGTCTTTCGGTTTGTAGGGGCGACGTGGCATTACGGCAGTTTGATAGTGGTTCGCCAGTTTCTGATAGATATCATTAAGCCTTGGCTCATAGCGGTTAGCTTTGGAGACCGCGCGACGCAGATTATCGGGAACCAAGAGTTGTGGTACGCCGCCAAAGTGCTCGAACGCATTTGCATGTGCCTCTAACCAGTATGACTTACCCTGGCTCGGGAAGGCTTCCACATAGGTGTAATTGGACGCGCCCAAGGTCTCCATGGACACTTCTGCTTCGCGCACTTCACCTGTGTCAGGGTTGACCACTTGAAGCCAAGGCCCACAGTAATCGATAAACAGCTTATTTCCTGCCACATGAAGCTGACGCTTGCTGCGCTTTTGGGTTTTGAACCAACGAGTGAAGTGCTCGCAGAACTGAGTATAAGCATATGCTTGCTGTTGATATTGCACGTGATATTCCTGCCACAGCAACATCTTCGTCATGCCTTTACGCCTGAGATCGACAGCGTATTGAGTGAAGTTCTGGCATGACTTTATCCACGACTGACTTTCTTGCTGTGATACAGCGCCTGTGTGAGGTCACATCACTGAAACCTTCAGGCAGTGGTCAGATTATCCGACTTTGCTTAAAGCGGCCGACAAGTTCTGAGACTGTTGCAAGCTGACATTGAGACAACTATCAATACTCCTTTAGGACAACCTACACTCGTACTTAAGGCGTAATACCTCTTTAATTTTGTTCATTGGAGTTCTCTTTTTAGCCATTGTTGCTTCCTTAGTTTCTTGTTTAAGAAGTAAAGAATAGCGAGCTATTGATTTAAAGAAGAAAAAGGAAGGATTTCGGGCACTCCGAACGCAGTTTTCGCTATTCCGAACACTGATTTCGGAGTTCGCTTAAAAGTGTTCGGATAATCGCGGAGTGTGCGTTCTGATTAAACCGAAATATGCACTCAAACGATTAGATCGCTGTTCGAGTATTCAGCTCAATTTTTTGTGCGCAACTCAGGTCAATGAGCATTTTACTTTGGCTTTCAATAATGTATTTATAAAAATAGCATAAATTACTGATGTGATTAAATTCCGATCTTTTTTCGTTATTAAAAATATAATAAAATCATTATTTTATATCTATACATTATTTTTTATTTATTATTGTGATTATTATCACACTAAAAATGTAATAAAAAATGACCAATCAGTATCACTATAGTCTAGATGTGAAAATGTGACTCATATCTCGTTGTAAATAGAAAAAAACCTTACATAAAAATAACGAAAATTTTCAATATATATTTAAATATTTATCTAAGTTAATGATTTGAAATAATTTTTTATATAAATAAGTGTCTAGTATTCTTTTTTTGCATTAATCAACACTTATTTTTCCCTAGAGTCTTACTTTTGGGTCATAAGTGAAAAAAGACAAAGAAGTAAGCTTATGTATGAAAATTTTAACAAACAAGATATTGATACGATACTGTAGGTTAGGTGTGATTTAAAATGAGTTACATACAGATAGATTTATCAGATCAGCATTACTTACTTTTATCATCTCTCTATGGGAGAGATTTGGGAGGCATTCCATATTTCAAATGGAAGCACTATTCGGATCCTCAAGTTATTTTTCTAAAAAACAAAAAGAAAGCTATTATTTATCAGGAAAGAAATCGTGATCTTGGCATTTTTGTTGCTAAATAACTGATCCGAATAGTGCTACATTTTCGCCGTGCCGTGGCAACCTCCCGGGTACGGCGATACGTTATCCATAAAGTGCTTCACCTTCCTGAGCAATTGCCACATATGTTTACACCTGTGATTCCGAGTAATTGTCTCATGGAGAGCATTCCACAATCGTTCTATGACGTTGACCCAAGGGCAATAAACGGGCTGGAACAGCAGCCTGAACTTTGGGTTCTTCTTGAGCCAAGCCTTCGTTTTTTTACTTTTGTGGATGATGTAGTTATCCAGTATCAAGGTGACACTTTTGGCTCGGCGGTAGTGCCACTTTAGCTTCTCCAGCATGGCAATGAATAGGTCTGAGTCTTTCTTT
>NZ_FIZY01000037.1 GCF_900060185.1 Grimontia marina | reverse complement strand
GGGCCATCATGAAAGGCCAGGCATTTGATACTGACCTATACCCACAGACAGCCGCTATTTACCCAGATGGGACGCTTCCCGACATGAGGGGCCGTGGCTTAATAGGGAAAGAAGACGGTGAGATTGTAGCCTCATTTGCTGAAGGGCAAGTGAAATCCCATGGCCATGCTGGCTCAACCGTCAGCAGCACCAATTTGGGCACAAAATACACCTCAACCAACGGTAATCACAGGCACTACACACGAGGGGGCTATCAAGGCGGCTACACAAGTAGCTATCACAACGCTGATGCCGCTGGCGGTAGCCATGGCAACGTCCTCTATGGCAATACAACAGGCAATCACAATCACTCTGTCGCTATAGGAACGCATGGTCACAGTGTCACTATTGCCACCTTTGGTGCATCAAAAAACACCATCGACCATCTCAAATGTAACTGGATCGTAAGGCTTGCCTAATGAATGAAATCAAACAGACTTCGGTTGTTGTAGACGTTTCCCACTTATCGCCCGACGGATGGTGGTTAGGCAATGAAAAACAACACGTCGCCAAGGGAACAGCTCTCGGCGCTGACTATACTGAAACGCTCTATACACCAACGGCAGAAGGGCTGACTTCGCGCTTTGATCGAGAAACTCAAACCTGGTCGGAAGAAATAATAAATAGAACCGCCACCCCTTACTATTCCATTGAAGGACGGGAGTATCGTCTAGCCTCCCCTGATAGCGCGGTGCCAGAAGCTATGCTGGTTACCCCGCCACCAGACCATGATCCGAATACCCAGGCAGTCCTTCATGATGGTGAGAAATGGCAGGTTTTTGACATCAAAGTTGGCCAGTCTTACTGGGATAAATCAGGCCGTGAGTATGTCGTTTCTGATGACTACTTTGCACTTCCTAATGAATGCACCTGGGAGCGTCCACCAGCAGCCAGAGAGAACTATGCCGTCAGATTGGTTCAGGGAAAATGGGAGGAAGTCGAAGACCATAGGGGTAAGGAGATCTTCAACAAAGCAGAATGTTTACAGGTCGAATTAGTTGAAGAGCTGGGCCCAATCAAAGACGGATGGACATTGACTGCCCCACCAACGCCTTTTCATGAGTACAAAAACGGTACCTGGCAACCAAGCACTGACAGAGCAAAAAAAGCAAAACGAAAAGAGATAAATGCCTGGAGGGTTGAAACTGAGAACGACGTCAGAGCAACCGTCGTCGCCAATGATACCGTCTGGGATGCTGGGCCCGAAGCCCGCATGAGAATAGACTCCACTATTCTTGCAGGAGTGATGCCGCCTTATTGGACTGACGCCAATAACCAAGACCACCATGGGATGAGCATAGAAGAACTAAAGCAGGTGAAAGCAGCAATAAACCTGCAAGGGTTCACTCTCCATGACAAACAACGAAAGATGAAGCAGGAAGTGGATAAACTGGAAAGCTTTGAAGCGGTGTTAGCGTTTAAAGTCGGGCAACAGACCGTTTAAGCAGTGTCCACAGAACCTCTCACACTGCACAAAGAAACCGCTTAAAATGGGATACCAGACACTTTCCAAAATAAGCGGTTTCATTTTTCAGTTTTCGCGGCGGGCTACAATTTATACACATATTCTTCAGAATGGAGCCAACGGAGTGAAGAGTCCCCTCTCTTCCATTTAGCCACGCTACCGCCCCTGAGCGTGCAGCCCAGCAATCGTATTGATTGAAATACTAATAAACTGGGCACGCCAATAGAAATTGTGGCAATACTTCTACGATCAACCTCAAGCAATCGGCAAACAAAAACCGCGGTCTAGGCCGCGGTTTTGTTGGTTTTCAAGCTGATGCCGTTTGTGGGCTTAGCCTTCCATTTCGGCGATTTTAACCTTCCAGGTGTCTGGGCCGATTTGGTGGGCGTTGTCACCGCGCGAATCGACGGCAACAGTCACAGGCATATCAACGACGTCAAATTCGTAAATCGCTTCCATACCCAAATCTTCAAACGCTACAACGCGCGCTTTCTTGATGGCTTTTGCAACAAGGTAAGCTGCACCGCCAACGGCCATCAGGTATACCGCTTTATGTTCTTTGATGGATTCAACCGTCGCAGGGCCACGCTCTGCTTTACCAATCATGCCGATAAGACCGGTTTCGCTGAGCATCATGTCAGTGAACTTATCCATACGGGTTGAAGTGGTTGGGCCTGCAGGGCCAACAGCTTCGTCACCCACTGCATCAACAGGGCCTACGTAGTAGATAAAGCGTCCGTTGAAGTCCACGCCGTCTGGCAGACCTTGACCGCTGTTCAGCATTTCCTGAATACGTTTGTGTGCGGCATCGCGACCGGTCAGGATTTTGCCTGAAAGCAGAACCGTTTCACCTGTCTTCCACTCTTGGATGTCTTCTTTAGTCACTTCATCCAGGTTTGCACGGCGAACGTTTTCGCCCACTTCCCAGGTGACTTCTGGCCACTCTTCGAGTTTTGGCGGCTGAAGATCAGCTGGGCCTGAACCATCAAGGGTGAAATGAACGTGGCGAGTCGCGGCACAGTTAGGGATCAAACAAACAGGCTTAGACGCTGCATGCGTTGGCGCGGTTTTGATTTTCACATCAACAACCGTGGTTAAGCCGCCAAGGCCTTGAGCACCGATACCCAGTTTGTTCACGCGGTTGAAGATATCAAGGCGAAGTTCTTCTTCTGCGTTTTCTGGGCCACGGTCAATCAGCTCTTGAATGTCGATGTGTTCCATCAGGGATTCTTTTGCCAGCACGGCCGCTTTTTCTGCCGTACCGCCGATACCAATGCCCAGCATACCCGGTGGACACCAGCCTGCGCCCATGGTTGGCAGGGTTTTCTCAACCCACGCTGCCACATCGTCAGATGGGTTGAGCATTACCATCTTGGTTTTGTTTTCAGAACCGCCGCCTTTCGCCGCGATTTGAATTTCCACTTTGTCGCCCGGCACCATGTTGATGTGAACTACCGCTGGGGTGTTGTCTTTGGTGTTCTTACGGGCACCCGCTGGGTCTGCAACCACTGAGGCGCGTAGTGGGTTGTCTGGGTTGTTGTATGCGCGGCGTACGCCTTCATCGACCATTTGTTGTACGGTGAGGTCGCTTTCCCACTGAACATCCATGCCGATATTCACGAAGCAGGTGACAATGCCAGTATCCTGACAGATTGGGCGTTTGCCTTCTGCCGACATGCGGGAGTTGATCAGAATTTGGGCGATGGCGTCTTTAGCCGCTTGGCTTTGCTCTTTTTCGTACGCCTTTTCGAGGGCTTGAACAAAATCGATAGGGTGATAATAGGAGATGTACTGTAGGGCGTCAGCGACACTGTCGATGACATCTTCCTTACGAATGACAGTCATAGTTGCCTCTTTAATTTTTATGATTCCTTGGCGCTGTTCGCTCACTTATCAATGCGGGCTAAACAGTGCTTCCAGTCGAGCTTTGTATTACGAATAGGTATTACAAAATAGTAGGCCGCTTTCTCTTATTCGGCAGCTTTGCCAGAGAAGCGACCCTCTCGCGTCCTTGATTGGGCGAATGACTTTTCGCCGCTTGATTTTTCACTTTCCAAACTTAGCTTTAAAAGCCACGATTATGATACTCTTACGGCCGATTTAGCGCCAACCGACGCTTCAATGCCGATCACAAAAACACGAAAATGACCGAATCGAGACGAATGCCTATCACTCTGCAGTTTCTTGAGTACTCGCCATCAGCACTCACGTCGCTTTTTTCCCGTATTGAATCCCAACCTTGGGCAATGCTGCTGCAGTCTGCAGCGGAAAAACATCCGGATAACCGCTTTGATATTCTTGTGGCCGACCCCATCGCGACGCTTTGCAGTGAAAACGGCATCAACCGCATTTGGTATCGTGACGGTCGCACTGCATCCAGCGAGACGGATCCGTTCGAGGAGTTGCACGCACTTCAGCTTTCCCTTTTACCTCGCACTGAGCCTATCGCACCTTGGCCATTCCTTGGCGGAGCTTTGGGTTATTTCGCTTATGACCTTGGCCGTCAGGTAGAAACTTTGCCTGAGCTGGCGACCCGTGATATCGACATTCCAGATATGGCTGTGGGTATTTATGACTGGGCAGTGATTGCAGACCATAAAGAGAAAAAGCTGGTGCTGATCCAACCTGAAGGTGAAAACAGACTGGCATGGCTGGAAGGTCATCAGACAGCTGAAGCGTCAGCATTCTCATTGAAGGGTGAATGGCAGGCGAACATGACGCCGGAAACCTATGAAGAGAAGTTCGACCGAGTGCAGGCGTATCTCAAGTCGGGTGATTGTTACCAAATCAATCTTGCCCAACGCTTTGAAGCGCCTTATCAGGGTAGCGAGTGGGAAGCTTACCAAAAGCTGGCGAAAACCAATGGCGCACCCTTCTCCGGCTTCATTCGTTTGGAAGATTCTGCCATTCTTTCCGTCTCTCCAGAGCGCTTCTTGCAACTGCACGGCAGAGAGATTGAAACCAAGCCGATTAAAGGCACCCGCCCTCGTCACCACGACGCGGCAGTGGATGCGGCAAACATCCATTGCCTGAAGAACGCACAGAAAGATCGCGCCGAAAACCTGATGATTGTTGACCTTCTTCGCAATGATATTGGCCGAGTCGCCTCGCCAGGTTCGGTAAATGTACCTAAACTTTTTGATATTGAGACATTTCCAGCCGTCCATCACATGGTCAGTACCGTAACGGGAACGCTTTCTGATGATAAGCACGGTGAAGATTTGCTCCGGGCCTGTTTCCCCGGTGGTTCCATAACCGGCGCGCCTAAAGTACGCGCGATGGAAATCATCGAGGAACTGGAGCCTCATCGACGCAGCATTTACTGTGGCAGCATTGGCTACTTGAGTCGTTGTGGCACCATGGACACCAGCATTACGATTCGTACGCTGGTCTGTCATCAGCAGCACATTTATGCCTGGGCTGGCGGCGGCGTGGTCGCAGACAGTGAGGCGGCATCGGAGTATCAGGAAACACTCGACAAGCTCAGTCGGATTCTTCCTGTGCTGTCTTCATAACAGGCGGTACCGCGCATTCAGAAGTAGGTAGGACGCATGTTAAAAACACCATGGATGGATAACACCTCGCTACAGCAACCGGCAATTCTGGCGCATCAGACTCGCCAAAGCCCGATGCGTCCCCTCTCCCGCCATTGGTTAGTACAACGTTTTAGCCTAAGCCCCAGTTACCATTACGACAAGCGCGTGATTCAACGTGCGACCGATGCCATGCGTCGGGAAGGATCAACAGATCTTCGTCCCGCTGCTGTGATGATTGCCCTTGCAGAACGTGATGGCGAACTGCATGTCTTGTTGACCAAACGCGCAACGCATTTGAAACATCATCCAGGCCAAATTAGCTTCCCCGGCGGTAAAGCGGAAGAGTCAGATACTGATATCGTCGAAACGGCAATCCGTGAGATGGAAGAAGAAATTGGTGTCACCACTGACAGAGCGCATCTTCTTGGCTGTTTAGCGCCTCTTCCGACCGTCAGCGGCTATCTTGTTACGCCTGTTATCGCTTTTGTGGATGCCGACTACACACCCGTACTGGATGCCAATGAGGTTCACAGCCTTTTTGAAGTGCCACTCGCTCAATTTTTGAGACGCGACGCCATCACCAAACAACCTTTCCATGTTCGTGGTAACACTTATCACATCTACGCCATGAGCTATGAAAACCGCCTTATCTGGGGTGTTACGGCTCAGATACTTCATGCCCTCAGCCAGCAACTTTCCCTCAACTAATTTTTAATACATCAACTATTTTAAGGTCTTTAAACAACGTTTTTAAACCATAAAAAATGTGAATGTAGTGAGATCAAATAAATTCGTCGCACGAAATATTGTTGCCACAAAAATGATCTTCATCACGGTTTGCAGTGAAAAAATGTAAACAATACGCATCAGTTCCCGACCTGTTCCGTATATTTTTGGTGATTAAACAATGCAAACTCAGTCAAACACGACTTCGAGCGCAGACAAAATGAAGTGGTCTGCTCAAGATACCACCTGGATGCTATCTCTGTTTGGTACAGCAGTAGGTGCAGGTATTTTGTTCCTTCCGATTAACGCTGGCCTAAACGGTTTTTGGCCTCTGGTTGCCTTGGCGATCTTGGTTGGTCCTATGACTTATCTGGCTCACCGCGGCCTTGCACGTTTCGTTCTGTCTTCTAAGAAGCCAGGTAGCGATATCACCGAAGTCGTTGAGGAGCACTTCGGCGCGACTGCGGGTAAACTCATTACGCTGCTCTACTTTTTCGCGATTTACCCAATCGTTTTGATTTACGGCGTTGGTATCACCAACACTGTTGACTCTTTCATGGTTAACCAACTTGGCATGGAATCTCTGCCACGCGCTGTTCTGTCTATCATCCTTATCATGGGTATGATGTCAGTCATGCTGGCGGGTGAGAAACTGATGCTGAAAGTGACTCAGTTCCTGGTTTACCCTCTGGTAGCGATCCTGCTGTTCATGTCTATCTACCTGATCCCTGATTGGAACATGTCTGCACTGCAGCAAATTCCTACAGCGGGTGATTTCATGACAACCCTGTGGATCTCTATCCCAGTTCTGGTTTTCGCGTTCAACCACAGCCCTGCGATCTCTGCGTTCTCTATGGCACAGACCCGCGACTACGGTGACAACGCTGAGCGTAAATCAAACCAAATCCTGTTCCGCACCTCGGGCATGCTGCTTGGTTTCGTTATGCTGTTCGTGTTCTCTTGCGTTCTGAGCCTGACGCCTGCTGATCTGGCAGAAGCAAAAGCGCAAAACCTGGCGGTTCTGTCTTACCTGGCGAACAAACACGAAAGCCCATTCATCTCTTACCTGGGTCCAGTTGTTGCCTTCGTTGCTATCGTGTCTTCTTTCTTCGGTCACTACATGGGTGCACGTGAAGGTCTGAACGGTATCATCATCAAGCAACTGCGCTCTCGCGGTAAGCAAGTGAACATGAAGAAAATCGATATGTTCACCGTGGCATTCGTTATCATCACCAGCTGGATTGTTGCAACCATCAACCCAAGCATTCTGGGTATGATTGAATCACTGGGTGGCCCTATCATCGCGACCATTCTGTTCATCATGCCGATGTACGCCATCAAGAAAGTACCGTCTATGCAGAAGTACGGCGGTAAGGCGAGCAACATCTTCGTCACTTTCATGGGTATGGTAGCGATTTCAGCGATTATGTACGGTTTCATCGCCTAATAAATCGTGTAGAATGCACAGCCCCAAAAGAGCAAGGATGCTTCAATTCCTTGCTCTTTTTTGCTTTTTTCACTGAGCCATGGAAAGGTAAATACCTAACATTTAAGGTCAACAAAACCTAGGGTATATCGGCTCAGCAATATGTCACCTCCACGGATGGATATAAACGAATTAATCCAAATGCCCGTCCACGTAAACCACGGGCATTGACTGAGGTATGACACATGATCAGCGTTTTTGATATCTACAAAATCGGCGTAGGTCCTTCCAGCTCCCACACTGTTGGCCCTATGAAAGCCGGTAAATCATTCATCGACGATCTGACCCGCATGGAGAAACTGCAGGACATCACCAAGATCACCGTGGATGTCTATGGTTCTCTGTCTCTGACCGGTAAAGGTCACCACACTGATGTGGCTATCATCATGGGTCTGGCGGGTAACTCTCCAGAGAATGTTGATATCGACAGCATTCCTGGCTTCATCGCGCGTGTTGAAGAAACTGAACGTCTACCAGTAGGTATCCAGCTTCACACTGTCGACTTCCCGCGTGAAGGTGGTATGAACTTCCACACCACTAACCTGCCTCTGCACGAGAACGGCATGACCATTACTGCTTGGTCTGGTGAAGAGAAAGCCTACGCCAAGACTTACTATTCTATCGGCGGTGGTTTCATTGTTGATGAAGAGAACTTCGGCAAAGAAGACGAAAATAAAGTCGCTGTTCCTTATGAATTCAACAGCGCGGAAGAACTGCTGAACCATTGTAAAGAGACTGGCCTGTCAATCAGTGCGGTTGTGATGGCAAACATGCGTGCGATGCACACGGAAGATGAAATCGAAACCTACTTCGGTAACGTCTGGCGCACCATGCGTGAGTGTCTGGATCGCGGCATGAACAACGAAGGTGTACTGCCTGGTCCACTGCGTGTTCCACGTCGTGCGGCAGCGCTCCGCCAACAGCTTCTGTCCACTGAGAAGTTCTCAAACGACCCAATGGCAGTGGTTGACTGGGTAAACATGTTCGCGTTTGCCGTTAACGAAGAAAACGCAGCTGGCGGACGTGTTGTAACCGCACCGACTAATGGCGCGTGTGGCATCATCCCAGCGGTTCTGGCCTACTATGACAAGTTCATCCAAACCGTGAGCCCACGTGAATACACCCGCTACTTTGCGGTTTCTGGCGCGATTGGCGGTCTATACAAACAAAATGCATCCATCTCTGGCGCGGAAGTAGGTTGTCAGGGTGAAGTCGGTGTTGCCTGTTCAATGGCTGCAGCAGGTCTGGCTGAGCTGATGGGCGGTAGTCCACAGCAGGTATGTATCGCTGCGGAAATCGGCATGGAGCACAACCTGGGTCTGACGTGTGACCCTGTTGCGGGGCAAGTACAGGTTCCATGTATCGAGCGTAACGGTATTGCTGCTATGAAAGCCATAAACTCTACCCGTATGGCGCTGCGCCGCTCTTCTGAGCCACGTGTTTCTCTGGACAAGGTTATCGAAACCATGCTGGAAACCGGTAAAGACATGAATGCCAAGTACCGTGAAACCTCTCAAGGTGGTCTGGCAATCAAAGTGATTTGCTAATCGCGTATGGTGCCTCGGGTCTGCTGACCTTAAGACATAAAAAAGAAAACCGCCCAAGTTGGCGGTTTTCTTTTATTCACGATTTGTTATTTGAACTTCAAGCTGTTGCAAGCATGGCCTCCTCGTTCTTCAGTACATGCTTCTCTGCCGCATCGATTGCACGGTAAAGACGCATTTTCGTCGCACTCAGGCCAAGGCCAAGCACGTTACTGATTTCGTCGAGCGAGAGGTCATGTTCGAAACGCAGCACCAGAATTTCCTGTGCTGTTTTCGCCAATGATTGCACTGAGTCTGAAATACCCTGATCAGATGTCACTGGGCACTTCTCTTCAACACCAACTTCCTCTTGCAACTCGTCAGAGACAAAACGTTGCGAGTGTGTCGCACGCTTCTTCAAATAGCTTCTGCACTGATTGTCTGCGATCGCATATAACCAGCTTCTGAATGCAGCTTCGCCGCGATAGGCGTGGATGTAGCGGAAACTCCGCACTAAGGTTTCTTGCAACACGTCATCCGCGTCATAAGGACAACCTAACCATGCCATGCATCGACGATGTAATGGTGACAGGTAGCTCGCGACCAGTTGGTCGAAGTAGTTGCGGGCTAACGGGTGCCCCGCCTGAATCCTAGCTATCTGTTCACGCTCACTGTTTTTAATACAGGTTGAATCCACTGAATGCATGTTAATACCCTCCTGGTATTCGAGTGGTGAACACAACCTAGCCAATGAAAACCGAACAATCAAACAGTGTTTTCTATTCAAAGGTACCTAAATATACCAATAAATCTGACCAGTTATTCATCAACGTTATTGAACAGCGTTTTATTATCAATCACTTATTGATACAGATTTAGAACAGCGTTCAATTAACCTTAAAAAGTTGCGACTTTAGAATGTCTCAGAAAATCTCACCTATGGAACAGATTATCAACTCTGCTCAAAGGTCAGACCTCTGATTTTCATATCAAACACTGAGATGACCAACGCGAAAAAGAGGGAAAAAAGAAGAGATTTAAAAGTTCTGGATATGAAAAAGCCCGCATGAAGCGGGCTTTGAAATATTTTGTCGTTAGGGGCTGCTGACCCTAGCAATTACGCTGCAACTTTCTGAGCGTTTGCTGCTTCTGCTTTCACTGGTTTCGTAATGAAAGATAGAACAACTGCTACAGCCAGCATTGCTGCACAGATGGTGTATGCCATCACGTAGTTGCCGGTCATGTCTACTGCGGTTGCAGCAACAACAGGACCAATGAAACCACTCACACCCCATGCGGTGTAAAGCACGCCGTAGTTACCCCCGTAGTTTTTCAGGCCGTAGTAGTCAGCAGTGATAGATGGGAATACTGCCAACAGTGTACCGTAACCTACGCCTGCAACAGCCGCACCAACCATCAGGGTGAACTCAGTGTTGTAGGTAGCGAACATCATCATATTGATGCCTTGCATGATAAACGCCAGCATCAGAGTTTTCAGGCCGCCAATCTTGTCAGACAGGATACCTGCAGCAACACGACCGCCTGAGTTGAAGATAGACAGAACAACAACCAGGAACGCAACTTGAGTCAGGTCAGACTGGTTGATCGCGATAGAAGTGATGTTACCGATCACCATCAGACCTGCTGAAGACGCCAGCGCGTACATCAACCACAGTGAATAGAACTGTGGAGTCTTAACCATTTCACGCCAACCCATGTTGCTGTCGCCAGCGCCTGCTTTCGCTACGTAGCCAGCAGGTGCTTCTGGCGTGTAGTCCGCAGGTGGGTTGTTAATGGTGCACGCCAGTGGTACAGCGATGGCCAGAATACCGACACCGAGGATCATAAAACTTTGCTGAACGCCGTAACCTTCAATCAGCATAGAAGTCAGTGGTGCCAGGTATACCGCCGCCAGGCCGAAGCCTGCTGCGATCAGACCGTTAACCATGCCCTTCTTAGATGGGTGGAACCACTTCATTGCTGCTGGAGACAGACACGCGTAGCCGAAACCGATACCACAGCCAGTGATCACGCCGAAGCTCAGCAGCAGAGTCATAGGAGATGAAGCAAAACTAGATACGATCATGCCAATACCCACCATGATGGTACCCAGGATCAAAACTTTACGTGGACCCATACGGTCTTGCAGGTTACCCGCCACCAGCAGAGAAAGTGCAAAACAGATGGTTGCAACGGTGTAAGGCATAGATGCATCTGCGTTCGACCAACCCTGCTCTACCAGTGACTGCTTGAATACAGACCACGCGTACAGGATGCCGATACACATATTGATAAAGAAACCGGCTGCTAGTACGCCCGTAGCTTTGTTCAGTTTGTTCATGTTACGACTCAATAAATTCACTAATAAAAGGTGTCGCCGGCATTAGCCCCCTACTGCGCCACCCAACCCAATATCCCCGCGTAACTCATTAACTAAATTAATGAATTAATAGTCAAAACTGCGAAGATATAAATTATTTTTGGCATTCTTCAAATTTGATGAGAATGACAGAAGCGCGCGGAGTCTATCAGGGAATGAGAGCGTGATCACCATCTACTTTTATTTATCGCGAAAAAAGTTTTTTCTGCGGTGATTTATTAGTCAATGGGTGTAACAAAACGTGTAGAAGTATAGAAAGGCAATTGCCCCGAATCCCTTTGCAATCAAGGATTGGGGCGATAGATAGGTTTATCATGAGACTTCGATAGGCTGATGCCTTGCTGACCAAATCAAGGTCACTGACACCTTCTTAGAAAAGACTACTTGGTGCTGAACCCTTTACTCTCGAGGAAATCTTTCAAAAACGGACGCGCTTCTTTGCTGAGAGTCCCGGAAATTTGCTCACTCCAGCTCATCTCTTTGTTGCCGCCAGTGCGGGTTCGGTAATACTCGCGCACCTCACTGTCATAGTTTTCCAAAACAGCTTTATCCATTGCTGAATACTCATCAGTGTGAACGATCAACTCTGATGGCAAGCGTGGTTTCACTTCCGGATCTTGGGCTGGATAGCCAAGACAAAGCCCGAACAATGGAATCACCTGCTCAGGCAATTTTAGGAGGTTGGCAACTTTGTCAGGGTTGTTTCTAAGTCCACCGATATACACGCCACCCAAGCCTAAAGATTCTGCCGCTATCAGGGCATTTTGTGCCATCAATGCGCCGTCTACCGCACCAATCAAAGTTTGTTCGGCAAAGCCTACTTGCGCATCCGGCTTGATTTGTAAATGGCGGTTGAAATCAGCACAGAACACAAAGAACTCTGCAGCATCGGCAACATAAGCCTGATTGCCAGCGTATTCAGCCAGAAGTTGCCTTTTCTCTTTGTCGATAACCCGAACAATGCTGGTGCATTGAATAAAGCTAGAAGTAGACGCAGCACGTGCACTATCAATGATGGCATTGCGCTGCTCATCCGTAATGGGCTGGTCGGTGAACTTTCTTATCGAACGGTGAGAGAGAATGGTTTCAATAGCTGGCGTCATTGTCGCTTCCTGTTTTGTGCCTTCCTGAATATACCCAAACGACCTGAAGATGCTCGCATTCAGAGGTCATCAATGCTTCCAATTTGAGGCAAATTCCACGAAGAATAGTGGTTCTATTTCCGTGGAATTTAACGAAGAAGTGGGTGAATTGAGGGCCTCCCTTCGGGCGAGATTGACTGACGCCGTGCTCTTTGTTGTTCCTTTTTGATGGAGGTGACTACACCGGCAAAGGAACGCCGCGATCACAACGTCAGTCAATCTCGCTGAATCCTGCATCTTCAGGTTGTTTGGGTATAACACCATTATCAAACTGCCAAGAACCAATTGCAAAGCGGACACCCTAAAGTGTCCGCTGCGTTATGTCTTTGGGTTAAGCCGGATCTGAGCTTTCCTTAAGATTCGAAGATTGGCAAACCTGTTGAAGAATATGAATGAGCCGACTTTCACTCAATGGCAACGGGTTACCTTTAATCGAACTTGATCGCAGTGCAGACACGGCGACCTCTTCAAACATGGTGTCGCAAAGACCGAGCTGGGGAAGCGTTTCAAGATCTAACCTTCGCAGAATCCGCTGCACCCACACAATGCCATCACTTGGCTCGGCATTCATTCGCCCGGTCAGAATGCAGGCCAACTGGCGGTAGCGGTTTAGCAGGCTGATGCGCCCTGCTTCGCGTGCTGCAAGAATATTTTCGGCCATGACATATGGGGCAAGTTGCGCCGTGATTGCTCCATGTGGCGCATCCAATACTGCGCCCAGTGCTGCTGCCAAGCCATGCGCTGCGCCCAATTTGGTGTTTGATTGCGCCATACCACCCAGCATGGAAGAGAATGCCATATCAGCGCGGGCTTTCGGGTCGTCATCTTCGCAGGCATGAATTATCGCTGGTGCCAGACGGCGTAAACCTTCCTCGCATATCATATCGGTCAGCGGGTTCGGCTCACCGCACACGTAGGCTTCCATTAGGTGTGTAAATGCATCCATACCGCATCTTGCCGAAAGCGATTTTTCAGTGCCGTAGGTTAACGTGGGGTCAATGATCGCGACGTCAGGAATAAGGTCCGGACTTCGAATTGCTGCTTTGACATTCTCTTGGGCAGAAATCATCACTGCATTGCGGGTCACTTCCGAACCCGTCCCGGCTGTGGTAGGTATTGCAATACAAGGTAGTGGCTTGGCAGTGAGTGGTAATGCACGCCCAACGACTTCCACGTAGTCGTAGACACTGCCCTGGTTAGGGATAAGAGCTGACAACGCCTTGCCGACATCCATCACGCTGCCACCGCCTATCGCTATCACCATATCAGGTTTGAACAAACGCCCGGCAGCGGCCATTTCTTCCACCATGGCAATAAGGGGTTCGTCGTGCACAGCGAGGCGTTGATAACGAATATTTTGCTGGGAAAGATAAGCGAGTAATGAATCGGCACGTTGGTCATTACGCCCTGTCACAACAAGCGCGCTGTATCCGTAGTTATTGAAGATAGAGAAGGAGTTGTTGAGCGCGCCTTCACCAAAAATAATCCGCGTTGCGGTCATAAACTGAAACATGGCACCTCCCTGGATCTGGTCAGAAACGAAAAGCAGATCCTCAAACCGAAAAAACTCAACACTCAATTTACGCACTTAAGTGAATATAAAATTGATACAAAGCAGAGACTCTGTGGTTAAAACTGCTTCGTTTTAAACATGTGCAGCCGTTATCACACCCTTTCAAAAATGCGCGCTCTGTTCATTTTCCGATTGATAGATAATTTCGATTGAATTAAGAGACAAAACCTTCTTTTAACTGCCAAGAGCTTAAGGCATAGTTATCGCCAGTCAGATGATGAAGCCGCGGGACAGCCCCTCTTGCACAAGGCACCATCCAATCAAAATTAATAAGAAAGGAAATGATTATGTTCGTGGTTATTTTTGGACGACCTGGTTGTCCATTTTGTGTTCGTGCAAAGGATCTTGCTGACAGACTTAAAGAAGAACGTGACGATTTCAACTACCGTTATGTAGATATTCACGCCGAAGGTATCAGCAAAGCGGATCTTGAGAAAACCGTAGGTAAGCCAGTTGAAACCGTGCCACAAATCTTTGCCAACCAAATGCACGTTGGTGGTTTCACAGACTTCGAAGCTTACGCAAAAGAAAATCTGGGTCTGTACCAGTAATTTCTTTTAGATTTCCTTGAAAGAGCCGGCAAACTTTCTGGCTCTTTTATCGTTAAAAAACAGATAGCTGACAACAATGTAGGCTTTAATATTTTCCATTAGGAAAGCAGGCAAAATTTAATACTATTTTTCATGCGAGTTTCCATTACATTTCATTGCAAATGCGTATAATGGCGCCCCAGAATTTCCCTTTGACCCATGCGCGGATTACTGTTCAGTGAACATAGACGTTTACAACCTGCTTGTTAATAACGACATACTCCTCCTTTTCGTTGTCTTGGCTATCGGCCTTACCATTGGCAAAATCAGAATCGGCAGCTTCCAGTTTGGTAATTCTATTGGTGTTCTTGTGACGGCGCTGTCTTTCGGACATGCTGGCTTTTCATTCAGCCCAGAAGCCTTGAACATTGGCTTTATGCTGTTCATTTTCTGTGTAGGTATCGAAGCTGGCCCAAATTTCTTTGGTATCTTCTTCCGCGACGGTAAATCTTATCTACTATTGGCACTTATCGTGCTGGCTGCATCCGTTGGCATTACCTTGCTAATGCGTTATCAATTCGGCGTAGATGGCAGTATCGCAACTGGCATGATGGCAGGTGCCATGACGGCAACGCCAGTTCTTGTGGGGGCGAAGGATGCGCTTAATGCAGGACTTGCTGGTAGCTTCACACCAGATCAACTAGCGGGGATGATTGATAACCTGAGCGTGGGCTATGCATTGGCATATCTGGTGGGTTTAGTTAGCCTGATCGTACTTGCGAACTTTATGCCTAAGCTGCAAAAGGAAAACCTTGAACATTCTGCGCAGAAGATTGCAATGGAGCGAGGCTTGGGCAACTCTTCCCAGCGCAAGGTTTATCTACCCATTATCCGCGCTTACCGTGTTGGTCCAGAGCTGATTAACTGGGTGGATGGTCGCAACCTTCGTGAACTGGGTATTTATCGCCAGACGGGTTGCTATATCGAACGTATCCGCCGTAACGGCATTCTTGCAAATCCAGATGGTGACGCCATTTTGCAGGAAGGCGATGAAATCGCACTGGTAGGTTACCCAGACAGCCACGCCCGCCTCGACCCTTCTTTCCGAAACGGGAAAGAGGTATTCGATCGTGACCTGCTGGACCTACGTGTGGTTGAAGAAGAAATCGTGGTAAAGAACGATGCCATCATCGGTAAGCGTTTGTCAGATTTGAATCTGTCTGAGTACGGCTGTTTCTTGAGCCGTGTCGTTCGTGCTCAGATTGAAATGCCAATGGATCACAATATCCTGCTGTCTAAAGGAGATGTACTCCAGGTAAGTGGCGAAAAACGTCGAGTCATGGGGCTGGCAGAGCGAATCGGTTTTATCTCAATTCACAGCCAGGTTTCAGATATGTTGGCATTCTGCTCTTTCTTTATCTTTGGCCTGATCTTCGGCTTGATCACCATGACTTTTGGCCAAATGACACTGGGCTTGGGTAATGCATCGGGGCTCTTGATAGCTGGGATTTTACTGGGCTTCCTGCGTGCGAATCACCCGACCTTCGGTTATGTTCCTCAAGGTGCTATCAACATGTTGAAAGAGCTAGGGCTGATGACCTTTATGGTCGGTGTTGGTCTGAGCGCAGGTGGCAATTTGGTTGAATACCTGCAGCTTATGGGGTTCACCATCATGTTTGGCGCATTGGCGGTAAGCGTGGTGCCAGTGATACTGGCGTATCTGGTTGGTGCGTACATCCTGAACATGAACAGAGCACTACTGTTTGGCGCTATTATTGGTGCGCGAACTTGTGCGCCAGCCATGGACATGATCAACCAACACGCACGCAGTACCATTCCCGCCTTGGGCTATGCAGGTACCTATGCTATCGCCAACGTTTTACTGACGTTTGCTGGCACCCTTCTCGTCATTCTGACATAGGGGCGGATGATCTTAGGGGCTCGTAGCCCCAATCATCCCTGTCTCGTCGCATATCCGGCAAAGCAGTCAGCAATGATTCAGCGAACAGACGTTACACTGTTTGCTGAATCATCTAATACTCAGTTTTTCTTACTCTAGGGGTTGGGAACAAACCCGCGGGTTGTTTGCATCAGCGCAACGTTTTGCGCGTTATCATCATTAAGCTGGTATTCGGAAAACAAAGTAAAGGTAACGGTTTATGCGCATTCTTATCGTCGAAGACGATCCTCTATTGAGCCATCATCTAAAAACTGAACTGTCTGAACTAGGTAATCAGGTGCACTGCGCCAAAACCGCATCTGAAGGCCTTTTCGTTGCCAAAGATTATCCCAACGACATTGCTATTGTTGACCTCGGCCTGCCTGATCGAGACGGCCTTAGCCTTATCCGCGATATTCGCCGCGCCGAAATCCGTATGCCCATCCTCATTCTGACTGGCCGCGCGAATTGGCAAGACAAAGTGTCTGGATTAGATGCCGGTGCGGATGACTATCTGGTAAAACCGTTTCAGAAAGAAGAGCTGGTCGCCCGTCTTAATGCATTAGTTCGTCGCAGCGCCGGGTTTGTGAAGCCAGAAATCAAAGCCGATAAAATCACCATGGATTTGCTGGCGAAGAAAGTCACCGTTGATGATGCTCCTGTTGATCTCACCGCCTTTGAGTACGATTTACTGGAATACATAGTGCGCCACAACCGTCAGGTGGTTTCCAAGCAACGACTGCTGGATGTGCTTTATCAAGATCAGGAAGGTGACCCGAATACCATTGAAGTCATGATGAGCCGCCTTCGCAAAAAGCTCACTCAGTCCGGGCAAGATAATCCGATTTCTACCGTACGCGGACAGGGCTACATTTTTGAACTTCAGGTGACCTGATATGACGCGGAACATGATGCCCGAAATCCACAAAAGGGTGATGGTCACGTCCATTGCCATCATCCTTGCCTTCTCGTTAGGGCTTGGTGTGGTGATTAACCAAATTTATGTCAAAAGCTACATTGCCATGTATTCTGCCGACTTGGTGACAGAAGTCCCACATATCATCGGCGAGCTGAGACAAGACAACATGCTACAACTCGGTGAGAATGCCCCACATCGCGATCAACCCATTCCCACTCCTACCTCCAAGCAAACCAACTATCTGGCGTTTATCTGTGAACGTGACGGCAATGCTTCCTGGATGTCTTACGGCGCACGCGATAACGGCATGAAAAATGTTTGCCGCCATATTCCCTACTCTCTCTCTGGCCCAGACCTTATCTACTACAACGAACTGCCGTATGTCGTCCACGTTATCTCTGAAGCGACTTACTCGACAGAAGAAGCATTCTTCGTACTTCGTGAAGTCAGTGCCCAACTGGAAAGTTTGTCTCAGATAAGACGTAAGACTTGGTTTTACATGGGGCTATTGTTTTCGATTGCCACAGGTTTACTTTATGCCGCGTCATACTGGAGCTTCAGTCCGCTAAGAAAACTCGCGGGGGAATTGAATGAAATTGCGGAATCCCGCCGAGAAAAACTGGATTCGGATTACCCTAAAGAATTGGGAGATGTCACGGACGCGCTGAACCGGATGATCACCCTCAGAAAAGAGCAAACTCAACGCTATCGTCATGCGATGGATGATCTCGCTCATAGTCTCAAAAGCCGCCTTGCCGCTACCAATGCGCTATTGGACGACAACACGTTAAGCCGCAAAGCCATGAGCAAACGCATCATTGAGCAAGTCAGCCAAATGGATGACATGGTGCAGTATCAACTGAAACGCGCTTTGGTGGGTCAACGAGGTCTGGTTCGCGAAAAAACCGAGCTCAAACCTGTGTTAGACAGTCTCACGGGGATGTTCGCCAAGGTCTACAGTGATAAGCCAGTAAATATTACAACCCGTTTGGAAGCATTGCCTTCTCTGCCGCTCAACAAGGCGGATTTAACCGAGGTACTCGGCAACCTTCTGGAAAACGCATTCCGTTTTTGTATCAGCGAGGTGCGAATCTCAAGCAGCGAGACCACAGATCATTATGTGCTGACCATCGAAGACGATGGATTGGGCGTAGAAGAGTCTTTGCGGGAGTCTATTTTCCAACGCGGGGTGCGGGCTGACCAACTTAACCCGGGCACTGGCATCGGATTGGCGGTATGTGACGAAATCGTCGAAAGTTATGGCGGCTCAATCCGTGTTATTGGCTCCGAACTGGAAGGTGCTGCCTTTGTGATGGTTTTCCCGAAAGTCAGCTAGCGTATTCATGGGAACAACGGCCTTGAGCGCCGCTTTTTATAAAGACAACAGAAACAAAAAAGGCCGCGTTTGCGGCCTTTTCATTGGATTCGGGTTTAGTTATCGGCGTTCAACAAATCATCTTTTGCAGCCAGCAGATACTGGTACATAGACCAGTAAGTCAGCGCGGTAGCAATATAAAGCGCTGTATAACCCACATAAATAATCCACTCGCTGTCACGCCAAAGTAACATGGTTAGAGCAAACATTTGCGCAGCAGTTTTGAATTTACCCACCCAAGAGACTGCCACGCTCGCACGCTTACCCAGTTCCGCCATCCACTCACGTAAGGCAGAAATGATCACTTCACGGGCAATCATAGTTGCCGCTGGAATCGTCACCCATATCGAATTGTAGTGCTCGACAATAAGTACGAGGGCAATCGCAACCATCACTTTATCAGCAACAGGATCTAGGAAAGCACCAAAGAGCGTGGTTTGGCCCAGAGTTCGTGCGAGATATCCGTCCAACCAGTCAGTCGCCCCAGCGATAACAAAAATCAGAGCAGCAGCGAAAGCTGACCATTCATAAGGTAGGTAAAACGCGATAACAAAAACAGGGATTAATGCGATACGTATAAGGGTCAGGATAATGGGGATATTCAGTCGCATACTTATAATACTTTGTGAGTGACGGCTTATGTTGCTTGAAAGTCATTGCTGTTGCAATGATGAATGAATTTTCTCGGCCAAAACACGGCTTATGCCCGGTACTTTGGCGATTTCTTCAACAGATGCCCGCTTAAGTTCCTGGATTCCACCCATGTATTTCAGCAAAGCCTGACGACGCTTTGGCCCTACGCCCTCGATTTCCTGCAACACACTACTTTTTCGTGCTTTAGCACGTTTCGCTCTGTGACCGGAAATCGCGTGGTTATGGCTCTCATCGCGGATGTGTTGAATAAGGTGAAGCGCCGGTGAATCAGACGGCATAGAAAACTCTTCGCCCGTCACTTTGATTAAAGTCTCCAAACCCGGGCGTCGTGTGGTGCCTTTTGCCACACCCAGCATCAGGGGATGTTTCGGCCAATCAGCCAGAAGTGGCTTGACGACTTCCCAGGCGCGGTTCAGTTGCCCTTTGCCACCATCAATCAAAATAATGTCTGGGATCTTGTCCGGATCAACTTGCTTGCTATAGCGGCGCTCCAACACTTGTGCCATTGCCGCATAGTCGTCACCTCCGGTAATGCCCGTGATATTGTAACGACGGTATTCCAGTTTCACTGGGCCATCTTGGTTGAACACCACACACGACGCGACGGTTTGCTCACCCATGGTGTGGCTGATATCAAAACATTCCATACGCTTAACCGATTCAAGTTCAAGTGCTTCTGACAGCACACTAAACCGGTTATGAATGGTCATTTTGTGATTAATTTTGCTGGTGAGTGCTGTTGCAGCGTTAGTTTGTGCGAGTTTGAGGAAACGTGCACGTGCGCCGCGAGGCTTGCACTGCAAGTTCACTTTACGACCGGCAATGTCTGACAGAGCGGTAGCCAGATCGGCCAACTCATCACCCAAATCCTGGCCAATCAGAATGCTGGTTGGAATGGTGTTTCCCTCAGCTTGCTTCACGTAAAACTGCCCGATAAAGCTCGATACCAGCTCATTCACATCGGTATCAACCGGCATTTTCGGGAAGTAACTGCGGCTCCCCAGCACCTTACCCTGACGAAGGAAAAGTACATGGATGCATGCCACGCCATTTTCTATTGAAACCCCGATAGCATCCAGATCGTCATCGCTGTCTTGCGAAACAAACTGTTGTTCCTGAACACGGCGAAGAGCCTGTATTTGGTCGCGATATTCTGCCGCTTTCTCAAACTGTAGCGACTGACTCGCACCTTCCATTTTCTCCACCAGCGAAGCGATAACCTGACGGTCTTTGCCTTGCAGGAACAAGCGGGTGAAGTTAACCAGCTCATCATAATCTTCATCCGCAATAATGCCTTTAACACAAGGGCCTGCACAGCGCTTAATTTGGTACATCAAACATGGACGGGTACGGTTGGCGTAAACGGAATCTTCGCACTGGCGGATCGGGAAAATTTTCTGCAGTAAATACAAACTTTGGCGTACCGCGCCCGCGTCAGGAAACGGACCAAAATACTCACCTTTACGTTTTTTCGCACCACGATGTACGGCAATTCTCGGATGTTTGCTCGCAGAGAGGAAGATGTACGGATAAGACTTGTCATCTCGCAGTAGCACGTTATAACGCGGTAAATGCTGCTTGATAAGATTGTGCTCGAGGATCAACGCTTCCGTTTCACTGTGCGTGATCGTGACTTCGACATTGGCGATATTTTTCACCAATGCACGGGTTTTCTCTCCAGACACATTGGAACGGAAATAGCTGGAAAGCCGCTTCTTGAGAGATTTGGCTTTACCGACGTAAATGATCTCACCCGAAGCATCCATCATTCGATAGACGCCGGGTTTGTCAGAGACTGTTTTTAGGAAATTTTTGGCATCAAACACAGCAAACAGAAGTTATTAAAGCGTTTCTGTGTCTAGCATACCATGACGAATCGCAAGATGGGTCAGTTCAACGTCACCATTGATACCTAACTTACTAAAAAGACGGTAGCGATAGCTGTTGACTGTCTTCGGGCTCAGATTGAGCTGCTCTGAAATGTCAGTCACTTTCTGGCCTTTCGTAATCATCATCATGATTTGGAGCTCACGCTCAGAAAGGTTTTTAAAAGGGTTCTCCTGTGCAGGAGAAAACTGACTCAACGCCATTTGCTGTGCAATCTCTGGTGAAATATAGCGTTGCCCGCTATTCACCGCACGAATTGCGTTAACCATTTCACTCGCACCCGCACCTTTGGTTAGGTAACCAGCAGCCCCAGCTTGCATAACTTTAGTTGGAAATGGGTTCTCCGTATGAATTGTCAGAACAATAATCTTAGCGTCTGGGTTGTATCGTAGGAGCTTTCGTGTCGCTTCCAAACCACCAATTCCAGGCATATTCATATCCATCAAGATAATGTCCGCATGATTGCTGCGACACCACTTGACTGCTTCCTCACCGCTTTCGGCTTCCCCTACCACTTTAACACCACGCTCGTCTTCAAGAAGACGGCGTATCCCTGTGCGAACCAGCTCGTGATCATCTACAAGGAAAACACTAATCAAGCTTGTTTCTCCACTATGATTTTGGCTCGCCATGCGCCGGGATGGCGCTCGACTTTCGATGCATATTACTTGAGTTTAACCTAACAATAAAAGAGCGAACACATTGATTCTGTGTAAGAGAGCATGTTTTTATAGCTAATCAGTCATATTTTAAACAGCATGGTATCTTAAATTAACGTTTGTTGACGATTCGGCAGAAAATTTTCCATTAAGTACAAAACGTTACTATCTACAACCAGTTTTCACTTTTCTTTCCGAATATCTAAAAAGCGTGACACACAGATATTCTTTATCGGCATACTTTATGCTTTTTAGTTCATCCATTATCGTTTACCCACACGTTTAGTTAGTGAAATCTTGCTTTTGAAGCCAAGTTTTCCCTAACTCACTATTGTTACTGCAACGTGGTAAGGAGTATATTCTAAACATGAAGCTAGGCATTTTACTCTGCGACGATCACTACCCCGACTCTATCGCGAAGTACGGACATTATGATGATGCATTCAAGCGTATGTTTCAGAGGAGCAGTATTTCAGCATTCAAAAGTTACCGTTGTCACGAGGAAGAATACCCTTCCTCCATTGGCGATTGCGACATTTGGCTAGTGACAGGTAGTAAGTGGGGAGTTTACGATACTGACCCGTGGATTCAGGTGGTCGCCCAGTTTGTCCGGGATTGTGATGACGCCAATCAGCCAATGATTGGCATATGTTTCGGCCACCAGCTTATCCATTACGCACTGGGTGGATGTGTAGAAAAGTCCGAAAAAGGCTGGGGAATGGGTGTCTATGCCATAGAAACACTAAACCAACCAACCACTTTGAACACCAAGTTTACTGGCACATTAAACTTGATTGCGTGTCATCAGGATCAGGTTATTGCTCCGGCAAACGGATTCGAGGTAGTCGCGGGCTCAGACTTTTGTCCTATCGCCATCACTCAAAAATCAAAAACAACCCTGACAATGCAATGCCACCCTGAATTCACGCCGGATTTTCTTACTCAGTTGATTGAACGTCTTCGCGATAAGGCCGGTGACGAGGTCGTCAACAAGGCGCTCAACTCACTGGAAAACTTGGGGGAAGGAGACCGAAAGCAGGCAATTTCGTTGATCTTTAATTTCTGCCGTATCCAACAAGAATAGGTTCTTCAAAAATATCCTAAAATCAGAAGCAGTTGTGGCGATGCGCGCAGGAATCGCCATTTCGTATTCTCATTCTGCAACCCAAGATGATACTCCGTACCTCATACCGTTTTATCTCTATGAATTAATAAGTTATTTATTCTGGCATCTTAATTGCTCCTTGATGCATATCAATCAAAAGGAGTGTTGATATGAACAGAGCCTCAACGCTAAATCAACCGCTTATCTTTGTAGGGCCACCACGTTCAGGGGTGACATTGATATCAGATATCGTGATGCATCATGATGAAATCTGTTGGCTTGATGATAGCTTTGAAAAGCATCCCAAATCTGATTTCCAACACCGCCTTTTTAAACGTAAATGTGCTTTCCGAAACAAGGCGTTGCAAGACAACTCATTTTTGGGCTCGCTGGCACGAGAGTTCTCTCCTGCGCCGTCAGAGGTTATGAATTTCTGGGATGACTATACCCGAGAAGAAGTCGATTTTTATCGTGGCTTTGCCAGAGGTAAACACGCCACGCCAGTAGAAATATCCTCCATCAGGGAGATTCTCAGCCGTCGCATTGAGCTCTCTGGCCGAAGCCGCCTTGCATTGCGATTTACAGGCCCCTCGCGCCTTTGTTATCTGAACAGTCTTTTCCCGGATGCTAAATTTGTACATATTTGCCGTGACCCAGCCTCGACAGTGCATTCCATGATTTCAACAGAGGAGTGGGAGTATCAAGGTAAAAACCTCCTGTGGTGGCGCGGCGCTTACTCATTGCAGGAACTTGCTCAATACGACCGCCTGCGCGGTCATGCTGTGGCAGGAACGGCATTCCAGCTCAACAAACTCATTCAAACCACCATGGCCGAAGCAACAGAACTAGATTTAAATATGTTATCTGTAAATTATGAGGATTTTGTGGCTACGCCAGAGCGGATTGTCGATAAAATTCTTGATTTCGCTGAGCTTCCTACCAATGAAATGATCGATGCTGCACTAAAACAGAGAGAAATCAGATGCAGTAACAAAGTCCTAAAAATGCCAGCTACCGACGTCAACACCGTGTATACATGGTGTCCGGGAACATATAACCAAACACCCTGAAGATGCTCGCAAGCAGAGGTCGCCAATGCGTTTCATGCATGGCTAGGTTGCATCGAATTCATTTGCTTCATGTCTTGAATATCCCTACCCTACACGCCCTTTGCGTTTAGCTTTGAGGCACTATGTTTTCACAATCGCTTTTTGCCCAGCTTGTCAGGTGGTTACTGGTACTGACAGTCACTCTGGTGAGCGTTCAATATTGCACGCCTTTACAACGCGCTCTTACGGATTACGCCGTAGATGGCGGATGCCATCAACACCATCAAATGAATAACGAACACCAGACCCACAGGTCTCACTCAATAAAATAAACAAAGGTATATTAATGAGTATCTTCCGTTTCCCGCCGCTCATATGGCTGGGGATAGGGATTTTGATTATCAGCCTAGGGATCAGGCAATCTTTTGGTATCTTTATGATGCCTATCACAGACACTTTCCAATCAGGCAGAGAATTTTTCAGCCTTGCTATTGCCCTTCAAAACCTTTTGTTTGGACTTTTCCAGCCTTTCGTGGGCATGGCTGCGGACAGATTCGGCGCTAAGCGTATCATCACTCTGGGTGGTGTTGCATACGCACTGGGTCTTTACCTGACTTCCGTTGCAACCGGAACCGGTGTGCTGTACGTCTCAATGGGTGTGATGATTGGTTTAGGCCTAAGTGCCACAAGTTATGTCATTGTGTTAGGTGCAGTTGCCAAAGTAGTGCCAGCAGAGCACACCGCAAAAGCCTTTGGTCTAACAACAGCCATGGGATCTTTCGGTATGTTCGCCGTTATCCCAGGCGCTCAGTCGCTGCTCGCATACTACGATTGGCAAACTGCCATGCAGGTGTTTGCGATGTTCTGTACGCTGATGATCGCTTTTGCAGTTTTCATGAAAACCGCGAACCCTTCTTCATTAACAGGCGGACAGGCGGAACCAGAACAAACGCTGAAAGAAGCAATGGCTGAAGCATTTCGTCATCCCGGTTATTGGCTGATCCATGCTGGTTTCTTCGTCTGTGGCTTCCAAGTGATGTTTATCGCGACTCACCTACCGAGCTATATCGCAGACAAGGGTTTGCCGGGAAATACCGCTGCGATGGCATTAGCCTATGTCGGTATCTTCAACATCTTTGGCTCTTATTTCTGGGGCCTAATGGGTGACCGATTTAACAAGCGCTATGTGATGACATTGCTTTACCTTGTGCGCTCTGTCGTTCTGACACTTTTTATTACCGTACCTTTGACGACACATACAGCGACAATCTTCGGCGCGGCAATTGGCTTTTGTTGGTTAGGCACAGTGCCACTGACATCCGGTTTGGTGCGCCAGATCTTCGGTCCACGTTATATGTCGACGCTATATGGGATGGTATTTTTCACTCACCAAATCGGCAGTTTCATTGGCGCATGGGTTGGCGGACGTGTGTTCGACTACTACGGTTCTTATGAGCCAATCTGGTGGGCAACTATCGTTCTTGCGTTCGCCGCTGCGCTGATCCACTTGCCGATTAATGACAAACCTGTTGTCCGCCCTGTATTGCAACACGCTTAACTCAAAGCCGGGTCATTAAGGCCCGGCTGCCCCCTTAAAAGTATCGAAAATTCAAATGCATTTCGCGCTTGCTCAAACTTTTGTCACTTTGCGTTGGGATATTGACGCAGCAAATGCTAAGTTTTTGTTAAGACTGGCTTATGTCACTCTCACATACAACTGCAGAAAGTCGACGTCTCACACTGGGGTGAATAAATGGGAAAACTGACGACGCATGTTCTGGACACCGCGAGTGGGAAACCTGCAAATGGTGTAAAAATATCGCTCTACCGAATAGACGATGAAGGCCTTCAGCCACTGGCTACGACCATCACGAATAATGATGGAAGAACTGATTCCCCGCTTATTGATGAAGGGTTACTCACTTCCGGTCAATATCAGCTTGTCTTCGCTACCGCTGCCTACTTCAGAAATACCAATACGCTGTTGGAAACCGTGCCTTTTCTTGACGAAATCGTGATTCGGTTTGGCGTTTCTGACCACAATCAGCATTATCACGTCCCACTACTTGTTTCCCCTTATGGGTATTCAACATATCGAGGAAGTTAAAAAGAATTCATAGGATTCAAAAAAGCCAGCCTTTTGGCTGACTTGTTCTTACGGGGTTTGTTTATCAATTAACCTGTTTTGCTATTCGCTCAGGATTGGATAAGCTTCCGTATAAATCCAGTCGTTAGCTTTTGCCGGTAAATGGCAACCAAGACAATCCGTCTTATAATCAGCAGAAGCATTCTTGTTCAAGTCGTCCGTTTTGAACAGAGCCCAGCCCCAGCCATCACCCCACGAACCATTGTCGGAAAAGCGGCCTTCGCCGTCTTTCACCATGACAAACCATTGTTTGAGATCAGCGGTTTCATGACTAACACCAGTACCGGTTGTGTAGTTACCCGTATTATGAGCACGCAACTCCTTAACGATGGTCGCACCGTCTGGGAATTTACCGTTTTTGCGAAATGCTTCCACTGCTTCTTTTTCAGTGTAAACACCATGGAAACCGCTTGCACCGCCTTCAGGAACAAACCAAGATCCTAAATGGACCATGTTCGTTCTGAAATCTTTGGGGAAAGCGATATTTCCTTTATCATCTACGTAAGGTGAAAACGTATCATTTGCTACTACGGCAAATGATGCACTTGCGGCGAGCAAGCAGACAAGAAACGCCTTCTTCATATAATCACTCCTCTATACGATCGAGTTATTTGAGGCTAGAGCTATATCCACCAGTGGCAACCTCACCTTTCGCTTTACCAGCACGTAACACAGGGTAATACTGGGTGAAAACAAAGTCATCGGCTGCTGATGCTTGGTGACAAGCGTTACAGGCTGCGGTAGGAAAAGCCTTTGCCGTATCGGTCAATGAGCTATGATCTGGCGTTGAAAAGCTGTAGTAAGACCAATTACCTGGCTCATCCGGGTTCAAACTTTTACTCTTAATAGTGGCTTCAAGACCTATGTAATCCCCCTGAAAATAGCCATTGCCACTCACAGCCGCTTTACTACCAACACTCACAAGTTCTTTGATGATGATAGTCCCATCTCTGAACTCTCCCTTTTCCTTCCAAACTGCCCAGCTTTCTGGGTCGATATACACATTGTGATGCTCAGGGAATGCAGCTTTGCCATTATTCATGTCGTTAGGCGTAACTGGTGTACCTACATATACCCACTCGCGATATCCCTTAGGGCGTTGTAGCTCTCCATCTTTAACAGTGAAGTAGTCCTTGGCGATAGCAGCTGTTGAAACGAACCCACTTATACCCATTACCGATGCTAGGATTAGAGGTATGTACGAATTTGCATTTGCAATGTTTTTTACTTCCATTTTCTCACCTTAATTACAGTTAAAACTCTCAATAGGAGAGCATTGAGCATCAGTCTAGGCTAAATTAGCAATCACCATTATCTCGTAGGGAATCAGATCAGTGCCTCAGGGAATCAAAAGCGAAGAAACCTTTAGTTATCTCTCAGATGTTTTTGAAAATCTTAGATTTAGAGGGAATATCTTTTTCAGTTCTGACCTGAGCGCGCCATGGGGAATAACGTTGGAGGAGCGAGGTTTCCCGAGGTTTCACATCGCACTGAAAGGCAGTTGCTTCGTGGGGCTGGATAATGCTGAACCTCTACATGCTAATGAGATGGATATCTTCCTGCTCCCCAGCGGAGATGCACATTGGTTAGCGGATTGTCCGGAGAACGAAAGAACCTTGAGCAGCGTTGCTGAAGACGCATGCGAACTGGGTATGCCGCTATTTCAGGAAGGGCCAACCACTCACACGCTAATGTGCGGTCTTATCATGTTCGATGCCGGTTTAAGCCATCCAATTATTGATGCGTTACCACCGATTATTCACCTAAACAACATCGCACACGACAGCACTATCTGGCAGGTCGTCATCTTGATTAACAAGGAAATAGCGGAGCATGGATATCGTAAAAATGCTATCGTCGACAAACTTACGGAAGTGCTATTTTTGAAGATAATGTCTCATTTCTTAATCGAAAGTGAAAAAACTTCAGTTTTCTGAGAGCTGTAAAAGACAAACGCATTCATCAAGCTCTCATGCTAATGCATCATGAACCTGGAAAAGACTGGACGCTTGAAGAGATTGGGCGTCAGGTTGGCATGTCGAAAGCGACACTGGTTCGCCATTTTCAGGATGCGTTAGGTATGGCACCCATCGCCTACCTTAGCCACTGGCGTCGCTTAAAAGCATATAATGCGCTGAGATATACCAAAGATCCTATAGACAAAATTGCACTGTCGTTAGGGTTTACTTCTGGAAGAACTCTCAGCAGGGCACTGGTGAGGGAATTGGGGATGACGCCTACTGAAATCAGGGCACACGATGAATAGCGTGCCCTTCCAGTTACGCTTCGGACTAAAAATTTAAGCTCCAACCAGACGGAATTCCTTTTTCCTCTAGCGCCTTGAGAGCTTTTTGCTTGTCCTGTTCAGTGACATAGTTGAAACGAGCACTAAACGATGATGAGCCTGATGCGTCATACTCACTTTTACCCACGAATGTCTGGCTTGACACTGTGACTGTGTTTGGCTCCACATCAAAATAAACATTAGCGCGTTTTACAATATAAGACTGGCCACCGTTGAAAACCCGACGATAGTTAGCATGACATTTGAATTCATCAAACATGTACTCTCCAGGCTCTAAATCAGTGATTAAACCGTAAGCGGGTTTATCGTAAAGATAAATCTCTCGTGGTTCGCTTTTATCGAGCTCATCTGGAGTGCGGAATACCTTCTTAACTTCAAACGATATAGACCGACACGGATATTTTTTACTTTCCGATGTGTTTTCCATGTTAACGGGAATGACAACAGCTCCTGTTCCATTTGCAAGCGGCAAATTTTCTGCGGTTTTTGGTATCCCTGAACAACCAATTACACTCATGGCCACTGACGAAAAGAGTATCACCCTAAGTACTTTTATTTTTTTGCTCCTTGCATTAACAAAGCAAGGGTAGCTTAAAACTTGACACCTCAGCGTCTTAAATTGAAGACAAAAAAGGAGCCTGGCGGCTCCTTTTTTGTCTAACTCTTTCTATTACTTGCGGTCTTGGTCGAAGTCACCATGGAAGTGTCCGTGATCAGCCACTTCACGTGAGGCTGACTTGATTTTCTCACCAATACGGTGCTCATGCTCATGTCCGTCATTAACCGCCAGCGCTCTACGCGTACGTATCTCCGGCGCTGAGTCCTGTTGGTTCTTATCATCAGCATAAAGATCTTCACTCATCGCGTAGAAGGTTGCTACGTATGCGAGCGCGCGCGAATTCATTGTCATCGCTTCACTGTTCACGTTATTGATGTCATCACACGCCTGGTGGTAACACTTGTCGTAGGCAACATCTACTTCACCGCCAAATTGTTCCACTTCCTCTGCTGACTTAGTTTTCTCTGCACCAGTGAACAAACCACCAAATGCTATACCCCAATCAGCAAAGCCAGAGTAGTCTGAACGCTTCGACAACGCCTGAGGAATCGTCACTTCACCTTTGTCATTAAAGAACTCGTTAAACAAACCTTCAATATGCCCCGTACCTTCCGGTGGCTCAAAGTCACCAGGATAAGCGTTGTCCGGGCTGTCTTTAGTATCTGACAGGTCACCATCCATGACACCGTAGATGTAGTTAGGTGAACCAATCATATCGAAGTTCAGATACATCTTAACTGGATTGATTTCCAGATAGCGTGCTTCAATCAACTCACGATGTTCAGCGGTTAGCTCGCTTGGGTCCGTAATTCCCAACTCTTCCATGATTTGAGCTTGCGCATCCGCGTAATAAGCACCAAACACCTCTCCTGTGTAATATTCAGAACCCACAAGGCCGGCTTCTTCCGCTGCCCACCAAGCAAAACGCACCTTGTTTTTCTGCGTGACTGACAATCGCTTCATTTTCTTCTTGAGGCGGATAGCGTATTCAAGAATCGCAGCTGAGCCTGAACCATTGTCTTGAATACCTGGCCCTTCTTGTACTGAGTCTAAATGCGCACCAACCATGACAATCTGATCTGGGTCGCCTGCTTTCGTTTCAGCCAGTAAGTTTTCCGTCACCACAATTTCGTCCTCGGTTTGAACAGAAAGTGCAGCGGTAATCGCACCTGACTCCAAAGCGTCATACCACTCTTTACCGAGGTCATAACGTGCACCAAATGCCGGAATGGTGGCTTCTGAGTCGCTACCCAAGGTACCATTCACCACGCTCTTACGACCATCGTTGTTTCCTTGGTTAAATACGATTACACCAACAGCACCCGCGTTTTCAGCATTAACGACCTTGGAATCAAACGTACAGCCACCACGTTGAATAACAGCAACTTTGCCTGTCACATCGACGCCATCAAAGTCTGATGCTTCACAGCCATCAGTGTCATCATAATCAGGCGAGTCAAAATCAAAATCGGGGGTTACAAAAGCAATGTCAGCGCTAATAGCGCCATCAGAACTGCCTGAGTAAGACATTGCGGCATAGTCTGCGGGAATGTCGTCTGTCGCTTCACGGACATGTACAAGTTGTTGCCCATTGACGCTAAGGGTCGTGCCATCAAGTTCAACCCAACTGCGGAAATCAAATTCCTGCAGTGTCACCTCATAGCCATGTTCTTCTAGCGTCTGCTTAATGTAGTCAGCAGAATTTGCATAACCATCAGTACCCGCCGCACGGGTAATCGAATTACCATCCGGTGTTGGAATGGCAGCTGCTTCGAGCGCCTCAAGATGGTCAAACAAGTTTTTCTCTTTCATTGCTTTGCTGACTTTGTTCGCTACCCATCTTGGGTCTTCACAGCCTGCAAAGCCCGTCAGTAATGCGGCACTCATTGCCACCACTAACACTTTCTTTGTACTAACGTTGAATGTTTTCATTTTGTCGTCCTTTTTAGTTGACGAGTTCAGTCAAACACCCAGTTCATTAATCTTCCAGAAATTCATTTTATTTAAACTTTATTAAAGGAAGGAACGTCACAATTTATTAACAAGAAGAAATATGGCCAACAATAAAAATATAATACTCATTCCACAGTCAAAGTTTGTAAAATGAGATAGGACTGTAAAGAAATAAAATTAGCGAGTAATTTTAGTTATTTATTTAAACAAGAAACAGCATCCAATAGTATTAACTGACAAGTTCAACAGAATAGATAAACATACGAGAGCATTTAAATTCAAACTATCAATAAATGTATTCAGTTTATTGTCGCCTACCCATTCGGACAAAGACTGAATGGATGTCTGTTTCAGTGGCTTTATTTATGCAACCTCATCCTCATCACATGTTGAGGTCCCACAGGACCACCTTGATACAGCGATCCTGTATCTTCAAAGCCCCCTTTAAGGTATGTCTGATAAGCAGCCGCGTTTTTACAATTCACCGTCAGATAGAGCCAAGAGACGTCAGGGAACTCAAGGGCGATAGAATCTGCCAATAATGAGACCGCCTTTTTACCGATCCCCTTTCTTTGGTAGCGACGATCAATAGCAAAACTTCGAAGTCCTACCCCTCTATTTCCAGTGCCAACTATTTCGGAATTAAAAGCAGTATCAATTTTGAAGTAGCCAACAATGAGATCATCTTGGACAATCAGAAAGCGAATGATGTTTTCATCAACATCACTGATGAAATGTTCTGGTGACGCTGTAAATTTGACTTGTTCTTCCACCAATATTATTTCAAGCACGTCACTTTCATCTTCCCGTTTGAATTTTCTTATCGCTGTCATTCCTATTCCTTTAAACTCGTGCACTTCAGAATATTAGTAACCTCTGATCGCGTTTCATTTATATATGTCTGGGTGCCATATCTGCATTAATGAGTCAGGATTGGCAATCGGCGTAAAACCATACTTTTCATATAACCCATGTGCATCACGGGTTGCCAGCATGGTTCGACGAAGACCTTGTAGGTCAGGATGTGCCACAATGCTATCCATCAATACTTTAGCTATCCCCTCACCTTGACGCTCTTCTACCACAAAAACATCTCCCAGATAGGCAAATGTTGCCCGGTCAGTGATCATCCTGGCAAACGCTACCTGAGTGTTGTTTTCGTCAAACACGCCAAAACAGAGAGAATGTACCAACGCCTTTTCTAACGTCGCTTTTGGAATGCCTTTTGCCCAATAGGACTCTGATATCATCTGATGAATGAGGTCGATATTCATGTGTTCTAATTGGTTGGATACGCGAAAGCTTTCCATGATTCATTTCCTCAATTTTAGCAAAACTAGACCATACTCATTCATGAATAAGAAACATGTCGGATTTACGAGAGCCAGCAGTGAAAGCCTTTGAGTTCTCTCATTTCCATGTTCTCTCAGTGGTAACATTTTTAGGCTAACACGCATTTTTGAAGCTCAGAGCCGGTTTGATAGAAAACCCTCATAAAAACTTCATTTTCTTGCTCTTTAAACCATGCATAACAAAGCTCCAATTCATTCTTTTTCGGAGCTGGCACTACTCGGCATATACGGACATGAAAGCGAATATATTCATACGGATACGACCCATACTCTTCACGATATTTGGGTTTGCTATCAGCCACAACCTCTTTTTTGTCATGCTACCTATCCGCATGAAGGAAAACGGCTACCCGACAGCCGATATCGGTCTGGCAATGAGTATGTTTGCTGTAGGCGCAATTTGTGCCGGGTTGTTTGGTTCCCGGGCAGTGCTCCGAGCCGGACACATCCGCGCATTCGCCTCCATGGCGGCAACCCTGTCGATTGTGTCTGTTGTTCATAGCTACACTACCGACATTGTTGTTACCGCCGCCCTGCGCGCAATTGCAGGCTTCTGCTATGTCACGTCATTTATCACACTGGAAAGTTGGCTCAATGTACTGAGTGACCGAAGTAACCGAGGCCGTGTTTACGGCACCTACCAGATCTGTTTTGCGATTGGATTCGGTACCGCTCCCTTTCTCTTCAGTGCGTTTAACGAAAACGACCCACGGCTGTTTGGGGTGATTTCGGTATTCCTTTGTGTTTCCCTTATCATCATGTCGATGAGCCGCTTACCTGCACCCGAATTGCCCCAAAAAGCCGCTCCGATATCGCTGAAAAGGCTATGGCAATACTCTCCTTCAGGTACGCTCGCTTGTTTCTGTGCTGGGTTGATTAACGCCGCCAGCGTTTCACTTATCTCTCTTTACGCCTACAGCAAAGGGATCTCCGGTATCTGGCTGTCAATAATCCTAGGCTCTTACCAAATGGGCGGCTTGTTGACCCAGTTTCCAACGGGTTGGTTGGCAGATCGCTACGATAAGCGTGTCGTGGCATCAGGTCTGATGTTTATGGGGATCATCAGCAACAGCCTAATTGTTTTGGATAACTTTTATCCCTACCCAATTGAAATTCTCGCCGTGCTGTTCTGGATTTCTGGCGGCTCAGGTGTGGCCTTGTTTCCGCTCGCCGTCACGCAGGTGTTTGACCACATTGATTCAAAAGAGGCCATGCCAGCCACTAGCACAATGCAAATCTTACTAGGTATCGGCGGTGTTATTGGGCCCATCGTGGCGAGTTTTTTGATGAATGAATTCAGCGTGGTTTGGCTGTATTACTACATCATCACCGTGCATATTTTTGTGTTTTTGTTCCTGATGGCACGCAAGCTTTTTGTTCGGACGGAAACCTTGCCTGCAGCTTCCACCTTCAAAGTTAACGTTCAACCACTGGGTAGCGCCAGCGACTATGACCCCATGATGGACTTCGAGGATATCGACAAAGCTAACCCAGAGCTAAAACTTCTGATTGCAGCGCTTGGTCAGAATCCGTCAGACCCAGGCATCCTGATTAAACTTGCTCTCCAAGGCTCCTCGCTTAACGCGAATGACGTGGCAAAGAACATTGTTCTCGCTTATCCAAAACGAAGCGGAAACATGTTGCGTCACTTGATTGAGCAGTTCCCAAAACGGCGATTAGAAATTGCCTACTCGCTTCATGATCTCTTGATTTTGAGGAAGGAGCGAATAAATAGCCTGTTGCAAGAAGCTCTGTTGGACGCAGCTTCTGATGAAGAAGTAGCGAAGATTAATGACTTGCTTGACGACATCGCTAAGGCTAACAAAAAGCCTGAAGAAAACGATACCGCCAAGAAGCCGACTTAGTGTTTTCGCGGGCAAGATATCAGGTTGAACGCTTTGTTAAAGCAGATACCAAATTCATGTGGGCTTTGATACAGCCAAGATTCTTTCAAATCAGGGGGTTATCACGCATCTAACGGATCGCTTTTTTGCATTAGACTTATTGGGAGGCAACTTAAGTTGCTTGGCAAGCCCCGGCGTTTTATCGAAGAACTCTTCAGCACAGCCAAAGTCGCACACACCATATTTTCCCATCACCTTGTAACAAGCTTCAGAGCTTTCTCAATGTCGCGGGCACGATGATTTTATGTACCGGACCCACGAAAAACATATATACCTTGCCAAAGGTATTTTTAACGTGAACAACAGAGCTCGCCGTCACCAAGGCTTTATCACCGTGAGGTTCAACAAAGAATGACAACTTCACATCCAGATGTTTATCTCTGTCTTCCATGATCACTTCCGAGTGAGACTTGTAGATCATTTCGAAAATGCCGACTTTATCGCCCACTTGATAGTCATCAGCCGTTTTCTTCGGGTAAAAATCATCGAGATTACCAAGGTGTTTTAAGCCCATTCTCGAAACCACTTCGTTGCGGATTTTCATCAGCTTGTTCACCCAATCCGGTGTGCTGTTCATTACCCGGAGATAAACCTCCATGGCAGATTCGCCCTGATAATCTATTTCTTTGGTGTAGTTATCTGCAAAGTAGGCATTATCCGAATAACGATAAAGCTCAGTGAAACTGGGTATTCCATCCATGATTTATCCTCTTTCATGGTTTTTGACGATTCGTCATTTTTCATTAAGGTACCATATGCATAAAGAATTAGGTATGCCCGAATCCATTTCTGGTCACAAAAGTCACCATTGAAAACCGAGATGAAAAAACCACAAACTATTTGCGGTTTAATGATTGACTTAAAAGTAGGTTGCCATTAACATCCGCGCCCAGCAAAAAGACAGCTTACCAAGGCTTTTCTTTTCAAGAGTTTAACGGCTCTCTATCAGCTGATCCCGGTCAGTTGTTTTTCTTTTTTTAATAAATAGGAAGACAACAAAATCGGAACCCGGCATGACCGCAAAAGCACACACCCAACTCAACGCCAACTGGCAATCCAAAGCCATTTTCAGCGTCGCATTCTTAATGGCTACCACTTCAGTTGGCCCCGGCTTTCTGACCCAAACCGCTGTTTTCACCAACATCTATAAAATCGACATGGCTTTCCCTGTGTTTGCTTCCATGTTTATCACCTTCGGTATCGTGATGAACCTGTGGCGAATCGTGGGCGTTTCAGGCCTTCGTATCCAAGATATCGCGAACAAAATCGCGCCGGGTGCAGGCTACTTCATCGGTATTCTGCTGGCATTGGGTGCAGTGGCATTCAACTTCGGTAACGTCAGTGGTGCTGCGCTTGGCATCAATGTGCTGACTGGTGTGGATACCACTTGGGGTGCATTGTTTACCGGTGTTGTAGGCTGTCTGTTGTTTGTCGTTCATAACGCATCAAAGCGTATGGATCAGATGGCGCGCTACCTCGGCCTGTTTATGATTGTATTGATCGCCTATGTCGCCATGACCAGCCTTCCACCTATGGGGGAAACCTTATCCGCAGCAGTGATGCCAACAGACATGGGCAGCCTTTTGCTTCCGACACTGACGATTGTTGGTGGCGCTGTGGGAGGTTATTACACAGGCGCACAACGTTTGGTTGATATCGGTCTGCAAGGAAAAGAGAACGTTGAGCACATCAACAAAGCAGCCTGGGCAGGGATCTCCATTGCTGTGGTTATACGCATTCTGCTTTTCATGGCCGTGTTTGGCGTGATTGCTGCTGGCGCTGTACTGGACACCGCAAACCCTGCCGCAGACGCGTTTCGTCAAGGCGCGGGCGAAGTAGGTTACTTTATCTTTGGTCTGGTGCTGTTCGTTGCGTCTATCACGTCGGTGGTGGGTAACTCCTACATGGCTATCTCACTGATCAAAACACTGTTCCCTGTGGTTGCACGCAACGAAAAAGCCTGGTGCTGTGGCTTCATCATCATTACCAGCGTTGGTACTGTGCTGATGAACATGCCAATCCTGCTACTGATGCTTGCTGGCTTGGTAAACAGCATCATCCTGCCTGTGGTACTGGGGTTTGTGTTGGCTGCGACGCGACGTAAAGACATCGTGGGTGATTACAAACACCCGGTTTACCTGACCCTGACAGGTGCGGCGATTGTTGTCATCATGGCAATTTCGAGCCTGAGCAATGTGCAGAACTTTATGACTAAGTTCATCGGTTAAGCTTCCTTTCCCTGCAAAAATGCCGTCTGACATTGGCGGCATTTTTGTTAACTTATGACAAGCTACCGTATTGCGAATTCCAAAATTTGACCGATGGGTCAACACCAACTAGCTTTTATCCATACAGCATTCCATTCTCAAAATTTGCCCTACCTACATATACCTTTCAATAAGTTACGAACAGGGAGAAGACGATGGAAAAGTTTATCCGGTGTTTACCCAAGGTCGAGTTACATCTTCATATCGAAGGCTCCTTAGAGCCAGAATTGATGTTTGAGTTAGCAGAAAGAAACGGTATTTCAACGCCCTATTCCAGCGTTGATGAGGCCAGAAGCGCCTATCACTTCCATAACCTTCAATCATTTCTCGATATTTACTATCAAGGTGCCAATGTCCTTATTACTGAGCGTGATTTCTTTGACCTGACTTGGGCGTATATGCTGCGCTGTAAAGCCGACAACGTCATGCACACAGAAATCTTCTTTGACCCTCAAACTCACACTGACCGCGGGATCGCATTCGATACGGCCATAAATGGCATCTACCACGCTCTTCGCCAAGGGGAAAAAGAGCTTGGCATTACAAGCCAGCTGATCATGTGTTTTCTTCGCCACCTTTCCGAAGATGCGGCCTTTGAAACTTTGGAAAAGGCGAAGCCTCACTTAAATCGTCTAGTCGGAGTGGGTTTGGACTCCTCAGAGCTTGGTCATCCACCAGAGAAATTCCAACGTGTATTTGCTGAAGCGCGAGCGCTTGGGTTGAAAACTGTCGCGCATGCAGGGGAAGAAGGCCCTCCGAGTAACATCAGAGATGCAATTAACCTTTTGCATGTTAGCCGCATTGATCATGGCGTGAAATGCAGCGAGGACCCCGAACTGGCAAAAGAGTTGGCGATATCTAGAATGCCTCTCACTGTCTGCCCACTCTCGAACATTAAGCTTCGCGTGTTTGACAAGATGGCAGACCACAACATCCTCAACCTACTGAATCAGGGGCTCTGCGTGACCGTCAATTCCGATGATCCCGCCTTTTTCGGTGGATATATGACGGACAATTTTATTGCCCTTAATAATGCTTTATCTCCAAGCCCTCAGCAGCTGGCACAATTTACCCGCAATGCCATTGAAGCTTCTTTCGTCTCCGAAGAACGTAAGAAGGAAATGATGCAAAATCTGGACGACTTTTGGGATAAACACGGCATACACTGATTCCAATCAGGTTCATAACGCACTGAATGACAGACGGGCTATGCCCGTCTTGTCTTTTCTGAGGAGTCTCTATGAAAGCTTCAATCGCTGCCCTTTCAGCGCTGTTTGTCTCCGCTCCAGTCTTCGCCACCAGCCCACCAAAACCTTTTGCTGACACCATTTACCACAATGCTCAGGTCATCACGGTCAATGACAAACAACCCGAGGCCGAGGCTGTTGCCATCCTAAACGGAAAAATACTTGCCGTAGGGGAAGCAGAAGAAATTCTCAGGCTGAAGGGTGACAAAACCAAAGTGGTGGATTTAAAAGGTTTGACCATGATCCCCGGCTTTATTGATGCTCACGGCCACGTCATGAATACCGGGTTACAGGCAGTTTCTGCGAACCTGTTGTCGCCACCAGATGGTCCTGTGACTGACATCGCCTCGCTACAACAAGCACTAAGAAAATGGGCAGAAGTCCCCGTCAACAAAGCGCAGGACTTTATCATCGGCTTTGGCTACGACGATTCCCAGCTCAAAGAGCAAATTCATCCAACCCGCTTTGACCTGGATAAAGTATCGACCGACGTTCCCATCCTGATCATTCACCAATCCGGTCATATCGGTGTCATGAACAGCAAAGCGCTGGAGATGATGAAACTGACGGCGACCAGCAAGAACCCACCAGGTGGCGTGATTCGACGTGTGAAAGACAGTGATGAACCCAATGGTGTGCTGGAAGAGTCCGCTTTCTTTGGCGCTCTGATACCACTGTTCACGCAAATCAGCCCAGACGAAAATGAGATGCTATTCCGCGCAGGGATGGATTTGTACGCCAAGTATGGGTACACCACGGCGCAGGAAGGCCGTTCTATGTCTGACAGTGTCAAAACCATGTACGAGATTGCCCAGCAAGAGCCGCTTCCTATTGATGTAGTGGCCTACACCGACATTCAACTCGGCACTGACACCCTCACAGCACCTTACCTCAGCAATAGCTACACCAACGGTTTTCGCCTCGGTGGCGTGAAACTGACACTGGATGGCTCTCCGCAAGGAAAGACGGCTTGGTTGACCAAGCCATACCTAATCCCCCCTGAAGGCCAAAGTGCTGAATACCGCGGCTATCCCATCATGTCTGACGAAGAAGCGGAGAAATATGTCGGCATGGCGATGGAAAATGGCTGGCAACTGCTAACCCACGCGAATGGTGATGCATCGATTGACCAATACATCCGCGCTGTGAAGAATGCAACGGCCAAATACGGCGCAAAAGAACGCCGATTCGTGGCTATTCACGCGCAAACTGCTCGTGAAGATCAGGTTCAAGCCTTCAAAGACCTCAACGTGATTCCCTCGTTTTTCCCTATGCACACCTTCTATTGGGGAGACTGGCATGCGCAATCCGTTTTGGGTGATGAACGTGCTGAGAACATTTCCCCAACGGGTTGGGCACTGGATAGAGGTATGATTTTCACCTCGCATCATGATGCCCCTGTCGCCTTTCCCGACTCGATGCGCGTATATTCAGCCACGGTCAACCGAATAACCCGCAGTGGCCGTATACTGGGTAAAGATCAGCGCGTATCCGCCATGACAGCGCTCAAAGCACAAACCATCTGGTCTGCGTATCAACATTTCGAAGAAGATACTAAGGGATCGATTGAAGTTGGAAAAATCGCCGATCTGGTTTTCCTTTCAGATAACCCGCTAACCATCGACCCGATGAAATTGGCAAACATCTCTGTGGTGACGACCATTAAAAACGGCAAAATTATCTACACCAAAGCCAGTGACAAAACAGCCCTAGAAAGCTGCGCCAGCTCGATCAAATGCCAAAAGCTCGCATCCCACACCATGATGATCGCAGGTCTTATTCCTCATAAACATTAATTGACTCAAGACCTTATTAAGCCGGGCTCAAATTTCAACATCGCCCGGCTTTTTCTGACAACGTCAACATGGCGTAGCGGCACGTTCTCATCGCTTGTGGAGGTGTGTGAATATTTTCTCGGATAGACTTGTCATTCTATTCAACAATATGAGATAACGTCGCCCTGTTTTAAGCTGGCTAGCGCTTGCGGTTATGGATACCGTCACCAGATTTAGTTAAATACTCTCTCCAAAGCGCGCTAGAACGAAGACTCTCACTCATTACGGAAGATGATGAGAACACAGAGGCTTTATGAATCAACTCATTTCCGTGGGCGCACTCGAATCCTTCCTGATTGCGATTTTCGTGCTCTTCCTTGGACACTTTATTAACGCCCGCGTATCCGTCTTTAAGAAGTTCAACATCCCTGAACCCATTGTCGGTGGCTTGGTGGTGGCTGGCGCAATTACTGCGCTGCACTTAAATGGCATTGAGCTGGAATTTCACCTTCCGCTACAACACACCTTTATGCTGATGTTCTTTGCAACGGTCGGACTGGCGGCGAACTATACTCAGCTACTGAAAGGCGGCGCAAAGGTCTTTATTTTCCTCGGTGTTGCATCGCTGTATATCGTGCTGCAAAACGGCATTGGTATTTCCATGGCAACAGCGCTGGGGCTCGACCCGCTGATGGGTTTGATTGCTGGTTCCATTACCCTATCGGGTGGTCATGGTACCGGTGCAGCTTGGTCTCAGACTTTTCAGGATGCTTATGGCTTGGAGAATGTCCTTGAGATTGCCATGGCATCCGCCACTTTTGGCTTGGTGATGGGCGGTATTATTGGCAGCCCTGTTGCTCAACGTCTGGTTGAAAAGAACAAACTCAAATCCCAGTACGGCAACACCAACAATACGCATGAGCAATTCCCTGAACTGGTCACATATAACGAGAATGAGCAGGACAAAGTCACTGCGAAGAAGGTCATCGAAACCCTGTTTGTGTTGTTGATCTGTGTGACGGGTGCAAAGTATCTCGAGCAATGGGTCAGCAGTTTTGAAATCAGCTGGCTGATGATCCCAGATTTCGTTTATGCCCTGTTTATCGGCGTGGTCATTACCAACGTTCTCGAAGTGACTAAAGTAGAAAAACTGGATGTGGAAACCGTCGATATACTAGGTGCGGTTTCGCTGGCACTGTTCCTTGCCATGGCGCTAATGAGCCTGAAGCTTTGGAACATTCTCGATCTGGCGCTGCCATTTCTGGCGATTCTCATGGTGCAGTCATTGATGCTGGCGCTGTTTTCTTACTTTGTCACGTATCGTGTGATGGGTAGAAACTATGATGCCGCGGTTATCTCCAGTGGACATTGTGGTTTTGGTCTTGGTGCGACACCGACGGCGGTGATGAATATGGGTTCGGTGGTAAACCGCTTCGGCCCATCTCCACAGGCCTTTATGGTGGTGCCGATTGTGGGCGCGTTCTTTATTGATATCGTCAACCTGATCATTCTACAAACCACACTGACGTTCATCGGTTAACACAATCCCCGCTTCATGCGGGGATTTTTCTATTCCTGACTGTCGCACTATTAGAAAAGCAAATTTGCACGTCTGTGAATAAGCTTTCAGCACCATTCTTCCAACGCCCTATGCTATGTCCCATTACCACAGTTTTGCTATTCAACATTCACGGCTACTTTATATGCTGAGGGTCGCCTTGGTAATGGGATTGATCCTCATGATTGTCAGGCAATTCAATCTTCCTTATGGTTACTGGGCACTGATCACCGCCGTCACCATACTTGGTGCAATTCCCTTTGTCGGAGGTGTGATATCCAAAGCAAACCAAAGGATTTGGGGCACGGTCGCTGGAGCATCTGTAGGTTTAGCCCTTTTCCTCATTCCTCCACAATATCATTGGACACATCACCTCGCTTTTTTTGGCCTACTCATTGGCACTATGTACTTCACACAAGAGAAATACGCTTACGCTGCGCTCATGGCGGCGATAACCATAGTGATAGTTGCGGGTGGCGGCCCAGCCGATTTTGAAGCAGCTGGCTGGCGTATTCTCAACGTTGTTTGGGCTGCAGTATTATCGATTCTCGCCAGTCTTTATGTTTTTCCAGCCAGAGCTACCGATCAATTCATCTATCTACTTGAATCGTTTTGTCTCCAATGCGGTCAGTTTTACCATCAACACAATGAAGCCATGTCAAACAACACATTTGTCCCGCAAAATGCGAATACCCTGTCTGACATGATTGAGAAACAACAAGGCTTACTTCCACATGCTGCAAGAGAATCGGGTCCCTTAAAACCTGTTTTAGCCTCTATTCTTGCTATAGAAAAACGTATTTATACCGACTTGGAAACCCTAATCAGCACACACTGGGATAGCCAACAGGGCAAAGAGAAGATTGGCGATCTTCATGGATTGGAAGCCGCTAAAGAAGAGTTAGCATCACAATTTGATGGGTTGAGAAACGGCTTGGTGAACCGTGAAGTCGATATCTTGGATACGGATTCCTTGCTCCTGATGAGCCTCAAACCCAAACATCAATTGTCCGACGATGATGACGCCAGTGACATCAGTTATTACGGTTACCTTTGGTTGAATCGCGAACTCGCGAGACAGTTGGCGCAACTTACCATCGCGAGCAAGAAGCTGTTTCTGTATCGCTAAGTGATAAGGTCGAAATCAATACTGAAAGAAACGAAAAAGCCCGCTCTCTGAGCGTAACACCGATCAGTTAAGGCATTGATCAGTTGAACGATCCTACAGATGGTTAACAATACTCTCAGTACACTAATTGCTGAGGGTATTTTTTATGTTGGCTCACTGGCTGATTGATGTCGATACGTTTGCTGCACCCGAATCAATGGCCCTCTTCTAAAAAGAACTCCCGCTCGAATGGATAGAGCAAGCCCTTGATTCGACCAACAAAGCCAGTATGAGACGGCGTAAGTTACCCGCCGAACTTGTCGTTTGGTTGATTGTCGGTATTGGCTTGTATCGGGATAAACCCATCACGGAAGTTTTAGATAAATTAGACCTCAAGCTTTCCAACCACTTAGGGGATTCTGTTGCACCAAGTGCTATCCCTCAAGCGAGAAAGCGCCTCACCGCCCAACCTTTGGAAGCGCTTTTTAAACTGACAGCAGCCCATTGGACCCAGCAGGAAGATAGCGATGACAAATGGTTTGGCCTAAGTTTACTTTCAGTCGACGGCACTCAGTTCCGCACCCATGATACCGCCTGTCTTGCGGAGCACTTCCAATACATCAAGTACAATGAAAACCACCATACTGAATACCCGATTGTTCGATTATGTGCCCTCACATCGCTGCGAAGTCGTTTATTACATGATGTTGTCTTTGGGCCCAGCTCGACAGGTGAGGTCTCTTATGCCAAACAGCTGGCGGCTTCGGCTCCCGCTCACTCCCTGACGATTTTTGACCGCCGGAGTTTTGATAGCGTTACTAAGAGAGTTCTCCATATTCTATCTTTCTCAGTAGCGACTTAATCATTTCGATACCATCAAAAGTGCCGAGCCATCTATCAGGCCGTGCTCAACTGCTATCCAGAGAAGAGCAAATTCAAGCTCGATATCGACCTCGTTGCTGGCATGAAATCAAGCTATGACCAATACGATACCGAAGGCTGGCCAGAGATCAGCGAACACTATGTCGGGATTGTCGGCAAAATGCCGCTTTACAGCTCTACCGAACTTTCCCGCGAACGCCAGTGGGAATATCAGCGCAGAACAGCAACGGCGACCGCCGTGGCTGAGTTTGTGGACTCCATGGCCAACCGTAACCATGCCTACCGCATGATGGGACTTTACCTTTCTCTCGAAGCCCGTTCACAGGCAAGGGTGAAAGAGGGTGTGGCCAACATCAGCGAACAGGTGGCGTACCTTGAAAGTGTGGCCACTACGCAGCGCGACATACTGAAGTTTGAAGCCAAAGTCACCGAACACCGCTTAGCACTCGCCGCCATGTGCGATGATGGTAAAGCGCCTGACATCAACACCTACCTCAAACAACTTGCCTGGTTACCACCGGCAGGAAAACAGGAAAACTAGTGCGCTGGTTCAGCCACACCCTGATCGCCGGTGCCATGTGCGCCGTGATATCCCCGCCGCACGTCGCTGCCTGCATTGCCGGTGCCACAGCTCCGGACTGGATGGAATGGGTGGTTAAAGTCACCGGCAAGCGCATCAAACACCGTGGACCGACCCACATCTTCACCCACTGGCTGATCTTCGCCCTTGCGGCCACTTTCGTGTGGGACTGGCACGGCCTGTTAGCCGCCTTTGCCTGGGGCGGAGTGAGTCACATTGTCACCGATGCCATGACGGTTTCTGGTGTGCCGTTCTCGCCTTACAGCGACCGGCGCTTTCACCTCTTTGGCGGCAGATTCCGCACCGGCGACCCGATTGAATACGCGATAGCCGGTGCCGTAGTGATCGCCTGCATTGGCCTTTCACACTTAACCGGCAGCGAAGGGTTTGCGCCGTTTTTCTACGATTGGGGTGGCATGTACGACCGTGGCCTGATTGATGGGCTGGAATGGAAAGCCAACCGATTCAGATTGATATAAAGGAGTTATCACATGAAAACAGCCAAAGGGATTTCACTGATAGAAATGATCGTCACCATTTCAGTGCTCGCCGTAGTCACTGCCGTGGCTGTTCCGGTGTACACAACCCAAGTCGCCAATGCCAAAGCAGAGAAGCTGGCCATGGATATTCAACAGCTCGTTGACTTTGCCGGTGCTTACGCCGATAGGCGATGGAAGCCAGCCTACATTCACCTTATCAACATACCCAATGATGCAACCACCGAAGACACAACCTGGTGCCTGGTTGCCTCGCCTTACAGCACCGTTACCAAATGCTCAGATGATGAAGACACCGCCGCAGAGATTGCCAACGAGAAGCGGATAGCTACCGTGTTTGGTAACAAACACCCCGACATAGCCTTAAAACGACTCACCACACAGACAAAATTCATGTTCGACAACAACAGCTACTCGATGTTTTTAGGCGGCGACAGGAAAGAAAATCACATCAGTTTTCTGGAGGCTCAGGTAGGAAACAAGACATTCACAGCGAAGGTGAACTACAGGTATTTTGAGCTTGAATAAGCGTTGGCCACTGGCGGTATTAGCCACATTACTACTCATACTCCCAGCACATACCCACGCGAAAAAACAGTATGGCATCGCTACTGTCAGTAAGGTCACTTCGATTTATGATGCTGATACCTTTCGGGTCAATATCGATGGCTGGCCAGCTATTGTCGGTCAACATGTCCCCGTCCGAGTGAAAGGAGTAGATGCCCCCGAAATTCGCGGGAAGTGCAAAACTGAAAAGCACTTGGCCAGAGTGGCCAAACAGTTCACCGTTGAACAGCTGCGCACCGCCAAAGAGATACGCCTGACAAACATCGAGCGCGGAAAGTATTTTCGCCTATTGGCAGACGTTGAAATTGATGGCCAGCTACTTGCGGATAAACTCATCAAAGCAGGAATAGCGAGGCCATATCAGGGAGGAAAGCGCGAAACCTGGTGTTACTAGAAAATGCCCCAAAATCATTTAGAGTAGATACTCTTGACTAAAGACACATGCTCAGGCAGGTAAAATTTTTCTAATCCATGTTCTGGGAACTATACGGAAAGTTCTGGTTTTTTCTTTGTGAAATCTATCTTCAATTCACGGCAATAAACGGATACTGATTGAGTTTCATAATAAATTGCAGCAACATAGACGGAATGCACACACGGAAAAGCACCGTTTGTAAAGCGTTACTCCTCAAGGAAAAAGATGAACATTTCTAATCATTTGATAAATCGAGAAAGTGAACTAGAACAACTTTCTAAAGAAGAGTTGTTTCGCATTGATGAGTTTAGACGAAGAGTGGAAAGCTTCGAAAGCGCAGTGAAACGTTATTACGTTGGAGCCATCGCGAAACATGCAATATCAGACGATCCAGAAGTAAAAAAAGCAACGTTTGAAGCCAATACTCCAGAACTAGATCATATTCAAAATCTTGCACTCAAATTTCGATTTTTCTATGCCGAAAAAGAGCCAACAAAGCTTGAATCGGTTATTGGCCTTTTGAGAAGACGAGCTAAAGATGAATGGGCACGCAATTACCTCGATTTAGTGCGCAAGCAGTACAATGAAATGATGAACCGTTGTGATATGAGTGACTCAATGGGGCACCCTGTAAGCAACCGAGAAATAATTAATCTTTGGTTTAATTCTGACTTTTTTCATTCAGACGTTGATAAGCGTAAAAAGTTGAGTGTTATTAATCAGTCGATTTCAGAGCAAGTGTCTTTATTTCAGCTCTATACCGCTATTACTGGTGTTTTGACGCAGTTAAACTCAGTGTATGCGGTTACTCATAAAATTAGTTCGAACACTAATACGATCTGTACGCCTAATCACCACTTTAGACGTAAGTCACAGGCAAAAGCATAAAACATCAAGGTGAACGCGTTACGCTACATATCCGTCACACGCATAGAAAACCCTAAAGTGGGATGTTTAATCACCCCACTTTGAGATCTAATAAATTGTTATATTTTTACACCCTAAGTAGAGGCACCGTTTGAAGCAGCTCTTTAAATACATGAGTAAACCACGAAACTTCTTCGAAGAGGGTTTTATTCGTCTTTCACAACTAAGTGCGCTAAATGCCCCTTTTGAAGCTGCTTTTTGCCGAAATAGTTTAGATGAATTGGCTAGCGAATTTGACGAGTCAACTTCTTGGGATCCAGAATTTGGTGAGTTGAAATTCTCGCAGTACGTCGATTTTAGAATGCACCATATAGGCGTCATAAGCTTTACCGAAAATAAAGAAAACCTTCTAATGTGGGCGCACTACGCAAATGAGCATAAGGGAATAGTCGCAGGTGTGGCACATTTCCCACAACATGGTTCAATTTTTGAAAAGTTATTTAGAGCTGACTCTCTGATAAACTCCGCTTGGGGCGAAGAATGGTCGCAGTTCGATGGCGTACCGAAACCTATTTCTTATAGAAAAGGGCTACGATATCGGAATGATAAATTTGACTATGACTATTCAAATATATCGGCGGAAGGCGCTGACAGAGTTCTTTACGAGGTGTTTTTACAAAAGAGTGATGAGTGGATTTATGAACAAGAACATCGAGTTATTCTTAGGTTGGAGCAATCTGATAGGGTAATAATTCCAGATCTTAATGCCATCCGCGACGAACGCATCAAAAATAAAATAGTGATTTCATCATACTCAGTGGTAAATTCTGAGAATAGTTCATGTACTGTAAATCTTTATGAAATTACTGATGATGCTGAGAGAATATCTGTTGCAATGGCACTGGCTAAGCTTAGCCAAAATCCCCAGGTTATATATCAGATGAAATTATCATCGAGCGCAATAAACAATTGTCTAATCGGTTTAAAATCGGAAACGACTAAAGCTGATGTGCAAGGTAGTCATGCTCTCTCTACTGGTTACTTAGATATCTGGAAAGCGACAAGAAATATGGATTATTACAGCATTGAATTCAAAAAAATATAACAAGCGTATATGTGGCTCATCAGAATAACGGTAAAACCAACGAGGTTTGGCCATGGTTAAACGGACATGCTGATATTCCGTCAATAGAGTTTGAACAGAGCCAATTTGAAGTTGTAGGAAATGTTCATCAAGGCTTGAAGAAATCGTTATAACACATATGCCCCAAAAACATTTAGATTAAATACTCTGCACAATTGAGAGGACGTGCGTTTACCCTACTAAAACTTATTCGATTGAGTTGATAACTGTTCATTCTCGTCATTAGGCGACATCTTGCAGTCTCGTCATGTGCCATAACTTATTGATTATAAGTTGAGTTAATATGAAAACGATGGCATTACCGAAAGATGAAAGACGACAATTTGTGGTCTAATAAGCGTTAGGTTTCTTTGAGCCACCCCGTAAATACAGGGTGGTTAATTAAAGACTAGACAGTTGCACCGAGGTGGTGTTCAATTCTATCCACCACTTTAGCATCCTCTAACAGATCAAATTTTCGAGCGAAAAGATTAGGGCTCGATATTAAGTTGGAAATATCGGCCATTGTAAATGTCCTTGGCCTTAGCTTTATGTCTCCATCTGGTACCCAATCGATAAAACGCAAATCATCTTGAACTATTTCACCATGACAATCGTTATTCATCATAACCGTTTGGAAAAATCCCTCATCAGCAATAAAAGTATTTTTATAAAATTCTTTATAGGGCTGAGATGCATCCGAATTACAGACAAAATCACAGAACTGTCGCGACACAATCATCCATTGAGTGCCTATAAACGGTGTTATTCCTGACATGAATTTTCTGGCTATTTTAGGTCGGTAAATATGTCCTTTATATTCAAAACACATATTTTCTATGCGATTCATCGTTTCGGGCCTAGCTTCATTTTGGTCTAGTGCTCGAATGAATTCCTTGTCTGGATTATTTGACAAAAAGTCATGAATATATGGCTGAGTTTTCAATGGAAAATCTTGTCCACTTAGGTTTATAAAATGAGTCCAGCTTTTATTCATTTTTAATAACTTAGCCATACCACGAAGTTCAATATTAACTAGGCTATACCCACCCCATAGCGCATCTTCTGATTCAAGAATTTCTGCATTTTTGTAATCACCTATAAACAAAGATATTTCATCTAAAATTTCTTTGCCAGAAGTTTTGTCAACATGGATAACGTAGTGATTATTTGGATGGTATATGGCATGAAATAACCGTTTAAATTGATCTGGATAGCGGTGAACGAGAATAAGATAAGCAATCATTAGATCATTCCTTGAGAAATCTGGAATATTTATTTTCACGCTCCAGTTGTCTCAGTTAGTGAATGTATGCTCTGAGTGGTAAGGCGTGTTCTTATCCTTATACCATATGGGGGCTCTGTCTTGATTAATCAATAGCAATGAAATATAAACCTACAAGCAATTTAAGGCTTCAAGATACTTTTTCTAATCCAATTTTGGCACGTTAGTATCCATACTCTAACGTGCTTCTGTCCAAAACTCCCTCAACACCTCACCCTCGGCACATCTCCCCACCGAGTCGTATACTGCGGTGACAAAAACTCCCGTCGCATACCCCACTTCTGCTCAATCCCCTCCGCCGCCAGAAACACCGTGCCGGCACCATATCGCTGATTCAGCCCATCAAACGCCTTCATTAACGCTGGGTTCCCTGACTGGGTGTCAAACAAATCTGGCTGTACATGCTCGGCCCTGGCTAGATCCAATAGCCCCACCCCGACCTTGTAATACTGCACGCCCAGCTCATACAACAACGGCACCAAGGCCGACACCGCCGCAGTGATCACCGTGGTATCGTCCACCGGAAACGCAAAGCGGTGTAGCTGTTTAAAACTTCTTGGCTTCTCGTCATACGGCGAATTCCCCGCAAACACCATCAACACCGAACACACCGACCCTTGTGCCCGAAGCTTCGCCGCCGCAATCCCTGCATGCTTACACAATGCCTGGTGAAGGGCTTCCTGCTCCACAATCCGCTCACCCATCGAGCGGGTAGAAAAGATTTGCTGCTTATCGGCCCTGGCCACATCCCAGCCTTTACACACCTCGCCGTTTAGCTCCCGCACCGTGCGCTCCATTTCCACATTAAACTCACGACGCATCAACGCTGGTTTCTGGCGCGACAGCTGCAGCGCGGTTTCAATGCCCTGACGTTTCAGCCTTTCAGAAATCCGCCGACCGACACCCCAGACATCCCCAACGGCCATGCGCCCCAACACATCGAAACGCTCAGCCTCCGAGTCCAACACACAGACACCGGCATAACCGGCTAACTTCTTCGCCGCATGATTTGCCGCCTTGGCCAAGGTCAGGGTTTCCCCCATACCGACCCCGACCGCCAGCCGGCACTCTTTCCATACCGCCCGACGCAAAGATTCAGCATGCACACGTAAATCCGGAATAGCTGCGCAGCGGTGAAAAGACAGAAAGGATTCATCAATCGAATACACATGCTGCTCAGGCGCAAAACGCCCTATCACCTGCATCATCTTGTCGGACAGATCGCCATAGAGCTCATAGTTCGATGAACAGACGATCACCCCCTTCATTTCACACAGGGTCCGCATTTGAAAAAACGGCTTAAACTTCTCTACCCCTAGTTCCCTGGCCTGACGGTTTGCTGCTACCACACAACCATCATTATTCGACAGCACAATCACCGGCTTTCCCCGCCAGTCTGGCCTAAACACCTGCTCAGCACTGCAGTAAAACGCATTGGCATCGACTAGCGCGAACATAACAAAGGACTCTCACGGTGACAGCGGATAGAGCGGACGACGACACCCTCAATAGAGAACGTATCGTGTTTCGTGATTTGCACAGAGGCGTAAGTGTCATTGGCCGACAGTAACAAACGGCGGGACACATCGAGAAGCTTACAGACAAACTCCCCGTTAAAGTTGGCCACAATGACGTCCCCGTCCCTCGCGGTGACGTGCCTATCAACGATTAGGATATCGCCATCAAAAATACCGACGCCCTGCATCGACTCCCCCGACGCGCGGCCAATAAAGGTCGCGCTGGGATGCTCGACCAACAGCTCATCCAAGCTCAGCGGTAGCTGGCGATAATCGCTCGCCGGAGATTCAAAGCCGGTGATACCGGCACTGGCAAAAATAGGGATAACGTTCATTTAAAAATACTGTTTATATATACAGTATTTATTCTATCTCTTTCTGTCTCACTGGCAAGATCCAGCTTTTCTGACAGCTGGAAAATCGAGCAAATCAGAGTGTCTGAAAAGACAGAGTAGAAAGGTTGGGTTGTGGAGAAAAAAGCCGGAATCTCTCCGGCTTTCAAAGTTATCTTGCTAAAAACTCTAACAAGATGGGCAGGTATAAAAATACGACGACGACTGCTGCAATCACAATGACTTCGTTCTTGCTGAACATGTTTAACATGGCTTTCTCCTTAGTTGTGAACCATGCCCTCACGATATAAGAAAATTGCGGCTTTGATTTCTGCTAACGATGCTATTTTCACTGATTGACCTTTTAGTCAGATAATTTTCCGTCCTATACCTGAACATCCTCACTACCCATTTCCAGACATTCAACCCACTGACAGCACTGCTTAAAGCCTCGAAGGAGGCTATATCCAACTGGAAAATATATCACCCCAATGATATATTTCATGAATCATGAAAACTTTCTTATCGTGAAAAAATGGAACAGCAGATATTGAGTCAGGCATTGGATGCACTGCCTGAGCACATCGAGATCACCGACATCCAATACCAGGATGATGATGATGCGCGAGACAGTGGCGTAGATGCCACCTTGACCCTGAAAATAGCAGGGGAAGCACGGACATTTGATGCCGATATCAAACGTATTCACCGCAAAGCAACACTGGATGCGTTTCTACAAACACAACGCCAGCGTGAAACCCTGCTGATCTGCAATCCACTCAGCGCTTTCTTGCGACAGTACAGTGAAGAGAAACGCATCAACTATATAGATGAAGCCGGTAACGCCCATATTGTTCAGCCCGGATTTTTCCTCCATATAGAAGGAAAGAAGCAGGAAAAGATTCAGGACACGCGCCCCACCTTGAGTGTGGGGATCATGAAATGCCTGTTTGCCCTGCTGGCTGACGATACGCTCCTCAATCAACCCTATGAAGTGATAGCCGAAAAGTCCGGTGTTTCATTGGGGATGGTCAGTAAAACGCTGAAGTACCTTATCGATATTCAGGCTATCCCCAAAGACAAAAAGTCCCGACGCTTTTTGGATAGATCTCCCCTTATTCAGCAATGGCTGGCGGCATACCCTCAAGTACTCAGAAAAAAACTGGCCCCCTTTCGGGTAAAAACGCCGCTGCACTGGCAAGCCATGACGCTGGAAGAGGGAGAGATCTGGGGGGGAGAAGTCGCTGCAGCAATGCTGACAAATTACCTTGAGCCAGAAGAGTACTGGTTGTTTACCCGCGATCCGATACAGAAAAAAATGCGCGAGCTTGAGGCTAGGCCCTCAGCTGACGGGCAGCTCCTGATTGCTGCTCCTTTTTGGGGAAAAAGCCTGAGTGTAAACACGGCCACTCAGGCTCTGCTCACCGTGGCAGAGCTGCTGGCCAGCAACGACAGTCGCAACCGCGAAGCCGCAGAGATCTTAAATGATCAATACCTACACCTTCACTCACTCCCTTAACCCGCAGTTTGAGTATGCGCTTGATAGCCTGGTACGGATCATCAACGGGCTTGGCGTCCCTTATTTCATTGCCGGTGCCACCGCCCGTGATGTCGTGTTGCACGGTATTCATGGCTACCCGCCAATCCGCGCCACCCGGGATATTGATACCGCCATTTTGGTCGACAGCTGGGACGCTTTTCATGCAACCAGAGAGAAGCTGCTGGCAGCTGGCTTAAAATCCTCCCGTGTTGAACACCGCTTAACTGAGCCTAAGACGCAGCTACCGATTGATATTATTCCGTTCGGCGCAGTGGCAGATCCACAAGGTGATATCACCTGGCCACCGCATTTTGATATCACCATGTCGGTGGCCGGATTTCAGGAAGCCTATGACTCCTCCCTGACCGTGGTCTGGAACGATCTCACTTTTCAGGTAGCTTCCCTGCCTGGGATCGCGCTTTTGAAGCTGATTGCCTGGCTCGAACGCGGGGCAGAAAACCGTAAAGATGCGACGGATTTTTTCACGGTACTTAGCCGCTACCACGAAATTCATGACGGGCGTTTATGGGAGGATTACGTTCCTGGTGAAGCACTCGGCTACGATGTTGAAAGACAAGGCGCTTACTTGCTGGGCTTTGACTTGAAACCGTTACTCACGACGTCGACGCTTGACGCTGTCACAACGGTTCACGATAAACCGGACCCTTTTATTGCAGCCATTGCTGCGACACACCGTGGCGCTGATATTGACCGTGTCAGTCAGTTACTCGCCGATTTCTGGCTAGGATGCGGGCTATAGCCCGTTATTTCACCGACCTGTTCCCCCACCCAGACTGTCTCAATAGTTAGATAACAATCTGAAAAAATGCATAGTTACCTGTGTGCGCCGTGGACGCTCCTTTAAGATAACAACCAGCACTCAGGGAGAGAGAGAAAAGGAAGACTGTGAGTTTACGGGTAGTGAAAGCCACCGATTTAATGGCGTATGAATTTGGCAAAGTCGAAGGCGGTTTTCAGCAGATGAGCGCACGCGATCTAGAGCGCGTCATCCCCGACGGCATGGCCATCGATGTGTTCAAAAACAAGCTCTACGACGGGCAACTCGTGCTGCTCAACGACGCCCCCAATGTACCCGCCCTGCAAGCCCAGAAAGGCGCCATGGGCAACACCACCTGGCGCGTCAACCCAGAAGCCAGCAATCACCTTTCGCCACAGGCACAACAAGCCATGGTGTCCCGCACCAAAGTCCAAGGTGCACCCGCTTCCGGCGGCGGTTCACTGAACCCGCCATTACCATAGCCGCCATATACGCCCGAGGCCGTCGTCGCGGATCCCCCGCCTGAGCCCATCGCCCCGACCAAGATTTCAGAGAACTTTGGCAAACCGGCACAGGCCGATAAAGTGTTCGCCAAATCCTGCACCCGCCCTTATGGCGACACACAGGCATGCGAAGAAGCACTGAAAGCGCCCAACTTCGGCATGATGGCGGCCATGGTGCCCGCCCAGGCATTAGACGCCAGCGGGCGACTGCCCCTGACAAAACTCACCGGCAACACAACACGGATGCCGCTGAACTGGGGACTGACGGGCGAGATAGCCAAAAGCGCCGCCAAACGCGCCAACTTTCTTGCCCTCGCGTTCTGGCCTTCACAACTGGGAGACGGGACCCTCTACACAGACGAAGAGCTGGCACAACTGCCAGAAGCGGCCACCCGAGTGCGGTTCCGGCTCTACCAAGACGAGCACGGCAACCCGCAGGCGATAGGCATTCACACCGGCGAAGGGAACCCTTACGGCGATACCGTCAGACGGATTTCTGCAGAAGCCGTCGAAGACAGGTTCGAAGCCAAGGTTGATGAAGAGATCACGCTGACCTGGTTCCCCGACGACAGCGACAACGTGCTCACTGCTGGCACCTCCTTCCCCGATACCAGCGGGCTGGAAATCAGCAACATTCTGGTGCGCCCGATAGAAGATGACGGGCAGGAGCTGACTACCCTTGTCTACCCCAACCCAGAAGCCGAACACATAGAGCTGATCGTTACCTTTCCGGCAGACAGCGGCATACCGCCGCTTTACCTGGTGTTTAGTTCACCGAGGAATAAGCCAGGTGGCGTGACGGGACAAGGCGAAGACATTACAGGCATCTGGTTAGAAAATGCGGGTAAAGAGCTCGGCTCTCCCATCCCTTCACAAATTGCAGACAAAATGCGGGGGCGCGAGTTCTCTAGCTTTGATAAATTCAGAGAAGCGTTTTGGATTGAGGTGTCTAAAGATGAACGACTTTCAAGCCAGTTTATAGATTCAAACAAAGAAAGAATGAGTAAAGGTTACGCACCAAGGGCCAGAAAAGCAGATCACAGTGGTGGTAAAAAAGGCAGAAAAGCCTTCGAACTGCACCATATAAAAGAGATCCAATACGGCGGTGAAGTTTACAATGTTGATAATTTGCGGGTCATTACTCCAAAGCATCATATTGAAATTCATAGAGGTTCTAAATGACAAAGCAGACGATAACAGAATACACAGAAGACGAATTCTTAGATCTTCTTATCAAGATTTGTAAAGCTGATGCGCCATCAGAAAATGAACTGGATGCATTGGTTGATCACTTCGAAGAAATAACTGAACACCCTGACGGCTCTGATCTCATCTACTACCCAGAAGTAGAAGAAAACGGCACCCCTGAGAATATCGTTCGTATTGTGAAGGAATGGAGAGCCTCAGAAGGCTTACCAGGCTTCAAAGGCAGCTAAAAGAAACAGGCATAACTTACATAAGTTATGCCCTTTACTTCATTTACATAAGTTACGTAACTGATTAAAGCCTAGTATTCAGCCCCGTTAACTCACTGAATACCCCTTCGAGCATGTCGCAATACACCCCAGACTGACTGCCCATTTCCGGACATTCAAACGACCGGCGGCAC
>NZ_FIZY01000036.1 GCF_900060185.1 Grimontia marina | reverse complement strand
AGATGCTTTATTAGACAGGCTGGTCCACAACAGCCACCGCATAGAGCTGGGCGGAGAATCTATGAGAAAACTGGTGCAATCCGATCACTTAGCGTAAAAATAGGAAGAGAGAAAAACGGCAGGATCAGGTGATCGGAATAAACCGAAACGAGCGATCGCAATCACCGAAATACGCAGCGGGGTACTGATAAAAGATAACAATAGATAACACGCATGGTTTTAAGAGCTTCTGATAGGGGACTGTTGATGGTTAGGTCCGGCTTATATCCGGCAAAGTGAGCACCCCTTTAACTTAGTCAACATCAAGCGGCAAACAATCCCTTTTCAAGCAAACAACGTTTCATACGTTGTTGAACTTCCCCCCCATCATTTAGTGTCTCGTCAATACTTTTACTATGTAATGAGACAAAGGAATGGCTTTGCTCGGAGCACTTTTTATTGGTTTCTCACTAGCAATTTTAGGCTCGGGAGGCGCCATTATTACAATACCGGTGCTGGTGTACGGTACAGGAATGCCAGAAAAAGAAGCGATTATGTCATCCCTAATTGTGGTTGGTGTCCTTAGCCTCTTATCTTCTTTGAAGAATCCTTTCACCAAAAACATCAACATTCGTCTCCTGCTGGCCTTCGGTGTACCTAGTGTTCTGGGCGCTTATTTGGGCGCTGATGCAGCAGTCGACGCACCTGTCATAACACAACTGATTGTCCTGTCTTTTTTCATGTATATCGCGGGGGGAAAAATGCTTTTCTCTACCCGAACGCCAAAGATAAAGCAAACACCAACCACCCTCTTTCCGATATTTATCGTTGGTGGTTTCGTCGGATTCTTAACGGGTTTCGTAGGGGTCGGCGGTGGATTTCTCATTGTACCAGCATTGATTTTGGCAGCTGGCTTACAGTTCGATGAAGCACTCGCAACAAGCCTAATACTCATTACCCTCAATGCCATTTTTGGCCTGACTGGTTATCTGACATCTTCCCCAGACCAGTTCTTCGCACTTCGTTGGGCAGATTTAACTCAGGTCATTCTTTTAGGCGCTATCGGCGTGTTGTTTGGAGGCAGGCTTCGCACTTTCTTTCCCCAAACATACATGACTCGTTTATTTGGAGCGCTCCTAATGATCATTTCTACCGTTTTTGTATTCAATCAAATATTGTGAAAGGAAAAACCTATGCTCTTAACCAGTCAGCAATTCGTCGATGTTATTAAAGAAAAAATCATAGAGATATCACCAAAGCAACTCAGCGAAAGTGCTGACGAAGTAGTTCTCATTGATGTGCGAGAGCCCCAAGAATTAGAGGGTGGAATTATCTCCAACTCGTATCCTATTCCCAGAGGAACACTGGAAATGAATATCATTGCATACCTCGTCGACACCTTAAAAGTAGAAGATGTTTCTAACGCCCCTATTGTTCTCTACTGTCGTTCAGGTGCACGCTCAGCTTTAGCAACAGAATCTTTGAAGAGAATGGGCTTCAACAATGTGAGCTCACTAAAGGGAGGCATTACCCAGTGGTCTTCCGCGGGATATCCATTGGTGGAGCAAAGTTAATGGGTTCACTCCAGCCATTCTTTGTGGGCTTTTTCAGCATCACCAAGATAATCTAAGATCCAGTTCACTGCTGGATTTTCTTTGTCTGACCGCCAAGCAATACAACATGGGCTTTTTGCGGGTGGTTCCACTAACGTTTTTTCTATTAATTCACCATTTTCGAGGTACGGTTTAGCCATGTGTGAAGGCATGGCCCCAATGCCAAGACCAGAACGAAAACACTGAATCGCACTGTGCCAGTTAGGTACAGTGAGGCGACGCTGATTGTCGAGCAGCCAGGTAGCACGTTTGGGAAGAATGCGGGAGGTGTCTTCAAGACAAATTGCAGGGTAAGCCAGCAGTTGTTCATGTCTGAGAGGTTCAGGTTCTGCCACTAGAGGGTGGTCTTTCGAAACCACAAACCGCCAGGTGAGGATGCCCATATCACGATAGCTCAGGTTTCCGCTGACTGGTACCGCAGCAGTTGCCCCAATGGCTATGTCCGCCCTGTCATAAGCCAGAGCATCCCATACGCCATTGAACACTTCCATCGTCAGCAGTAATTCCACGTCAGGGAAAGCATCGTAGAAGTCCCGAACCAATGAATCGACACGATCTTCACGCACCACGTTATCAAGCGCCAGAGAAACGCTTCGCGTCCAACCGTTGGCGACACGCTGGGTTTGATCGCGAATATCATCCATCCGTTTGATCAAGTCTCTAGCCTGTTGCACAAAGAACTCGCCAGCGGGCGTGAGTTTGACTGAGCGGTGTAATCGCTCAAATAAATTCACAGCAAGCTTCTCTTCCATCTGTCTGACGGTATAGCTCACCGCACTAGGAACTTTGTGCAATTCTTCGGCTGCAGTAGAAAAGCTGCCACGGCGTGCAACAGCATCGATAACTTGCAGATCTTGATAAGAAAACATACGAATCAAATTTTTTGATAGCAGTGTGGAAATTTTAGCGTTTCACAGTGCTTTTCGCTAGCAGTAGACTGCGCGCATATTGCAACAACGTATAAGTAAAATGAAAAATACTGTTCCTATGACAACAATGATTTGGTTTGCTGGCCTGAGCATGCTCGGTTTTCTGGCGACTGATATGTACCTGCCCGCTTTTGAAAACATCCGCCTTGAGATGGGTACAACTCAATCCATGATTGGCCTGTCGCTAACCGTGTTCCTGTTGGGCATGGCGCTGGGCCAAGTCGTTTATGGTCCGCTCTCTGACCGTATCGGCCGCATCAAAGTGCTGGTTGGCGGTATGGCGCTGTTCAGTGCTGCCACAGCTGCCTGTTTTATGGCTGAAAGCATTGAAGTATTCTTGGCCGCACGTTTTGTCCAGGCGCTGGGAGCATGTTCTGCTTCTGTGATCTGGCAAGCGGTAGTTATCGACCGTTACGACAGCAAAACGTCACAGCGCGTATTTGCCACTATCATGCCGTTGGTCGCTCTATCCCCTGCCCTTGCACCATTGGCAGGTGCGGCACTGGAATCTCAGTTTGGCTGGCGAAGCATTTTCATCGCGCTGGTTGCTCTGGGCGCCATGCTGGTTATCGCTACTTTACGTCAGACTGAGAGTGCGCCAGTGGTAAGCAGCGACGAGAAGCTGGGTGCAAAACTGGTTGGTGATTACAAGAACATCATTAGCTCGCGCAAGTTTGTTGGCAATATGCTGGTATTCGCCGGCTGTTCTGCAGCATTCTTTGCATGGCTGACAGGTTCTCCATTCGTAATGACGGAAATGGGTTACAGCGGTGCTGATATCGGTATGAGCTATGTACCTCAGACCATCGCTTTCATCGTAGGCGGTTACAGCTGTCGCGCGTTGCTGAACAAGTTTGATAGCTCTACCATGCTTCCGTGGTTTGTTGGGCTCTTTATCGCCAGTGTTTCTGTTATTTTCGTGGTGTCTTGGCAGAGCGACCTGACCACCATATGGCCTGTACTGATCCCATTCTGTTTCATGGCAGCAGCAAACGGGGCAATTTACCCAATCGTGGTGAACAAAGCACTGGAAGAATTCAAATCCTGTAGCGCGACAGCAGCAGGTCTGCTGAACTTCCTACAGACGATGATCTGTTTCGTAGCAAGTGCCGTGGTATCTGCATTGGCATTCCAAGGTCTGTTGACGGTATCAGCGGTGATGATGGGTGCTGGTGCAAGTGTGTTGCTGGGCCTGATGTTGAGCTGGAACGCTAACCGCGTAGCGATTGAAGACTCGCCGCAGGCGGCTTAATGACTGGCTAAAGCCGCAATTTTTCGCGGCTTTAGCCATCAATTCGTTGCCCGACCGCCATAATCACCCGAATGTCTCCCATACTAAATGGGTTCGACAAAGACACCATTTTGAGACTCGCATTTTCGTAGGCTTCTTCAATCTCATTCGCTGAAAATCCAACGCCCGAGTCACTACTCTTCTCCCAGTCCCACTGAACAAGAACACCTTTATCGGAAAGCAACATGGTCAGCAACGCAATGGTTTCAGGATAATCAGGAACAAACGCGAGTGAAGAGGAAGCAACAATCACGTCAAACCGTTTTTTTGCTTGCCGGCATCCACGCACAAAAGCCTCGTCGACAATACCCACGATAGTGACTACGTTAGAAAGCGCTTTCCCATCTAGAACGGCGATCATCCTTGATGCAGGATCTATGGCCGTAACAGATGCGACTTCTGGAGAGAGCTTTTCCGTGAGAAGGCCCGTACCACAGCCGAAGTCTAAAACATCTGCATCCTTGATATTGATCAGTTCGCAAAGGGAGCTGAAAGCTTTCTCTGAATACACTATGACCGCTTCATTTTCGTCCCACCCTGCGGCCAAATCATCCCAGCTTTCGCTCATTTCTCTTCCCTTATATCGTGATCAATGAACGTAAATGGTATGGCATTTTGTAAAATGAATCCATTTCAACATGACACAAAGCATTAAAAACCCAACACTTTACTACATAATAAATTTCAACTTTATTCTCTTTGTTGAATATGAGAAGCACAAAGCCCGCATCTGCGGGCTTTGGAAATGACTCGCTAAAATAACTTCAGCGGGCTACCACAGTAGCCTCTCCCATTGCTCCACCAAACTTGTACAGGTTAGGGAACACCGTATTCAATGCTGCATTGTTCAGCCCTAACCATTTAACCACATGTGCTGCATACTGTTCGTGCGAAATCTTAGGGATGAAGCGCCCCTCTCCGTTGTCATCCTGTCCACCTCGGGTGAAATCTGGATATGTACCGAAGCATGTGCTCGAGGTTGTACCTCCACCAAACAGGAAGTGACCACCACCCCATCCATGATCAGTGCCATTACGTGAGTTATCGTGCATAGTGCGACCAAACTCTGACAAGGTGCAGGTCAATACACTGTCTTCCAACCCCTCTTCCTCAAGCGAGGTGTAAAACGCGGCAATACCCTCTGCAAACTCTTTCATTAGCTCGTCCTGGCGACGCACCTGATTATCATGAGTGTCAAAACCACCGAGTGTCACATAGAACACTTGTCGGTTATGACCTAGCATCCGCGCCCCCTCAATCATTTGCTTAACCGCGCGAAGTTGCATGCCAAGACTGGTAGCAGGAATGCGCTTGTCCATTGGAATGGACGCGACGATCGGGCTCATTTGATCTTGTGCGTACATCGCTTGCTTCACTACGTCTGCATAGCCTGCAGTCAGTGGCGAATCGTAGTATTGATTCGCGTTATTTTCGTAGCTCGATCGCATCGCGGCGTTCTGAAGCATATTTAATGACTCAAAGCCATTTCTGTTAACGAAGATTTTGTCGGTGTTGTATGCATCTAACAGACTATTCGGACCTGTATAGAACGCATTCGGCATGCCACCGTTGCTTCGAGAAAGAACATCCATAGACATCCCCAACCAGCCATTTTCGCTATAGCCCTGTCCCATCCAGCTGTGCTGCCAGACTTCTTGCTGTTTGTTGTGCGCAAAAAGGAATGGAGGCAGGTCAGCACGGTTAGATACAATGTCGCTTTGTGTGACAGGAGCCAACAGTGGACCTACGTTGATCGCAAAATTCGCTTTGCCTCTTTCGAACAAGCGCATGAGTGGAGTCATACTCTTATGTAGGCCAAATCGTGCGCCATTAGCATCTTTGATGTGCAAAGGGTTTACCATACTTTGCGAAACAACGATCGAATAACGAGATGATGCGTATTTATTGTAATTGCAACTGTCTAAAGGCAGCACCTGATGGAAAAAATCGTTACCACCAGCCAGAAATACACAAACAAGTGCTTTGTAGTCTTCTGCGCCATTTGCTTTTACGCTAAAGCTCATTGGTGCGGCCACCGTCGCGCCCGCTGCACCGAGAGATTTAATGAAATGTCTTCTTGTCAGTTTCATGCGCGGTTCTCCTGAACATGGAAATAAGGTGATGCCAGAGCAATAAACAATAAACGCTGTACCCATTTACCAGGATTAAGATCCATGCCGTTGTATTGTTTATAAAGTGATTCCTTCAGTGAATAAGGCATCTCACCATTAAAAAAGCGTTCTGATGTTGTCTGTACGAAACCTTCAATATCCTTTTTAGCAATCAATGCCTTAAAGTCTTCCACATCGATATAAAGCTCTTTTCTAAGTGGTGAATTAAGGTTTTGAAGATTCAGGCGGAGAAGTCCATAAATAAAGTTGTGAACATAAATAATATGCGACCAATCGACAATCTGTAGCTCTGGAGCAACAAGGCCATTGTCTTTCACCACACCTTTTGGTGAATAATCCGGAAGGTAAAAATTAAATACAGATGGTGAACCCAGCGGATATTGATTACAGGTTTTTAAGTAAACCAAATCTGTTTCCACCACTTCACTTCCACCGCCTGGTTTAACATCCAGCGCGCGATAGATTGCAACCAAAGACAGCCAAGGCTCTCGAACTTTACTCATGTTCGATGGTGGCGCAGAGTAGACTTCGGGGTCAGTTAGGATTGCCCACACAACCGCTTTAAGGTCACCCGTCACACCCATACCGTTATCAAGGAACACCTCAGCTACTCGTCGCACATAGTCTGGTGACGGGTTAGAGGTGGTCATGCGTTGAATAAGGCCATGACAGATATTTGGAGCGGTAGACGGATGATGCAGTAACAGTTCGATGACCTTATCCATTTCCTGCTCTGCTGGCATATCTTTAGGGAATCGATGAGCCATGACCCATTTTTCACCGCGGTCATGATCAGCACTTTTGTTCACCATCGGGTGCATTAGTGCATCATCACTGTGGTTCCAACCGGTGAAGACCCTCGCCAATTCCTGAATGTCTTTTTCCGTATAGCAAGGAATCGGTTTTCCTTTGCCATCAAGGAAGAATGTACCATCAAGATCACGCTGATAAAGCCCAATTGAAAAGAGCTGCATGATCTCACGGGCATAGTTTTCATCAGGACGGCGGGCACTCACCGAGTCCCCTTTCATGTTGCCAACCATAGATAGGTACTGCCCCATTACAGGTGACAGTGACACATCTTTCAGCAAATCACGATAGTTACCAAACGCATGCTGGCAAAGCAGATCGTTGTAGTTTGCTATTGCCGGTGCGTGGTTCGCAAGGTTCGAGTCTTGGTCTGAAGCAACAAAGATTTGGGAGAGCGCATAGGCGACACGCTGTCGCAGTTGGTCTTTCGAGTTAAACGCGATATCCAGCCAGGCTCTAACACGGGTTGCCTTAGATGGCATCTTACCGTAGCCCTGCGCCTCAAATTGCTTATGGCATTGCTCTAAGTGGGATGTCGCTGGCAGAGAAACTTGTTCGTCATACCAATCTTTAGCGCGTTTATTTATCAGACTGTTTGCTTCGCCTTTCTTTGGACCAAATGTCGCTAGGTCAAGCCAGCGCGATGCATGAGAAAAAGAATCAAATTGCATATCGAATACCCTCAAGTTGCCCGGGCAATCTTGAACGTCACTCATGATGAAACGACTCTTTTTAAGACCACCCGACACACAAATGAGAATATTCATATTTTTCTAATCGAAGAAAGTTAGTGAAATAAAAATGGATCAACACTTCAATAATTAAATAAGTCCAGATATTGACACGCACATTTACTTGTATTTTTACAGATGGATGGGGTAAGTGATAATATTCTTGAGGACAGAATATCCTAACATACAGTGAAATTATTACTAAATATCAATCATTTCCGACATGAAATAAGATGTAAAATCTCCCGACATTCATTCTAATTTCTTCATCATTCGGTGTTCACTGATAACCACCACCAATAATTTGTAATGATAATTAAAGTCTAATTAGGCTTAAATAATATTTGTTGCACAGGAGGGCCAGGGAGCAGTGGTGTATGTGCATTGTTGATGTAAGATTCAAAGCCTTCACGATAAAAAGGCGATAATGGATGACCACTCTGCCCACCTGGAAGCGTTAAAACACCATTGATTTCATCCCCCGGCTGAACAATCAGACGCTGAGAAGCGCCAAAAGTTCGCCCTTGTACTGCTGGCATAAAGCGATCACCAAACCCTTGCACTGACGGCATATCGAGAATATTACCAAGAACAGGGAGCTGACGGCTGAATGGATGCTGAACCTTTAGTTGGTTTACCTCTCCCCATTTCAGTGCTTGGAGGGAGCCATTAGCATGCCCTGTCATTTCGATCATCAGGCTTTCACGCATCTCAAGGTAAAGTGCCACGAGAAACTTATTCCAGTCACCTACCTCACTCGGCACCCAAGATTCGGGGCGGTCCGAGACTAACTGCCATAGGGCTGGCTCAATTTGTCGTTCAATCAGGGAGAGTGATAGGTGCTGTTCCTCGAGTTTGGTTTCCAGCGGCGCAAACAGTTTATCAATCAGTGCATCACGGTACTTTCGGACTAAGGTATAGCCGACAGAATCTTCGCAGGCACAATTATGCCAGTCATTAAGTACTTTAATATCTTCTTGGAACAGCAAAGTATCCTGCTCCAACACCCCCAGTAACAATCCATGCCATCGCTGGAGAAAAATGGCTTCGTTGTCTAGCTGAATCGCGTAGAAGTCTTCGATGTCGAAGGTGGCTTTCTCCATAAGACGCTGTTTAATCTGGGCGCTTCTCGCACCAAGTGCATAACCCCCATTCCCGAAACGCTTATCTTTTTTAGCACCCACTACCCTGCTGTTGCCCGTCCATATCCTTCCCGATTTTGGGTTCACAACATAAGGAACATCCTTTGCACTTTGCAGCCAACGCTTATCATATCTATTTGAAGGTTCAGGTCGTGCGAATGGCTCCCTCCTGTCTGGGAGGGCTCCTGTAGCTTGCCAGGCAATGTTTCCTGCAGAATCCGCCAGCACCATATTTTGTAGCGGAATCCCTGTCGTTTTGCTGGTATCAAGCGCCTGCTGTACCGTTGTTGTCTGTTCAAGCTTCATCAAGTTGAGGTTGACGGCGTAGTCACGGTGTGCAACCCAACTCAACGCATATTTTTGTCCGTTGATAACACGGACTGGACCAAATTCGCTCTGCTCCAGCAAATACTTATGTTCTCCCTCCTTGAGGGGAATGGTTTCTGTTTCCAGTGTGGTTTTATCTTTCGGGTTTAAGCGATACCAATCTGCTGTATCCATATAACCATTGGTGAACCCCCAGGCAACATGACCATTGGAACCCACCACAATCGCAGGTGCCCCGGGTAAACTGACACCCGTTATCTGCAACAAATCATCACCAGATTGGATATTTAACTGGGTGCGATACCAGATAACAGGAACAGCCAGCCCAAGGTGCATGTCATCTGACAGCATGGCTTTACCATTGCGCGTTAATGAGCCTTCCACTGCCCAGTTATTGCTTCCAACAGCAATAGACTTTTCTATCTCGACGCGCTGAGATGTCTCCAACAAAGAAGAAGGTAGTTCGGGAACAGGCTTTGACTTTATCTTAATTATGGAACCATCCAAGGCAGCCTGAAACGGTGAGGGCTGGAGCAGGAACTCAGCGATATCATCCCCGAATTGATGGTACAGGGCATCTGTTAGCAAATCCCTTTCGAGGCTTCTTCCTTGTAAATCCAGATACATGCTGAATATCGCCAGCAGTGAATCTTCCGGCTTCCAAGGTAAAGGCTGGGTCTTGGTAACCAAATATTCAAAGGGTGGCACGGAGAGCTGTGCCAGCGCATCATTCACACCGTTGGAATATATCTCAAGCTCCCGCTGGTCCGCTTCGGGTAGTCGCTTAAGCGTATCTTCGCTTCTTTTACGAAACTGATGGAACCGGCGATTTTCATCAACTGGGAGCGCAGCTTCTCCAAATAGTGCTGAAAGTTCACCTGCAGCGTTTCTGCGCAATAAATCCATCTGAAAGAACCTGTCCTGCCCGTGGGCAAAGCCTAACGCATAAGAGGCATCGGATCGATTCTGGGCGATGATGATTGCTGTGCCCAAGTCATCACGCTGAAGATAAGTGGTTTGATCTATGCTGTCGGTAGAAGTACTGCCAGATAAGGCTGGAAGGCTGAGCGTAAGCGCGCCGTAAAATACAGCTGTCGAGAGTAGCGCTAGCAAGATAGCACTGTAGATGACAAATTTAATTGCCTTAAGCATCAGTCTTCCATGATTCCTTTGTTATACGACATGCCGTCGGTGCTGACTGGTTTATTAGACTTAATGTACGGTGTTTTCATGTATATATTGTCATTTCAACACATTGAGAGCGCCTAAAAAATAACCACTCAGCAAAAGCGGTCACAAACGTGACCGCCAAGCCAGATTTCTTCCAACTTGTCGCTTAAATGTGACGTTAAACCCAAACAACCTGAAGATGTCGGATCTTGCGAGGTTGACTGGCGTTGTGATCACCGCGGCCCCTTTCAGGTGTCGTCACCGCCATCAAAAAGTACAGCGTCAGTCAACTCGCCTGAAGGAAGAGACTCAATCCGCCCACTTCTTGTTTGCTTAGCGTCAAGCCTAACGCTTCTTCGTAAAATGCCATTGCTCTGTCCATATCGCTGACTGCGATTTCAAACCAACCAACTGGATTCATCTTCCTCTATCCTTCTGCGTTTTCTTGAAATCTAGCTGATGATTATCTTTCTAACAGAAAATGAGGGGGATAAAAAAACGCCCCCTTAAATTAAGGGGGCGTTTTTATCATAGTCAGGACGAATACCTGTTACAGATGCTCGCCCGCACGCAGTGATGCTATGCGCTTATCAAGCGGAGGGTGAGTCATGAACAATTCACTCAGTGACTTCTTGCCATTGATGCCAAAAGCCATCATTGAACCTTCAAGGCGGCTTTCATGGCTCACTTTCAGGCGCTCCAGCGCTGCAATCATCTTCTCTTTACCTACCAACTTGGCAGAGCCTGCATCGGCTTTGAATTCGCGGTGACGACTGAACCACATGGTCAGGATGCTTGCCAGCAGGCCAAACAAGATTTCCAGAATAGAAGATACGATAAAGTAAGTGATAAAGCTGCCGCCACCTTCACCCTCTTCATCGCTGTTGTTCACACCACTAATGGCGCCAGCAATAAGGCGGGAAATAAAGATAACGAAGGTGTTCACGACACCTTGCATCAGGGTCATGGTCACCATGTCACCATTAGCAATATGGCTGACTTCATGCGCCAATACCGCTTCTGCTTCATCACGGGTCATGTTTTCCAATAGCCCGCTCGAGACCGCGACCAGCGAGTCATCACGCTTCGCACCGGTTGCAAAAGCGTTGATGTCGTCCGAGTAGTAAATCGCAACCGTTGGCATACCGATGCCGGCCTGCTGCGCCTGACGGCTCACTGTGCTCATCAGCCAGTGCTCAGTCTCATTGCGGGGATGTTCGATAACCTGCCCGCCCACTGAGCGCAGTGCCATTGATTTCGACATCATCAACGAAATCAGGGAACCACCAAAACCGAACAGTGCTGCCATCACTAACAGGCCAGACAGGCTGCCTGGCTGCATGCCGGTAACTGCATATACGATGTTTAATACGATGCTGAAGACAAACAGTACAGCTAAGTTTGTCATCAGAAATAATGCGATGCGTTTCATTGCGTCAATAATCTCCGAATCATGAAAGCGTATTCCTCAACCTAGCTCAAGACACTGGTTATAGTAGCCTCAGCTAGCTTGGGGATACTCCTCGAATAGTAGGGTCGAAATACGGAAAAACAAGCCTGTGTAACAATTTAAAACATAAATCACAAAAATTTATTGTTTTTGTTCTTTTGGTCATGGAGTCAAAAGAAAAACCATTCACTCGCGCGCCATCAGGAAGCCAAATTATTCATCTACGTCATGTGCTTTGGAGTAGCTATGATTTCTTTATCGTATCATAGAGATGATTTCATTTTTCCGACTAGCTCAAAACACGCTTTCACAAGTAAACTTTCTATATCCTTGTTGTTATACAGGGGCTTATACCTCAGTAGAAGGCCATTAATGGTTAATGTGCGTCGAGTAAAGTCAGACCAGGAATATCTTTCCACAACTTTGAAGGTTTTAAAGGTCTTGTAGTCTTTCAGAAAATACAGCCTAGAATGAACCTCGATTTTAGGTCTCCAGAAAATGGGAACGTGAGCAGAAGGCATCGTAAAGTCTAAAAACTCACCACCTCTATAGCTAACGACGGCCACTTGTAAACCAAGGTCATTACCACTCACATTCTCAGCTGACGATACGTGAGGTAAATTGAAAATCTCTTCCAGCTCTTTACGAATGGAGCTTTCAAAATTTTCTGTTTTCCAAAACATTCCCCACTCATCTATGGATATAAGGCTTTCTCTAGGTACGACAAAAATCGAGTCAAGATACACCCTTGGCTTTTTTTCCTTGAATATGTTTCTAGAAAACAACGACATGCTGTCAACTGCCCCTTCGTCCTTGTATCTACCAGCTTACCTTCGAAATACTCATTGGCAAGAATGCAACTGAATACAAACAGTCTGCCTGAATGAGCCAACTCAGTGCACTGTGTGCTCGATTAACATTCCCAAAACACATTATTTGCGAAGGAGCACAGTTTAAAACGCAAGTCATTGCAAACATACGCCACATGCTATTTTTTAAGTCGTGCGTAAACAGGCTATGGTTCAGGGATGTTCGACTAGGGTATTAGACTTTTGTCGAGTTGTATTTGTCGCCATAGAGGAATAACTTACGCACAAGGATGAAATGCTAAAAGGCACACATTGTGGCCCAGCAGGGACGCGATTCTAAGGAGAGAGAATGATGGCTGACAAAGAAAACTATCGTATGGCGATCGATATCCTTTGCTGTCACTTGGGTATGAGCTTCGATGAAGCTTGTGCCGAGTTAGGGCTTGCCGACGACGAAAACCAAAAGCTAAAAGAAGTGTCCGATGTTCAGCAATCGCTGATGGGCTTGCTGCCAGAAGACAGCAAATGAGCTCCAAAACAAGTTCCAAAAAAGCCAGCTATCTAGCTGGCTTTTCTTTTCTCTACAAGGTACTTACAAACCCAGTGGCGCAATGTCGATGTATCCACTTAAATCACGTGATTTAATAGATGGCATATAAGGGATCTCACCAAGCTTGGGCACCTTCAAGTGGTGTTCCAGCGTTTTCACGATATCGCAATAATGCTCTGTACCCGGATTCACACGATTCGCTACCCAACCCACGATTTCAATACCATCACGACGAATCGCTTCTGCGGTCAGATAAGCATGATTCAAACATCCCAGCTTGATGCCCACGACCAAAATCACCGGAAGTTTCTCACCTACAACCCAGTCAGCAAGTGTTGTGTCATAGGTGACCGGGACTCTCCAACCACCTGCCCCCTCAACCAAGGTGAAGTCTGAACGTGACTGAAGGCGTTTCAAGCCCTCTGATAACTGATTGAAGTCTACAGTTTCATTTTCCAATTCAGCAGCAATATGCGGTGAACAAGCCGCATGCAAAAGACACGGATTCACATCCGCGTAGCTAACTTCTACTGTCGTACATTCGCGCAGACGAATGGCGTCAGAGTTCATTGGACCTTGTTCTGTTTCCTTACTGCCTGCAGCCACAGGCTTGTAACCAGCCACACTATAGCCAGCCTTGGAGACGGCCTGCATCACCGCCATTGATGCGACGGTTTTTCCAACTTCAGTATCCGTACCTGTGACGAAAAAGCTTTTATTCATTACTTATAGCTCCAAAGCAAACCTGATACGTAGCGGGGACAGTGCCATCTTCATTTCGAAAAGCATCATAGGCGCTTTCCAATTCGATAAAGGCACGTCTACCAACTAATCCCGCACTTCTTCCCTCTTGTAAGTGCGTAGCACCAATCCCTTTAAGGTCTTTCATCAGTGCCAACGCCGAGGGGTAATACTCCGTAATCGGCTTACATTCTATGTGGTAGTGGTTGCAGTGAGCTTGAGCGAGCGCAATGTTTACCTGCTTGTGCGATAAAAAGGTATTAACGTGAGACTGCCCATTAACTTTTCGCCAAGCCTGTTTCAATTCTTCAAGCGAACCTTCAAGCAAAGTAGTGAAGAGGATCTTACCCCCTGGTTTCACCACCCTTTTCAACTCACTTAGTGGCACCGAGAGGTCATGACACCATTGTAATGCCAGTGAACTAAACGCTACATCAATGCTGTTGTCTGCCAATGGCAATGACTCAGCGTCCGCTGAAATATAGTTCGCGCTATCGCCACAACGAACCCTTGCTTGTTCGAGCATCTTGTCAGAAAGGTCAAGCGCGACCATGTCAGCGCCCAATGTGAGCATCTGTTCGGTGAAATAACCTGTGCCACATCCCAAATCGAGTACTGTTTTACCTTGCCAGTCCGTGTTCATTTCCATCAGTAGGTGACCGACCCGACGCTGAAACGCAGCGCAGCTGTCATAGGTCTTCGCTGCCCTACTGAAGGCGTCTTTAATGGCTTTCTTTTCCTCATCCAACATCGCAAGGGCATCCTGCTGAAAATCGACAGCCTGGCTCATGATACCTCCTGCAAAATCTGACTCAGCGTCGCTGCTAACTCTTTCACCTGCGATTCACTTTGATTGACTGACAACGTGATTCGAAGGCGGGAGGAATTGGCTGGTACTGTCGGTGGACGAATCGCCCCCGTCCAAAAACCAGATGCTTTAAGCGATGTTGCTGCCACTTGCATACGTTCTACATCGCCTAGTACAACGGGTTTGATTGGCGTTATCGTAGGAATGACTTCTGAGGCGTCGGCTAACAAAGAATGGAAGAGCTCAGAGAGCGATGCGAGTTTTTCTCGACGCCAGGATTGTGTGCTGATGATATCCACAGCATGTGATAAAGCATGTGCCTGAGCAGGCGGCATCGCGGTTGAATAGACGTAGTGACGGGCAAATTGTGTCAAATAATCATGGACACTCTCGCTGCAAAGTGCCGCCGCGCCCATCATCCCGAAGGCTTTACCGAAGGTCACGATAAGGATGTCAGGTTTAATACCTGTATGATTACTACTACCCCGACCATCTTCGCCAAGAATCCCACACCCATGGGCATCGTCCACCATCAGCCATGAACCGTGAGCGTCACATTGTGCTTTCACATCAGCCAGTGGTGACAGGTCACCATCCATACTGAATACGCCCTCTGTGACTGTCAGCATTGGAGTCCCCGCTTTCTGGAGAAGCACGCCAAGTTTAATCACATCATTATGGGGAAAGCGTTTCATAGTGGCTTCAGACAGCATCCCTGCTTCCATTAAAGAGGCATGATTAAGCTTGTCTTGAAGCAGTAAATCTCCCTTTTCTAGCAAAGAGAAAATCACCGCCTGATTGGCAGAGAAACCACTGTTAAATAATATTGCCCGATCAAAGCCAAGCCAATTGCAAAGCTTGTCTTCCAAGAACTGGTGAGCTTTAGAGAAGCCGGTTACCAATGGCGAAGCTGTGCTTCCCGCGCCATAAAGGGAAAGTCCTTCTTGCCATGCTTTGATAAGGGATGCGTCCTGGGCGAGGCCAAGGTAATCGTTACCCGAGAAGTTCGCGAACTGGCGATTGTCGCTGTCCGTTATCAGTCCGTTTCGGTGGCTGAATGCAGCCACCTGACGGTGAAGGCGTTGTTGCCGCCGCGCTTCGAGCCTCTGCTCGATACGGCTTTGCAGCTGGCACTGTTCACGCATTATCGAAGCGCACTCCTAAACGTTCGCTTCGTAGAAGAGGTCGTCTTTGCCAGGACGAGAAGCTACGCGTTCAGCCACTTGAGTCAACAGCGTTTCTTCCTGAACCTGATCTGGCTTTTGAACGGCCTGCTCGCTGTTAATGCCCAGCTTCTTAAAGAGCATCATATCTGAGTCTTCATCTGGGTTTGGCGTGGTGAGTAGCTTACATCCATAGAAAATCGAGTTCGCACCCGCCATAAAACACATGGCTTGCATCTGTTCATTCATGTTTTCGCGACCTGCAGAGAGACGAACAGCAGACTTCGGCATCATAATGCGTGCTACAGCGATAATACGAACGAAGTCAAAAGGCTCAACGTCGTCGACACTTTCCATTGGCGTGCCTTTGACCTTAACAAGCATGTTAATTGGCACACTTTCTGGGTGATGTGGAAGGTTCGCCAGCTCGACAAGCAGACCAGCGCGGTCTTGTTTGCTCTCGCCAAGGCCGATGATACCGCCGGAACATACCTTCATGCCCGCCCCGCGAACATGAGATAACGTGTCCAGACGATCCTGGAATGTACGGGTAGTAATAATGTTGCTGTAGTGCTCGCGCGAGGTATCCAAGTTGTGGTTGTAGTAATCTAAACCCGCACCCGCAAGTTCATTCGCTTGGTCCGAACTCAACATGCCAAGTGTCATACAGGTTTCAAGGCCCATACCCTTCACACCTTTGATCATGTCTTTCAGATAAGGCATGTCACGCTCTTTAGGGTTTTTCCACGCTGCACCCATGCAGAATCGCGTCGCTCCTGAGTTCTTCGCTTTTTGCGCTGCATCCAGAACACGCTCTACCTCCAACAAACGCTCTTTCTCAACGTCTGTCCGGTAATGTGCGCTCTGGGGGCAGTACTTACAGTCTTCAGGACACGCACCAGTCTTAATGGAAAGCAGTGTGCTGACTTGCACTTGGTTAGCGGGCTGGTACTGTCGGTGAATCTGCTGCGCTTCAAACATCAGATCCATAAAAGGTTTTTCAAAAAGGGCCTGCACTTCCTCGACAGTCCAATTATGGCGAACGTCCACCTGTCTTTCCTCAAATTGATTAAACGATAACTTGTCCAGTCTAAGGTCGCCCTTTACAATGTCAACAGCAAACACTTTCTATGGTTTACATCTGGATACTTTTTAAGCATGGATATCGCATTCGACCGCAATCACATTTGGCACCCTTATACATCCACCATTAACCCGTTGACGTGTTATCCCGTTAGCCGGGCGGAAGGCGTTCACATTTATCTGGAAGATGGCACCGAGCTTATTGACGGCATGTCGTCTTGGTGGGCGGCGATTCACGGCTACAATCATCCTGCATTGAATGAAGCTGTTACTTCTCAGCTCGCCAACATGTCTCACGTGATGTTTGGTGGCATCACTCACGAGCCAGCGATCGAATTGTGTAAAAAGCTGGTAGCCATGACACCGCCTTCGCTAGAGAAAGTATTTCTGTGTGATTCAGGCTCTATTTCTGTGGAAGTCGCACTCAAAATGGCGCTGCAGTATTGGCATTCAAAAGGGGAAAGCCGAGCGAAGTTTTTGACACTTCGCCACGGGTATCACGGCGACAGTTTTGCAGCCATGTCAGTGACAGACCCTGATAACTCAATGCATAAGCTTTACAAAGGCTTCTTGCCGGAACATATTTTCGCAGACTCCCCACAATGCGGTTTCCACGATGAGTGGGACGAAAATGATATTGTCGATTTCAAAGCCAAGTTAGAAAGCAATGCAAAGCAAATAGCAGCAGTGATCCTTGAACCTATCGTTCAAGGTGCGGGTGGGATGCGAATTTATCACCCAACGTTCCTCAAGCGCGTCAGGGAACTGTGCGACGAGTTCGGTATTCTTTTAATCTGTGATGAAATCGCTACTGGCTTTGGCCGTACAGGCAAGCTTTTCGCCTGCGAACACGCCGATATCGAACCTGACATTCTCTGTTTGGGTAAAGCTTTAACGGGCGGCTATATGACCATGGCAGCCACCATCACCTCTGAGCATGTAGCAGACACTGTGTGTGGCGGGGAAGCAGGTTGCTTTATGCATGGCCCAACGTTCATGGGTAATCCTCTCGCCAGTGCTGTGGCCAACGCCAGCCTTCAGTTACTCCAAGACACTCCTTGGCAGGAAAAAGTGCATGCTATCGAGACTAGGCTGGCTGAAATACTACCTCCTCTACTTGAAATGCAGCATGTCAAAGATGTGCGTTGGCTGGGCGCTATTGGTGTCGTAGAAACCCACTCTCCAGTCGATGTCGACATTATTCAAAAACACTTTATTAACAAAGGGGTATGGATCCGTCCGTTCGGCCGACTGGTTTACATCATGCCTCCCTATGACATGAGCGGTGTGCAACTGCAGCAATTGGTTGATGCCATTCAAACCGGTCTTGCTGACTTTTTCGATAGCAAAGAATAGGCGAAGGTGATCGCGCGGATTGGAACCTACGTAAATTTCTAAGTGATTTTATGGAGGTTTCAATGCAGTTAGGTCTTTTCCCGTTACCACTTTTCTTGCTTCCCGGCGGCGTGACGAAGCTACGAATTTTTGAGCCACGCTATGTGCGCTTAGTCAAGGAGTCGATGGCAAATGACAGCGGATTCGTGCTTGCAATGAAAGACGGTGATGCAATTTGTCGTTTCGGTACGCATGTGAAGATTGTTGATTTTGAAACTCTGCCCGACGGACTGCTGGGTGTCACTATCCGTGGTATATCACGTGTCAAACTCGCGAATATCGGACAAGAAGAAGATGGACTTTGGATTAGCGATACCGAAGTACTCCCTGACTGGAATGAAAATGAAGGTGCCGGCGAGCTCGGGACAGCACTTGAAAATCTCTTCGAAGCACATCCCGAGCATGCCTCTCAGTACAACAGCGAGCACAGGTTTGACGACATGTTATGGGTTTGCCAGCGTTGGTTGGAAATCCTTCCTCTCGCAAACAACCAACGTCAATGGTTTCTCGCACAACACGACCTTCAAGAGGCCAAACAATTTATTTCACTACTGCTTAGCGAAGAAAAAATTTGATGTATTAGTGATCCGAAATCAAATCTAATTCGTTTCGACTGATAAGACATTTAAAGGACACAATCATCATGGAACTGGTCGAAAGCACTTATAATTCAGGCAACCAGAAACCTTCAAACAGTCGGTCATCTATGTCTACACCTACTCCTGAGCACCTAGCGGAGTTACTTATACGCGTTGCAGAGAACAGAGATGACAAAGCGTTTGCATGTCTTTTCAGCCACTTTGCACCGAAAATTCGTGCCTATGGCCTACGTCATCTTCGAGCCGACGGCCAAGCGATGGAATTGGTTCAGGAGACCATGATATTGGTCTGGCGAAAAGCACACCTTTACGATGGCTCAAAAGGTGGAGCGTCAACCTGGGTTTTCACTATCATGCGCAACGTCAGCTTTGACATGCTCAGAAAAGTTAAAAGCAACAGAGAGGACTGTTTGAGCGGAGACATTTGGCCGCTTATCGATGGAGAGGTCGGTGACCAAGAAGACGAAGCGCTGCAAGAGCAAATTCAGACACTGCTCCTTTCCTATATTGACCTTCTCCCTGATTTACAACAGCAGGTAGTAAGAGGCGTCTATCTAAAACAACTGACACACCAAGAACTCGCAGATCAGCTTAATGTGCCCCTAGGCACCATAAAATCGCGATTAAGATTGGGTTTACAAAAACTGCGTAGTCATTTGGAGGTAAACAATGATTAAGTACCATCCGTCTGAAGCATTACTAGAGTCACACGCTGCGGGTGTATTACCGGCGTCAATGTCTATCGCCGTCGCGGCTCACTGCGAGCTGTGCTCCTGCTGTGCAGAAAAACTTGCTCAATACGAAGAAAAAGCAGCCGACGCAGCATTCAATGACGATGCCTTTACCGAGCAACAAGGTGCCCACGAAGATATTTTCAGCGAGATGTTGGTATCCATTATTAACGGAGAAAGTCCGCCATTAACTAAAGTGTCCGCTTCACCTGTGTCTGAGATAGAGGTTGCAGGCGAACGATATAATCTGCCAACTTCACTACGTCGATACCATCACTTGGGTTGGAGCTCTATTGGTTCAATCAGTCGCGCCAGACTTCCTTTGAACGAGGGCGACACAAGAGCCAGCCTACTGCACATCGGTATGAACGGCAGTGTTCCAAGCCATACGCATAAAGGTATGGAAGTCACTTTATTACTAAGTGGACACTTTGAGGATGAGCATGATAAATACGTGCCCGGAGACTTTATTATTCTGGATAGCACAAACCACCATACGCCGCAGACCTATGACGGTTGTCTCTGCTACACCGTGGCTGATGCCCCGCTTCACTTTACAAAAGGCGTGAGCCAATTGCTGAACACAGTTGGACATGTCATCTATTAGAAGAATGTACTGTTGCGAATCCATTAGTTAAGTATCTAAAGCGCTCTTTGGGGCGCTTTTTTACTGTCACCATTAACAACTAACAAACATTTTGATATACAATATTTTACATTACCCTATACACACATATCGTTATATAATAACGCAAACGCGATCTAGTATCGTATTTTATGTTAATTTTCACTTTACAGAACGCCAGCCATCCTGATTTAATCCGTTCGCTAACCTCGCGTTAACAGATTTATACCCATTTTACCTTGAGCGTAATAACGTTTGAGGCGTTGTCGGTTATGGGCCCCCAAGACCCTTACACAGTGAAGTGAGAATAAAATGAAGCAAACACAATCCCCCCTAGCCCGCGTTACCAATACAAGTCTGGTTGTCCAGATTCTGATTGGTATTATTGCGGGTGTAGCACTGGCAAGCTTCTCGCCAGAAAGCGCCAAAGCCGTCGGGTTTCTCGGTGAACTCTTCGTTAATGCGCTGAAAGCGGTAGCGCCAATTCTAGTATTCATTCTGGTTGCAGCATCTATTGCTAACCAGCGCAAAGGGCAACACACCCACCTTCGCCCCATCGTAATCCTTTATCTTGTTGGTACTTTCGCGGCTGCATTGACAGCGGTGACCATGAGCTTCCTGTTCCCGACTGAACTAACGCTAACCACTTCTGACACTGCAGTAGCGCCACCAGAGGGTATAGCTCAGGTTATTACTACCCTGCTATTCAGCATCGTTGATAACCCAATCCATGCGCTGATGAATGGTAACTTCATTGGTATTCTGGCTTGGGCAATTGGTTTGGGTATTGCCCTTCACCACGCGAATGACATCACGAAAACCGTTTTCGGTGACGTAGCAGAGAGCGTGTCGTTTATCGTTCGCAACATCATCAAACTGGCACCGCTGGGTATCTTTGGTCTGGTCGCTAAAACCTTTGCGGAAACCGGTTTTGAAGCACTGATTGGTTATGCTCATTTGCTGGCTGTCCTACTTGGAAGCATGGCAATCATTGCGTTGGTGGTTAACCCGATCATCGTTTACTTCAAAACACGCTCAAATCCTTACCCATTGGTACTCCAATGTCTGCGTGAAAGTGGCATGACCGCATTTTTCACCCGCAGTTCGGCAGCCAACATACCTGTTAACATGCAGCTGTGTAGCCGTTTGAAACTCGACAAGGATACTTACTCGGTGTCGATTCCTTTGGGTGCAACCATCAACATGGGCGGCGCAGCAATTACAATCACAGTGCTGACGCTCGCTGCGGTTAATACACTGGGTATTCAAGTAGATTTAGCAACGGCACTTCTGCTGAGTATCGTTGCGGCTGTTTCTGCATGTGGCGCATCCGGCGTAGCAGGCGGATCCCTACTGCTTATCCCTCTCGCATGTAACCTGTTTGGCATCCCGAATGACGTGGCGATGCAGGTTGTCGCAGTGGGCTTCATTATTGGTGTGGTTCAGGATTCTGCAGAGACCGCATTGAACAGTTCGACTGACGTCGTGTTTACTGCTGCAGCTTGCCGTGAAGTAGAACGTAAAGCGGTATTGGAAAAACTGGCTAAGTAAACTGTAAACTTCCTCTATATCTCTGTCTAAAAGGCGCTTAGGCGCCTTTTTTGATTTAGTCTTCGAGCCTTTCTCAACTTCGTTCCGGTCAACACTTCGTCAAGCGTCTACCTTGGTTTACAGAAAGGTTTAGACGTCTAGACTGATAGCTTTCCTTTCTCGAATTTTATCTTATATAATCCCGCCTCATTTTTTGCGAGCAACTTAAAACAATTGCATTACGGAGCGTCCTGGCTGGCCTTCGATTAGCCGGGTGCGAAAGGTTATCTATGAATTTCTCTGCAAAAACAGTCGTTATCATTGCTATCGGTGCCGCACTCTACGGCATCGATGGTTTGCCTATGTTTGGTATTCCCGTTTTTGCCAACACCACACTGAAGCCTGCCATGGCAATTCTCGCGCTTTTCAGCGTCCTCTTTGGCCCAGGAGTTGGCTTCTTCGTTGGCTTTATTGGCCATTGGGTCACTGACCTATTCGCTGGTTGGGGAGTTTGGCTGACCTGGGTTTTAGGATCGGGTATCGTCGGTATGATCATCGGCCTCTTTCCTGTTCTAACCAAAAAACGCCTCAAGTACGGCCATTTCAAACTGCCAGATGTCTTCTTGTTTGCGCTTTTAGCATTGCTCGGCAATGTGATTGGCTACGGCTGCTCAGCCTTCCTTGATACTATTTTGTATGCAGAACCTTTCACCAAGGTGATTATCCAGCTTTGCATCATTGCCGCAGGTAACGCTTTGCTCGTGTCAGTGGTCGGCTATTTCATCCTGCAGTCTGTCGCCAAGCGCAACAGCCAGTGCCGTAACCTCACTGAGGCCTGACATTCTTCATGACCATCGAATTTAAGAACTTCAGCTTTCGTTACGACGCGCTGGTAAACCCGACGCTAAAGAATATCAACCTTCGCATTGAGAGAGGTGAAAAAGTCCTGATTATCGGCCCAAGCGGTAGTGGTAAATCCACCCTGGGTCAATGTATCAACGGTTTGATCCCTCATTCCGTAGAAGGCGACGTTTCTGGGGAATTGTTCATTGACGGCAGGCGCGCGAGCTCAATGTCACTTGTTCAGTACACCAAGCAAGTAGGTACCGTTTTGCAGGATACAGACAGCCAGTTTGTCGGCCTAACTGTCGGTGAAGACATAGCTTTCGCACTGAAGAACCAGCAAGTTCCGGTTGGAGAGATGTACCCAATTGTGAAAGCCACCGCCCAGATGGTTGAGCTGGAAGCCCTGCTCAATCATGCACCACATGATTTATCCGGCGGTCAGAAACAACGCGTTTCTCTTGCCGGTGTACTTGTCGACGATATCGATGTGCTTCTGTTCGATGAGCCACTTGCTGCCCTCGACCCAAAGACGGGAAAACGCACTATAGAAATCATCGACCAACTGCACCGTGATACCGGTAAAACGATCATCATCATTGAACATCGCTTGGAGGATGTACTGACCAAGCATGTCGACCGTGTCCTCCTGATGGATAACGGCACTATCGTGGCTGACACCACACCTAATGCGCTGATGATGTCAGACCTGCTTGAAACCCATGGTATCCGCCAGCCACTGTACTTTTCTGCTCTAAAACATGCTGGTTGTGTGCTGGCTGAGTCAGACTCTCCTGCCTATCTGTCAGCACTGCCCGTGGAGCGGTTCAAACAGCAACTACAAGGTTGGGCAACCTGTGCTGGACGCATTGTAAGTCTGGAGAAAAACGACTCACCACTGCTGATCGTAGACGGCCTCACCTACTCCTACGACGGTGAGAAAAACGCGCTCGAAGACATCTCCTTCACCATTCATCGTGGTGAGCTGGTATCTATTCTGGGTAAGAATGGTTCGGGGAAGTCCACGATTACCAAGTTGATCATGGGTGTATTGGCGCCAGATGCAGGGAGCATCATTTTTGACGGTCAGGATTTCAACCAGCTTTCGATTTTTAAACGAAGCAAAAAAGTCGGCGTGGTGATGCAGAACCCTAATCACATGATCTCCCATCACATGATCATGGATGAAGTGGCTTTCGGTCTAAAACACTTAGGATTGGATGAGCTCGAGATCGAGCGACGTTGTTTTGAAGTGCTTGAATTCTGTGGCCTGAGTAAATACCGACACTGGCCGGTTGACGCGCTGAGCTATGGCCAGAAAAAACGTGTCACTATCGCTTCAATTCTGGTGATGGAGCCAGAATTACTGATTCTGGACGAGCCGACAGCGGGTCAGGATTACCGCAACTACACCGCGATGCTTTCTTTCATCAAGCGACTGAATAAAGAGCGGGGCGTGACCGTGATGATTATATCTCACGACCTGCACTTGGTGCTTGAAAACACCACCCGCTCTATCGTGATTGCTGATAGTAAATTGACCGCTGATGCACCGATGACAGCTGTGTTCAGCCAGCCTCAGCTGTTAGATGCAGCCAACCTAACGACCACCAGCTTGTATGAGCTGGCAGAGCAGGCAAACATCAGTGACATCAACGGTTTTATGCAGCAGTTTATTGAGACAGAGAGCAACGCCAAATGAAGGCATCCAAAATGAAGTTTGGTATTAGCTACATTGATTCCCAGTCGCCACTTCATTCGCTGAATGGCATCACCAAATTTACCTTATTTATGGCGTGGGTGACAGTAGTTCTCACTACGTTCGATCTACGTATTATTGTGGCAATGGTATTGCTTGGTCTGACCTTGCTGAAAATGACAGGCGTGGCATTTAAGGTCTACAAACCCCTGTTGGTTGGCACCTTAAGTGTTTTGAGTATGAATGCAATATTTATGTTCCTGGTTGCACCGCAGCAAGGCTCTGATTGGACAAATACCACAACAGAGATTATTGCGTTACCCGGTAACTATTCACTCACTCAAGAAACCTTGTTTTACCTGCTTACGGTGACGCTGAAATACTTCAGTATGTTCCCAATAGCGCTGGTATTTGTGTTTACCACCCATCCAACAGAGTTTGCATCTAGCCTCAATCGCATTGGTGTTCCTTACAAAATTGCTTATGCCGTAAGTCTGACACTTCGCTACTTACCGGAAGTGAAGAATGATTTTGTCAATATCATGCATGCGCAACAAGCACGCGGTGTGGATTTTTCAAAAAACGCCCCGCTGATGACACGTTTTCGCGGTGTGGCAAATATCCTTATCCCATTGATTTTTTCCAGCTTAGATCGTGCGGACGAAATCTCTAATGCCATGACCCTCCGCGGCTTCGGGCGCAATAAATCCCGTACCTGGTATAACGACCGACCTCTTGCGCTGAAAGACTGGAGCTTGCTGGTGATGATTGCTATCTGCGTCGCGCTGGCATTAACCAAACGTTCGCACGACAATGGCATCGTCTGGTATCCGCTATAAACGAAAAAAGGAGCGGATGGCTCCTTTTTCAACTTCGGAAAATCTACTTAGCCTTCCAACACCTTCATCAATAAATACCCGTCATACATGGCGCGTTTTACAAGTGCCGCTCCTGGCATCGTTGCCTGTGTATAGAAATAGCTTTCTTCCAACATTAGATTCTCAAAGTAATGTGGCAACGTTTGATTCTGGATGCGCTCAATGATCGCTGGGTACAATACAGATTTCGCTTGGTTGAACTCACCGCCAATCAAAATTCGCTCGGGATTAAACAGATTTACCATAATGGCAATTGCCTGCCCTAGGTTATGACCCAGCTCAGTAATCACCTTCACGGCCACGCCATCACCCGCTACCGCCGATTCACACAGAGAATCAATGGTTAACGATTTGTCCTGAAGCACGCTGTCATGGCCTTGGTCAAGAAGGGTTTGAGCGTCCTCCAATACCGCCTGCAAACTAGCAACCGTTTCCAAACAACCGCTGTTGCCGCAATAGCAGCGCTTGCCAAATGGCTTGATTTGTATGTGACCAAGTTCTCCAATGTTGCCCACCTGACCTTCCAGAACTTTGCCATCTATCATAATCCCTGCGCCAACACCATGATGAATCGAAATTAGCACTGAGCTTTCGACATCACGAGCATTACCAAACAGCTTTTCTGCCAGTGCCCATGAGCGGGTATCATTACCAATGAACACAGGTAAGCCCGTTGCCCGATGAATCACTGGACCCAAAGGCATATTGTGTACGTCATAGTGTGGCATTTGAATCACAATGCCCTGAGTGCTATTCACTAAACCAGGCAAGGTAATTGCAATAGCAGTGACGCGATCAACCACCTCAGAGTAGGTAGAGAAAAAATGATTAATGTGCTGCTGAATCAGTTCAAGCAGCAAGTCCTGCTCGAGAACCAAAATATCCTGACGCTCTTCTACAAGGATATTACCACCCAATTCATGCAGTGCCAGTGTCAGATATCCGCGTCCAAGACGGATTGAGAGAAACTGCCAGCCCTCGTTATTGAGCACAAGACCAATAGCTGGACGCCCACGACTTGCAGGCTCGCCGTATTCAGTTTCTTTGACTAAGTGGGCCTCTATCAATTCTCGGGTTATTTTGGTAATGCTGGCAGGCGCTAACTGACTGCGCTTAGAGAGTTCAATTCGGGAGATTGGCCCTAGCTGATCGATCAACTTGTAAACTGCTCCAGCGTTGTTACGCTTGATGTGATCTATGTGTCCTGGCCGGGCGAGAATCATCCCATGCTCCCTGTGAAATTCTTTAATATTGAATTTTTTTACTTTGCGAAGTAATTGTGAAGCGTCATGAGATAATGTCGTGAACCACGTCACGAGCAAATTGATTTAGCGTAACGATAAATCGCTCAATTTCATAAAATCAACAAGTTAGCACCATTTCAATCTATAACCCTTATTCCTCTTCATTTCAGGTCAAGACAGCCGCTGTTTAAACTGACATAATCTGCCCCCTCTTTGAAACCAATGACTGTTTTAGCGGTATGTACAAAGTCAACGAAATATTCGAAACCATTCAGGGTGAAGGGACCTTCACCGGCGTTCCTTCGGTCTTTGTTCGCCTTCAGGGCTGCCCGGTTGGCTGTCCTTGGTGTGACACACGCCAGACTTGGGACACACTGCCAGCAGACGAGCGGGATTTTGGCACCATCATTGCCAAAAATGGCGATAGCCCGCTATGGACTAAAGTCTCCGCCGAAGAGATTCTTGCACACCTGCAAGCCAGCTATAGCGCAAAGCACGTTGTGATTACAGGCGGAGAGCCTTGTATGTTTGACCTTATCCCTTTGACCTCCCTGTTGGAATCAAACAATTACCGTTGTCAGATTGAAACCAGTGGTACATACGCCGTGAAAGCCACGACAAATACCTGGGTGACCGTTTCTCCTAAGATCAATATGCGTGGAAAACTACCGGTTCTGATAGAAGCTCTAGAGCGAGCTAATGAAATCAAGCACCCAGTCGGTACAGAAAGTGATATAGAGAAGCTGGATAATTTACTCAAAGACATTGATTTATCAGGCAAAGAAGTTGCACTCCAACCGATTAGCCAAAAAGAACGCGCAACTAAACTCTGTATTGAAACCTGCATAAAGAAAAACTGGCGTCTTTCGATTCAAACACACAAGTATCTGGAAATTGCCTGATAATACTCTCTGAAAAAGGCAGGCAGACTGCTTATTTTTCAAGGCGCAAAAAAAGGGCCAATTTGGCCCTTATCGATTGCCTAAAATCTGCCGCAATGCTTACTCACCAGTATAAATACAGCCCGCTGTGCAGGTTTCTTTTATCATCACTTTGCTCAAGATTGGCAATTCAGGTTTGAGCTGTTCCCAAATCCACTTTGCCAATACTTCACTGGTCGGATTCTCTAATCCATCAATATCGTTCAAGTAATAGTGGTCGAGGCGATCATAAATAGGTTTGAACGCGCTTTTAATCTCAGAAAAATCAATCACCCAACCCGTATGCGGATCAACCTCACCAGCAACATAGATACGAACCAGGAAAGAGTGACCATGCAAACGGCCACACTTATGCCCTTCTGGGACATGTGGCAGCCGGTGTGCTGCTTCAAACATGAATTCTTTAAACAGTTCGGTATGCATTTTTAGCGTTCCTGTGATCTTGAGTTTTTTATTTTCGTCGTGATGCTACTCAATTATTGCGTTGAGCTCAAACCGAATCAGGTCTGAATATTTTCCTGTTTTTGCGGGACAACTCCGATGAAGTTAACACAAGCCTCAAAATGAAAAGGAAAAGCAAATACTGCTTTAACTCTCCACCTGCCAAACTCAGTTGGTTTTTTTCTTCGATCTCATCGCCCCATCAATCCTCATGACACCTGCATCTTGAGGTAGCTTTGGTATGCGGGTAAACTCTTTTGTCCTAGTGCGAATTATCCTAGTCCGACGACGACAGATCGTCGGGTATTCTTCAACGGAGTTAGATGCAAATTATGAACTATGTGCCTGTAGCAGACGTCCTGCACGGCAAAGCGGCAGTAGACACAGAAGTCACTGTTCGCGGTTGGATCCGCACACGTCGTGATTCAAAAGCCGGTATTTCTTTCCTTGCCATTTATGACGGCTCTTGTTTTGACCCAATCCAGGCGGTTGTTCCTAATGAGCTGAATAATTACCAGGAAGAAGTATTGCGTCTTACCACAGGCTGCTCTGTAGAAGTTACCGGTACAGTGGTAGAAAGCCCGGGACAAGGTCAGGCATACGAGTTGCAAGCGACTAACGTTAAAGTCGTTGGTTGGGTTGAGGACGCTGACACTTACCCAATGGCAAAAACTCGCCACTCTATCGAGTACTTGCGTGAAGTAGCCCACTTGCGCCCACGCACCAATGTAATCGGTGCGGTAGCACGTGTACGTAACTGTCTGGCTCAAGCGATTCACCGCTTCTACCACGAGCAAGGTTACTTCTGGGTTTCTGCGCCACTCATTACTGCGTCTGACGCAGAAGGTGCTGGTGAGATGTTCCGCGTTTCTACGCTGGATATGGAAAACCTGCCACGTAACGATAAAGGTGCGGTAGATTACAACGAAGATTTCTTCGGTAAAGAGACCTTCCTAACCGTATCTGGTCAGTTGAACGCAGAAGCGTACGCGTGTGCAATCAGCAAGGTATATACCTTCGGCCCTACTTTCCGTGCTGAAAACTCAAACACCAGCCGCCACCTTGCGGAGTTCTGGATGGTTGAGCCAGAAGTCGCGTTTGCAGAGCTTGACGATGTAGCGAAGCTGGCAGAAGACATGCTGAAGTTTGTGTTTAAAGCTGTGCTTGAAGAGCGCCGTGACGACCTGGAGTTCTTTGCTCAACGTATCGACAAAGAAGCTATCAGCCGTCTTGAGAAGTTTGTTGAATCTGACTTCGCACAGGTGGATTACACCGATGCTATCGATATCCTGATCAAGTCTGGCAAGAAATTCGAGTTCCCTGTTGAATGGGGTATCGACCTGGCTTCTGAGCACGAGCGCTTCCTAGCAGAAGAGCACTTCAACGCACCAGTTATCGTCAAAAACTACCCGAAAGACATCAAAGCTTTCTATATGCGTTTGAACGATGACGGCAAAACTGTTGCTGCAATGGACGTTCTGGCACCTGGCATCGGTGAAATCATCGGTGGTGCACAGCGTGAAGAGCGTCTGGATGTACTTGACGAGCGTATGCGCGCGATGAACATCGACCCAGAGCACATGAACTGGTATCGCGACCTGCGCCGTTACGGCACTGTGCCACACGCTGGTTTCGGTCTGGGCTTCGAGCGTCTGGTATCTTACGTGACAGGTATGGGCAACGTTCGTGACGTTATTCCATTCCCACGCACCCCACGTAGTGCAAACTTCTAATCCATTTTGGATTCTTAAAAAGGTCGCGAAAGCGGCCTTTTTTGTCTGTAATTTTTCTTTATCTGGTGCGCGAGGTTTTCGTCTTCTCTGGCACGTCCGACTCCCCTTCTCATGCGTGTTTCAGGATTTTGTGTCACTCCTCCAAAACTTGTCTGTCCCCCATCACGCCTTTAAGAAAAGATAGAAAAATAAGGGTTTTGGAGTCCTCTGACAGCCAAGTGATAAGTAAACGTAAAAAATCCTCAAATTTCCGTTTTATTACGATCAGTCAAATGTTATAAAAAAGAAAGTTACTAACGCCATGGATGAACGACGATGTTTGAAAAAATTGCAGCGGCTCCCGCCGACCCTATTCTGGGCCTAACCGAAGAATTCAAGGCCGATGCCCGTGCTGAGAAAATCAATCTGGGTGTAGGTATTTACAAGGACGAATCCGGAAATACCCCTGTTCTGGCCACCGTTAAAAAAGCAGAAGCTGTTCTGCTGAAAAACGAGACCACTAAATCTTATCTGGCGATTCCAGGTACCCCTGAATACGGTCTGGCAGTGCAAAAACTGCTGTTTGGCGCTGATGCTCCAGTAATTGCAGACAAACGTGCACAAACTGCACAAGCTCCGGGTGGTACTGGCGCACTTCGTCTGGCGGCGGAATTCATTAAACGCCAGCTTGGCGACGTGAAAGTTTGGGTGAGCAACCCAACTTGGGCAAACCACAATGGCGTATTCGCAGCGGCAGGTCTGGAAGTCGCACAGTACAGCTACTACAACGCAGAAACCAAAGACATGGATTTCGACGCGATGTTGGCAGACCTGAAAACCGCAAGCGCTGGTGATGTTGTGCTTCTGCACGGCTGCTGCCACAACCCAACCGGTATCGACCCAGATGCTGGCCAATGGCAACAACTGGCAGCACTGGTGAAAGAGAAAGGTCTTCTGCCTCTGTTTGACTTCGCTTACCAAGGTTTTGCAAAAGGCGTTGAAGAAGACGCTGCAGGGCTGCGTATTTTCACTGAAAGCTGTTCAGAGCTTCTGGTCGCAAGTTCATTCTCGAAAAACTTTGGTCTGTATAATGAGCGTGTTGGTGCGTTTACATTGGTCGGTGAATCTGCCGAGCAAGCAGCAACTGCATTCAGCCAAGTGAAGAGCATTGCACGTGTTATCTACTCTAACCCACCAGCACACGGCGCTGCGGTAGTGACTGTTATCCTGAATGATGCCGCACTGCGTGCAGAGTGGGAGCAGGAAGTTGCAGACATGCGTGTTCGTATTCAAGCAATGCGCGAACTGTTTGTAGCAACTTTGAAAGAAGAAGGCGTAGACCGTGATTTCAGCTTCATCGAACGTCAAAACGGCATGTTCTCTTTCTCTGGCCTGACCAAAGAACAAGTGAATCAACTGAAAGAAGAGTTCGGTGTTTACATTGTTGGCTCTGGTCGCATCAGCGTTGCTGGTATGACCCGCTCAAACATGGGCCCGCTATGTAAAGGCATTGCTGCTGTTCTGAAATAGTCCGGAACGGTAGAGACAGAAAAAGCGCCAATTGGCGCTTTTTCTTTTTGATCTGCTTTATACCCAAATTTGTTAGCCGATGCCGTGAAGAAACTCTGCGCGAGTTGAAGCATTCGATTTAAATATGCCTCCCAAAGCAGTTGTCGTCGTCGCACTCGTCGCATCCATAACACCACGCGCTTTCACACAGTAGTGAGTAGCATTCATATGGACCGCTACGTTATCGGTTTCCAACAAGGTTTGCAGAGCCACCAAGATTTGACGGGTCAAACGCTCCTGAACTTGTGGCCGCTGGGAAAAGAAGCGCACGATGCGGTTAATCTTCGAAAGACCAATAATCTTGTTCTTAGGCAGATAAGCCACAGTACACTTACCGTCTATCGTGACCAAGTGGTGTTCACAGGTACTGGTCAGCGTAATGTCTTTCACCCGCACCATCTCGTCACAGCCCATCTTGTTGTCGATAACTGTGATTTTTGGGAAGTTGGTGTAATCAAGACCGGAAAATACCTCATCCACATACATTTTTGCTATGCGTATGGGTGTTTCTGTCAAACTGTCATCTTCTAAGTCGAGATCCATTGCAGTCAGAATCTCACGCATGTGGTATTCGATTTTCTCTTTCTTCTCTTGGGCGGTCATCGACGAACCGGCCTGCATCGGAGTCTCAATGCCACGTGCTATCAGCGCCTCACGGACCCGTTTTGCAGAATCGTTCAATGCTGTCATAGTCTTTCCTCGGATCGTTCCAATGTTATAGTTTTATTTATTACTCGCCTTTTGAGGACAAGGATCAATGTACTGTCAGAATTTTGAAGCATAACGTTAATGCCAAGAAAATTACACCTCGAATTGCGTGTGGGCATTAGTTTCCGCCCACAAAGTTTGCGATAATATCGCCTTTCTTCTATGAGCCGGGCGGAATACGCTCTGACATAAATCTCGTTGCCGCGATTGCGAGAGCCTAATGTACATCTCTAAATAGAGATCATAGGCTAAGCATCAAAGTTACGTCATATGACCTGACATTTGTAATCGGCTACAGTATTCAAAAATCGAAAGAGAGTTTTTATATGGATTGCTGCGACACGCCGGGATTAATGCCCGTTTCTGAGGCCATTACCACCCTTCTGGAGAACACGACGCCGCTCACAGAAACAGAAGTGGTCTCTCTCGTGAATGCGCAAAACCGCATTGCTGCGCAAGACATCTGCTCACCGTTAAACGTGCCTCCCTTTGCCAACTCAGCCATGGACGGATATGCGCTTCGCACCAGCGATCTGACAGAATCAAATACACTGACGTTGGCAGGCAAGTCATTTGCCGGTGTTCCTTTTGAAGGCGAATGGCCCAAAGGCAGTTGTATTCGCATCATGACGGGTGCAGAAGTACCAGAGGGCGCGGACGCCGTTATCATGCAAGAGCAAACGACGGTTCAGGGCGACCAGATCACGTTTACTGCATCAGCCCAGCCACAGCAAAACATCCGCCCGATTGGCGACGACGTTAAAGCGGGTGATGTCGTGATTCCTAAAGGCACCCTACTGACACCGCGTGAAGTACCCATGCTGGCGACACTTGGCATTGCTGACGTTACCGTTATACGTCGACCAAAAGTCGCCTTCTTCTCTACTGGAGACGAATTACGTCAGGTTGGTGAAACACTGGGCAAAGGTGAAATCTACGACAGCAATCGCTACACCATTCGTGCCATGCTGGAAAAAATGCATTGTGAAGCTATTGACCTTGGCGTTGTGCCGGATTGTCCTGAAAAGCTTCGCGAGACTTTCCTAAGTGCAGCTTCTCAAGCAGATGTCATCGTGACCTCCGGCGGCGTCAGCGTAGGTGAAGCAGATTACACTAAAGACATTCTGGATCAGGAAGGCGAAGTCGGTTTTTGGAAAATCGCTATCAAACCGGGTAAACCTTTTGCATTTGGTAACGTAAATAATTCCCTTTTCTGTGGCCTTCCAGGTAACCCAGTTTCTGTGCTCGTAACACTGCATGTATTGGTACAGCCATTGCTGGCAAAACTAGCTGGTCATACACAATGGCAACCAGCTATTAAACTGAAAGCCAAGGCCGAAACCCGCTTCAAGAAAGTACCTGGCCGTGCCGATTACCAACGCGCGATTTATCGCACGGATGAAAATGGCAACTTGCTGGTGTCTACAACAGGCAACCAAGGTTCAGGCGCATTCAGTTCTTTGTCTCTGGCGAACTGTTTTGCAGTACTTGAGCAAGATCGCAGTCATGTGGAAGTGGGAGAAACCGTCACAATTGAACCATTTAACGCTGTACTCAACTGAGGAAAAACGTGGATATTCTCTCTCCTGAAGAAGAACTCAGATATAACCGTCAGATCATTCTGCGTCAGTTTGACTTTGACGGTCAGGAAGCACTTAAAAAAGGCAGTATTCTGGTGTTGGGCGCTGGCGGCCTTGGTTGCGCCGCCACGCAGTACCTTACAGCCTCGGGGGTCGGAAAAATAACCCTTATTGATGATGACATCGTAGAGCTTTCCAACCTGCAACGACAGGTTCTCCACAATGACAGCACCATTGGCGTACTGAAAGTGGAATCTGCAGCAGCCAGCCTTCGTAAGATCAACCCACACACCAAGGTTGAAACCATAGCCAAACGGTTAAATGACGAAGCCTTACAAAAGCTAATACAGTCTCACGATTTGGTCATGGACTGCTCGGACAATGTTGAAACCCGGAATCAGCTAAACCATCTGTGCTTTAAATTGAAAAAGCCACTTGTGAGTGGCGCAGCCATTCGCCTTGAAGGTCAGATTGCAGTGTTTACTTATTCTGATGACGAACCCTGCTATCAGTGTTTGAGCGCCCTTTTTGGTGAACAATCCTTAAGCTGCGTAGAAGCTGGTATTCTAAGCCCAGTTATTGGTATCATAGGCGCTTGTCAGGCACTAGAAGCCATCAAACTTCTATCGGGTTTCGCCCCCCCTCCAACAGGAAAAGTGATGCTATACGACGCCTTGAGCAGTGAGTGGCGCGACTTCAACCTGCCTAAATATCCAACCTGTCCTGTCTGCAATACCTAACACATCCAGATTGATTTGCTGACACTTTTCTCAATTTCGAAAATTCTCTACTACATTTATAACAGCTTATGCTGCCTTAGCATATTAAGGCAGCCTTAATTCCTTGCAAGGGTCAACTGACCTTTGGTGATGGTTTTTGCAGCAAGGCTTAACCACCAAATGTCTATAGACCCTAGTATTTCACAGCGGGCGAAGTGATAGGACGATGATAAAAACCGTCTCGATAGTGCTTGTCATACTTGGAATGCTCGCCCTGATTTCGGCGCTCAAATCTTCGATCGCCCTATATCATCGAGATCGCCGCCCATCCACATTCAGCTTTATTCCCGTCATGCTTGGTTTCGTCTTGGGATACGTTACCTTCGTAGGCTTCCTGTCTCGACAGGCTGAAGCAACAATCATCGAGTTCATCGTCGCTGCAGTTTTTTTTGGCGGTGGCATATTTTGTGTAATGATCTTCAGTGTGGTTTCTCGAAGCATGGAGCGGATAGCCTTCGTTGAATTTCAGCGGCGTTACAACGAGTCCCATGATTCTTTGACGGAATTGCCGAACCGACGATTTTTACTAAAAACCATTGGTCAACAAATTATCGAGTGTAATATCTCTGAGCAGCGCTTTGCACTTATCATCATTGACATCAATAATTTCAACAACATCAATGAAGTCTTCAGCCACCAGAAAGGCGATGTACTGCTTGCCCAGTTTTCCTCCCGCTTAAAAGAGTTTGTTCAGGATGAAATATTTCTCGCCCGCTCCAGCGAGAATCGCTTCACCATGATTCTAAACGACCCTGAAAACATCAATATTGCCAAGCACATCGAGAACCTTCAGAGCTATCTTGACCACCCGCTGACGATCAATGATCACGATGTGAACTTAACGAACACAGTAGGTGTCGCCCTTTACCCAGAACATAGCCGTAATGCGGAAGAGATTCTCAAGCGCGCAGAAGTCGCCATGTACAACGCCAAACGTATTCAAGCACCGTACGCAATATATGAACCTTCCACGTCCAGCCATTTTTATGACCAAACAGAACTAGCTGACATGCTTCATAATGCCGTGGAGAGCATGGATTTCGAATTGCACTTTCAGCCAGTCATGAATGTGAAAAGCCCACATAACACAACGTTCGAGGCCCTAATTCGCTGGCCTCTTAGCGACGGTTACTGTGTGAGCCCAGACGATTTCATCCCCCTCGCCGAACAGACCAATACGATAAAAAAAATCACCCATTGGGTACTGGAAACCACATTAGCCCAACTGGCAGTCTGGCGCGACCAGTCCATCACTCCTCAAGTTCAAGTCAATCTGTCGGCAAAGGACATTGAAGACGATTCACTGGAACCGTATTTATCGAAACTGATCAGTCGTTACGCAGTCAATCCTGCCCAGTTAACGCTGGAAATTACAGAAACCAGCATGATGCAAAATCCCGCTAAAGCGCGTGTTGTGCTAGAGAAAATTAAAAAGTTAGGTGTATCGCTTAGTATTGATGACTTTGGTACCGGGTTTTCATCACTGTCGATTTTGAGCAACATGCCTATCGATGAGATTAAGATTGATCGTAGTTTTGTGACTGACCTTCTTTACAGTAGTAACCACGAAGCCATTGTTAGATCGACTATTTACCTGGCCCATAGCCTTGATTGCCGCGTGGTTGCGGAGGGCGTAGAAACCGAAGCCTTGGGAAAATATCTGGTATCAATTGGATGTGACAAGATTCAGGGATACTGGTATGGCCGCCCAATGAACCTTGCACAGACCGACGCTTGGCTCAATGAAACGTTATTGGTTAATTCGCGTGTAGCCAGCCAAAACTAGCAACCCATCTGCCCCAAAAAAGACCGCCCCATTCACTAATTTAATGATTTACCAGAGAATCATAGGTCCCATTTCTGACTTCTTCCCCCGTCATCAATGCTTAATTTAGTTGAAACATGAGTGTCATAAAAGAGACCTAAAGTTGCCATCGTTGACTCATACACGTCCTTCAAGAAAGGCAACGATTAAGGAAATCTATAATGAAATCAAAAGTACTCATGGCACTTTGTATGACTGGTGCGCTCGTTGCTCATTCTGCAACCGCTCAAGAAACAATCACCGTATCTGGCTCGACATCAGTAACAGAGGTCATGGAAGTTTTGGCTGAGACATACCATACCCAAAACAACAACACTTTTATCGAAGTACAAGGAACAGGCTCTTCCGCCGGTGTAAAAGCAGCGAAAAACGGGACCTCAATGTTCGGTATGGCATCACGTGAACTGAAAGACTCTGAAAAGGAGTCTGCATTAAAAGAAACTGTCATTGCGCGTGACGGCATTGCGGTTGTGGTAAACAACGCAAACACGCTGGACGATCTGACAATCGAAAACATCGCAAAAATCTACCGTGGCGAAGTACAGAACTGGTCTCAGGTTGGTGGCGAAAACAAACCAATCGTCGTCGTTACCCGTGATACAGCATCAGGCACCCGTGGCGCATTCGAAGACATCATGGGCTTGAAGCGTAAAGTTAACGGCATCAAAGTGTCTGCTATCTCCCAACGTGCTCAGGTAGGTAACGGTAACGGTGTTATCAAAACTATCATCGCAAACAATCCATTCGCAATTGGCTACATCTCTCTGGGTTCAATTGATGAATCACTGAAAGCAGTGAAAGTAAACGGTGTTAAACCAACATCTGAAGCTGTTGCAGCAGGCGATTACAAAGTGGCTCGTCCATTCCTGGTACTGAGCAAAGAGGGCAAACCTTCTCCAGCGGCCGACGAGTTTCTCAAATGGGTAGTATCAGCAGAAGGCCAGAAAATCGTTTCAAACCAAGGCTACGTGCCAGTTAAGTGATACCCCTTGGCCTGATGGTTTTCATCAGGCCGCTTTTCAAGAAGTTAAGCATTTCCCTACTGTCATCATGTGACACAAAGGACAGCAATTATGACCATCGCAACCGAACAATCTATCCAAATCCCCGCGGGTAAGCTGGGAACAGGCAAACGCCGAGACTGGCGCGAAGAAATCTTTCGCACGCTATTCCTGACAGCTGCAGCGCTGGGCGTGTTGTCTCTCGCGACCATCGGCTTCTTTATTTTCCGTGAAGGCCTCCCTGCTATTCAGGAGGCCGGTGTTACCGGTATCGTCACCGGCTCAGAATGGCTGCCACCCGCCCTTTACGGCATCGCGCCAATGATTGTGGCATCGCTGGCATCAACCGCAGGCGCTGTAGCGCTGGGCGTGCCAGTCGCGGTTTTAACCGCCGTATTTATCGCTGAAGTTGCCCCAAAATGGCTGGCAAACATCATCCGTCCAGCCGTTGAACTTTTGGCAGGTATCCCTTCTGTGGTATACGGCTTCTTCGGTCTGGTGATTATCGTTCCAATGATTCAGGACATCTTCAACGTTCCAGCGGGTAACACACTACTGGCAGGTATCATCGTTCTTGCCGTCATGATTCTGCCAACGGTTATCGCTGTCTCAGAAACGTCGCTGCGCGCAGTACCTAAGGCCTATAAAGAAGGCTCTCTGGCACTTGGTGCTTCGCCGATGTTCACCACCTTCAAATTGCTGGTGCCTGCTGCACGTTCAGGCATCATGACAGGCGTCATCCTTGGTATCGCCCGAGCTTTGGGTGAGACCATGGCCATTATCATGGTGATGGGTAATGCACCGGCTATGCCCAACGGTCTGCTCGAAACAGCACGTACCCTGACCGCCAACATCGCACTGGAAATGTCATACGCATCAGGTGTCCACGCCAGCGCTCTCTACGCAACAGGTATCGTACTTCTGGTCTTCATCATGATCCTGAACGCATCCCTACTTTACCTTAACTGTGAAAAAGCGAGGTAATGACCATGTTGACCCGTCAAATGAAAGACAAAATTTCACTGGTTACCGTTTGGGGCGCAGCAGCAATGACCGTGGGTTTCCTATTCTGGATTATCTGGTACATCCTGAGCAATGGCCTTCAATATGTGGACTGGTCATTTATCACCAGTGATTACACCCGCATTGGCGAAAAATCAGGTATCTGGCCGATGATTGTCTCCACCATTTATATGGTTATCGCATCTATCGCTATCGCCGCCCCTATCGGCATCATGACTGCAATTTATCTGACTGAGTACGCGAAAGTCGGCAGCCGTCTCGTGAAAGTCATTCGCTTCTGCACCGAATCTCTGGCGGGTATCCCGTCTATCATCTTCGGCTTGTTTGGTATGACATTTTTTGTTGCTGTGCTTGGCCTTGGCTTCTCCATTCTGTCTGGCGCACTGACGCTGAGCATTCTTATTCTGCCAGTGATTATCCGTACCACAGAAGAAGCGCTGATGGCAGTGCCTCAAACCTATCGAGAAGGCTCGTATGGTCTGGGCGCATCGAAAATCTACACTATCTGGAAACTGATTCTACCGAGTGCCATGCCGGGTATTGTTACTTCCATCATTTTGAGTGTAGGCCGGGTAATTGGCGAATCTGCACCGGTATTTCTGACAGCAGGTATGGTCGCACGTATCCCAGAAAGTGCGCTGGATTCAGGCCGCACATTAACCGTACACCTCTACAAATTAACCCAGGAGCTCTACACCATTCACGAATGGAACCAGGCGTATGCCACCGCGACAGTGCTGATTGTTGTCGTGCTGTTTATCAACATGCTGACCAAGATTATCGCCAGCAAATTTAGCAAGGCCACTTACTGAGCCCGGGAGAGAACACAATGATGACTGCAACTGCAATGAGCACAGCAAACAAATTCGATATCGAAAACCTGAACCTGTTTTATAACAACGGCGCAAACCACGCCTTAAAAGATATTTCCCTGCCTATCCCAATTAAAAAAGTCACAGCACTGATTGGCCCTTCTGGCTGCGGCAAATCAACACTGCTGCGTTGCCTGAACCGAATGAATGATTTAATTGAAGGTGTAAAAATTAACGGTCGCTTGGATATGGACAGCGAGAACGTTTACGGCAACATCGATATTGCCAGTCTCCGCATCAAGGTGGGAATGGTATTTCAAAAGCCAAATCCATTCCCCATGAGCATCTATGACAACGTGGCGTACGGTCTTCGCGCTCAGGGCGTGACTGACAAGAAAAGACTGGATGAAGTGGTTGAGAAAAGCCTGCGTGGTGCAGCACTTTGGGATGAAGTAAAAGACCGCCTCAAGTCCCACGCTTTCGGCCTTTCTGGCGGCCAGCAGCAACGTTTGTGTATTGCCCGCACCATTGCCATGGAGCCTGAGGTGATTCTAATGGACGAACCAACCTCAGCGCTCGACCCTATCGCCACCAAGAAAATCGAAGATTTGATGGAAGAGCTTAAGAAGAATTACACCATCGTCATCGTGACACACTCCATGCAACAAGCGCGTCGTATTTCTGACCGCACTGCCTTCTTCCTTATGGGCGAATTGGTAGAACATGACGAAACCGCTAATCTGTTTGCCAATCCTCGTGACGATCGCACCCGTGGTTATGTAAACGGCGATTTTGGTTAAAAGCCACGGAAATAGAACGACTATTCCTCATGAAATTTGCCTCGAATTGAACGCATTAATGACCTCTGAATACGAGCATCTTCAGGTTGTTTTGGTATAACAATCGCGATGGATTATTCCCCCGTCTAGCGGGGGATTTTTTATTTCTGCGTTAAAAATCCACCAGATCCAACTGGCTGATATTTATAAAATATCGATCTTTAGGTTAACAAATCGTTGAGACAATTCTTAAAACGAACAAACCTTGTCCAAGTTCCACAATTTAGTACTGATTTGACAGATTTCTGACTTGCTAAGCAACTAAGATTCATAATAATCGCGAAACCAAAATATTGAACCAAGCCAATCAGGCGCTGTCTCTACGTGACGAAATGTAGAAACACTCAGAGATCAATCTGGAGTTGATAATGAAAAAGATGGCAATCGCAATGCTGATCGCACCAGCAATTCTGGCAGGCTGTGCAACCAGCACTTCGGGCAAAGGTGACGCAATGGAAGTGTCTAAGGCAAACATGCAGCACCACAACTGGGTTTTAGAAAGCGTTGATGGTCAACCACTGAACCTGCCAGAAGGCTTTGCAGCACCTAGCCTCGAAATTGGTGAGTCATTCACTGCAAATGGCCATGGTGGTTGTAACCGCTACTTTGGTCAAGGAGAGCTGAAAGGCGACAAATTCCGCATCGACAAAATGGCAAGCACCATGATGGCGTGCCCTGAACCAGCAATGAAACTGGAAGGTGTCATGACGAATGTGTTGAGCGATTGGAGTGATGTGACGCTGACCAAACAAACTCTGGTTTTGGAAAACGGCGAGCACGTATTGTCTTTCCAACTGCGTGACTGGGTGAATTAATCCCACTAACCAGTGATTCAAACACCCGGTAAGCGACTTCGGGTGTTTCTAAAAGCCTCCTCCGGGAGGCTGAATGGTTTCGGGAATATAAACCCAGTGAAATTTACCTCTTCCCTCGGCCACGGCTTTCCCCAGTGCTATCTCACCATAGGCCAACACCTTAGACACTTCTAATGACCTTGCATCATTGATAGTGACACCACCTATCGAAATAGAAATAATCTGAGAGCCCACTTCTTTATCGAATGGTAGCCGCAAGATTTTTACTGCTTCTATACAAGCCTCTGCCAAAGGCCCGCCATCTTTGGTGTTAGGCATAAGCACGGCAAATGCTTCTCCGCTGTAGCGGGCAAGCAAGTCACCGGGACGCTTCATCGTATCTGAAATCGCCGAGCCGATAAGGCGTATCGCTTTGTCACCCGCCACCCTGCCATGTTTAGCGTTGTACTTCGACATATTGTCAATTTCAATGATCATCAGGCTGATATAGAGATTATCCCTTTGAGTCCGGCGGACTTCTGCTTCCACAGTCTGCTCGAAATAATCGCGGTTGTAATACCCTGTGAGCCCGTCACTTTTGGAAAGTTTTTCCAGCTTCTTATTCGCGTCTCTAAGCTCTCGTGTTTTCTCATCCACACGCCTTTGAATCGTCAAGGCGCGGTGTTGCAGCATGTACAATAGGTAGGCAAGTAGGGAAAATATCAACACACCGATAAAGAAAATAAGGTGCGGGAAAATGCTCATTCGTGAATGAACGTAGGAAGCAGAAGGTGTACCACGCAACGACCACTCGCGGCCGGCAAAGAAAATCGGGTCAGACTCATACGTCAAAGCTTCCACGGGCGGCTCTCCCAAGTCCACGACGTTGGAAAAAATCACATCACTTTGCTCTGATAAGCCTTTATCCACCAGCTCGAGATTAATCGATTCTTTAACCGTGTTGTTAATCGCCAAGTCGAAGATATCGGACACATCAAACAGAGCAACCAAGAATCCACGTAACGCGTCTTCCCTGTCTGCATCTGTTTCAGGATCGCCAAAAAACACTGGTAACAACATCAAAAAGCCACTGTGATCTTCAAATTCCCTTTTTAGGCGAATCGCAGGCGTGGCAATGGGTACGCCTCGGTACCAACTCATTTCCAGCGCGTCCTTCATTGAAGGACGGGATGCCAGATCAAACCCCAACACGTTTTGGTTTAGTTCATAAGGATGGATGTACCTGACGGGGAAGTAGCGATTGCGTTGAACGGCAGAAACAAGATTACCTTCCTCATTGAGTTCGACTATTTCAAACAAGGCAAATTCCAACGCAGCTTCTGCTTCATAGAGTTCCCGATCGCTTTCGTTGACAACTTCTGCCCACTCCATTGCATGGATGTTAGGGTGTCTATCCATGACGGCCTGAGAAAGGCTAACAAACACATTTTCATTAATGCCTTCATCCATCACAATCTGATTTCTCAAGGCATACATGAGCTCGATACCGATGTTAAGCTCACGTCCAAGCGAAAGCGCTGCATTCTCTACATCTTTCTGGATTTCATGTTCGATAGACTGTCGTTCTGACTGATACAAAGACATGGCAGCCAGGAACGAAAAAAACAGCCCAACAAAGACTGTAAGTATCGTTGAATATAAAACCCGCTTCGCCATCCCTTCATCGTCCCTGTTATGTGTTAACTAATTGTTGAACATAATCTTAGATCCCGCCAGCATTGGGCGTTCGATACGGGAAACTCGATGGTATAAATACGAAAAATCCGAACCAGGATTCAGGTTCGGATTTTTGCTTAATAGGATTATTGGGCAGTGGCACGAACATTTCTTGCAGCTTCGACCAAATTGGTCAATGCAGCTTCAACTTCTGTCCAGTTGCGAGTTTTCAAGCCACAATCTGGATTCACCCACAAACGCTGTTCAGGAATCGTTTTACGCGCTTTTTCTAGCAGCCCGACAATGCTTTCTACCGAGGGAATGTTTGGCGAGTGGATGTAATACACAACCGGGCCAATTTCATTCGGGTGAGCGAATTCTTCGAAAGCCTGCAGTAACTCCATGTCAGAGCGAGGTTTCGATGGTAATGACATTTGCGCCGAGCGCTGCAACCGATTCAATGATGTCATTGAACTCGCTGTAACACATATGAGTGTGTATCTGTGTATCCGATGCCGCACTTGCTGCAGAGACCTTAAATGCATTCACCGCCCAATCCAGATAGGTTTTCCAATCACTCGCCTTTAGCGGCATGCCCTCACGGATGGCCGATCAATCTGCACCCACTCAACACCTAGCGCTTTAAACTTGGTAAAAATCTTCTGATAAACGGAAAGTAGACGAGGAAGCAGATCCAGACGGTTAAAGCCTGATTCCTTTTCTTTACCCAGATAGAGATAAGAAATTGGCTCCATAATAACAGGCTTTACTTTGTGGCCAGACTTTTTGCCTCGTTGACCTCATCGAAAATTTGGCTCTAACTCAGATTGAATTCATCATCTTTTTTGAATTCAGGAACAATATAGTGGTAATTGGTATTAAACCATTTCGTCATGTCTGATGCCGCACAACTGCAACCCGTAGGGGCTTTACCACGGGCAATGCGGAACAAGGTATCCAAATCCGGATGACCATTGCGATGACGTTTTGGAATATGGCCTAAAGTCAGACTGGTTTGCAGTACTTAGTCGTACCAGCGAAGTCACCAAAAGGTCTGCGTCCTTTTGCATTTGCCAGTTTTGATGGCGAATAGTTGCACCCACATCAAGCAATCCCTGTTGGCTGATTTCACCTTTCCAGTAATGCTCGAGTGCAAATTTCAGTTCACGTTTGTTACCAATACGAGGGTAACCAAGAATATGCGTTGTGGTCATGGCACTTTGCTTTTTTTAGCCGTCCAGATGTTTACATGTCCACACTGATTCATTAGAGTGCATAAAACAAACTCAAATTGCTCAATCTGATATTGAGAAAAATTCATGCTAGAAGTAAAACACTTACGTACGTTGGCGGTTCTGAGAGATACAGGGTCGCTGACCTCAACCGCCACACAATTGTGTCTGACTCAATCCGCATTGAGTCATCAATTGAAGGACTTAGAGCAACGCATTGGTGCCCCATTGTTTCTGCGTAAAACCCGACCGGTACGTTTTACTGCTGAGGGTCAGGTGTTGTTGAAACTGGCGGATAACGTTCTGCCAAGACTTGCTCAGGCAGAAACCGAACTAGCCGCTTTGAAAGAGGATGCTCAGGGTCGGCTGCACATGGCGATTGAGTGCCACTCCTGTTTCCAATGGCTGATGCCCGCGCTCAAGGAATACAAAATCAGCTGGCCTCTCGTCACGCTGGATTTCTCATCAGGGTTTGGCTTTGAACCTTTACCCGCGCTTGCGGGTGGCGAGCTAGACTTAGTGATTACCTCAGATATCGCTCCGCGCAGCGAAATTCACTACGAAGCTCTCTTTGATTTCGAGATGCGATTGGTGTTGGCAGATACCCACCCGCTAGCAAAGAAAAAGCGTATTGAGCCAGAAGATTTGGCCGGTGAAACATTGCTCACCTACCCGGTTCAACGCCAAAGAATGGATGTGATTAAGCACTTTTTGCAACCAGCAGGCATAGAACCCGTCAACTTTAAGTCAGCAGATAACACCCTGATGCTGATTCAAATGGTAACGGCAGGTCTTGGTGTGGCGGCGCTACCCAATTGGGCAATCAGTGAGTTTTCAAGACAAGGGTTAGTCGTCGACAGGCCGCTGGGTAAAGGACTATGGCGACGTTTGTTTGCCGCCGTAAGAAACCAGGAGGCGCAGCGTCCTTACCTGCAGGCATTCTTTTCTACAGCCCGAAATCAGTGCCACACGCACCTGGAAGGAATCAAGCGCGTATAGTTATAGAGTCTGTTGGCCTTTGGTGATGATTTTTGCAGCGTTTGTGGGAAATTTCTGCTGTGTTATCAGCTTCTCATGTAGGCGAGCTACACATCGAAGCCTCTGCCTTGCATAAAATCCCCACAAACGCTGCCCGAAGGGTTCGACTGCGCGTCCCGTACTCTAAGCGTTTTATGCTTTGTTGAGGTGTATTTGCTTAGAATGACTAGGTGGCACACACCTCGCCGCGCCTAAAACGCTTATAGCGAGAACAAAATTTAACCACCAAAGACCAACAGCCCCCTAAGGACTATTTCTGGCGAAGTTGATTCACCAACGGATCGTAGTAGCACCCCATGGCATCGATTTTGGCTTGGAATTCCTGTAAGTCCAGATCAAATTGTGACACTAATTCATCCAATGAAGAGCATTCGAGGCGAAGCTTTTCATTGACAATGCCATACATAATGGCGCTATCGAGGTGAGCAAGGTTATGTATTTCCATGATGGTAGTCCTCGCGGATACATAACTAAAGCATAGAACGACTATTGCCCCCGCCAGAGAGAATCAGGCCATAAAAAGGCACTTCACGTGCCTATTTATTGTTGCTGAGACAGCCAGTTTTCCGGCTTCCACGCCAACTAGATCATCGTCGACAATGCCACGCCTGATGCGCACCCGATCACCACCAGTGAAACACAAAGCTGTGCGATATGTGGCGTTGTCTGGTGGAGTAGATGAGAAGCCCAAACCAACACTCCAGCCATTGCCAATCCAAGACTAACCAGCACCGAGTTAACAAGAGAATTAGCAACTTCCGGTTCCAGCATCATGCTGCTTACCGCCAATGTCACTGCAGTAAGCATCGCCGCAACAACACCAATCACTGGTAGGATACGGTGGAATGCCTGAAGACGGGAACGTGCCCTAACAAGCAGGCAATGTGCAGTGATGGCACCTACCAATAAAACCTGAGAAAGCATCATTAAGCTTGCCAACAAGCCTTGCTCGGTACCTGCCATCAGCAGTGCCAACACGCCAAAACCGTTTGATAGATGCAACAGTGGAACTGGGCCAGTTTGGCGGGTTTTACCCGACTTTGAACGGAAGGAAAAAAAGCCTAGGGTAATAAAAGGTAAGGCTGAAAATGGCGAGAAAGGAATGGTGATTGACCAGCCTGCAACCAAAAACCAGAAAGCCTTATGCAAACGTCCTCGCTGCCCTGGACAAATGTCCCCTTTCAGCAGAACTAAAGTCAAAACAGCTTGCGCCCCCAACACACCAGCAAGCGTTACGGCGCTAAAAATCTCGTACATCTACTATCACCCAGATCAAATGAGCACCGATTATATACCCAAACGTTCTGAATTCTTAATTTTCAGATTTTTCGGGAATAAAAACCATACCTTTTGTGCGTTAAAATGTTGAGACGCTCACAGAAATTGACCATTATTTTGCTTTCACCCGCATGAATATGTAACTGTTTTTATATAGGAGCTGCAAATATGAACGTGGTTCAAGATATTGCCCTAAAACAGTTAGTTTTCTGAGAAACCCTAAAACTTCAACAGGCAGGAAGTCACGTCCGGGATATGGAATTGTCCTTATCATATTACAAAGCCCAGTTGGGAGAACTGCTAACGGCCAAGCATCATGCATCAGCCTTTAGTACGACCCGAGCAACCTATTTGCGTATCCGCATTGTTGCCCTTTGCTACCTGTGGGCAGCATTGTGCATTCTGTGGATCCCTGTTGACGCCCTGCTTCTCGATCAAGCATCGGCTCCCCTTGCCATTCTCCGTCTCAAGCTTTCTGCCGTATTGTTTTTCATTGGTTGGTTGACAAGCCAACGCAGCACACTCAATGCCTGTCGAAATGCCATTTTTGCCCTTGTTGTCAGCCTAAATTTGTTTTATATGCTGACCAACCATGCACTAGGTTATCCGCACAGTATTGATGCCTTCAGTTACTGCTACAACTTGCTTCCCTTTGTTTATGTGGTGATCCTGACCATTCTCCCCCTGACAGTGAAAGAGTCAGTTTGCGTCATGCTAATTATCGCCGTGTCCCAAATTTATGTTGATGCGCAGAGCGGTGCTTTGTTGTCCTTCGAAACGTTTACTCTTTACTGGCTGCAGACCGTGATCGGCTTTCTGGTCATTTGGACGCAGACTTCCAAGTTACACATGATGCTCAGACTTTATCGACACGCGACGCTAGATCCTCTCACAGGTATCTACAACCGCCGGATGCTTCTCACGCTGGCCAAACGGGATTTTGAAAATACACGAACCAAGTCGCGTCCTTATTCTGTACTATTGATGGATCTAGATAGATTCAAACGCGTCAATGACAGATACGGCCATCATGCCGGGGATATTGTGCTTCAAGCATTCACTCAGGCGGTTCAGGAAACGCAGCGTAAAAGTGACATTTTCGGACGGTTTGGCGGAGAAGAATTTATTCTCTTTCTGCCAAAATGCAGCGCAGATAACGCCCAACATGTTGCCAATCGGATTATGGCTCTTATTCGAGATATGCGGATCGAAGTGGAAGGCTTGTCAGAGCCCCTGAAAGTGACAATCTCTATTGGAATTAGCACCAGCCTTTGCAAGGACGACGACCTATCTGTGATTCTTGAACAAGCAGATCAAGCTCTCTTTAAAGCCAAAAATTCGGGCCGAGATCAAAGCAGTACCTATGACCGAGTTGATGAGTTAATAGAAGAAGGCCAGAAGCGTCCTTGGCTGGAATTGGTGAACTGAGCCATCCGAAGTCTTGCGGGGTATTAACAAGGCTCCTGCAAAGAGACCTTTTTGTTTTTCGCACCAAGCAACTGAATCAACACAATGTTTGCTGCAGCCAGTGACAACGCACCAAATGTAACGGCATGCCAGCCCCCCATCTCCCAGCATCCGATGAGATAGAACCCCCCAAGACTGCCACCCACGTAATAGTGAACCAGATACAAAGCAGTCGCTGTCGCTTTTCCCTGCACAGCACGCCGACTGACCCACCCGTAAGCAAGAGAGTGAGTGAAGAATGCACCACCGCTCACAACCAGAAGACCAATGACCACTGCCGCCGAGTGCTCAATACTGGCAATGAGTACGCCCGTTAGCGTAACCAACGTGCCGATAGTCATACCCGTAATTGGTGAGTAACGGTTCGCCCAACGGCCGCTCAACGTTGAAGTTAACGTACCGGCCAGATAACAGATGAAAATGGCAGAAGCGATACTAACAGGCAGATCAAATGGAGCCTCAAGCAAGCGGAAGGTAGTAACAGAATAGATGTTCACGAATAGCGCAAAGTTGATCCCACCGACAACCATCGCCACCCAAAGAATCAGAGTTTTAATGTGTCGCCCGATACAGCGGAATTGCTTGAAGACAGAGTCTTGTGAGGCCGTAAATTGACTTTGAGGTGGCAGCAGGTAATAAACCAAAGCCATACCTAACGCAGTGAATGTAGCCATAGCAGCGACCGCACCTTCCCAGCCGAAAAAGTCTGCTAACGTACCGCCAGAAAGCCTACCGAAGATTCCGCCCAGTGAGTTTGCGCTGATGTATCCCCCAACAGCAACAACCAAAGCTCTTGGACTAAATTCATCCGCCATATAGGCCACCGCAACCGCAGCATAACCTGCCAGCGCGATACCCATTAAACCTCGAACCGCCACCAAGCCCCAAAATGAATCAATAAAAAGTGATAGCACGCCAACAAGTGGCATTAACACCAAGCTGAATAGCATTACCGGACGTCGCCCGACTTTTTCAGAAATGACTGCCCAGGGAATTAAGCTGACAGACAATCCCAATGTTGAAGAGGCTAAAAGCCAGTTGGCTTTGGTTGCTGTCACTTCAAATGCGCCTGCAAATACCGGCAGTAATGGCTGGAAAAGATAGAGATTACAGAACACAAGAAAAGAGCCAAATGACAATGCGAAGGCAGCTCTTCTGTATGCGGGAGTCTGTAATTCAATCATGATATTTTTCGCTGTTTTTTCTCAATACACAGTGAACTTATCAATACACCTATGATAAAAGAAGTATATTAAGTATATAGAGGTAAGATCTTTTATATATAACCAAGTCATTAGATTTGTCGCTACCTCACGAGCGCACAGCTTCCAAGAGGACGAATATGAGGAGTCGGAATGGACATTCGCCAATTGCGCTACTTCACCTGCGTGGCTGAGCAGAAGAACTTCACCCGTGCCGCGAGACAATTGAACATCGCCCAGCCCGCGCTCAGTATTGCAATTAAAAAGCTAGAACAGAGCATTGGCCTTCCACTGTTTGACCGCAATGAACGCCAGGTTCACCTAACGCATGAAGGCGAAGTTCTGTTAACCCATGCCCACCGCGTACTCCAACAGGTCGAAGACGCCAATACCGCCATGGCAGAACTTCGGGGATTACAAAAAGGCGAAGTCCGTGTCGGTGTACCTGGCATGCTTGGCTCTTACTTCTTTCCTTCTATTCTAATGGGCTTTAAAAGCCGTTACCCCGATCTCAAACTGAGTGTCGTCGAGGCAGGGACACAGTCGATTCGCCAAATGCTGTTGGATGGTGAGTTGGATATTGGCGTGATACACAACCAGGATGTTCCGCCAGCACTTGAAACGACATACCTGATTTCATCCCAAATGGTGGCAGTCACTTCAACAGACCATCCACTTGCTGAGAGACAATCAATTAGTTTTCAGGAGTTCTTCAATGAAGAATTGGTCATGTTCAAGAAAGGCTATTTTCACCGGGAGTTCATCGACCAGATTTGTGCCATTCACAAAATCTCTCCACAACTCTCATTTGAAACGAACCTGTTAGCCATGATTCTGAATATTGTCCGACACGGATTTGCCATCACCGCGCTGCTTGAATTAGTGACCGATCACGAGCCAGGATTAACGCCCATTCCTTTCGAACAGCCTGTGACACTAGACATTGCCATAGCTTGGCGTAAACATGGTTACCTATCTCTAGCCGACCGAGCCTTTATCGATTTCGTGCAAAACAATAAATAGGAAATCATGTGAATCACTATGCCTTTGGCGACAAAACAGCCCGCATTAACGTCTATGTAGAAAAAGCACCGCCATCTGAAGCATTGTGGGGAGACCTGCCCTCAAGCGGCAGTATCAAAATATTGGATGCTGGAGATATCAAATTACTTGGAGAAATCGGCGGAAATGGCTGGCGAAAAGTCTTCAACGTTTTCGCCAAATTGTTATGTGCTTTCCCAGAGCAATCGCCATTAAGGCCAAGAGGCTTTTCAAGCTGGCAAAGCTATAGGGACCAGGCCTTATTACAAAACGAAAGTAAAACTGCGCTCTTATTTGGTGAGTGGGATGTAGAAGAAAGAACAAAAAATGGGGGTATTCACGTCATTGCCGGACGCACTCATGCCCTAAATCTCGGCCTCTCAGAAAAATGCGTCTGGTTGAACAATGAGTTCGCCAAACATCCGTCGCTGCCTATATTTATCTGTCCGTATTTCGATTACAGACAGCTATCAAATAACAAAATTGACGTATTAGTGAACCTCGTCCGCAAGATAGACCTCTCTTGATGGCCCCATGAACGCATTCAACCGTGACAAACCCGACTCACCAGAGATCGCAACCAAAACATTATCGGAGCATGAGTAAAAGTTGCAATAACACGAAAGGTTTTGGGTGTTTTTTGTATCGTTCACTCTGTTAACATATGCACTTCTACACATTCTGTTAGGGACAGAGTACGAATGAAAATAACTAAGCCCCTTATCGTCAGTATTTCGCTTATCCCTTTTGCTGCACATGCTGGACTGGCCGATAAAGGTGGGCTCAGTGGTGAAATTTCCTTTATCGGGGGGATGACATCTACTGACTCCAATTTATCAACCAAAGGTCATGCTAAAAAGGACGCTCCCCTCAATTCTGAGGGAAGCCAAGAAACCGATTCTATCTTTGGTGTGCTTGGCGGTTTGTCATATACCTTCGGGCAAGGACTTGATAAGCAAATTTTCGTGGGTACCTCCCGCGACGATATCGCCGTGGGTACCATTGCAATGGAATTGGGCTACCGCCAAGCGTTGGATTCAGGAACAAGAGTATCCGTTTCTTACCTACCAACTGTATTAGCCACAGATGTCTGGAAAGACCCATTTGCGGTTGGAACACCTAGAAGTAAGACAGAAAAATCCGGCGACGCATACCGTCTGCAACTGGATCGTATTGGCGGTTCCATGCTTTCTCTGGATATCGCTTACGCTCAAACCGATATCGAACACGAACAAAGTGGTCGCTCGCTTGGGCTTTCAACTAATGACCAGCAGAGCCTTAAACGCAGTGGTGACACCTTCTACTCCAAATTGAGTTACCGACAATTCCTGGGTAAAGGATTGGGCATTACGCCAGCATTCATATATATGAATAATGAATCTGACGGGGACGCCATGTCTCACCAATCTTACGGTGGAGAACTAAGCTACTTCAGCTTCGCAGGTCGCAATAAAATCGTACTAACGGGTAAATACCATTCCCGCGATTACGATGCACCTCATCCTATCTTTGGTGCAGTCCGCCATGACAGAGAATACAGCGCTTTTCTAGCCTACGAATACGCACACTTATTTGAAGTTCAGCCGCTTTCATTCGTGACTCTGGCAGGCTACAACAATACAGATTCAAACATCGATTTTTACAACGCCAGTGAACTCTTTGGCTCAGTCGGCGTCACATATCGATTCTAACCATCCATCTCTCTACTTGACGCCATCTTACTATAATGTAAGGTGGCGTTTTTTATTCATGTAGGAAAATACACGCACAAATATAAATTTCACAAATGATTGAATTAAATGAAATTAACCACACTTATAGGCCTATTTTGCAATTGCATTATGAAAATCATTTTGCAATAAGACGGTAAACCTAGGCACTACTAAAATATGTCAACAGATGAACATTAACCTATTGATATATCTGTTTTTTAGGAATCTCTTAGAAAAGTTGGCCTGTACGTTGCTTCAGACAAAACGGTACAACGTAGCGTAACAAGGAGTGACGAGCGACAACGAATGGATACTGGTAGCGTGCAGAAAAACAATTTAGAGAAGTGAGTTGAGGAGCTTTGTATGATTTGCATGAACAAACACGGTGAGCTTATCCAACTGCAGTACCACAAGAAATGCCCGGTAAAAGGGTCGGTATATGTTAAGTATCTTGACGGACTAAAGAAAGGTAATTTCTACATTGAGTTGGAACCGGACTCACTCGTTAAGGTAACGGTTCACTAAGCAATTACGCTGTATTTGAAAGATCGCGATATAACGCGATGACCTTAACAACGGACAGGGCCTTCCAATTCTTTTTTATTCGTTATGAAGGCCCTTACCACTCACGCACATTCCACTGTTTTCCCGCCCCTATAAAAGCTTTAGTCTGTATTTTTTGAGATAGTTTAAGCTCAAATACAGACACGAATCTCCAAACGGCGAGAACAAAAATTAGGGGTGAGCAATGCTTATTCCTCTGTCGTGAACTCACTCGTTGGAATGCGGTCATGGAGCTCTGTCATCTGCACCACATACTACACTCTCATCACGTCCATACGAACCCCAAAAGACAAAACCTACAATAAGTACAAACAAAGACGATGTGTAAAATTAAATGACAATTTTGTCTCTTTTTAAATGCATATTGTTAATTTATTTTAACTTCAAATATGAAACATAACAATCAAAGCTAAAACTATCAGTGACCAACCGCTTGATAGTTGTTGAGCTTAAGGGAGGGTCAACCTAGGACAATCGTTTGGGGAAAGCATCGTGGATAAAATCAAGAGATTAAGAAGAGACGTGTTTTTCATGGCGATAAAAGAGTCGTTTATCAGCACAGTCCCCTATTTAGTTATATCCTCCATTATCGTTCTGATAAACCAACTATTACTCTTAACAGGCTTGAGTTCGTCATTTATCAATAACGCACTGCTCTCGAAAATCATAGGCTACATGAGCAATTTCTTTCCCGTCATTTTAATGACATCAATCGCGTTCCACTTTTCAAAACGCAATAACATAAACAATATATTTATCATCACGTTATCATTCGCTATTTTTATCACCATTGAGTCCATAATAAATGCTCACAACTCTCAATCGCTACTGAATGAAGCTGGCGTTTCTTTCTTTATGCTTATCATTCCTATCGTCTCTATCGTACTGTTCAATATCATCCCTAAATTTGAAAAAGACCTGAAGTTGTCAAACGGTCAGCTTAGTCACGTCTTTTTCCACCTAAAACCATTTGTCATCATCTATTTTTTCTCGATTGTGACTTATTTAATCGTGTTGAAAGGGCTAGAAACTATTGCAAGCAGTATCAACTTCAGCTTTTTGGATCTTGACCTTTTGTCGGTTATGGCACTAAGAACACTAGGCTCACAAATTCTCTGGTTTTTCGGGGCTCACGGTCCCAACACACCCTCCATCATCGAGCCTAACGACAGCATCAATAACATCCTTATTAACAATGTTTCGTATCAAGCTTTTTATGATGTATTCATCGTATTCGGCGGTTCAGGGGCAGGGCTATCACTCATTCTTGCGGCACTGATATATTCAAAGAGCAAACATATCACCCAAATATCCAAAATCTCGCTCCCATTTGCTATTTTCAATATCAATGAGACACTCATTTATGGACTTCCCATTGTCCTTAACAGGTTTCTACTTATCCCCTTCATCACCATTCCACTGCTTAATATTGCTATCGCTTTCTTCTTTCTAGACTTCTTCGGCATTACTTTCGTCAACAACCAGGTTTCCTGGATTACACCGATATTTATCAATGCATTCATCGCCACAGGAGGTAACGGAAGCGCCCTCCTCCTTCAAGTGGTGCTCGTTGTCGTTGGTATCATTGTTTACACACCGTTTATCAAGCGATATTCATTGGCACAGTCTTCTTCAAACCACGTTGAAAACCTTAAAAATAATCTGGAAATGATAGAGCTGATGGAGTCAACCGAGGGGATTAAATCAAATATTTCAGAATCCAAAATCATCAAATCCAATCTGGAAGTCGATAAAATTATCAACTTCATAAGCTCAAATAAGCTCGCCGTCCACTACCAACCCAAAATCGATATCATTGATCAACATTGCAGTTCCTATGAAGCACTGCTCAGAATTCGAAAGGACGACGGAACAATCTCTGGCCCGTTCTTCCTTGAGTCACTTGAACTCGCAGGCTTAGCAAGCATCATTGATCTTTGGGTATGTAGAGAATTGAAAAAGCACTATCAAATATGGCAACTCAGCGGTTTCAACCCTAAGGTTGCTATCAATATTCACCCTGACACCATGACTGATAACAAAGCCATAGGATTAATTATCAATGAACTAAAAGGGCTAAATGTAGAGTTCGAAATTATTGAGCGTGAATCAGTAAAAAGCCCAAGTTCTATTTCTAACATTATGCGACTCCACGATAGTGGATTTGATATTTCACTTGATGATTTCGGCGTTGGCTACAGCTCCTTTGAAACGCTTACTTTCCTTCCAATGAACACCGTTAAGATTGATAAATCACTGATCGACAATATTGAATCAGAAAAGGGATATCACATCTGCAAAAACATCTTTACCATGTGTAATGACCTCGGACTAACCTGCGTGGCTGAAGGCGTAGAAAAAGATATCCAGTACCTTAAATTAAAAAGCATGGGCGTGAGATATATCCAAGGCTTCTACTTCGAAAAAGCGCTGCCTTTCAATCGAATAGATAGGTATAAGCCCACATTCAAGGTATTCGATTTTTACCAGAAAACCGCGAGCTGAGAGTTTGCGCTCAGCCACATTGCTGAAAGTCCCCTTCTCTTTTGGGAGTATCGTGTGAAAGGGCCAATTTGTAGAAATTAACATTATTGATACATACAGTGTATGCAAAGTTGTTGGACAGTAACCGAAGAGCCGTACTAGTGCGGTATTCGTTATGTATCACCGACCTTTTTGAATGGAAAGGTGAATACAGGGAATCATCGAATGGAATTAAAGTGTCACTGCGGAAACGTTAGAGAAGTGGACCCCATTGGTTGGACACACAAGCTAATTTTTTAAGTGTTTGATCCCGCTCATGCTGCGTATCTTTGCCTGCCGAAGTAGGCTTCATCAGGAGTAAGGTCATTGAGTCCCTGATGGTTACGCTCTTCGTTATAGAACACCATGTAGTGGCCGATTTCAAGTTCAGCTTCTCGGGGGGTGGTATAGGCTTTTAAGTAAACCTCCTCATATTTCAAGCTACGCCATAATCGCTCGATGAACACGTTGTCGACCCAGCGTCCTTTCCCATCCATGCTTATCCGTACATCATGGTCGATTAATCTCTGAGTAAACTCAGCGCTAGTAAACTGGCTGCCTTGATCTGAATTGAAGATATCGGGCGGCCCGTAGTGTTGCAGTGCGTCTTCGAGAGCCTCAATGCAAAAGCTTGTATCCATCGTATTCGACAAGCGCCAAGCCAGTACTTTGCGGCTATACCAGTCGATAATGGCCACCAGATACAGGAACCCCTTCGCCATGGGGATGTACGTGATGTCAATCGCCCAAGCTTGGTTTGGATAAGTGACATCGATATCACGCAGCAGGTAGGGATAAACCTTGTGTGCTTTGT